>NZ_JAHHIT010000115.1 GCF_024539675.1 Streptomyces hilarionis | reverse complement strand
CCGGACCTCCCCCGCCCCTCCGGCCGGGTTCCCCGGTCCCGGGCCGGTCCTGAGACCGGTCTCCCGCGTCCCTGCCGCCCCTCCCGTACCACCCTCCCCGCCGCGCGTCCTGTGCTTCTGGTCACATCACTCGCCCTATTTACTAGGACGTCCTACTATTTTCTCAGTAGGCGTCACCGTGATCTGTCTGGGAAGGCCCCATGAGCGATCTGCACCGTCCCGTGCACCCCGTCCGTCTGGTCACGGCCTCGGCCCTGTTCGACGGCCACGACGCATCGATCAACATCATGCGGCGGATCTTCCAGTCCCAGGGCGCGGAGGTGATCCACCTCGGGCACAACCGCTCCGTCCAGGAGGTCGTGGACGCGGCGCTGGAGGAGGACGCGCACGGCGTGGCCGTCTCCTCGTACCAGGGCGGACACGTGGAGTACTTCGAGTACCTGGTGGAGTCGCTGCACGCGCGCGGGGCGGAGCACGTCCGGGTCGTGGGCGGCGGAGGCGGTGTCATCGTCCCCGACGAGATCGCCCGGCTGCGCGCCGGCGGAGTGACGATCTTCTCGCCGGAGGACGGGCAGCGGATGGGCCTGGCCGGCATGGTCAACTCCGTGGTCCGCGACTGCGACTTCGACCTGTGGGACGCCAAGCCCGCCGACGCCGCGGGTGTGCTCGCCGGCGACCGGTTCGCCGTCGCCCGCGCGATCACGGGCGCGGAACTCGGCAAGCTGCCGAAGGAGTTCACGGACCAGGTCCGGGCCACCGCGGCGGCGCGCAGCACCCCGGTGCTGGGCATCACCGGCACCGGCGGCTCGGGCAAGTCGTCGCTGACCGACGAGCTGGTGCGCCGCTTCCGGGTGGACCAGCAGGACAAGCTGCGGATCGCGGTGATCGCCGTCGACCCGACCCGCCGGCGCGGCGGCGGCGCGCTGCTCGGCGACCGGATCCGGATGAACTCGCTCGACGGCAACCGGGTGTTCTTCCGCAGCCTGGCCACCCGCGGCAGCCACGAGCTGCCGGAACACCTCTCCGACGTGATCGACGTGGTCAAGGCGGCCGGGTTCGACCTGGTGATCGTGGAGACGCCGGGCATCGGCCAGGGCGACGCGGCGATCGTGCCGTTCGTCGACACCTCGCTGTACGTGATGACGCCGGAGTTCGGCGCCGCCTCGCAGCTGGAGAAGATCGACATGCTCGACTTCGCCGACGTCGTGGCGATCAACAAGTTCGAACGGCGCGGCGCCAAGGACGCCATGCGTGACGTGGGCCGCCAGCTGGTGCGCAACCGCGAGGCGTTCGGGATGCGGCCGGAGGACATGCCGGTGTTCGGCACCTCGGCGGCCACCTTCAACGACGACGGCGTCACCGCGCTGCACCAGCACCTCAAGGCCGCCCTGGCGGAGAAGGGCCTGCCGCTGTCGGAGGGCAGGCTGGCGCCGGTCGAGGTGCGTCACTCCTCCGGGATCCGGCAGGTGGTCCCCGCGGACCGCGTGCGCTACCTCGCCGAGATCACCGAGCGCGTCCGCGCCTACCACGCCGAGACCGAGCGACTGGCCGAAGCGGCGCGCCGGGTGCAGCGCCTGGAGACGGTCTGCGGCGAGCTCGCCGAGGCCGGCGCCGACGCGGCGAACGTGCGCGGGCTGCTCGACACGGCCCGCGGGAACCTTCCGCACCCGGTCGCCGAGCAGCTGCGCGAGTGGCCGGCGGTCGTGGCCGCCTACTCGGGGGACGAGCAGGTGGTGCGGATCAGGGACAAGGAGATCCGCACCAAGCTGACCCGGGAGTCCCTGTCGGGCAACAAGATCCCGCGGGTCGCGCTGCCCCGCTTCACCGACCACGGCGAGCTGGTGCGGTTCTGGCGCCGGGAGAACCTGCCCGGCCGCTTCCCCTTCACCGCCGGGGTGTTCCCCTTCAAGCGCGACGGAGAGGACCCGGCGCGCATGTTCGCGGGCGAGGGCGACCCGTTCCGCACCAACCGGCGCTTCAAGCTGCTCTCCGAGGGCCAGCCCGCGACCCGGCTGTCCACGGCGTTCGACTCGGTCACCCTCTACGGCCGCGACCCGGACGAACGGCCCGACATCTACGGCAAGGTCGGCACCTCCGGCGTGTCCGTGGCCACCCTGGACGACATGAAGGCGCTGTACGACGGCTTCGACCTCGTCGCGCCCACCACCTCCGTGTCGATGACGATCAACGGCCCCGCCCCCACGGTCCTGGCGTTCTTCCTGAACACCGCCATCGACCAGCAGACGGAAGCCTTCCGCACCGCCGAGGGCCGCGAGCCCTCCCCCGAGGAGGCGGCCGAGCTGCGGGCGCGCGCGCTGGCGAGCGTGCGCGGCACGGTCCAGGCGGACATCCTCAAGGAGGACCAGGGCCAGAACACCTGCCTGTTCTCGACCGAGTTCAGCCTGCGGATGATGGCCGACATCCAGGAGTGGTTCATCGCGCAGAAGGTCCGCAACTTCTACTCGGTGTCGATCTCCGGTTACCACATCGCCGAGGCCGGCGCGAACCCGATCAGCCAGCTCGCCTTCACCCTGGCCAACGGCTTCACCTACGTGGAGGCCTACCTCGCCCGGGGCATGCACATCGACGACTTCGCGCCCAACCTGTCGTTCTTCTTCTCCAACGGCATGGACCCGGAGTACTCGGTCCTCGGCCGGGTGGCCCGCCGCATCTGGGCCGTGGCGATGAAGGAGAAGTACGGGGCGAACGAGCGCAGCCAGAAGCTGAAGTACCACGTCCAGACCTCGGGGCGCTCCCTGCACGCCCAGGAGATGGACTTCAACGACATCCGCACCAGCCTGCAGGCCCTGATCGCGATCTACGACAACTGCAACAGCCTGCACACCAACGCCTACGACGAGGCCGTGACCACGCCGACCGAGGAGTCGGTGCGCCGCGCCCTCGCCATCCAGCTGATCATCAACCGGGAATGGGGCCTGGCGATGAACGAGAATCCCCTGCAGGGGTCGTTCGTCATCGACGAGCTCACCGACCTGGTCGAGGAGGCGGTCCTTCAGGAGTTCGACCGGATCAGCGAGCGCGGCGGCGTGCTCGGCGCGATGGAGACCGGCTACCAGCGCGGCCGCATCCAGGACGAGTCAATGCTCTACGAGCAGCGCAAGCACGACGGCACCCTGCCCATCATCGGCGTCAACACGTTCCGCAACCCGCACGCCGACACCGCCGAGCCCGGCGTCATCGAACTGGCGCGCGCGACCGAGGCGGAGAAGGTCTCGCAGCTGGAGCGCGTGCGCTCCTTCCACGCGGGACACCGTGACGAGGCCCATGAGGCGCTGAGCGCCCTCAAGGACGCGGCGGTGAACGACCGCAACGTCTTCGCCGTCCTCATGGACGCCGCCCGGGTCTGCTCCCTCCAGCAGATCACCGACGCCTTCTTCGAAGTGGGAGGCCAGTACCGCCGCAACGTCTGAGCGACGTCCCGGCGCCGGCCCCGGCCGCGCCGCGTGCTCGATTCCGTGGTCTCCGCTCTTGGGCGCGGTGACCGGGAACGAGCGCGCGGCGCGGCCGTCGTCGTACCGGCGGCCTGCCGGTCGAACCCCCATGCGGCGCGCGGCCGTCGACGGGCCTCACGTCGACAGACGTCACGGAGGCAGGCGTCACGTAGGCAGACGTCACGGAGGCAGACGTCATGTAGGCAGGCGTCACGTCGTCAGGACCGGCGTCCGCGCGCCCTCGTCGATGCGCCCGTCGTCGACGCGGCGGTCATTGGTACAGACAAGCTGAATACATCGGAGGAGTCAAGAAGGCGGGCGGTGAGCGCGGAAACGGGCAGCACATGCAGTCAAGCACTGCTCGTGCACGTGCACTGTGCTCCTTCTCCCGGACCGAGTCCCCGCCCAGTCATTGACAGGTACACGGGGCATCTCTAGGTTCGCCGATACACCCGATGTCTTGACGACCCGTCACGTCTGTCTGGAGGACGACGATGCATCCGCAGTCGGGAGAGAGCGCACCCTTACGCCGTCGAGCCGTGATCGGCACCGCACTCGGCGGTGCCGCGGCGGCAGCCCTGCCCGGGACGGCCCATGCCGGACCCCGGCCGTCGTCCGAGGCGCGGTCAGCGTCCGCCGCCCCGCCGACGGCCGGCGCGAAACGCCCGTGGAAACTCCGCAACACGATGGGCTCCGACCGCGCCTGGGCCGACTTCCTGCACGGCCAGGACCTGGTCTGGCGCAGACTGCCGACCCGCTGGTACGAAGGTCCCTTCCTCGGCGACGGCCTGCTCGGGAGCATGGTCTATCAGGAACCGGGCGCGAACCGGATCCGCTTCACCGTCCAGCACGGCCGGGTGCAGGACCACCGGCCCGCGTTCGGCAGCGGCTGGGGCACCTGCCGGCTGCCCGTCGGCCACCTCACCCTCGACCCGGTCGGCACGATCACCGCCGTCGACTGGCGGCTGAGCCTGTGGAACGCCGAACTCACCGGCACCGTCACGACCAGCGCCGGCACCCTCACCCTCGCCGCGCTCGTCCACGACGAGGTCCTGGCGGTCCGGGTCACGGCCGACGGCGGCGAGCGGGTCGTCTGGACGTTCCACCCCGAGGACGCCGTCAGTCCCCGGCGCATCCAGGAGGACCCGCCGGCCGGCTACACCCCCAACCCGCCCTGGACCGCCAAGACGTCGGCCGACGGCGTCGAGCAGGTGCTGCAACCCCTCACGGGCGGCCAGACCGCCACCGCCTACCGCCGCGACGGCGCGGAACTGCTGCTCAGCGTCGGACACAGCGCCCCTTCCACCACCGCCGCCGAGACCGACTCGCTGCGCGCCCTGCGCCGGGCGAAGTCCTACCCCGCCCTGCGCCGCCGCCACACCGACTGGTGGCACGCGTTCTACCCCAAGAGCTTCGTCTCGTTCCCCGACCAGCGGTTGCAGAGCTTCCACTGGATCCAGCTCTACAAGGTCGCCTCCGCCAGCCGGGCGGGCGGCCCGGTCATGGCCACCTCGGGACCGTGGCTCGAGCCCACGCCCTGGCCCGCCGTCTGGTGGAACCTCAACGTCCAGCTGGAGTACTGGCTCATCCACGGCTCCAACCACCCCGAACTCGACTCGCTGGCCAGCACGCTGCGGCAGAACCAGGAACAGCTGATCGCCAACGTGCCCGCCGCCTACCGCTCCGACAGCTCCGGCGTGGGCCGCAGCTCGGACATGTTCGCCACCCGCGACGTGGGCCGGCCGGGCACCGGAGCCGAGACCGGCGACCTCACCTGGGCGCTGCACAACGTGTGGCTGTCCTACCGACACTCCATGGACGAAGGCCTGCTGCGCGACACGGTCTACCCCGTGCTGCGCCGGGCGATCAACTACTACCTGCACTTCCTGACCCCCGGCAGCGACGGCAGGCTGCACCTGCCCAGCACGCTGTCCCCGGAGTACCCGGTCGTGCCCCCGCAGGACACCAACTACGACCTCGCCCTCATCCGCTGGGGGTGCCGCACGCTCCTGGAATCGGCCGAACTGCTGGGCGTGGACGACGAGGCGGCGCCCCGCTGGCGGGACGTCCTGGCCCGGCTCACCCCCTACCCCGTCGACGCCGACGGCTTCATGATCGGCGCCGACACCCCCTACGCCCAGTCTCACCGGCACTACTCGCACCTGCTGATGGTGTATCCGCTGTACCTGGTCAACTGGGACCAGCCCGAGAACCGCGAGCTGATCATCAGGTCCGTCGAGCACTGGCACGCGCTGACCGGCGCCCACCGCGGGTACAGCTACACCGGCGCGGCCTCCCTGTACGCGATGACCGGGGACGGCGACACCGCCCTCGCCTATCTGCGCAAGTTCTTCGATCCCACGACCCGCTACCCCTGCCAGGCCAACACCCACTACACCGAGGCCGGCCCCGTCATCGAGACGCCGCTGTCCGCGTCGCAGTCGCTGCACGACATGTTCTGCCAGAGCTGGGGCGGCGTCGTGCGGATCTTCCCGGCCGTCCCGGCCGCCTGGACGGACCTCACCCTGCACGACTTCCGCACGCAGGGCGCGTTCCTGGTCAGCGCGGTGCGCACCGCGGGCCGCACCCGGTTCGTCCGGATCAGGAGTCTGGCGGGCGAGCCGCTCAAGGTGAAGCACGGGCTCGTCGGCCGGCTCACCGCGCTGCTCGACGACGGCAGCCCGGCCCGCACCCACGACCTCGGCGACGGCGTCCTCTCCGTCGACCTGCCCCGGGGCCGCGAGGTGCTGATCCACTCGGGTTCCCGCCCCGACCTGGTCATCGCGCCCGTCGCCGTCGCCGAACCCGGTGCGGCCTGGGGACTCCCGTAACCGCCGGCCGCACGCCCGCACGCTCGGCACCGTCGACAACCGGAAGGGTTCCCATGGCTGTTCCGATCAGAACCGCGCTGTCCGCGCTCTGCGCCGGACTGGTGGCCGCACTGCTCACGAACGGGTCCGCACAGGCCGGGCAGTCCTCGCGGCAGGAGCGCGCCTGGACCGTGCAGGTGGCGGCCCCGGCCGCGCACGCGCCCCGCGCGCGAGTGACGCTCGACGACGCCACCGGCACGCTCGGCCTCACCGTCTCCCGCGACGGCCGCACCGTGCTGGAGCCGTCGCCCCTCGGCATCGTCACCGAAGGGGCCGACCTCTCCCAGGGGTTGCGCTTCCTGCACCGTGAGGACCGCACCGTGAAGGAGCGCTACCGGACGGCGTCCGGCAAGCGGCTGGAGCGCACGGTGCGCATGCGCGAGACGCGGCTGTCGTTCGCCGGGGCGGCGGGCGCCCGCGTCGACCTGGTGGTGCGCGCCTCCGCCGACGGCGTCGCCTACCGCTACGTCCTGCCCGCCGGGCACGGCGACGTCCTCGGCGAGACCTCCGCGTTCCGGCTGCCGGCCGACGCCGACGCCTGGCTGAGCACCTACCGGGTGGACAACGAGGGCCAGTTCGCCCAGTACACCGCCGCCACGGCCCCCACCGGGGCCTACTCCGAGCAGGCTCTCTTCGCCACACCGGGCGGTTACGCCCTGCTCGCCGAATCCGACCTCGCCGGCGGCTACTCGGGCGCCCGGCTCGCCCACACCCAGGGCAGCGGCGCCTACCGCGTCCAGCTCGCCGACGAGCGGGTCGACGCCGACGGCCCGCTGGCCACCACGTGGCGGGCCGTGGTCGCCGGCGACCTCGCCACCGTCACCCGGTCCACCTTCACCGACGACCTGGCCCCCGCCGCCAAGGTCGCCGACCCCTCCTGGATCCGTCCCGGCACCGTGCTGTGGACCTGGCTCGCGGGCGGCCGCACGGCCGGCCAGAGCCTGGCGGCGCAGCAGGCGTACGTCGACTACGCAGCCGAGCGGGGCTGGCCCTACGAGGCGGTCGACTCGGGCTGGTACTTCAAGAAGGACCAGTGGGACGTCACCGACCCCGACTGGCAGACCACCAGCTGGATGCCGCAACTCGTCCGGTACGCCCGCGCCAAGGGCGTCGGCATCGTCGTGTGGATCCACCAGCGCGACCTGGACACACCCGAGGAACGCGCCCGCTGGCTGCCCACCCTGGAGCGCTGGGGCGTCAAGGGCGTGAAGATCGACTTCATGAACTCGGAGGCGCAGTCCATGCTCCGGTGGTACGACGCGATCCTCCCGGAGACCGCCGCCCACCACCTCATGGTCGACTTCCACGGCTCGACCGTCCCGAAGGGCATCCAGCGGACCTGGCCGCACGTGATGACCCTGGAGGGCGTCGGCGGCGAGGAGAAGCGGACCAACACCGCGGCCCACCTCACCACCCTGCCCTTCACCCGCAACGTCGTCGGCTCCATGGACTTCACCCCCGGCGGTTTCCAGCGCGTCGGTCTGCGGCCCGACACCGACGCGGCCGAACTCGGGCTGACCGTCGCCTACGAGTCGGGGCTGCAGATGTTCGCGGGCACCCCGGAGTCCTACGACGCACGACCGCTCGCCCGCGCCTTCATGGAGCAGGTCCCCGCCGCCTGGGACGACACCCGGCTGCTCGCCGGACGGCCCGGGCAGGAGGCCGTGCTCGCCCGCCGCAGCGGCGACCGGTGGTTCCTGGGCGGGGTGTACGCGGGCGCGGCCCGCACGGCCGCGGTGCCGTTGGCCCTCGGGCCGGGCAGGTGGCTGGTCGAGACGGTCCGGGACGGCGCCGACGGCCTCGTCCAGGACCGGCGGGTGCTGCGCGGCGGCGCCACGCTCAGCGTCGACGTGCTCGCCGACGGCGGTTTCGCCGCGCTCGCCTGCCCCTGGCGGCCGGGCGTCGCGACCTGCCACCGCTGAGCACGACGCTCCCCGACCTCGTCGCCCGGCGCGAACCGCGCGGCAGCGCGGGCATCGGCCGCGGGCACGGGCACGGACCCGTTCGGGCACACCGGGGCGGAAAGCGGTGCAACCCATGGGGCGTTCCGGTTGTCTCAGTAGATGTCCGACACGCACACTCCTCGGGGGAGACCATGATGCGAAGCACAACCGTCTGGGCGACCACCGCCCTTCTCACCGTCACGCTCGGCGCGTCCGTGGCTCCCGCCGTGGCCGCGCCGGCCGCCGCACCCCGCGCGGCCGTCGTCTGTCCCACCGGCTGGGGCAGTCTGGGCAAGACCTATTCCGCCTCCACCACCGAGTCGGTGACGAACGTGCGCACCGGCCGTCACGACTGCTACGACCGGTTCGTCATCGACGTGCCCGGGGCGAGCGCCGCCCGGCTCGGCTTCTCCGTCGGGTACGTCGACCAGCTCCACCAGGACGGCTCGGGCCGCCCCATCCCCGTCGGCGGCGGCGCGATCATCGAGGTCCGGGTCGACGCCCCGGCGTACGACGTCGACACCGGCGCCTCCACCTACCCGGGGCGGGTCGCCCAGCCCCTGCCGGGCGTGAACCTCACCGGGTACCGCACCTTCCGGGACACCCGCTACGCCGGAAGCTTCGAGGGCGTCACCCAGTTCGGACTCGGCGTGCGCGCCCGCCTGCCCTTCCGGGTGCTGCGCCAGACCGACCATCTCGTAGTGGACGTCGCCCACACCTGGTGACCTCTCCGGGTCACCGCGCTCCAGGACGCGGCGGCGCGTGCACACCCGACGTCGGACCCTCGACGGCGGCGGCGGCGCGCGCCGCCGCGTCGCCGCGCGGCCCCTCGTTCGTCCGCGAACTCCCGCGGAAGTGTCCGCAATCGGTAACAGGCGGATCCCCCCGCGTCCTTTCGCCGTCCTGACAACTGCACGGGACGCACGGACACGACGAGGACAGGGCAGACATGGCGCGGCATGGCGGGCGGGGTTGGTACGGCCGGGTATTCGCGGCGGCGATCGGGGTCACGACAGTGGCGGCCGTCACCTCGGTGTGGACCGCGCAGGCCGGTCCCGCCACCGGTGCGCAGGCGGGAGCGGGGGTCTCGGCCAGTCCGTCCCCGGGCAGCCCCGGCTCGGTCCAGGCGAAGGTGTCCGTGGACATCGCCCACGCCTCCGACCACGGCGCCCGGGGCGTCAACATCACCGTGGACGACGGGCCGGACCCGACGTGGACGCCTCAGGTGCTGAAGGTGCTCCGGGACAACGGCGTGAAGGCCACGTTCTGCATGGTGGGCACCCAGGCCGAGGCCCACCCGGACCTGGTCAAGGCGGTGGTGGCGGACGGGCACCGGCTGTGCGACCACACCGTGTCCCACGACACCGCGATGGACAAGAAGGCCGAGGCGTACCAGTCCCACCAGATCCTGGACGCCGAGCGCATGATCACCGAGGCCTCGGGCGGCGTCCGCCCGGTGTACTACCGGGCGCCGGGCGGCGCGTTCACGCCCTACAGCCGCAATCTCGCCGCTTCCCGCGGGATGCGGCCGCTGGGCTGGAACGTCGACACCAAGGACTTCGAGAAGCCGGGCTCCGCCGCCATCGTCGCGACCGTCAAGAGCGAGGTGGCGGACGGTCCGACCATCCTCTTCCACGACGCGGGCGGCGACCGGTCGCAGACCGTCGCCGCCCTGCGCGAGGTCCTGCCGTGGCTGAAGCAGCAGGGCTACTCCTTCGGCTTCCCCGTGCGTTGAGCTCCGCCGCCCGCGCCGGTGCGTCTCACTCCTGCGCCCGGCGCTTGTCCTCCTCGCTCCACGCCCGCGTGTCGCGTGGCCGGACGTAGGGCTCCTCGCCCTCCGGAAGGCCGCCCGCCACGGCGCGCTGGCGGGCCAGTTCGGCGTCGAACTCCAGGCCCAGCAGGATCGCGATGTTGCTGATCCACAGCCACACCAGGAACACGATCACGCCGGCGACCGCGCCGTACGTCTTGTTGTACGAGGCGAAGTTGGCCACGTAGAACGCGAACCCGGCGGACGCGACCAGCCAGATGAGCAGCGCCACGACGCTGCCGGGGGTGATCCACCTGAACCCCCGGCCGCGTACGTTCGGCGCCGCCCAGTACAGGATGCCGACCATGATCGTGACCAGCAGGACCAGGACCGGCCACTTGGCGATGGACCACACGGTCAGCGCCGTGTCCCCGACGCCGAGCGCGGCGCCCGCCTGGCGGGCGAGGCCGCCCGTGAACACCACGATCAGCGCGCTGACGACGGCGAGCACCAGCAGGACCACCGTCACGCCCACGCGGATCGGCAGCACCTTCCACACCGGCCGCCCCTCGGGCATGTCGTACACCGCGTTGGCGCTGCGGATGAAGGCGGCGGTGTAGCCGGAGGCCGACCACACCGCGAGCACGAGTCCGACGACCGCCATGACGGAGCCGACGC
The DNA here is from genome assembly GCF_024539675.1 of Streptomyces hilarionis. Lineage (GTDB taxonomy): Bacteria > Actinomycetota > Actinomycetes > Streptomycetales > Streptomycetaceae > Streptomyces > Streptomyces hilarionis. The sequence goes on along the minus strand of NZ_JAHHIT010000115.1, from coordinate 19,852 downwards.
CGCCGCGGCCCTCCAACTGCTGCACGGCGTCGCTGATGACGTCCCGGGCGGATCCCGGCGTCACCTTGCGGAGGTTGGACAGGACCTCGTCGGTCGCCGACTTCCCGGCCACGCCCAGGAGGGACACCAGGACCAGCAGGGCCGGGAACAGCGACAGGACGCCGTAGTACGTCAGCGCCGCGGCGCGGTCCGTGAGCTCGTCGTCCTGGAACTCCCGTACGGTGCCCTTCATCACGGCCCACCAGGACCGCTTCGGCAACTGTGCCGGTTCGTCCGGCTCGTGCCGTTCCACCCGCTCGTCCGGGCCCGCCGTCCGCTCCCGGCCGGACGCCGGAGCCTCGGCGCGGCCGTCGTGGGAATTCGCTCTCGCTGCCATGTCACCGGAGTAACCGCTGAGGGCCGCACCATGCCCCCGAAGGCGCGCTTGCCGGGACCCGGCCGGACGGACAGGCAACTCCCCGGCCTCGGTCACCGGTTCACGGGCCGTTCACCCGCGGTGCGGGTCGGCCGCGTGGCGGGCGTAGTGCCGGGCCAGGGCGTGGAAGGCCTGCTTGGGTTCCCAGTGCCAACCGGACTCCGGGCGCCCGGGGCGGGCCTGCACGGTCTTGGTGACGGCGTAGGAGGCCAGGTCGAGGTCGTGCGGGGGGTCGTCGGGCCGGTGCGGGGCGTCCGGGGTGACGAACTCGAAGGCCATCGCCGCGTACAGTCCCATCGACTCGAAGACGTGCAGGAGTGCGGTGACGTAGTCGGCCTGGGTGCGCTCACTGCGCACCAGGTGGCCCTTGATCTCCTCGGGGTCCTTGTCGTGGTCGACCACGTCCCAGCCCATGCCGGCGGTCTCGGGAGCGCCCACGTAGGCACACGTGCCGAACTCGGTGATGGCCAGGGGCCTGCCCCACCGCAGGTACCCGCGCAGTTGCGCGACGTGGTCCGCGGGGCGGTGGAAGAAGGAGTAGTAGTCGATGCCGACGATGTCGAACAGCGTCCAGTCGACGTGGTCGTCCTGTGCGGCGGCATAGCTGATCCGGCCGTCGAACACGGACCGGGCGGTGCCGGCCGCGCGGGCGGTGAAGGCCTCCAGACGCCGCTGGAAGAGCACCGGGTCATAGGCGCCGTTCATCAGGTTGCGCACGCGCTCGAGCGCCGTGTCCCCGGGCACGATGCCGGGCACGAACAGCCAGAACTCGCAGCCCACGCTGAGGTCGACGCTCGCGCCCTGGCGGCGCAGCCGTTGGGCGAACCGGCCGCACTCCGCGAGGTGTTCGAGGATGTCGCGCGCCGGGACGTCGCCGAGCGTGGGCTGAAGCCACACGTGCAGGCCCTGTTCGGCCGCCTCGGCCGCGGTCGCCGTGAGGCGTTCGACCCCGTCGCCGGTGACGTCCACGGTGTCGGCGTGCACCTGGTCGCGGATGGCGCGGATGTCCGCCCGCATCCGCCGGGCGTTCCAGCCCGTGGCCGGGGTCTCCCCCTCCCCCACGGTGTAGACGACGCCCCGGTGCCGCAACCCGCGCCGGGGAGCGGCGGCGTGGGCGCTCCCCGCCGGTGCGAGCGCGCCCGCCGCGCCCGCCGCCGCCATCGCGGCCAGGAACCTGGCCCGAGTGATCCGATCGGTTTCCTCCATGCCCCTACGGTGCCGTCGTGGTGGGCCGGGGCGCAGTCGGCCGATGGTCTGGATCGTCGTGACGAAAGTGGATGCGGGGGCGGGGGCGGCGGTCGGTTCGTCGACGGCGGCCGGTGCGCCGGTCCGGTCAGGGCCGAGAGCCGTCCGCCCCGCCGGACGCCGGATTCGCGGGAGGGCCACGCCGGGTGAGGGGCCGTCAGAGGGGCCCGGCTCTCCGGGGCACGGCCCGGCCCCCGGCGCGGGCGCGCCGGGGGCCGTGCTGCCGAGGCGACCGCCGGGTCAGATCCGGCCGCCGGTGAGCCGGGTGATCGGGCCGTGCGAGTGACGTCCGGAGCGGCGGCCCACGGCGTACGAGGCGGCGGTCAGCGCGGAGAGACCGGCGGCCGCTCCGGCGGCGACCAGCTTCCGGTGGGCGATGACCGTCCATGCCGTCTTGGCGGTCGCGGCGACATGACCCGACGTCGTCACGATCGCCTGGCGGCTCGCCTCGACGCCTCGCACCGCGCCCTGGGCCGCGCTCTGCACGGCGCCGCTCGTCGCCTCGGCCGACCGCTCGACCCCGTTCTTGGCGGCGGTCGCCGCGCCGGTCGTCCTGCTCGCGGCGCTCGTGGCGGCCTGGGAGGCCGGAGCGGTGGCCTTCGCGGCGGAGCTGCGGGCCTTGGCGGCGGTCGTCCGCTTCGCGTCGGACTCCTGGTTCGTCTTCCTGTTCGGTTCAGTCATGGACATCGCGTTGCCCCTCACTCCGGCGGCAAACCCCCGCGGCGGCGCGAGAAGGCGTGACACGGCGTGACCGTGACGGCGGACGCGCGGCGGGGGCGGCGCGCGCCGGGCGCGGGCGGACCGGGAGCGGGTGATCGGGCGCGACGGCGCTCAGGCGCCGTCGGGGGGCGGGCCGCCCTTGAGTCGTTCCAGGTCCGAGGGGCGGACCTGGATCACCAGGACGGCGATGAGCGCGGCCAGCACCGTGAAGATGGCCGCCATGACGAAGGCCGCCGTGACGCCCGCGGTGAGGATCTCGTCGGACCACGGCGCGGGGAGCAGGCCCGTACGCCGGAAGCGCAGGCGCTCACCCGGCGTCGCCTGGGCCAGGAAGTCGGGGACCTGCTGGTTCGCCTCGTTGCGGCTGGCCGTGCCGTACATGGTGACCAGGATGGACAGGCCGAGCGAACCACCCACCTGCTGAGTGGCGTTGAGCAGGCCTGACGCGGCGCCCGTCTCCCGCGGGGAGACGTTGGACAGCGCCATCAGGGTGAGGGAGACGAACTCCATGCCCATGCCCAGGCTGAAGACGAGCATGGGCCCGAGCACGCTGCCGGCGTAGGTGGAGTGCACGTCCGTCAGGGTCAGCCAGGACAGGCCCGCGGCCGCCAGCACCGCGCCGACCACCATGAAGGGCTTGGGGCCGAACCGGGGCAGGAACCGTGAGGCCAGCCCGGCGCCCACCGCGATCACGGCGCTGACGGGCAGGAAGGCGAACCCGGCCGCGAGCGGACTGAAGCCGAGCACGTTCTGCACGAAGAGCGTGAGGAAGAAGAACATGCCGAAGATCGCGGCGGCCAGGCACAGCATGATGCCGTACGTGCCCGCCCGGTTGCGGTCGGCGAACATGTGCAGCGGCGTGATCGGCTGCTTCGAACGCCGCTCGACCAGGACGAACACCGCGAGGACGACGACGGCCGCGACGAACGAGGCGACGGTGTAGGGGTCCCGCCATCCCTCCTGCGCCGCTCTGATGAACCCGTACACCAGCAGCACCATGCCCACCGTGGAGGTCAGCGCACCGGCGATGTCGAAGTGGCCGGGATGGCGTTCGGACTCCTTGATGTAGCGCGGTGTCGCCAGCGCGATCAGCAGCCCGATGGGGACGTTGACGAAGAGCACCCACCGCCAGTTCAGGTACTCGACGAGGATTCCGCCCGCGAGCAGGCCGATCGCACCGCCGCCCGCCGAGACCGCGGCGAACACCCCGAAGGCGCGGTTGCGTTCGGGGCCCTCGCGGAAGGTGGTGCTCACCAGGGAGAGCGCGGTCGGGGACGCGATGGCGCCGCCCACGCCCTGTAGGGCGCGTGCGGACAGGAGTTGGCCCTCGTTCTGGGCGAGGCCGCCGAGCAGGGAGGCGAGCACGAAGAGGAGCACGCCGCAGACGAACATCCGCCGCCGGCCCAGGATGTCGCCGGTGCGGCCGCCGAGGAGCAGCAGTCCGCCGAAGGTGAGGGTGTAGGCGTTGACCACCCAGGCGAGGCTCGTGGTGGAGAAGTCCAGGGACCGCTGGATGTCCGGCAGGGCGATGTTCACGATGGTGATGTCCAGCACCACCATCAGCTGACACGAGGCGATGACCAGCAGCGCCATCGCGTGTCCCCCGCCGTCCTGTCGGCCGGCGGTGCGGGGTACCGAGGTGGGCTGCGGAACGTTGCTCATGGCGTGTCGCCCGCGCGGCGGCGGACCCTGGGGAGAGTGCGACGGACGGTGTCGTCCACTGTCGTGTCCACCGTTCGACGGTACGCCCGCCCCCGGACCGTCACCACTCGATCATCCACGGCCGAACGGGGCCCGCGCCGCCCGCGCCGTGCCAGGGCTCCCCTGTTGTCCTGGCACGACGCGGGCCGGTGCCGTGGTGGTCACCATGGTGCGGGAGTGACTCCTGGTGTGTCATTGGCGGAGCGTCCACGGCCCCTTGGCGTGGCGTCCACCACGCCCTCGGGCGGGACGGGACCGCGCGACTGGGCCAGTGCCCGTTCGCGCAGTTCGCTGGGCGGCAGTCCGTAGGCGGTGCGGAAGGCACGGGTGAACTCGGCGGCCCGCGGGAAGCCCCAGCGCGCGGCCACGGCGTGGATGGGCAGGGCGCGCAGACGGGGGTCGACGAGTTCACGGCGGGCGTTGTCCAGGCGCTGGTCGCGGATGTAGGAGGCGACCGTGAGGCCCTCGGCCTGGAACTGGCGGTACAGGTAGCTGCGCGAGACGTGGTGCGCCTCGGCGATCGCGGCCGGGGTGAGGCCGGGGTCGTCGAGGTGCCGTCGGATGAACTCCTTGACGCGCAGGACGAGCGTGCGGCCGTGCGTCTCCGGCGGCAGGCGCAGGTCGGCGTCGACGGCGTGGGCGAACGCGGTCGTGACCAGGTCCGTGACGACCGTGCCGAGCCGGGGCGCGTCGGCGGGCTCGTAGACGGTGGTGTCCGCGACCAACTGCAACAGGAACTGGGCCAGCAGGGCGCCGATTCCCTCCCGCCCCGAGATGAGGCTGCCCAGGACGCGGTCCGCGTGGCGCGCGGGCACGGCCACGAGGGCGCGGGGGACCTCGACGCCCACGATGGTGACGGGGTCGGCGCCGGTGAATATCTCCCAGGGCCGCGAGGAGGAGTTGGTGTGGAAGTCGTGGACGCGGTAGGCGGTCCGCTGGCGGCCCCAGTCGGCGGCTCCCTCGCCCCGCAGCAGGAGGGACAGATGGTAGGACTCGGGGTCCGACTGGCGGATGAGCTTCGGCGTGCGCCGGAAGACGAGGTGGTCGAAGGTCGCCGGCCACAGCGTCACGTCGCCCAGGCCGATCACGCGTTGCCGGCCGTGGTAGTCGGCCGTGCGGTCGCTGTCGAGCTGCATGGGGGCGTGGGTGCGACCCATGCGCTCCGTCCACGCGTCGAACCGGGCGCCCACCGGCAGGTCCGTGGTGCGGAAGACAGACTCATGCAGCACGGAGGCAGTCAACCACACCGCCCGACCGGCACGGCCGCGCGGTGGCGGGGGCGGCGGGTGCGCGGGGAGCGGCCTTTCGGGCGCGGGTCAGCCCAGGTGGGCGGTGTCGATCGTGACGGACGTGTCGTCGGTGCCGGTGACGGAGATGTAGCCGGGGTCGCCGTTGCGGTCGAGGTAGCACATCACGAACGTGACCGACACGGCTGTCTGGCGCGTGGGGTGCTCCGCGACGGCCTTGCGGCACCCCTCGGCCGTGGGCACCTCGGACGAACTCCACGACGCCAGCTTGCCGTTGGTGGACATCAGGTAGCCGCTCTGGACGTAGAGGGCGTCCGTGCCGGCGTCGGCGACGACGGGCGGCGAGGGGGTGAAGTCGTAGCCGACGGCGCCCTTCTCGCCGTCCGAGCGCTGCATGACGAAGCCGCGCACCAGCGAAGTGGAGGGCGACGTCGTCGAGTCGGGCAGCGCCGCGCCCACCGCCGCGCCGCCTCCCCCGACGAGCACGACGGCCATGAGCCCGGCCATCAGCGGATGGGCGTACGCCAGGCTGAGCAGGGGGCCGACGACCGGGACGGAGAACTTCAGCGAGGTGTTCTTCTGCGTGATCGTGTTGTGGTCGCCCGCGGTCACCGTCTGGGTCGGCGAGTGGTGTGTGCCGGGCGGCGGCACAGTGGGGTGGCTCGGTGGGGCGGGGTCGCCGAGTCGCGCGCCGCGCGTGCGGTCCGTGTTCATGGCTCGGGACGCTAGCGACAGGCGACCACGAGGTCTTGTTTTGACGGGAAGTGCCGCCAATGCTCCGTTTCCGAACACCCCGAGCGATACCTGTGATCGCCACAGCGAAGAGTTCGCCCTTACTACCGGTCAGTCATATTACCCAACCGTAACCTGCCGACCGCTACCCCGGGTAACCCGAGGCTCGCTACGGTCCTGACAGTTCGTCTAAGAACAGTTCCTCTCAGAACAGTTCGTCCAAGAGAGCGGTACGGGCAGCGGTGGGCGACCGGGGCCACGTACCGCTCGGTCGTCACGGCCCGCACCCCACCGGGCCGTCCGCCGCCCGAGCCGCAGACGAAGGCTCGGCCCTCCCCTTCCCGGAGGTCCGCCATGCCCGCCCCCACCCGCCTGCTGGCCGCAGCCGTCACCGCTGCCGCCTGCCTCGGTGTCACCGCCGTACCCGCCCACGCCTCGCTCCCCTCGGACACCGTGGTCTCCCGCGGCGTCACCATCCCCGCCTTCTACAACCCGCCCGCCGACCTGCCCGCCGCCGACGGCGCCCTCGTGCGGTCCGCCCCGCTCCCCCTCGCGCTGAGCCTGCCGGGCATCGGCGGACCGCTGCCCGGCACCGCGACCCGCCTGATGTACAAGTCCACCGACTCCGCCGGGCGGCCGATGGCGGTCACCGGCGCCTACATCGAGCCCACCGCGCGCTGGACAGGCCGAGGACCGCGCCCGCTGGTCGCCGTGGCCCCCGGCACCCTGGGCCAGGGCGACCAGTGCGCCGCCTCCCTCGGCCTCCAGCACCCCCTCGTGGTCAACGGGCAGACCCTGTCCGTCGGTTACGAGGACCTGGCGATGTACCGCCTCCTCGCCCGCGGCATCGCCGTCGTGGTCACCGACTACACGGGCCTCGGCTCGACGGACCGCCTGCACACCTACGTCAACCGGGTCGACGAGGCCCATGCCGTTCTGGACGCCGTCCGCGCGGCCCGCTCCCTGGACGGCACCTCGCTCACCACCGGCTCCCGGGTGGCGCTGTTCGGCTACAGCCAGGGCGGCGGGGCCACCGCCGCCGCCGCCGAACTTCAGCCCTCCTACGCTCCCGACGTCGCGCTCGCCGGCACGTACGCGGGAGCCCCGCCCGCCGACCTGGTCGCCGTCACCAAGGCCATCGACGGCAGCGACCTGGCCGGCGCGCTGGGCTGGTCGGTGAACGGCTTCCTGGAGTCCGACCCCGCGCTGCGGCCCATCGCCGAGGCCCACCTCAACGCGGCCGGGCGGGCCGCTCTCAAGGACCTGTCGACGATGTGCGTCGGCGACGCCCTGCTCGCCTACAACTCGGCCCGCAGCACGGCCTGGACCACGGACGGCCGGTCCATCAGCGACGTCGTCGCCTCGGAACCGGCGCTCAAGGCCTTCCTGGCCGACCAGCGGATCGGCGCCCGCGAGCCGGCCTCGCCGGTGCGGGTCGCGACCGGCACCGCCGACGACCTGGTGCCGCACGCGCAGGCGCGGGCCCTGGCCGTCGCCTGGTGCGCCAAGGGCGCCGACGTCACGTACAAGCCGGTGATCCTGCCCGGTGCGGGCCGGGCGCTGATCAACCACGTCACACCGCTGCTCGTGGACCAGGGCCAGGCGATCTCCTGGCTCGCCGACCGGCTCGACGGCGAACCCGCCATGTCCAACTGCTCCACGCTCGCGCTGCGTCCCTGACACGAGTCACGCAGGGCCGGGCGGCGCCGGGACTACAGTGCCTCCATGACCGGGATCGAGATCGTGGAGCTGCTGGTCTCGGCGTCGCACCGGCTCGCGGGACGCCCCGCGGACGGCCCGGCGGCCGGACCGCGGGACGAATCGACGACATCCGTCCAGGTGCGTCGCGGCCTCGGACTGGTCGGCGACCGCTACTACGGCCGCCCGGCGCACCGGGACGCCTCGGTGACCTTCATGGCCGAGGAGCACCTGCCCCGGCACATCGACCCCGCCGTCGGCCTGCGGCACACCCGCCGCAACATCCTGCTGCGCGGCGTCGACATCGACTCCTGCGTCGGCTCGACGATCGTGCTCGACGGCCCGGCCGGCCCGGTGGCCTTCGCCGTGAACCGCCCGGCGCGCCCCTGTGCCTGGATGGACGTCACCGTGGGACCCGGCGCGCAACGGGCCCTGCGCGGAAAAGGGGGCGTGCGCTGCACGCCGCTGTCCGACGGGGTGCTCGTCCTGGGCCGGACGGAGTTCAGCGTCGTCGACGCGCCCCCTCTCCAGGACTGAGGCCGCCCCCCGGCGCCTCCGGCAACCCGAGCGCTTCGGGCGTCCCGGACACGCCGAAGGGCGGACCGGTCTCCCTCCGCCCGGCGGCCGCCCTCGTGAGCAAGGACTCCGACGGCGCGGGTTCAGCGCCGGTCGGCCAGGCCCAGGCGCGCCACGACGCGTTTGCCGATCGGCTCCCTCGTCACGGCGAAGCCCTCGGCCACGGCCCGGACGATCTCCAGACCGTGCTGGCCGACCCGCGTGGGGTCGGGGGCGTGCGGGGTCGGCAGCGCGGGTTCGCTGTCCCAGACGGCGATCTCCACGGCGGCGCCGGCGATGCGCAGCTGGAGCAGGACAGGCCCCGGCGCGTATCTGAGGGCGTTGGTCACGAGCTCGCTCACCACGAGCTGGGAGAGGTCCATGGCCCGGGCGGACACGGTCAGGCCCTCCCGGCGCTGGACGCGGGTGAGGAACTCGCCCGTGAGCTGCCGCGCCCGGGCGATGCAGCCGTCTTTGCCGTCCAGGGCCACCGTCGTCTCGGCAGGGGCCCCCTCGGACGAGGAAAATCCCTGATCGGGCGGGACAGGTGCCATCCGGACCGCCTTCGTTGCTACCCCGTTCATATCCGCGCGACTACCCGCTAACCCACCGCCTACGCCCCAGCCGCCTCACGCGCGCGGTCTCCGCGCGCCCGCCGCGCCCGCCGCCCCGGCCGGGCGGGAGCGGCGGGCGCGGTCCGGCCGGGGCGGCGCCCAGGTGGGTCGTCGAGGTGTTCCCGGCGCCGCCGGCCGTCAGCCGATGTGGTAGCTGTCGCCGTAGACCTTCCAGTCCAGCGGCGGTTCGAGGTCGAAGTTGCCCTTGCGCAGGAAGACCCGCTGGGCGGTGTCGACGCGGCTGGTGTCGCTGTGCGCCTCCTCCTGTTTCATGGCCCAGACCCGGGCGTCGAGAAAGGCGTTCAGGTACGCCGTCTCGTCGCCGCCCTGCGCCGGCGGCTTCGCCTTGGCGAGCGCACGCTTGCGGATGTTGCGGAAGCTGGTGGGGTCGCCGCCGTCGCCGTGCATGACGATGGCGTCGTAGTAGGCGAACTGGCCCAGCGCGCGCAGCCCGTCGGTCTTGCCCTGGCGGACCGCCGGGTCGAAGTACACCCGGTCGCGTTCGTCGTTCTGCGCCTGCTGGAACGCGCTGTCCTGGGCGGCCTTGCGCCAGTCCTTCGGGTAGTTCGGGTCGAGGCCGGAGTGCGAGTCGCTGCCGTCGACCGCGCGCAGGGCGGGCAGGTACTTCGCCAGGACGTTGCCGGGCTTGCGGTCGGTGTACAGCTGAACGAGGTCGAGCATGTCGCCGGTGCCGGAGCAGAAACCGATGATGCCGGCGGTGTAGCCGCGTCCGTCGCCGATGTCCTCGATGTACTTGTACTGGGCCTTCCAGTCGAGCGAGGAGTTCTCCGCGCTCGACACCAGCTTCATGGCGATCTCCTTCTTCGCCGGGTCGTCGAGGCCCTTGGCGGCGGGGGCCGCCGTCGCCTGCGGGGCGCCGAGCAGGGGAGCGGCCGCCACGACGCCGGCGAGGGTGAGGAAGAGGCGGCGGGAGGCGGGGGCGGGGCCGTCGGACGGCCGGGGCATGTGCACCACAGTGGCTCCAGGTGAGGAGTGGGGGGTGGGGTGATCCTGTGTTGCGACTGACAGGAAAGTTTCCTATCAAGCGCAGGGCGCAGAAGTAACCCTGCCGAAGCCATGTTCGTACGATCGAACGAATGATCCGGCCGTCAGCGCCCGCCGCCCACCGACGGCGCCGACGCCCGACCGGAGCGGCCCGAGCCCCTGCCGGAGCCGCCGCCCCTACCGGAGCAGCTGGAACAGCACGGAGCCCAGGAAGCCGAGAAGGCCGACATGGAAGAGGACCAGCCAGATCCACTGCGACACGGACATGCGCCAGGAGGCCGCCGCGAGGATCTCCCACTCGCTCACCGCGAAGGCGGCCAGCACCAGGGCGAGCACCTCCCACACCACGAGCCACCAGCTGGACGGGGTCGCCCCCGTGGGGGCGTCGACCGCCGCCGGGACGCGCGTCAGGCGCCCGAGCACGACGAGCGCGATGAGCAGTTTGTGCCAGCCGTGACGGACCGTCGGTGCGGCGGTCGCGAGGGGGGCGGAGGTGGATCCTGTGGACATTCGCACATTTGATCACTCGCGGGCGATGGAAGCCATCCTTCCGGTGGCCCGACCCCGCCGGAACCCTCGCCTCACAGGACGCCCGGCACGTCGCCGCGCCAGTCGAGACGGCCGCCGTCGCCCTCGCGCCGGGCGTACAGGGCGCGGCCGCCGGGCCCGTAGCGCCCTATCTCCGTGATCAGCGCCACCTCGCGCAGCTCGTGCGCCGAGCGGTCGGTGACGTCCAGCAGCAGCCCGTCCAGCGGACCGCCCACCAGATGCGCGTACACACGCTCCGGGCGGGGGCCCGCGTCCTCGTGGTCCGCTCCGTAGACCCGGCCCCGCAGGAACTCAACCTCGTCCATGACCGGCAGCTTGCCACCCGCCACTGACAACGGCCCGTCGTCCGGGGCCGCGGGAGCGAGGAGCGAACGGCGAGGGACGGCACGGGGAGAAGGGGTCGGCTGGGCACTCTTCGGCCAAGACGTGGCGGAAAAGGGACTTTCGGGCGCAATCCCCCGAGTGGCCGGGTATCCACCCCCTACACGTCGTTGTGTGTGGGGTGGGGGGCCGACCCTGATGGCACGTGGACGCGATCGGGCGCGCGCCGGCGAGTCGGCCTGTGCGCGCCGCCGCCGGACGGTGCGCGAACTGCGTGCGGCGGGCCGCGACGGGCCCAGGCTGTGCGAGGTGCTCCCCGCCCTGAGCGCGGTGCTCGCGCTCGCGGGCGCGTGCCTGGCGGGACTCGCGCTGGTCTGCCGCGCGTTCGGCTGGCCGGCCGGCGCGCTGACCCTGGCACCGCTCGTGGTGGCGGGCGTCGTCGTACACCGTCGCTCCCGTCGGCCCGCCCGGCTGCGCGGCGGCTACTACACGGCCCAGGAACTGGCGGAGCTGGACACGCCCGCACTGGTGCTCGCCGTGGCCAGGATGCTCCGGCGGGACGGCTGGCGGGTGTCGTCGCCCGCTCGGCACGACGCCCTCCACCTCGCCGCCCGCGACGAGCGCGGGCGGCGGCTCGACGTGGCGTTCCGTCCCGTGGCCGAACCGCTGCCCGACGAGGAGGCGTGCTCCTGCCGGACGCGGCCGCGGTCCCGGCCCCGGGGGCCGACCGCTCCGCCGCTGCGGCTCGTCGTGCACCGGGGCACGTTCACGCACCGGGACGAGGTGTGGGCGGCGCGCGAGGGCCACACCTATCTGATCGACGGCCCCCGGCTGCGGCTGTGGGCGCACGGCACACCCCTGGCCCAGCTCGTGGCCGGCGCCGTCCCCGCACCCCGGCGGACCTGAGCCCCCGACGTCCGCCCCACCGGCCCGAACCAGGCCCACGGCGAAACCTGGCCGAAGGCCGGGGCTGAGCCGGACGGCGGAACCAGGCCCGACGGCGGGGCCGGGCCGAAGGCCGGGACCAGGCCGACGACCGCCGCGACCAGGTTCGACGCCGGAACCGCGCGTTGTCGCCGACGCGGGGGGGCGGTGCCCGGTCGCCGCTGCCGCGTGCACCCGTCCGCGGCGACGGGGGCCCTCCGCGACGGGCGCCGCGGTGAGGGACGTGCCGACGCCGGCGCGGGTCCGAGGGGCTTCGGAGGGGCCGGGCGGGCCGGCCCCTACGAAGCCCCTCGCAGGCTCCGCGCCCGCTCCCGGCCGCCTCACTCCTCGCCTCCGCTGCCTGGCGCCGGGCTTCTCTCAGACGCCGGCGTCCGCGTCGGCCGACGGGCGGGCGGGTGCCGTGGGTCCGGGCGGTCCGGGCGGGCCGGCGGAACCCGCCGGTTCCGGCTCGGGGACGGACGTCCCGCGCGGAAAGGCAGCGGGTGCCCCCCTGCCGGGCAGCAGACGGGCGATCAGGTGTGCGCGGCCGGCCGCCACCGGGCCGAGGACGGCCAGGACGAGGACGTAGCCCGCGATGAACGGGGCGAGCCGGTCGTCGAGCCCGGCGCTCGCGGCCATGGCGGCGAGGATGAGCGCGAACTCGCCCCGGGCCAGCAGGGTGGCGGCGATGTTCGCGGCCGGTTCGGGGCCGTAGCCGTACAGGCGGGCCGCGATGAGTCCCGCCGCCACGTTCATCGCGACGGTGAGCCCGGCCGCGACGGCGACCGGCACGAGGACGGCCGCGAAGTCGCCGGGGTCGATGGCCAGGCCGAAGGCGAAGAAGAAGATCGCGGCGAACGCGTCCCGCAGCGGGTGCACCAGTCGGCGGATCCGGGCGGCGGAGGGTGTCTGGGCGAGGATCAGGCCGACCATGAAGGCGCCGATCGCGTCCGCCACTCCGAGGACCTCGGACACTCCCGCGACGAGCACGGCCGCGCCGAGGAAACTGATGACCAGGAGTTCGTCGTCGCGCACATGGATGAGCCGGCCGATCACGCGCGTGCCGTAGCGGGCCGCGGCGGCCAGGAGCAGCAGGAACCCGAACGCCTTCGACACCTGCACCAGCACCTCCACGATGCCGTGGGCGCCGCCGATCACCGGTTGCAGAGCTGCGAGGTAGAGGGCGAGGAAGACGTCCTCCACCACGATCACCCCGAGGATCAGCCGGGTCTCCGGGCGGCCGAGGCGGCCCAGGTCTATGAGGATCTTGGTGACGATGGCGGAGGAGGAGATGCCCAGGACGCCGGCGAGGACGAGCGCCTCGCGCGCGCCCCAGCCGAGCGCGAGGCCGAAGCCGAGTCCGGCGCCGACGTTCAGCAGCAGGTATCCGCCGCCGGCGAGGGCCAGACGTCTGCCGCCGGTCCTGAGGTCGTCGAGGTGGAACTCCAGGCCCAGGTAGAACAGCAGCAGCACCAGGCCGAGCGCCGAGAGCATCTCGAAGTCGTGGGCGTCCTCGACCAGGACGAAGCCCGGGGTGTGCGGGCCGAGGAGCATTCCCGCGAGGGTGAACAGCGGGATGGTCGGCAGTCCGATGCGGTTTCCGAGACGGGCGAGGAAGGCCGCGGCGAGGAAGGCTCCGCCCATGGCCAGCAGCGTGTCAGCGTGTCCCATGCGTCACCTCCCTTGCGGGGAGGGGGAGTCGGGCTCGTGGCACAGCGCGGGAGCGGATGGGCGGTTCTCCTTCACACGTGGACGAAAGGCGCCGGGGGCCGTCGGCGGCCCGCTCCGGCGTGCCCGGTTCCCCGGGCCCTTTCCACGATCACGCACGCGAGTGGTGCGCGCCATCGGGGTCAACACCCATATCCCGTCGGGGACATCCCCCGCACGCACCGCCGCCCGGGCCCCGAAGGACCCGGGCGGCGGCGTGGGCCGTTCCCCGTCAGGGGGTGAGCTGCCAGCGCTGGATGTATCCGACGTCGATCGAGGCGCGGTCCTGGACGCGCAGTTTCCAGGTGCCGTCGAGGGGCTGCGCGGAGGCGTCGACCGTGAAGGTCTGGTCGACGTTGTCGGCCGAGCCGCCGCTGCGGTTGAGCAGGGAGTAGACCGTGCCGTTCGGACCGACGAGGTCGACGGTCAGGTCACCGCGATAGGTATGGACGATGTTGACGTAGACGGACGTGGTGGCGGAGGCGTTGCCGTCGCGGCCCGTGATCGTGACCGGGGACTCCACGGCGGCGCCGTTGTCCGGGATGTCGACGCGGGCTCCGTTGGCGTAGATGTACGCGATCCGCCAGCCGAAGGTGTCCGTGACGGACGCGCCGGTGGCGTCGGTGACCGTGACGGAGACGTCGCTGTCACCGAGGGCGGTCGGCGTTCCGGAGATCAGTCCGCTCGGGCTGATCTCCAGTCCGGCGGGCAGTCCGGTCGCCTCGTAGGTCAGGCCCGCCCCGGAGTTGGTGGTGTAGGCGTCCACCTGGAGGCTCACCGCCTGGCCGATGCCGCTGGTCTGGTCGGCGATCGGGGCGAGGTTGACGCCGAGGGCGATGCGGTTGCCCACGTTGATCGCGGCCCACGCGTCGGCGACGGCGAGGTAGGTGGGGCTGTACGCCCCGAACAGGTCGCCGGCCGCCTGGAGCGTGGCCGTGCGCGCGCCGGCGTAGTCGGTCGTCGAGGTCATGTACGTCGTCAGCGCCCGGTACCAGATGGCGGCGGCGTTCTCGATGCCGACGCCGGTGACGGGACGCCCGTCCGACGTCGGGCTGTCGTAGGAGACGCCGTTGACGGTCTTGGCGCCGCTGCCCTCGGAGAGCAGGTAGAAGAAGTGGTTCGCGGGGCCCGAGGAGTAGTGGACGTCGAGGCCGCCCAGGGAGGAGCTCCAGCTGTCGCGCGAGGCGCCGTCCTTGGAGGGCTTGTCCATGTAACGCAGCGGGGTGCCGTCGCCGTTGATGTCGATCTTCTCGCCGACGAGGTAGTCGCCGGGGTCGGCGGCGAGGTGCGAGTGGAACTCCACGGCGGCGGCGAAGATGTCGGAGGTCGCCTCGTTGAGGCCGCCCGACTCCCCCGAGTAGTTCAGGTTGGCGGTGGCGGCGGTGACTCCGTGGCTCATCTCGTGGGCCGCGACGTCGAGCGCGGTCAGCGGGTGCGTGTTGCCCGAGCCGTCGCCGTAGGTCATGCAGAAGCAGCTGTCCTGCCAGAACGCGTTGACGTAGTTGCTGCCGTAGTGGGCGCGGCTGTAGGCGGCGACCCCGTCGTTGCGGATGCCGTTGCGGCCGAACTCCTCCTTGTAGTAGTCCCAGGTCGCCGCCGCGCCGTAGGCCACGTCGACGCCGGCGGTCTGGCGGTCGGCGGGCAGACCGTTGCCCCAGACATCGTTGTCGTCCGTGAAGAGGGTCCCGGTGCCCGAGGTGCCCTGCTTCAGGTCGTAGGTCTTGTGCCCGGCCCGGTCGGGGTCGGTGAGCTGGTACGTGGATCCCGACAGGGTGCTGCCGACGGGGACCTCGCCGACGTACTGGCCGGTGCCGGTGCCGGTGTGGACCTTCTCGGCGCTGAGGAGCGGCTTGCCCGTGGTCGCGTCGATGACCACCTGGAGCTCGCTGGGCGTGCCGTCCTTCTGGACTCCGCCGATCACGCTCTCCCAGGCCAGGACCGCCTTGCCGGCCGAGGCCCAGACGACGAGACGCGGCGCGCGCTTCTGCGACGCGGCGGTGACGGCGTCGCCCTTCGCGGCGGCGAGGGCCTTGCCGGCGGCGCCGGCCGCGGAGAGCTTCGGGGTGAGGGAGGGGACCTTGACGGTGGCCTCGCTCGCCCAGGACACGGTGGTGCGGCCGTCGGCGGAGTGGACGACCAGGTCGCCGCCGAGCACCGGGAGTCCGGCGTAGGTGCGCTCGTAGCGGGTGTGGGTGGTGCCGTCCGCGTCCCGGACGACGTCCTTGACGAGCAGTTTCTCCTGCGCGCCGAGGGCGAGGCTGCGGGCGGTGGCGTCGGCGGCGGTCTGTGCCGCCTTGATCAGTGAGGCGCGGCGGGCCGCCGACAGGGGCGTCGCGGCGGCGCCCGCGCGCGGCGTGGCGGCGATCCGGGAGGGGCCCGGGTCGGCGGGGGCCGCGGCGGCGGCGCCCGTGGGAGCGCCCAGGGCCAGCAGGGCGCCGACGGTCGTCAGGGCGAGGGCGGTGGCGCGTCTGCGCCGGAGGGTGGGGCTGTGTCGCCGGGGCAACGGGTTCTCCTTCTGTGCGACGGTCGGCCCGTGAGGGGGACCGGGTGGGGGCGGACCGGCGGGACGGGCCGGCCCGGAGCGCTGCACGACAGGCGGGTGGAAGGAGGTGGGGGGTGGCTGGTCCGAGCACCGCATGATGCGGGCGTGAAGGAATGGTGAACTTCCGCAGCAGGGTGGCACTCGGTGCCGGTTCTTGTCATGGGAATGCCAAGAGATCGGCTGGAAATGACCATGGGTCTCTGCGGATTCCGCCTGCTCGGCGCACGTTTTCGGCCGCGGGTCCGGGGACCGCCGCCCCGAAAGAGTGAATGCCGCCGCCCGCACGGCGTGTCGCGGCACGACCGACAGCACCCTGCGAGTTCAGACGTCGACGGGAATCGGCGGCGGACACAGGGGGAACGGTGGAAGGACAGCGGCGACGGGCGGTCTCGTTGCGCGCCCGGATGCGCTACCGCTTCGACAACACGCTGGCCGCCAGCACCGGCAGGCTGGTGGGCTGGCTCGCCGTGACCTGCCTGGGCATCGTCGTCCCGGCGAGCGCCGCGATGGTCTGGACGGACCCTTCCGCACCCCGTTCGCCGGCGGCCCGGCTGACCGCGGTGTGGCGGGTCAGCGCCGAGACCCTGCGGCTGGGCACGGTGAGCGGCGCCCCGCCGAGAATGCTCCTGTCGGTGCTGCTGGGCCTGGTGGCCCTGCTCTACGTGTCGACCCTCATCGGTCTGATCACCACCGGCTTCGCCGACCGGATCACCGAACTGCGCCGAGGGCGCTCCACGGTGGTGGAGACGGGCCACGCGGTGGTGCTCGGCTGGTCGGAACAGGTGTTCACGGTGGTCGGCGAGCTCGTCGCGGCGCGCGTCGGCCGACGCGGGGGCGCCGTGGCGGTGCTCGCCGACCGGGACAAGACGGAGATGGAGGAGGCGCTCGCCGCCGCGCTCGGCCCCACCGGCGGCACACGGCTGATCTGCCGCAGCGGCTCCCCGGCCGATCCCGGCGCGCTCGAGCTCGTCAGTCCCGGATCCGCGCACTCGGTGCTGGTCCTGCCCGGCGCGGACGGCGAGGGGGACGCCGAGACGGTGCGGACCCTGCTCGCCCTGCGGGCGGTCCTCGGCGCGCACCCGGGCCCGCCCGTGGTCGCCTGTGTCCGCGACGAGCGGTACCGGACCGCGGCACGGCTGGCCGCGGGAGCGCGGGGCGTCGTCCTGGAGTCGGACCGGACGGCGGCGGGGCTGATCGCGCAGGCGGCTCTCCACCCCGGCCTCACGCCGGTGCTGCGCGAGCTCCTCGACTTCGCCGGCGAGGAGTTCCACCTCGCCGCCGCTCCCGAGCAGGCAGGACGTCCGTTCGGCGACGTCCTGCTCGACTGTGCGACGGCCGCCGTGGCCGGGCTGGTGCGCGCGGGCGGCACTCCCCTGCTCAACCCGCCGGCGCACACCGTGCTCGCGGCAAAGGACCGCCTCGTGGTCGTCGCGCCCGACGACTCCGCCCTGCGCTGGGAGGACGGCAGGAGCCTCGTGGACCCGTCGGCGGCGACGGCGGGCTGCCGTCGCCCGGACGAGCCGTCCCGCTTTCTGCTGCTCGGCTGGAACCGCCGGGCTCCCCACCTCGTGGACCAGCTCGGCCGCGCCGCCCGGCCCGGGTCGCTGCTCCACGTCGTCACACATCCGACGGAGCACGCGCCTCCCGCGCCCCTGCCGTCGGCACCACCGCCTCCGCCGCTGCCGCAGCCGCGCGGGTCCGTGGAACCGGTCGAGGGGCTCACCGTGACCTTCGGCGTCGCCGATCCGGCCGACCCCTCGTCGGTGCGTGCGCTCGCCCCGGACTCCTACGACCGGGTCATCGTGCTCGCCCCGGAGGGCGGGGAGCACGCCGAGCGGCCCGACGACCGCACCCTGCTCGTACTGCTCCTCCTGCGGGCCCTGGCGCAGGAGTCGGGCCGCGCGACGCCGGTGGTCGTGGAACTCGCCGACGAGCGCAACCGTGCCCTGGCCCCGCTCGGCCCCGGCTCTGAGGCGGTGGTCGGCGGGCAGCTGACGGGGCTGCTCATGGCGCAGGTCGCGCAGAACGGCCGGCTCGCCGCGGTGTTCGAGGAGCTGTTCTCCGCGGGCGGCAGTGCCCTGCGCCTGCGCCCCGCGCCTCGTTACGCGCCGACGGACCGGGCCGTCTCGTTCGCCACCGTCGTGGCGGCGGCCCGCGAGCGGGGCGAGTGCGCGATCGGCTACCGCTGCCACGACCCCACCGCGCCCACCGGCCACCGGGTCCGCCTCAACCCGGCGAAGTCCTCCACCCGGGTGTGGAGCGACGCGGACGACATCGTCGTCCTCGTGACGGACGGCCCGGCCGAGGGCGGCGACGGCGACCCGGCGACGCGCCGCGGCGCGCCCGCGGACGTCGCGCGGCGCCTCCCGCGGATACCGTGACCGAGGGGTGGTCGCCGCCGCGCGCCCCGGCTCAGGGCCGTTCGAGTGGTCGCCTTCCGCTCGTGGTCGTAGCGTCGGTACAGGACCCCGACGGGACGCGGCACACCGGCGCGCCACCCGTCCGGACGGGTGGGAGCGGACATGCGACACATGCGACACCTGACGCGAACAGCGGTCACGATCTGTGCGGCGCTGGGCCTCACGGCGACCGTCGGCTCGACGGCGGCCGCACCGGCCTCCTCACCGCCCGCGGCACGTCCGGCGGTGGCGCGGCAGGCCCCGCCGGTCCTGGTCGACTGCTTCGGGCAGGCCAAGGTGCGGCCCGCCCGCTTCATCCTGGCCTGCGGCGACGGCAACAGCCGTCTCGCGTCGCTGCACTGGTACAACTGGGGCGCGCGCTCGGCGCGGGCCAACGGGGTCAACGTCGTCAACGACTGCGTCCCGTACTGCGCGGCCGGTCGCTTCCACCGGTACGCCGTCGTGGTCAAACTGGACCGGCCGCAGCCCTGGAAGAAGCGCCCCCACGTGCAGCACTACACCCGGATCACACTGTTCTATCCGAAGGACAGGCCGGCGCACGTCGGCCGGGTGGTGACGTACTCGCTCTGGAACTGATCTCCTCACCCGGGCCCGGGCGGCCGCCGTGGCCCGGGCCCGCGCCGGTTCAGTCCATGAGCCCGGCCGCGAGGGTCGCTCCGAGTTCCCAGCAGGCCTCCAGGTCGCTTCGGCCCGGCTCCCCGGTGACGGTGACCTGCTCGGCCGCGCGCCGCCAGCCCAGCCCCGTGGTGACGGTCTCGACGGCGCGCACCGCTCCCGTGACGTCGTTGCCGCCGTGCACGTAGTAGCCGAAGGACCGGCCGCGGGTGGCGTCCAGGCACGGATAGTAGATCTGGTCGAAGAAGTGCTTGAGCGCTCCGGACATGTACCCGAGGTTGGCCGGCGTGCCCAGCACAAACGCGTCGGCCGCCAGGACGTCGGAGGCGGTCGCGGCGAGGGCCGCTCGGCGCTCGACGCGCACGCCCTCGATCTCCGGTGCCGTCGCTCCCGCGACGACGGCCTCGAAAAGGGCCTGGCAGTGCGGCGAGGGGGTGTGATGGACGATCAGCAAGGTGGCCACGGCACGGAACCCTGCCCGCTTCCCGGGGCCGTCCGCAAGCGACGCCACCGCGGCCCGGGCCGGTGACGTGCCGGGCCCCGCGTCCCCGCGGCGACCGCTCGCCGCGCGGGAGACGCGGCCGCGCCCCGTGAACTCGGGGCGTGGCGGGGCAGGATGACGGGTATGCGGAGGCAACGACTCTCAAGGAGGACGACGTGCTCGCTCGGAGCTCGGCGATCGTGTGCGCGACCGTGGCGGCGCTGGCTCTGGCCGGCTGCTCCGCCGGGGACGACGGCAAGCCCGGGAAGCCGACGGACGAGGCCACCGTCGCCGTGACGGTCTCCGACGCCCCCTCGTCGTCCGCCTCGCCCGCCCCGTCGTCGGCCGTCGCGTCCCCGCC
>NZ_JAHHIT010000114.1 GCF_024539675.1 Streptomyces hilarionis | reverse complement strand
GGCCCCGGGGAGGGGGAGGATGAGGGGGACCCACCAGCAGTGACAGCGGGAGGAACCAGCGTGAGCGCGACGGACGACACGGCCAGGGGCGTCACCGGCGAGGACGAGGTCGTGGACCTCTGCCGCGAGCTGATCCGGTTCGACACCAGCAACTACGGCGACCACTCGGGCCCGGGTGAACGCAAGGCGGCCGAGTGGGTCGCCGAGAAGCTCGCCGAGGTGGGCCTGGAGCCGGAGATCTTCGAGTCCCACCCCGGCCGCGCCTCCACGGTGGCCCGTATCGCGGGCGAGGACCCGTCGAGGCCCGCCCTGCTCATCCACGGTCACCTCGACGTCGTCCCGGCCAACGCGGCCGACTGGACCCACCACCCCTTCTCGGGCGAGGTCGCCGACGGCTGCGTGTGGGGCCGGGGCGCGGTCGACATGAAGGACATGGACGCGATGACGCTGGCCGTCGTCCGCGACCGGCTGCGCTCCGGGCGCCGGCCCCCGCGTGACATCGTGCTGGCCTTCCTCGCCGACGAGGAGGCCGGCGGCACGTACGGAGCACGCCACCTCGTCGACCACCACCGCCACCTGTTCGACGGCGTCACCGAGGCGATCAGCGAGGTGGGCGGGTTCTCGTTCACGGTGAGCGAGGAGCGCCGGCTCTACCTGATCCAGACGGCCGAGAAGGGCATGCACTGGATGAAGCTGACCGTGGCCGGCACCGCCGGGCACGGCTCGATGATCCACCGGGACAACGCCATCACCGAGCTGTCCGAGGCCGTCGCGCGGCTCGGCCGGCACACGTTCCCCGTGCGCGTCACCAAGACGACCCGGGCCTTCCTCGACGAGCTCGGCGACGCGCTGGGCACCCCGCTGGACCCCGAGGACATGCAGTCGACGCTGGCCCGCCTCGGCGGCATCGCCAAGCTGATCGGCGCGACCCTGAGCAACACCGCCAACCCGACCCAGCTGGGCGCCGGCTACAAGGTGAACGTCATCCCGGGCGAGGCCACCGCGCATGTCGACGGGCGGTTCCTCCCCGGGCACGAGGACGAGTTCCTGGCCGACCTCGACCGGATCCTCGGCCCGAACGTGCGCCGCGAGGACGTGCACTCCGACAAGGCGCTGGAGACGTCCTTCGACGGGGCGCTGGTCGAGGCGATGCAGTCCTCGCTGCTCGCCGAGGACCCGACGGCGAAGGCCGTGCCGTACATGCTCTCGGGCGGTACCGACGCCAAGTCCTTCGACGACCTCGGCATCCGCGGGTTCGGCTTCGCCCCGCTCAAGCTGCCGCCGGAGCTCGACTTCGCCGGGATGTTCCACGGCGTCGACGAGCGCGTGCCGGTGGACGGGCTGAAGTTCGGCGTGCGCGTGCTGGACCGCTTCATCGACGCCTCCTGAGATGTCCGGGTGAAACGACCTTTGCCGGACTTCGACCGGGCCGGAAAAATCGGCCGCGTGTACGGACGCGACTGGGAAGGGTGAATGCGCCGATAAACTCGTAGCCTCATTAATTCCGCCTCGTTACTGGTGACATGCGATCCGCTGCTTGGGGTCGCTTTGCCAACAAGGAGGAATAATGATCAAGAAGGTCGTCGCTGCTGCGGCTGCCACTGGTGGGCTGGTTCTCGCGGGTGCGGGCCTCGCCGTCGCCGACGCCGGTGCCCAGGGTGCCGCGGTGGGCTCCCCGGGTGTGGTGTCCGGCAACGTCATCCAGGTTCCCGTGCATGTCCCGGTGAACGTCTGCGGCAACACGATCTCGGTGATCGGGCTGCTGAACCCCGCCTTCGGCAACACCTGCGTCAACGACTGACGTCGACCCGCTGAGGGGTCGTCCACACCGTCGGCCCCGGAGCGCACCCCATGCGCTCCGGGGCCGACCGGTCTTTTCCCGAAGGAAAGGCCGAAGACTTCGAAAATCCCGAACAAATCGAACAGCTGCAATGATGCGAGCGATTCGGGACGCGGACGAAATGGAAAGCAGGGATTCAGCAATGCGACAGGTCACCCGCAAAAGCCTCATGACCGTGGCGGCGGCAACGGGGGTGATCGCCGCCGCCGGCGGCTACGCCCACGCCGACGCCGGCGCGAACGGCTACGCCACCGACTCGCCCGGCGTCCTGTCCGGCAACTCGGTGCAGGCGCCGGTCAACGTTCCCGTCAACGTGTGCGGCAACACCGTCGACGTCGTCGGGGCGCTCAACCCCACCTTCGGCAACTCCTGCGCCAACAAGGGCGGCGGCGCCCCCTCGCGCGGATACGGCGAGCACCGGGGCGGCGGCCACACCGGCAGCCATGGCGGGAACCACGCCGGAGGTCACCACGGCGGCCACAACGGAGGTCACGGCGGCGGCCACGCGGGTGGGCACGGCGGCCACGGCGGCTCCGGCGCGCAGAGCGGCTCCGGCGGCGCGCACGCGGGCGGCCACACCGGCGGGTCGCCGGGCGTCGGCTCCGGCAACCACGTCCAGGCGCCGATCGACGTGCCGGTGAACGTGTGCGGCAACAGCGTCGACGTCGTCGGGATCCTCAACCCGAGCTTCGGCAACGACTGCGCCAACGACAGCGGCATGCACACGCCGCCGTCCCGGGGCCACGAGACCCCCGGCAAGCCCGGTGGCCACGACCACGGCAAGCCGGGCGAGTCCAGCCCGTCGCACCCCGGCGGCGTGCCGTCCACCCCCGGGCACGTGACGCCGGTCGGCGCCTCCTCCGTCCACCGGCCCGCCGCCCACGCCGCGCAGCTCGCGCACACGGGCAGCGAGATGCCGATGGGTCTCGTCCTGCCGGTCGGCGCCGGCGCGCTGCTCGCGGGAGCGGTGCTCTACCGCAAGGCGCGTCCCTCCGCGTAGGCCGCGGGGGCGCCCACGACGGAGCGGGCCCCGCGTCGGCGGGGCCCGCTCCGTTCTGCGTCCGTCACCTCACCATGTGGCACGCACCTGGCGGATGATCCGCCGGCGCAACCGCACCCTGCGGCTGCCGTCACGCAGCAGGCTCAGGCGGTCCAACTCCCAGTGTCCGTACTCGGCATGGTCGGTCAGCAGTCGCGTCGCCTCCTTGCGGGAGACCCCGCGCGGCACGTAGACGTCGACGAATTCGTATTCCGGCATCGCATCTATTGTGCGGGCTGGGGCCCGGTACGGATAGCGTCTGCACTATGTCTGATGCTGCGCAGCCCACCGCTGCCGAGGTACGCGCCGCCGCCGAGGCGGTCAAGACCGCGCTCGACCGCCACCTGGCCGCGGTCGAACGCAGGACGGGAGAGGACGACCCGGCTGTCAACGAGGCGTTCAACGAACTGGCCGCGGCCGCCGAGGTGTACGACGAACTGCTGTACGACCGATACGACGAGGTCACGCCCTTCGAGATTCCGGGCGCGGAGGACTCCCTGCCGCCCTACGCGGGGCCCGAGGAGCCGAACGCGCTGAGCGTGCTCATCCGCCGCGACTACGCCGTCGCCGCGCCGCAGCGGCTGCTGGCGCAGGCCCAGCGGGTGGAGGCGGCGGACGAGGACGCCGTGGAGGGCGAGGTCGCGAGCACGGTGCACGGTGCGCTGGGCATCCTGTTCGGCGAGTTCGAAGCGGACGAGATCGCCTCCCGGCACAAGGAGTTCGGCCTGGAGGAGGGCGACTCCACGCTGTGGGTGCTGGCCGCGGACGAGGCGGCCGAGCCGGGGGAGTGGCTCGAGGCGCCGTTCGACGACGCCGACCCCGGGCGTGTGGTCTGCCGGTTCGACGTGAGCGCGGTCTTCGACGAGCTCGACGACGACACCGACGACGACCTGGCGGACGACGTCGAGGACGAGGAACTGGAGACGCTGGACGCGGACCGCTAGCCGACGCGCCCGCGAAGGCGCGCGTCGGGACGACCCGCGTCGGACGGCGGCGGTCGCGAGGGGGTTCCTCCCCTCGCGACCGCCGCCGTCCGTGCTAGCGCGCCGTCGGGAGCTGGGTGCGCAGCAGCGCCGGCAGGCGGGTCGTCCGCGGTTTCGCCTGCGCCTCGGCGACCGCTCGGGGCAGGGCCTGCTCCACACCGTGCACCACGGACAGATGGCGCTCCGCCCGGCCGAAGGCCGTGTACACCCAGGGGCGGGACAGGGCCTGCGCCGCGTCACCGGGCAGCACGACGACCGCCGCCGCCCACCGGCTGCCCACCGCCTGGTGCGCGGTGAGCGCCCACCCGTGCCGCACGGTCTGCTCCACCCGCTCCCTCGGGACGACCACGGAGACGTCCGCGCAGGTCAGGTGCAGCCCCTCGGCGTCGGCCGTCACCACCCGGCCCGTCACCGTGCGGCCCGGCGCGGGGGAGTGGGCGATCCGGTCGCCGGGGTCGAATCCGCCGAAGCGGCCGGGGCCGGGATTGAGCCGTTCTTTGAGCGCGGCGTTGAGCGCCCGGGTGCCGGCCGCGCCCCCGTGCCCCGGGGTGATCACCACCGCTTCGTCGGACGTGATCCCGAAAGCGCGCGGCACCGAGTCGGCGAGGAGCTGCACGGTGCGGTGCACGGCCTCGCCCGCGTCGCGCACCGGCACGATCACGATCTCCTTGCCCGGCGCGTCCACCTGGTTCAGCTCGCCGATCCCGACGCCCGAGACGAGTTCGCCCAGCGGACCGGGGTCGGGGACGCGCGAGGCGACCTGCGGGCAGGCCCGCGCCGCGACGAGGTCGGCGAAGACCCGGCCGGGCCCCGCCGACCACAGCACCGCCGGGTCGCCGCTGAGCACCAGCCGGGCCCCGTCCGGCAGGGACTCGACCAGCATCGCGGCGCTCTCCACGTCCAGCTGCGGCGCGTCGAGCAGGATCAGCAGGTCGAGCGCGAAGGCCCCCTCGCCGTCCCGGCCGGGACCCTCGGCGCCGGAGAGGAGACCGGGGACGGTCACCACCGCGCCGTCCGCCGCCGCCTCGCCCAGGAGGGCCGCGAACCGGCGCCGGCCGTCGGGGGTGTGACAGGCGGCGACGGCCCGCAGCCCGAGCCCGCGGACCGCCGTGAGCAGCGCGGCGGGTTCGGCACGGGCGGCCTCGCCCCCGGTGTGCAGCACCAGGCCGTGTCCGGCCACGGCGCGGATCAGCTCCGCGCCGCTGCCGGACGCGGCGGCGGCCGCCGGCTCCCACGCCCCGGACGCCTCCTTGGCCAGGGAGTTGACCACGCGCGCCAGGGCGTCGGCCAGGCTCTCCTCGGCGAGCGCGTACCGCTCCAGGCCGACCAGGACGCGGACCGGTCCGCTCTCCTCGCCCTCGCGGCCGTCCTCGCCCTGCTCGCCCCGTTCGCCCCGTTCACCCTGCCCGTCCTGAGCGCCTGGCGCATCGTGCGTCCCCGGTGCGCCCGCCCGGCCCGGCGCGGTGTCCGCCGCCGACCGGTCCGCCGCGGGCGAGTCCAGGGCGTCCTGGAAGGCCAGCGCCTCTCCCTCGGCCAGGGCGTTCTGCACGGCCGCGTCCGCGTCCGGCACCCCCTGCCGGGCGAGAGCGGCGGTGAGCGTGGGCAGCTCCAGCGCGGTGTGCCCGGCCAGCGCGGCCTGCTCCAGCAGCCAGACCGTCACGGCGCGGCCGCGCCGCTCGTCACCGGGGGCGCACTCGGGGCCGAGCAACGCCCGCGCGAACCCGTCGGCCTGCTCGGGGCGCACCCCGGGGACGCGCAGCAACTGCCACGGATCCTCCCGCAGGACGTCCTCGGCGGCCTCGCCCAGCACGACGGCGGCCTGCGACGCGAGGGCCTCGGGCGCGCCGCCGGCGGCCAGCACGCGCCGCACCCCCTCGACGGCGTCGGCCGCGGGGGCCGGGGGAAGGGCCTCGGCGGTCGCGGGCCGCGGCCGCCGGACCGGCTCGGGCGCGGGGCGGCGCGGGGCGGCTTCCGCGCCGAAGACCGTGGCCGGGGGCGTGGCCCCGCCCTCCACCGCACGCACCGCCGCCAGCAGGTCGGCGGCCTTCCCGCTGAGCTTGGCCCCGGCGGCGATGGGCGCCGCCTTCTCGGCCTTGCGCCGCTCGATCCGCTCCCGCTCCAGCTTCTGCGCGGCGAGTTCGGCCTGTGCCTCGGAGAGCTGCGCGGCGGCCTCCGCCGCGTCGGCCCCGGCGGCCGCGGCCGCGGCAGCCTCGCCGTCGCTGCTGTCGCTCCCGCTCCCGTCGTCGGCGACGGAGGAGGCGGAGGCTTCCGTGTCGGTGCCCGCGGCTTCGGCGTCGTCCGCGGGCACTCCCGCGGCCGCGCGGTCGGGCCGGTCGTCCGGACGGTCGCCGGAGGGAACGTCGGGGCGGTCCGGTCGGGCCTCGGTCGGGTCCCCGGCGGCGTCCGCCCCGGGGTGCGTGTCCTCGGCGGCGGCCGGGCCGGGCTGTGCCGGAGCAGGGGTGGCCGGCGTCCCGGGCTCCTCGGCGGCGTCCGGCCCCGCCGTCGTGGCGTTCTCCGTGCTCTGCGGGGATTCCGGCTCCGTGCTCACAGCGTGCTCCAGTCGTGATCGGGATAGCGGTGCACGGGCGCCGACACGTCGTCGAGGGCCCGGCAGATCTCGTCAGGAAGACTAAGCGCCTCCACTGACAAAGCCGCCGTGAGCTGCTGCGCGTTGCGCGCGCCGACGATGGGGGCGGCCACGCCGGGCCGGTCGCGGACCCAGGCCAGGGCGACCTGGAGGGGAGTCACCGCCAGTCCGTCCGCCGCGGTCGCCACGGCGTCGACGATGCGGCTCGCGGTGTCGTCGAGGTAGGGCTCGACGAACCGTGCGAAGTGGTCCGAGGCGCCGCGCGAGTCGGGCGGCAGCGCGTCGCCCCGGTACTTGCCCGTGAGGACGCCCCGGCCGAGCGGGGAGGAGGGCAGCAGGCCGACGCCCAGGTCGAGCGCGGCCGGCAGCACCTCGCGCTCGATGCCCCGTTGCAGCAGCGAGTACTCCATCTGCGTCGCCGCCAGTCGCGTCCGGGCGCCCGGCGCGGCGAGCTGCCAGGCGGCCGCCTTGGCCAGCTGCCAGCCGCAGAAGTTGGAGACGCCCGCGTACCGGGCGCGCCCGCTGGAGACGGCGATGTCGAGAGCCTGAAGAGTCTCCTCCAGCGGCGTGTCCGGGTCGAAGGCGTGCACCTGCCAGATGTCGACATGGTCCGTGCCCAGCCGGGAGAGGGAGGCGTCGAGCGCGGCGAGCAGATGACCCCGCGAGCCGTCGTAGCGCCGGTCGGGGTCGGGCACGCTCCCCGCCTTCGTCGAGATGACCAGGTCCCGGCGCGGCACCAGCCCTTCCATGAGCCGCCCGAGCAGGTACTCGGCGTCCCCGTCGCCGTACACGTCGGCCGTGTCGACGAGGGTCCCGCCCGCCTCCCAGAACGTCTTCATGACGTCCGCGGCGTCGTGCTCGTCGGTGTCGCGTCCCCAGGTGAGGGTGCCGAGCCCGATGCGGGACACGCGCAGGCCGGTGCGGCCGAGATGCCTCTGCTCCATGGACGCCGAGATTACTGGCCAGAACTGGGCAGTGGGTTGCCTGTGGACAACCGGATCCGGGGACGGGGAAACGGGTTCCGCGCAGGCAGCGACGCCGGCGCCGGTCCGCGCGACCCTCGCCACACCGCACTCCCGGGCCCACGCCCCCCGCGCTAAGGTCTGCGCAACAGCGTCGTTACTGATGAGTAAGGGGATCGGCCATGCAGCTCGGGATCAACCTCGGCTACTGGGGTGCCGGAATGGACGGCGACAACCTCGCCGTCGCCCAGGAGGCCGACCGCCTCGGGTACGCCGTCTGCTGGGCCGCCGAGGCCTACGGTTCGGACGCGGCCACCGTGCTGACCTGGGTCGCCGCCCAGACCGAGCGCATCGACGTCGGCTCGGCCATCTTCCAGATCCCCGCGCGGCAGCCCGCCATGACCGCCATGACCGCCGCCACGCTCGACTCGCTCTCCGGCGGCCGCTTCCGCCTCGGCCTCGGCGTCTCCGGGCCGCAGGTCTCCGAGGGCTGGTACGGCGTCAAGTTCGACAAGCCGCTCGCCCGCACCCGCGAGTACGTCGAGATCGTCCGCAAGGCGATGACGCGCGAGCGGCTGTCGTACGAGGGCGAGCACTGGACGCTGCCGCTGCCGGACGGCCCGGGCAAGCCGATCAAGCTGACCGTGCACCCGGAGCGCGAGCACATCCCGCTGTACATCGCGGCGATCGGCCCGAAGAACCTGGAGCAGACCGGCGAGATCGCCGACGGCGCGCTGCTCATCTTCCCCTCCGCCGACCACCTGGAGGACACCGCGATCAGGCACCTGCGGGCCGGACGCGAGAAGGCGGGCAAGACCCTGGACGGCTTCGACGTCTGCCCGACGCTGCCGCTGGCGCTCGGCGAGGACAAGGACGTCGAGCGGCTCGCCGACACCTTCCGCCCCTACACCGCGCTCTACGTCGGCGGCATGGGCAGCCGCAAGCAGAACTTCTACAACCAGCTCGCGCAGCGGATGGGGTACGAGGCGGCGGCCGCCGAGATCCAGGACAAGTACCTGTCCGGCGACAAGCAGGGAGCGGCGGCCGCGGTGCCCCACGAGCTGATCGACCGCACCACGCTGCTCGGCTCGGTGGAGCGCATCGCCGACCGGATGAAGGCCTACGCGGCCGCCGGCGTCACCACCCTCACCCTGGCCCCGGCGGGCTTCGCCCTGGAGGAGCGGCTCGCCTCGCTGCGGGCGGGCGTGCAGGCCGCGGAGCTGGCCGGCCTGGCGTAACCCGACGCAGGAAGCCCGCGCGGAGCATCACGCGGAGGAAGCCCGCGCGGAGCGACGCGCGAGCGCGTCGCGCGGAAGGATTTCAGCGGCCGTGGTGGGGGCTCGGGGGTCTTCCCCGCCACGGCCGTCACGGAGAACAACGCGCCGCGCGACGCGCGGTTACGCCCTCCGGACGACGGCCCGCATCCCTCTTTCGGCCGAGTCCGCCGACACTGCTGTTGCAGCGCCCGACGGCCCGCACTTGACTCGTTCCTTGCGGAACCTTGCGGAACCCGGCGACATGTTGCGGAATCCTGCGCAGTGCGGAGAGGGGCCCCACGATGCTTTCGGCCAAGAGTCTGTTCCAGGAGATCATCGACGACGACGCGTCCTTCGCCCTCTTCTGCTCCATCGCGGCCGGCGGCGAGTCGCAGGGAGGCTGGGAGAACGCCCGGATCGCCGCGCTCGTCCCGCCGGATGAACGACGACTCGCCCCCAGGATCGCCCGGCACGGCGCCGACGAGGACAAACACGGGCGGATCTTCCGCGCGCTGATGCGCAGGCGCGGCCTCGAGCCGGTGCCGGTTCCGCCCGACACCGACTACACGATGCTCCTGGAGCGCGGCGGCATCGGCCTGTCCCACGACCGCCTCCGGGGCGAACGGCCCCTGACCGTGGCGGACCTCGTCACGTACCTGTCCCACAGCCGGGTCACGGAACAGCGCGCCGCCGAACAGATGGCCCTGCTGCGCAGGCACTTCGCCGACCACCCCGACATCGGCCGCGCGGTCAGGATGATCGCCGACGACGAGGACAACCACCTGGCCTACTGCCACGAGGAGCTGCTGCGCCTCGCCCGCGCGGGGCACGGCGCCGCCATCCAGCGGACCCTGCGCGCGTGCGCGCTCGCCGAGATCCGCGTCTACCGCGACGTGAGCCTGGCCGTCATGGCCCACATGGGCCGCATCCTGGGCTGGTCCAGGGCGCGCGCGGTCCTCCTCGCGGCGGGCATCCACGCCGTGTACGCGTGGGAGCGGTTCGCCGGCTGGCGGCGGATGGTCTCCCTGGCGACGCCCGCACGCCGCGACCCGCTCGGGGGCCCCGCGACCACGGCCCCCGAGTACGCCTGAGCCGCCCCGCCGGCCGAGCGGGCCCGCGGGCGGCCCGGACCGGCCGTCCCCGCCGCGGGCCGAACCGCCGCGGTTGCCGCGGCGGCCGCCCTCGCCGTGGGCCCGCACCGGTCGCCCCGCCCCGCCCGGCGCCCGGGCGCGCGGCAGCCCCGGGGACCGGTCCTACAGCCAGCCGCGGCGCTTGAACAGGCGGAACAGCAGCAGTTCCAGCACGCCCATCACCACGATCACCGCCGGATACGACCACACCCAGTGCAGCTCCGGCATGTGCTCGAAGTTCATGCCGTAGATCCCCGCGATCATCGTGGGGACGGCGGCCATGGCGGCCCACGCCGAGATCTTCCGCATGTCGTCGTTCTGCCGGACGCTCATCTGCGCCAGATGCGCCGAGAGGATGTCCGTCACCAGCCGGTCCAGCCCCTCCACGGACTCGTTCACGCGCGTGAGGTGGTCGCTCACGTCCCGGAAGAAGGGCCGCGCCTTGTCGTTCACGAAGGGCACCCCGGGGCCGGACGCGCCGCCCGCCAGCCGGGCCAGCGGCGGCCCCAGCGGGCCCGTGGCCCGGCGGAACTCCAGGATCTGCCGCTTGAAGGTGTAGATCCGCGACGCGGTGTTGCGCGAACCGCCGCCGTCCGGCGAGAACACCTCCGCCTCCAGTTCCTCCAGGTCGGTCTGCAACTCCGTCGCCACGTCCAGGTAGTGGTCCACGGTCGCGTCGGCGATCGCGTACACCACCGCCGTGGGCCCCTTGGCGAGCAGCTTGCGCTCGTGCTCGAGCCGGTGCCGCACGGCGGCCAGCGGCGCGCCCTCGCCGTGCCGGACGGTCACCACGAAGGAGTCGCCGAGGAAGACCATCACCTCGCCGGAGGAGACCGTGTCGCTCTCGGGCTCGTAGACGACGGGCTTGAACACCAGGAACAGCGAGTCGTCGTACACCTCCAGCTTGGGCCGCTGGTGGGCCTTGAGGGCGTCCTCGACGGCGAGCGGGTGCAGCCCGAACTCCCGCGTGACGAGGTCGAACTCCTTCTCGGTGGGCTCGTGCAGCCCGACCCAGACGAAGCCGCCCCCGGCCCGTGCCGCGTCCACGGCGTCGGAGAAGTCCTCCGGACCCTCCGTGCGACGTCCCTCGCGGTAGATGGCGCAGTCCACGATCACCGGTCGTTGTCTCCCTTCGAGCGCCCACCGGCGCACACGCGCGTGCGCCTACCCTGGGCCGCATGCCCACGTTGATCCTCGTCCGGCACGGCCGGTCCACCGCCAACACCTCCGCAGTGCTCGCCGGCTGGACGCCCGGCGTCGCCCTCGACGAGCGCGGCACGGCACAGGCCGCCGCGCTGCCCGGCAGGCTCGAGGGACTGCCGATCAGTGAGGTGGTGGCGAGCCCGCTTCAGCGCTGCCAGGAGACCCTGCGACCCCTCCTCGACGCCCGCCCCGGGCTGCGCGCCCACACCGACGAGCGGATCGGGGAGTGCCACTACGGTGACTGGTCGGGGCGCAAGCTCGCCGAGCTCATGGACGAGCCGCTGATGGAGGTCGTGCAGTCGCACCCCTCCGCGGCCGCCTTCCCCGGCGGCGAGTCCCTGCGGAGCATGCAGACGCGCGCCGCCGAGGCGGTGCGCGAGTGGAACGCGCGCGTGGAGCGCGACCACGGCGCCGACGCCGTCTATCTCATGTGCTCGCACGGCGACATCATCAAGTCGCTCGTCGCGGACGCACTCGGACTTCATCTCGACCTCTTCCAGCGGATCTCTGTGGAACCTTGTTCCATCACCGCGATCCGTTACACCCGGCTGCGTCCCTTTCTCGTGCGTCTCGGCGACACCGGCGATCTCGCCTCCCTGGCGCCGCGCGAGGAGCCGACCACGGGGGACGCCCCGGTCGGGGGCGGTGCGGGCGCACCGTGATCGTCGGCCGCAGTAGGGTGAAGCGGTCCGCAAACGCGCGCGTACCCGCAGGGACGTCCCCCCAGTCGTTCCCAGAACCACGATGACCCACGACTTCCATGGAGACAGGACGTGTCCCGTCAGGTGTTCCTCTACGACCCCCCGGACCGTTTCGTGGCCGGTACGGTCGGGCTGCCCGGGCGCCGGACCTTCTTCCTCCAGGCCACCGCAGCCGGTCGGGTGACCAGTGTGGCCCTGGAGAAGACCCAGGTCGCCGCGCTCGCCGAGCGCATGGACGAACTGCTGGACGAGGTCGTGCGCCGCAGCGGCGGCAGCGCCATGGTGCCCGCGGTCTCGCCCACCGAGAACAGCGACACCGCTCCCCTCGACACCCCGATCGAGGAGGAGTTCCGGGTCGGCACCATGGCCCTCGCCTGGGACGGCGAGGAACAGCGCATGATCGTCGAGGCGCAGGCCCTCGTGGAACTCGAGGCCGACTCCGAGGAGGACCTCGCCGAGGCCGAGGAACGGCTCCTCCAGGACGAGGAGAACGGGCCCCCGATGCTGCGGGTCCGCCTCACCGGCGCCCAGGCGAGAGCCTTCGCCAAGCGCGCCCTCGACGTCGTCAACGCCGGCCGGCCGCCGTGCCCGCTGTGCAGCCTGCCGCTCGACCCGGAAGGACACGTATGTCCGCGCCAGAACGGATACCGCCGGGGAGCGTGACGACCGCCGACCCCGCCCTCGCCGACCTCCTCGCCCACGGCGCGCTCACGGTCCGCGGGCGCATCCGCGACGCCTCGAACGCGGCCCTGTACTGCACCGTCGCGCACGAGGGCCGCGAGGCCGCCTGCGTCTACAAGCCGGTGGCGGGGGAGCGGCCCCTGTGGGACTTCCCCGACGGGTCCCTCGCCCGGCGCGAGGTCGCCGCCTACGAGGTCTCCCGGGCCACCGGATGGGACCTCGTCCCGCCCACCGTGCTGCGGGACGGACCGTACGGCGAGGGCATGTGCCAGCTCTGGGTCGAGACGGCCCCGGAGTCCGAGCTGCTCGCGCTGGTGGACGGCGAGGAGCCCGGGCCGGGCTGGAAGGCGATCGGCTTCGCGGAGGTCGGCGAGGGCCGGACCGCGCTGCTCGTGCACGCCGACGACGAACGGCTGCGCCGGCTCGCCGTGCTCGACGCGGTGATCAACAACGCCGACCGCAAGGGCGGCCACCTGCTGCCCACCGCCGAGGGCCGCCTGTACGGCATCGACCACGGCGTCACCTTCAACGCCGAGAACAAGCTGCGCACGCTCCTGTGGGGCTGGGCCGGGCAGCCCCTGACCGCGGAGGCCGTCGAGGTCCTGCGGGGCCTCAGGAGCGCCCTGGAGGACGGCGGACGGCTCGCTGCCACGCTGAGCGGGCTCATCACGCCCGCGGAACTCGACGCCACCCGCGCGCGGACCGAGGCCCTGCTCGAGTCCGGGACGCACCCCGAGCCGAGCGGCGAGTGGCCGGCGATCCCCTGGCCACCGGTCTAGGACCTCGACCACCCGCGCGCGGGAGGGCCGCGGGCGCCGTCGCGCACACCGGATCCCGACCCGCAAGAGCGCCTTCCCGGCCATCTGGTCCGCTCCGGTTCGTACGCGCAACTTCCGTCCGGTTACGCTCATGACATGCATGCCTGGCCCGCTTCCGAGGTCCCCGCCCTGCCTGGTCAGGGCCGCGACCTGAGGATCCACGACACCGCGACCGGCGGTACGGTCTCCCTCGACCCCGGTCCCGTCGCCCGTATCTACGTCTGCGGCATCACGCCGTACGACGCGACCCACATCGGTCACGCGGCGACCTACAACGCGTTCGACCTCGTCCAGCGCGTGTGGCTCGACACCAAGCGGCAGGTTCACTACGTCCAGAACGTGACCGACGTCGACGACCCCCTCCTGGAGCGGGCCGAACGCGACGGCGTCGACTGGGTCGCCCTCGCCGAGAAGGAGACGGCCCTCTTCCGCGAGGACATGACGGCCCTGCGGATGCTCCCGCCGCAGCACTACATAGGCGCCGTCGAGGCGATACCCGGCATCGTCCCGCTCGTCGAGCGGCTGCGGGACGCGGGCGCGGCCTACGAACTCGACGGCGACGTCTACTTCTCCGTCGAGGCCGACCCGGACTTCGGCAAGGTGGCGAACCTGGACGTCGCGACCATGCGGCAGCTGTCCGCCGAGCGCGGCGGCGACCCGGACCGCCCGGGCAAGAAGAACCCGCTCGACCCCATGCTGTGGATGGCCGCCCGCGAGGGCGAGCCCAGCTGGGACGGCGGCTCGCTCGGCCGCGGCCGGCCCGGCTGGCACATCGAGTGCGTGGCCATCGCCCTGGACCACCTGGGCATGGGCTTCGACGTGCAGGGCGGCGGTTCCGACCTCGCCTTCCCGCACCACGAGATGGGCGCCTCGCACGCCCAGGCGCTCACCGGCGAGTTCCCCATGGCCAAGGCGTACGTGCACGCCGGCATGGTCGCCCTCGACGGCGAGAAGATGTCCAAGTCCAAGGGCAACCTCGTCTTCGTCTCCCGGCTCCGCCAGGACGGCGTCGACCCCGCCGCCATCCGGCTCGCCCTCCTCGCCCACCACTATCGCGCCGACTGGGAGTGGACCGACCAGGTGCTGGCGGACGCCGAGGCCCGGCTCGGCCGCTGGCGCGCCGCCGTCTCGCGCCCCGACGGACCGCCCGCCGAGGCGCTCGTCGAGGAGCTGCGCGAGGCGCTCGCCGCCGACCTCGACGCGCCCGCCGCGCTGGCCGCCGTCGACCGCTGGGCCGCCCTCCAGGAGCGGACGGGCGGCACCGACATCGGTGCCCCCGGCATCGTCTCGCGGGCGGTGGACGCGCTGCTCGGCGTGGCGCTGTAGCGCACCGGCACGGTCACCCGCACGAAAAAGGGGCGCCCCCGTACGCGGGAGGCGCCCCTTCGCCGTTCACGGACCCCGCCCGCTCAGTCGTCCGACGAATCGCTGTCGTCCGGGGTCTCACCGCTCGGCTTCGGCGGCTTGGGGGGCCGGGTGCGCTCCCCGGGGTCGGGCGGGCCGCCGCCGTCGCGCCGCCGCAGGTAGCGCTCGAACTCGCGGGCGATCGCCTCGCCCGACGCCTCCGGCAGCTCCGCGGTGTCCCGGGCCTCCTCCAGCGTCTGCACGTACTCGGCGACCTCGGTGTCCTCGGCGGCCAGCTGGTCCACCCCCACCTGCCAGGCCCGCGCGTCCTCGGGCAGCTCGCCCAACGGGATGCGCACGTCGATCAGGTCCTCCAGGCGGTTGAGGAGGGCCAGCGTCGCCTTGGGGTTCGGCGGCTGCGAGACGTAGTGCGGCACGGCCGCCCACAGGCTCACCGCGGGCACCCCCGCGTGCGTGCACGCCTCCTGGAGGACGCCGACGATGCCCGTGGGGCCCTCGTACTTGGTCTCCTCCAGGTCCATCCGCTGCGCCAGGTCGGCGTCCGACGTGGTCCCGCTGATCGGAACCGGACGCGTGTGCGGCGTGTCGCCGAGCAGCGCGCCCAGGATGACCACCAGCTCCACGCCCAGCTCGTGGGCGAAGCCCAGCAGTTCGTTGCAGAACGAGCGCCAGCGCATGGACGGTTCGATGCCCCGCACGAGCACCAGGTCGCGTGGTTTGTCGCCGCCGACCCGCACCACCGACAACCTTGTCGTGGGCCATGTGATCTTGCGCACGCCGGCGTCCATCCACACCGTGGGGCGGTTCACCTGGAAGTCGTAGTAGTCCTCGGCGTCCAGCGCCGCGAACACCTCGCCCTTCCACTCCCGCTCCAGATGCCCGACCGCGGTGGAGGCGGCGTCGCCGGCATCGTTCCAGCCCTCGAACGCGGCCACCATGACCGGGTCGATCAGCTCGGGAACCCCCTCGAGCTCGATCACCCAGCGCCTCCTTCCGACGTGCCCTCGCTTGACCACCCAACCTTACGGCGTTCTGCGGGGGCGCCCGCAGCCCCCTTTCACGGGGGAGTGACCGGATCACTGCCCCGTTCGCCACCTCGGGACACCCCTCGGTGATCGGATCCGTCGCCGATCCCGAACGCCCGGGCGGCGACGCCCGCGTGAGCCGACCGGTGGCGGACGCCCCGTGCCGGGTTCACCGCCGCGCGGCGCGCCCGGCGCCCGCCCGCCCGGACCTCACAGCGACGACCGCAGCCACTGCTCGACGCTCGCGATGTGCACCGTCGCCCAGGAGCGCGCCGCCTCCGCGTCGCGGTCGCGCAGTGCCGCCAGGATCGCGCGGTGCTCGCGCAGGGTGCCCGAGACGGCGTCCTCCTGGGTCAGTCCGCGCCAGATCCGGGCCCGCGTCGTGGGCCCGGACAGCCCGTCGAGCAGCGAGCACAGCACCGAGTTGCCGGCGCTCTGCACGATGCCCCGGTGGAACTCCAGGTCCGCTGCGACCAGTTCCTCCACCGACGGGTCGCCCCCGAGCCGGTCCAACTGGGACTCCAGCGCGTCCAGCTGCTGCTCGCTGACGCGCAGCGCGGCCATCGCCGTGGCGGCCGGCTCCAGGATGCGGCGCACCGCCAGGAACTCCAGGACGGTGTCGTCGCGGTGGAAGTCGACGACGAAACTCAGCGCCTCCAGGAGGAGTTGGGGGTCGAGGCTGGTCACGTAGGTGCCGTCGCCCTGCCGTACGTCCAGGATCCGGATCAGCGACAGGGCGCGCACCGCCTCGCGCAGCGAGTTGCGGGACAGGCCCAGCTCGGCGGCCAGTTCGCTCTCCTTGGGCAGCCGGTCCCCGGGGCGCAGCGCACCCGAGACGATCATGCCCTTGATCCGCTCGATCGCCTCGTCGGTGACTGCCATGTCCGTCCTCCTGTCGTCCCTCACCGAGACATCCGATGTCTCAGCGGCCATTATGCGGCCAGATCGGCGGACTGCCTCTCCCACCGCGATCATCACCCGGGACCGGACGCCCCGGGGGAGGGGAGGGGCATGCGAAAGGGGCGGCTCCATAGGGGTGGAGCCGCCCCTTCCCCGGTTCCGGCCCCGGTACGGCGGGGCCGTCCCCCGGCGCCGGCCCCGGTCAGGGGAGTGGGGCCGGCGGCGGGTCTTCGGGCCCGGCCCGCCACCGGGCGGGCCGCGCTCGTGCGCGGGACGGGTTCCGCGCGGGCCTACTTCTTGTCGAGCAGGTCCTGGACCCTGGCGCGGACGTCGTCCGTGGCCAGGCCGCGGATCGTCAGCGTCGTGCGGCGGCGCAGCACGTCGTCCGCCGTCTCGGCCCACTCGTGGTCGCGGGCGTAGACGACCTGCGCCCAGATCTCGGGCGCGTCCGGGTGGACCCGCTCGCGCAGCTCGGGGTTGTCGTTCGCCAGCCGCGCGATGTCGAAGGCGAGCGAACCGTAGTGGGTGGCCAGGTGCTTGGCGGTGTCGGCCGCCATGCGCGGGCCGGGCGCCGGGTTGTCGACCAGCAGCCGGTGGGCGACCGCGCGCGGGTTGGCGACGCCGGGCAGCGGCAGCTTCCTCGGCAGCGAGGAGACGGGCTCGAAGTCGTCGCCCAGCGGGTGGCCGGGCAGCGCCTCCAGCTTCTGCATGACCGTGCGGCCGATGTGCCGGAACGTCGTCCACTTGCCGCCCGCGACGGACAGCATGCCGCCCCGGCCCTCGGTCACCACGGTCTCGCGCTTGGCCTTCGCGGTGTCGCCGGGGCCGCCCGGCAGCACGCGCAGGCCCGCGAAGGCGTAGGTGATCAGATCGCGGTCGAGCTGCTGGTCGCGGATGGAGAAGGCGGCCTCGTCGAGTATCTGGGCCGTGTCCTTCTCGGTGACCGCGACGTCCGCGGGGTCGCCCTCGTACTCCTCGTCGGTGGTGCCGAGCAGCAGCATGTCCTCCCAGGGGAGGGCGAAGGTGATGCGGTACTTGTCGATCGGGGTGGCGAGCGCCGCCCGCCACGGAGCGGTGCGCTTGAGCACCAGGTGCGCGCCCTTGGACAGGCGGATGGACGGCGCCGCGTTCGGGTCCTCCATCTTGCGCAGGTGGTCCACCCACGGGCCGGTGGCGTTCAGCACCAGCCGCGCGTCGACGCCGAACTCGTCCCCGGAGATCCGGTCGCGCAGTTCCGCGCCGGTGACCCGGCCCCTGGTGAAGCGCAGGCCGGACACCTCGGCGTGGTTGAGGACCACCGCGCCCGCCTCGACGGCCGCGCGGACCGTCATCAGCGCCATGCGCGCGTCGTTCATCTGGTCGTCGCCGTAGACGGCCACGGCCTTGAGGTTGTCGGTGCGCAGCTCGGGCACGTCCTGCGCGGCCTTGGCCGGGGACAGGAGGTGACCGACGCCGTCGCCGAACGCCGACAGCGCGGAGTAGGCGAAGACGCCCGCCCCGAGCTTCGCCGCGCCGTGCGGCCCGCCCTTGTACACGGGGAGGTAGAACGTGAGCGGGTTCGCCAGGTGGGGGGCCACCTGGCGGGAGACCGCACGGCGCTCGAAGTGGTTCTCCGCCACCAGCTTCACCGCGCCGGTCTGGAGGTAGCGCAGACCGCCGTGGAGCAGCTTGGAGGAGGCGGAGGAGGTGGCGCCGGCGAAGTCGCCGGCGTCGACCAGAGCCACCCTGAGGCCGGACTGCGCGGCGTGCCAGGCGGTGGAGATGCCCAGGATGCCGCCGCCGATCACGAGAAGGTCGTACGACGCCTTGGAGAGCTGCTCCCGGGTCTCGGCGCGGCTCGGCTGGGAGCCGGACGCCGGGTGCGTCCCCAGGGCAGGTACGGACTGCAGGGTGGGC
Organism: Streptomyces hilarionis; assembly: GCF_024539675.1. Taxonomy (GTDB): domain Bacteria; phylum Actinomycetota; class Actinomycetes; order Streptomycetales; family Streptomycetaceae; genus Streptomyces; species Streptomyces hilarionis. Next base: position 12,451 of record NZ_JAHHIT010000114.1, on the reverse strand, counting down.
TGACTGGTCATTTCGGGTCTTACTCCTCGTCCTCGAGCCAGCCCATGGTCCGCTCGACGGCCTTGAGCCAGCTCTTGTACTCACGGTCGCGGGTGTCCGCGTCCATGCGGGGGGTCCACTCGGCGGCCCTGCGCCAGTTGGCGCGCAGGTCGTCGGTGCTGGTCCAGAAGCCGACGGCGAGGCCGGCGGCGTAGGCGGCGCCGAGGCAGGTGGTCTCGGCGACCATCGGGCGCACCACGGGGGCGTCCAGGAAGTCCGAGAGGGTCTGCATCAGCAGGTTGTTGGAGGTCATGCCGCCGTCGACCTTGAGGGCCGCGAGCTCGACGCCGGAGTCCTTCGTCATGGCGTCGGTGATCTCACGGGTCTGCCAGGCCGTGGCCTCCAGGACGGCGCGCGCGAGGTGCGCCTTGGTGACGTACCGGGTGAGGCCGGCGATCACACCGCGGGCGTCGGAGCGCCAGTACGGGGCGAACAGACCGGAGAAGGCCGGCACGAAGTAGGCGCCGCCGTTGTCCTCGACGGAGAGCGCGAGCGTCTCGATCTCGGCGGCGGTGGAGATCAGGCCCATCTGGTCGCGCATCCACTGCACCAGCGAACCGGTGACGGCGATCGAGCCCTCCAGGGCGTACACCGGCTTGTCGTCGCCGATGCGGTAGCCGACCGTGGTCAGCAGGCCCGAGTAGGAGTTGATGATCTTCTCGCCGGTGTTCATCAGCATGAACGTGCCGGTGCCGTAGGTGGACTTGGCCTCGCCCTCGGCGAAACAGGTCTGGCCGAACAGGGCGGCCTGCTGGTCGCCGAGCGCGGAGGCGACCGGGATGCCGCCGAGCAGGTCGCCCAGGCGGCCGCCGGTGACCTCGCCGTAGACCTCGGCGGAGGAGCGGATCTCCGGGAGCATCGACAGCGGGACGCCGATGGACTCGGCGATCTTCTCGTCCCACTCCAGGGTGTGCAGGTTCATCAGCATGGTGCGCGAGGCGTTGGTGACGTCGGTGTAGTGCTTGCCGCCGTCGACGCCGCCGGTCAGGTTCCAGATGACCCAGGTGTCCATGGTGCCGAAGAGGATGTCGCCCGCCTCGGCGCGCTCGCGCAGGCCCTCGACGTTGTCGAGCAGCCAGCGCGCCTTGGGGCCCGCGAAGTACGAGGCCAGGGGGAGGCCGGTCTCGCGGCGGAAGCGGTCCTGGCCGACGTTGCGGCCGAGCTCGCGGCACAGGGCGTCGGTGCGGGTGTCCTGCCAGACGATGGCGTTGTGGACGGGCTCGCCGGTGTTCTTGTCCCACAGCAGCGTGGTCTCACGCTGGTTGGTGATGCCGATGGCCTTGATGTCGTCGCGGGTGATGCCGGCCTTCTCGATGGCTCCGGCGACGACTTCCTGGACGTTGGTCCAGATCTCGTTCGCGTCGTGCTCGACCCAGCCCGGCTTGGGGAAGATCTGCTCGTGCTCCTTCTGGTCGACGGAGACGATCCGGCCGTCCCGGTCGAAGACGATGCAGCGCGAGGAGGTGGTGCCCTGGTCGATGGCGGCGATGAAGGGGCCGGCGGTGTGCGCGTCGGTCACTGTGTGCTCCTGGGGTTCCAAGGATGAGTGGCTGTCTGTACGGCGCTGCTGACTACGCGTGCAGCTGGTGCTGTCAAGCAAAAGCGACGTTGTAGATGCCTGCAGCGATCGCGCCGCCGATCAGCGGGCCGACCACCGGGATCCAGGCGTAGCTCCAGTCGGAGCCGCCCTTGTTGGGCAGGGGCAGGAGCGCGTGCACGATGCGGGGACCGAGGTCACGGGCCGGGTTGATCGCGTACCCGGTCGGGCCGCCGAGCGACAGACCGATCGAGACGACCACGAGCGCCGTGATCAGCGCGCCCAGGGTGCCCAGGCCGTTGCCCTTGTCGTTCAGGCCCTGCGTGAGGACGGCCAGGACCAGCACGACGGTGCCGATGATCTCCGTGGCCAGGTTCTGCCACACGACGCGGATCTCCGGACCGGTGGAGAAGACGCCCAGGACCGGGCCGGCGCCCGCTTCCTGAGCCTCGACGGCCTTGGCCTCGGTGGCCTGCGCGCCCGGGCCGCCGACGATCTCGCGGTCGGTCAGGTGCGCGTGGAACTGGCCGTAGTAGGCGACCCAGACCAGGGTGGCGCCGATGGCGGCGCCGAGCAGCTGCCCGGCCCAGTAGACCGGAACGTTGCTCCAGTCGTCGTCCTTGATCGCGAGTGCGAGGGTGACCGCCGGGTTGAGGTGGGCCCCGGAGAGGGGGGCCGAGGTGTAGACGGCCGTCAGAACGGCGAAACCCCACCCGAAGGTGATGGCGAGCCAGCCGGCGTTGCGGGCCTTGGAGGCCTTCAGCGTGACGGCGGCGCAGACGCCACCGCCGAGCAGGATGAGTATGGCGGTACCGATGGTCTCGCCGATGAAGATGTCGGAGCTGGACACCCGCGACTCCTTTGTCCTTCGTCCAGGGAAGCCGAACCCCGGGTCCCACCGGGGGTTCGAGCGCCCTCGGGGGTGAGAGCGATGCCGGCCTTTGGCGTTGTCACACTCTAGCGCGTATTGCCGGTAGGTGTTCGACAATGCCGACCGATGGACGGGAGTCTTGCCCGGCCGTCACAGGTGCGTCAAGAGTGTTGTTATCGAAAACGCGATCGTTATTGATCGGTGCAAGACATCGATCTTCGCGTGGGTGCGCATGCACTCGCCCCCGATGTCCGCTTCGGGTCGCTTTTTGCAGGGTATGACAGCGGCCGGAACGTCGTCCGACGTCCCGGCCAGGTCTCACGCACTTCTCGGGCGGACACGCGGGCCGCCGACGCCTCAGAACCGCCCGGCGCCCAGGTCCCGCGACACCGCGCGGGCGCAGTCCCGCACCGCCGCGATCAGCTCGGGCCGCAGCTCGCCGTCGCGCGCCAGCCGCTCCACGGCGCCGGTGATCCCGACCGCGCCGACGGGCATGCGCCGCCGGTCGTGGATGGGCGCGGCGATGGACGCCACGCCCTCCCAGGTCTCCTCCACGTCGGCCGCGTAGCCCCGCGCGCGCGTGAGGTCGAGGATGTGCTCGAAGGCGTCCAGCTCGTACACCGTGCGGTCCGTGAACGGCTTGCGGTCGGCCTCCATGGCCTCGCTGTGGGCCACGGGATCGTAGGCCGACAGCACCTTGCCCAGGGCTGTGGAGTGCAGCGGCTGCATGGCCCCGATCTCCAGCACCTGCCGGCTGTCGTCCGGCCGGAAGACGTGGTGCACGATCAGCACCCCCTGCTGGTGCAGCACCCCCAGGTGGACGCTCTCGCCGCTGGAGCGCGCCAGGTCGTCCGTCCACACCAGGGCGCGTGCGCGCAGTTCGTGCACGTCCAGGTAGGTCGTGCCCAGGCGGAGCAGTTCCGCGCCCAGCTGGTAGCGCCCGGAGACGTCGTCCTGCTCGACGAAGCCCTCCTGCTGGAGGGTGCGCAGGATCCCGTGCGCGGTGCCCTTGGCCAGGCCCGTGGACGAGGCGATGTCCGACAGGCCCAGGCGCCGCTCGCCGCCGGCGAGCAGCCGCAGCATCGCGGCCGCACGTTCGACCGACTGGATGTTCCGTGCCATCGCCGTCCTGCCTCCGTCCCCTTCGACCGTCAACGCACGGCATCTGCTGCCGTCGTTCGGCAATGTCGAACACTACCGGTCCATGTCGACCTCCCGCTAATGGTCGGTCGATTCGTGTTACGCGACGCGTCCCCCGGGGGCGACGCGCCCGTCGCCCGGACGTGCCCGACGCGCCCGGCGCACGGCCCTCCCGGACCGTCCGCGCACCGCGCCGCGGCCGGGCCGGCCGGGGCGGGACCCGTCCGCCCCGTGGACGCCCCTGACCATAAGGCCTCCGTCCCGGCTACCCTGACGGCGTGCGCCCTCCTCGGGAAGCCTCGTCACCCGCATCCTGAGGAGACGCAAAGCCGACAGCCGTCGCATCCGAGGGAGCCCTTTCATGGCCTCTGTGCCGCCGACCCCTTCCGCCGACAGCCGGACCCGTGTGTCCGCGCTCCGAGAGGCCCTGGCCACCCGTGTGGTGGTGGCAGACGGGGCGATGGGCACCATGCTCCAGGCCCAGGAGCCCACCCTGGAGGACTTCGAGAACCTCGAGGGCTGCAACGAGATCCTCAACCTCACCCGGCCGGACATCGTCCGCTCGGTGCACGAGGAGTACTTCGGCGCGGGCGTCGACTGCGTCGAGACCAACACGTTCGGCGCAAACCACTCCGCCATGGCCGAGTACGACATCGCCGACCGCGTGTACGAGCTGTCCGAGGCGGGCGCCCGCATCGCCCGGGAGACCGCCGACGCCTTCGCCGCCCGCGACGGCCGCACCCGCTGGGTCCTGGGCTCCATCGGCCCCGGCACCAAGCTGCCCACCCTCGGCCACATCGGCTACGGCACCCTGCGCGACGGGTTCCAGGCCAACGCCGAGGGCCTGCTCGCCGGCGGCGCGGACGCCCTGATCGTCGAGACCACCCAGGACCTCCTTCAGACGAAGTCGTCGATCCTGGGCGCCCGGCGCGCCATGCGGGCGACCGGCGCCGACGTGCCGCTGCTGGTCTCGATGGCCTTCGAGACGACCGGCACCATGCTGCTCGGCTCCGAGATCGGCGCCGCCCTCACCGCGCTGGAGCCGCTCGGCATCGACATGATCGGCCTGAACTGCTCCACCGGCCCCGCCGAGATGAGCGAGCACCTGCGCTACCTCGCCCGGCACTCCCGCACCCCGCTGCTGTGCATGCCCAACGCCGGCCTGCCCATCCTCACCAAGGACGGCGCCCACTTCCCGCTCGACGCCGTGGGCCTGGCCGACGCGCAGGAGAACTTCGTCCGCGACTACGGGCTGAACCTCGTCGGCGGCTGCTGCGGCACGACGCCCGAGCACCTGCGCCGGCTCGTGGAGCGGGTGCGGGGCGCCTCGCCGGCCGAGCGCAGCCCGCGTCCCGAGCCCGGCGCCGCCTCCCTCTACCAGAGCGTCTCGTTCCGCCAGGACACCGCCTACATGGCGATCGGCGAGCGCACGAACGCCAACGGATCGAAGAAGTTCCGCGAGGCCATGCTCGAGGGCCGCTGGGACGACTGCGTGGAGATGGCCCGGGACCAGATCCGGGAGGGCGCGCACATGCTGGACCTGTGCGTGGACTACGTGGGCCGTGACGGCGTCGCCGACATGGACGAGCTCGCGGGCCGTTTCGCCACCGCCTCGACGCTGCCGATCGTGCTGGACTCCACCGAGGTCGAGGTCATCCGGGCGGGCCTGGAGCGGCTGGGCGGCCGAGCCGTGATCAACTCCGTCAACTACGAGGACGGCGACGGGCCCGAGTCCCGGTTCGCGAAGGTCACCGAACTGGCCAGGGAGCACGGCGCGGCCCTCATCGCGCTGACCATCGACGAGGAGGGCCAGGCCCGCACCGTCGAGACGAAGGTGGCCATCGCCGAACGGCTCATCGAGGACCTCACCGGCAACTGGGGGATCCAGGAGTCGGACATCCTCATCGACTGTCTGACCTTCACCATCTGCACGGGCCAGGAGGAGTCCCGCAAGGACGGCATCGCCACCATCGAGGCCATCCGCGAGCTCAAGCGGCGCCGGCCCGAGGTGCAGACCACGCTGGGTCTGTCGAACATCTCCTTCGGCCTCAACCCCGCGGCGCGCATCCTGCTGAACTCGGTGTTCCTCGACGAGTGCGTCAAGGCGGGCCTGGACTCGGCGATCGTGCACGCCTCGAAGATCCTGCCCATCGCCCGCTTCAGCGAGGAAGAGGTCGCCACCGCCCTCGACCTCATCCACGACCGCCGCGCCGAGGGCTACGACCCGTTGCAGAAGCTCATGGCGCTGTTCGAGGGCGCCACCACCAAGTCCCTCAAGGCGGGCAAGGCGGAGGAACTGGCGGCGCTGCCGCTGGACGAGCGTCTCAAGCGGCGGATCATCGACGGCGAGAAGAACGGCCTGGAGGCCGACCTCGCCGAGGCGCTGCTGACCCGCCCCGCCCTGGACATCGTCAACGAGACGCTGCTGGACGGCATGAAGGTGGTCGGCGAGCTCTTCGGCTCCGGACAGATGCAGCTGCCGTTCGTGCTCCAGTCGGCGGAGGTGATGAAGTCGGCGGTGGCCTACCTGGAGCCGCACATGGAGAAGTCGGACGCCGAGGGCAAGGGCACGATCGTGCTGGCCACCGTGCGCGGCGACGTCCACGACATCGGCAAGAACCTCGTCGACATCATCCTGTCCAACAACGGCTACAACGTCGTCAACCTGGGGATCAAGCAGCCGGTCTCGGCGATCCTGGACGCGGCGCAGGAGCACCGGGCCGACGTCATCGGCATGTCGGGACTGCTGGTGAAGTCCACGGTGATCATGAAGGAGAACCTGGAGGAGCTCAACCAGCGCAAGATGGCGGCCGACTACCCGGTCATCCTCGGCGGGGCAGCTCTGACCAGGGCTTACGTCGAACAGGACCTCCACGAGATCTACGAGGGCGAGGTGCGCTACGCCCGGGACGCCTTCGAGGGCCTGCGGCTGATGGACGCGCTGATCGGCGTCAAGCGAGGAGTGCCGGGGGCGAAGCTGCCGGAACTCAAGCAGCGCCGCGTCCGGGCGAGCGCCGCCGAGACCGTGGTCGAGGAGCGCCCCCAGGAAGGCCACGTGCGGTCCGACGTGGCCACCGACAACCCCGTCCCCGAGGCTCCCTTCCAGGGCACCCGGGTCGTCAAGGGCATCCAGCTCAAGGAGTACGCGTCCTGGCTCGACGAGGGCGCCCTCTTCAAGGGCCAGTGGGGCCTGAAGCAGGCCCGCTCCGGCGACGGACCGAGCTACGAGGAACTCGTCGAGAGCGAGGGCCGCCCCCGGCTGCGCGGCCTGCTGGACCGGCTCCAGACCGACAACCTCCTCGAAGCGGCCGTCGTCTACGGCTACTTCCCCTGCGTGTCCAAGGACGACGACCTGATCGTCCTGGACGAACAGGGCAACGAGCGCACCCGCTTCACCTTCCCCCGCCAGCGCCGGGGCCGGCGGCTGTGCCTCGCCGACTTCTTCCGCCCGGAGGAGTCGGGGGAGACGGACGTCGTCGGCTTCCAGGTCGTCACCGTCGGCTCCCGCATCGGCGAGGAGACCGCCCGGCTCTTCGCCTCCGACTCCTACCGCGACTACCTCGAACTGCACGGCCTGTCCGTCCAGCTGGCCGAGGCCCTCGCCGAGTACTGGCACGCCCGGGTGCGCTCCGAACTCGGCTTCGCCGGCGAGGACCCGGCCGACGTCGAGGACATGTTCGCCCTGAAGTACCGCGGCGCCCGCTTCTCCCTCGGCTACGGCGCCTGCCCCGACCTGGAGGACCGCGCCAAGATCGCCGAACTGCTGCGGCCCGAGCGGATCGGCGTGCACCTGTCGGAGGAGTTCCAGCTCCACCCCGAGCAGTCCACCGACGCCATCGTGATCCACCACCCCGAGGCGAAGTACTTCAACGCCCGATGACGACGTGACGCCCGGCACGCCGCAGGCGCGCCACCGGGCACACTGATCGGATAAGTCGTACACTGGTCGGTCCACTGCAGGCCGGTTCCCCAGCGGGAACCGGCCTGCTCGTCCCTCAAGGAGGTACGTGGATGACCAGCACGGTTCCCGCGCCAGTGACCCGCACGGCCCAGGGCTCCGCCCTGCAGGCCGTGCTCCTCGACATGGACGGCACTCTGGTGGACACCGAGGGCTTCTGGTGGGACGTCGAGGTCGAGGTCTTCGCCGGCCTCGGCCACGCCCTCGACGACTCCTGGCGCCATGTCGTGGTCGGCGGCCCCATGAGCCGCAGCGCCGGGTTCCTGATCGAGGCGACCGGAGCCGACGTCACCCTCCCCGAACTCACCGTCCTGCTCAACGAGGGGTTCGAGGAGCGCATCACCCGCGCCCTGCCCCTGATGCCCGGGGCCGCCCGGCTGCTCGCGGAACTCGCCGAGCACGAGGTGCCCACCGCCCTCGTCTCCGCCTCCCACCGGCGCATCATCGACCGCGTCCTGAGCGCGCTCGGCGCCGAGCACTTCCGGCTCACCGTGGCCGGCGACGAGGTCCCGCACACCAAGCCCCACCCGGACCCCTACCTGTTTGCCGCCGCGGGCCTGGGCGCGGACCCCGCCCGGTGCGCCGTCGTCGAGGACACCGCCACCGGGGTCGCCTCGGCGGAGGCCGCCGGATGCCACGTGGTCGCCGTGCCCTCCGTCGCCCCCATCGCCCCCGCCCCGCGCCGCACCGTCGTCTCCTCGCTGGAGGAGGTCGACCTGCCGTTCCTGCGCGGCCTCATGCCGCTCCGATGATCACCGCCGCGATCATTGGTGAGCGGCCGATGACGCAAATGCGAGAGGCGTTCACCCAGCGTGCACCGTCGATAGCGGGGAATTCGGCGGGGCCGCGCACGGCCGAATTCCGATCTTCACCGAGCGTCGCCCGGCGATCGAATTCCGTGCCGCCCGAACCGTTTATGCGTGTGACGTTCCCCACCCGTCAAGGCCTCGACAGATGACTCTCCGCATGCATGGCGACCCCGCCGCATCCCCGCGGGCGCATCCTTGTGTCCCGATTGGTGAGCGGCTGTACGAATCCTTCCACTGACGGCTGTTCAGTGCGTCCACAACCGGTTTCGCTGCGTGATGGGGCTTCAACTCCGGTGGCCGCCAACCGTCGTGCCGGTCCGGACTAATCTCGTCGCGAGAACATCGCCCTAACCTCGTGATCCGCGGCGCCACCCCTGCATGCCGGATACACGGACCGACAGCTCTGGAGAAACTCGAGCATGAACCGTAAGACTTTGGTGCTGCCGGCCGTGGTCGGTCTGCTCGCGCCCGCACTCGCGGCCTGCGGCGGAACCGACGGCGGGAGCGGCAGCGGTGACGCCATCGTCGTCGGCACCACCGACCGGTTCACGGCCACGAAGGACGCCCCGGCCCCGCTCGACCCGGCGTACTCCTATGACGTCGGCACCTGGAACATCCTGCGCCAGACCGTGCAGACGCTGATGATCCAGCCCAAGGGCGAGGGCGAGCCCGTCCCCGAGGCGGCCCAGAGCTGCGGCTTCACCGACACCGGCAACGAGCGCTACTCCTGCAAGCTGCGCAGCGGCCTGAAGTTCGCCAACGGCGACGACGTGACCGCCCAGGACGTCAAGTTCTCCATCGAGCGCGCCCGCACCATCAAGGCCGACTCCGGCGTCTTCGCCCTGCTGTCCACGATCGACACCATCGAAACGCAGGGCGACAACGAAGTCATCTTCCACCTCAAGACCGCCGACGCGACGTTCCCCTTCAAGCTGTCGACCCCGGTCGCCGGCATCGTCAACCCCGACGACTACGAGAAGAACAAGCTGCGCGACGGCTTCGACGTGGACGGCTCCGGCCCGTACACCCTCAAGGCCGAGACCGACGGCGACCAGATGACCAAGGCCGTGTTCACCAAGAACCCCCACTACAAGGGGACGCTCACGGTGAACAACGACGAGGTCGACATGGTGTCCTACAAGGACACCGACGCCATGGGCACCGCCCTGCAAAAGGGCGACATCGACCTCATGACCCGCACCATGTCGCCGGAGCAGATCCGCAAGCTCTCCGAGACGTCCGCCAGCGGGGACATCGGCCTCGTCGAGCTCAACGGCCTCGAGATCCGCTACCTCGCCTTCGACACCACGGACCCCGCGGTCAAGTCCAAGGCCGTACGCCAGGCGATGGCCCAGGTCATCGACCGCAGCCAGCTCGTCTCCTCCGTGTACGGCTCCCAGGCCGAGCCCCTGTACTCGCTGGTCCCGGCCGGCGTCACCGGCCACTCCAACTCGTTCTTCAACACCTACGGCGACCCGAACGTCGGCAAGGCCAAGGCCCTGCTGGCCGACGCGGACATCACCACCCCGGTGAAGCTGACGCTGAACTACACCACCGACCACTACGGTCCGGCCACCAAGCAGGAGTTCGAGACGCTGAAGAAGCAGCTGAACGGCAGCGGCCTCTTCGACGTCACCATCAAGGGCACCGAGTGGGACGCGTTCGTCCCCGCCGAGCGCAAGGGCGAGTACGCCGTCTACGGCATGGGCTGGTTCCCCGACTTCCCCGACGCCGACAACTTCGTCGCGCCCTTCCTGGACAAGGACAACTTCCTCAAGTCGCCCTACTCCAACGGCGAGATCATCAACAAGCTCATCCCGTCCTCCCGTCGCGAGGCCGACCGCCTCAGCGCCGCCACGCCTCTCACCGAGGCCCAGGACATCGTCGCCAAGGACGTCCCGATCCTTCCGCTGTGGCAGGGCAAGCAGTTCGTCGCCGCCAACAACGACGTCACCGGCACCGCCTACGTGCTCAACTCCTCCGCCACCCTGCAACTCTGGGAGCTCGGCCGGGGCTCCAGCAGCTGACCTGCCGACGAGCCTCACGCACCACGCACGACGAAGACGCGCCTACTGCGCGCCCGGACGCACCAGGCCGCTCTCGTAGGCGTACACCGCGGCCTGCACCCGGTCGCGCAGCCCCAGCTTCGTCAGCACATGCCCCACATGCGTCTTCACCGTGGTCTCGCTGACGAACAGGTCCGCCGCGATCTCGGCGTTCGACAGACCCCGGGCCACCAGCTTCAGCACCTCCACCTCGCGGTCGGTGAGCGTGTGCAGGGTGTCCGGCACCGGCTCGTCGCCCGACGGCAGATGCGTGGCGTACTTGTCGAGCAGCCGACGCGTGATGCTCGGCGCCAGCATGGCCTCGCCCGCGGCCACCACCCGGATCGCCTGCACCAGTTCGACCGCCGGCGCGTCCTTCAGCAGGAACCCGCTCGCCCCCGCCCGCAGGGCCTCCACCACGTACTCGTCGAGATCGAACGTCGTCAGCACCAGCACCTTCGCCGGGCCGTCCCGCCCGGGACCGGTGATCTGACGGGTCGCCTCCACCCCGTCCATCCGCGGCATGCGAATGTCCATCAGCACCACATCGGGCTGCAACGCCCGCACCTGGTCCAGAGCCTGGAGGCCGTCTCCGGCCTCGCCGACGACCGCGATGTCCTGCTCGGCCTCCAGAATCATCCGGAAGCCCGTGCGCAGCAGCGGCTGGTCGTCGACCAGTAGGACGCGGATGGCCACGTGAATCTCCTTCTCTAGCCCGGCCCCATTCTGCCCTGCGCCCCACCCTCCGACTCGGCCGCCCTCACCGGCTCCGGCGCCGACGACGCCACCGCCAGCGGATACGGCGGGGGAGTGCCGCCGAACTCCGGACAGTGCGCCTGGTGATCGCACCAGCCGCACAGCTTCGTCGGCCGGGGACGCCACTCACCCGTGCGCGTCGCCTCCCGGATCGCCTCCCACAACGCGAGCAGCTTGCGCTCCACACGCTCCAGATCCGCGAGCACCGGATCGTAGGTCAGCACGTCCCCGCTGCCCAGGTAGACCAGTTGCAGCCGCCGCGGGACCACGTTCTTCAGCCGCCACACCACCAGCGCGTAGAACTTCATCTGGAACAGCGCGCCCTCGGCGTACTCCGGCCGCGGCGCCTTGCCCGTCTTGTAGTCGACGATCCGCACCTCGCCCGTCGGCGCCACGTCGACCCGGTCGATGATCCCGCGCAGCCGCAGCCCGGACTCCAGCTCCGTCTCCACGAACAGCTCCCGCTCGGCCGGCTCCAACCGCGTCGGATCCTCCAGCGTGAACCAGCGCTCCACCAGCCGCTCCGCCTCCGCCAGCCACCCCGCCAGCCGCTCGCCCTCGGGATCGTCGGCGAACAGCTCCACCACCTCCGGCCGGCTCTCGCGCAACCGGTCCCACTGGCCCGGGATCAGCGACTTCGCCCGCGGCGCCGTCCGCTCCGCCGCCGGAGCGTCGAACAGCCGCTCCAGCACCGCGTGCACCAGCGTCCCCCGCGTCGCCGCCGGACTCGGCTTCTCCGGCAACCGGTCGATCACCCGGAACCGGTACAGCAGCGGGCACTGCATGAAATCACCGGCGCGCGACGGCGACAGCGAAGCGGGCGCCACGGCCACCGGCCCCACCGCCCCGGACCCCACCGCCTGCGACACCACCGCCTCGGACGACAGCGCCTCGGAGATCACCGCCCCGGACCCCACCGCGACCTCACCCGGCGCACCGCCCTCCGGACCCTCCACGACACCGCCGCCGCCCACCGGGACGACGTCCTCGCTGCTGCTCTCCATGACCACAGACCTTACGGCCCGCCACCGACAGTCACCCCCGCCCGCACCGCGCCCACGCCCCGGACACCGGGGACCCACCGGGAAACACGGGGGGTGCCGGGGCGGAACAGATCACCGCCGCCGCATACCATCGGTCCCAGACCCTCCCGCCCGGCACCGGCGGGAGACGCTTCGATCGAGGGGACACCGTGGTGGAAAGCGGCGGGAGCGGGCGGCCGCGGCCGGACAGCGAAGAGTCGGCCGAGCACCCCTCCACACCTGCGTCCCCGGCCGTCGACCCCCGGCCCAGCCC
>NZ_JAHHIT010000113.1 GCF_024539675.1 Streptomyces hilarionis | reverse complement strand
GGAGGGTGCGGGAGCGGGGGCGAGGGGCCGGTGGGATCCGTGGGGCCAGGGCTCCCACGGCGCGTCGTTCGGTGGTGACGTCCCGGTAGTCGGGGCGGGGCCGACCCGAGTTCCCGCCTGCCGAAGTGACCCGCGTCACACGTGTCGGTCTGGGATGCTGGCCGCATGGCAACTCCCCCTCCCCGCGCCCCGCTCGCCGAACGGGTCGAGGAACTCCTCGCCCCCGGCGGCCCCTTGCCCATCGTCGCGGCCGGCGATCCCGTCCTGCGGGCGGGCGCCGCACGCTACGACGGCGAGCTCGGGCCGGACCTCCTGGACCGGTTCGTCGAGGCCCTGCGCGTGACCATGCTCGCGGCGCCCGGGGTGGGTCTCGCCGCGCCTCAGGTCGGGGTGGGCCTGCGGATCGCGGTGATCGAGGATCCCGCGCCGGTGCCGGACGAGGTGCGGCTGGCCCGCGGCCGGGTGCCCCAGCCGTTCCGGGTGCTGGTCAACCCGGCGTACGAGCAGGCCGGTTCGGAGCGCGCCGCCTTCTTCGAGGGCTGCCTGAGCGTGCCGGGCTACCAGGCGGTGGTGGCCCGGCCCGCTCAGGTGCGGCTGACCGGCGAGGACGAGCGGGGGCGGCCCCTGGACGAGGTGTTCACCGGCTGGCCGGCCCGCATCGTCCAGCACGAGACGGACCACCTCGACGGCCTGCTCTACCTGGACCGCGCCGAACTGCGCTCCCTGTCGTCGAACCGGACGGTGCTGGAGCGCTGGGCCCAGCCGACCCCGGCCGGGGCGGCGAAGGCGTTGGACTTCCCGCTGCCGTAGGCGACTTCATCCCGCTCGGCCGAGGCGGGGCGCAGGCCGCCGGCCCGGCCGGTGCCGAAGACGGGCCGGCGGTGCGTCAGTTGTCGCGGAAGGCCTCCAGCAGGCGCAGCCACACCTCGCTGATCGTCGGGTAGGACGGGACCGCGTGCCAGAGCCGGGCGATCGGGACCTGACCGACGACGGCGACGGTCGCGGAGTGGATGAGCTCGCCGACGCCGGGGCCGACGAAGGTGACGCCGCGCAGGATCTCCCGCTCCAGGTCGACGATCATCCGGGCACGGCCCCGGTAGCCCTCGGCGTACAGACCCGCGCCGGCCACCGACGACATGTCGACGTCCACGGCCCGCACCCGGTGTCCGGCCGCCTCCGCCTCGGCCAGGGACAGGCCGACGGACGCCGCCTCCGGGTCGGTGAACACGACCTGGGGGACGCACTCGTGGTCGGCGGTGGCCGCGTGGGCGCTCCACGGGTCGGCCTGGTCCAGGGAGGTTCCCGCGGCACGGGCGGCGATGGCGGCGCCCGCGATCCGCGCCTGGTACTTGCCCTGGTGGGTGAGGAGGGCGCGGTGGTTGACGTCGCCGACCGCGTACAGCCAGTCCGTGCCGTCGACGCGCAGACTGTCGTCGACGGCGAGCCAGGAGCCGGGCTCCAGGCCGACCGTCTCCAGGCCGATGTCGTCGGTGCGGGGGGCTCGTCCGACGGCGAAGAGGATCTCGTCGGCCTCGATGCGCTCGCCGCTGTCGGTGACGACCACGACGACGCCGTCCGCGCGCGTCACGGACGCCACCGAGGTGCCGGTGCGCACGTCCGCGCCGGCCTCGGTGAGCGCCTCGGCGACCAGTTCGCCCGCGAACGGCTCCATGCGGTCGAGCAGCCCCTTGCCGCGCACCAGGAGGGTGACCTGCGAGCCCAGGGCCTGCCAGGCGGTGGCCATCTCGGTGGCGACCACTCCCCCGCCGACCACGACGAGCCGGCCGGGCGCGGACTGGGCGCTGGTCGCCTCCCGGCTCGTCCAGGGCCGGACGTCGGCGAGGCCGGGCAGGGCGGGCAGCGCGGCGCGGGTGCCGGTGGCGACGACGACGGCGTGGCGGGCCGTGAGCGTCCGGTCGCCGACGCTCACCGTGCGCGGGCCGGTCAGTCGGCCCTGGCCCCGGTAGAGGTCGGCGCCGATGCTCTCGATCCAGTCGACCTGGCCGTCGTCGGTCCAGTCGCCGGTGTACCAGTTGCGGCGGGCGAGGACCGCCGCGGTGTCCAGGGGACCCTGCACGGCCTGGCGCAGGCCGGGCAGGCGGCGGGCGTCGGCGCGGGCGATGACCGGGCGCAGCAGGGCCTTGCTGGGCATGCAGGCCCAGTACGAGCACTCGCCGCCGACCAGTTCGCTCTCCACGACCGCGGTGGTGAGACCGGCGGCGCGGGTGCGGTCGGCGACGTTCTCCCCCACGGGCCCGGCCCCGAGCACCACCACGTCGTACAGGTTGGTTTCCGTTTCCGTCATGGGGTCAGTCTGGTGGGTGGTGTGCGGGGTGGCCACACGGGTAGGGGCGCGGAATACGCGAGCGGCCGCCGGCGTTGCCGCGGACGTCTTCACCCCATGTCAGGGAGTGCCTGGCAGGAAGCACCGGGAAGAAGGATTCAGGTCATGAGCAGCACCGTGGAGCTCACCAAGGAGAACTTCGACCAGACGGTCACCGACAACGAGTTCGTCCTGATCGACTTCTGGGCGTCGTGGTGCGGGCCGTGCCGTCAGTTCGCCCCGGTCTACGACAAGGCCGCCGAGGAGAACCCGGACCTGGTGTTCGGCAAGGTGGACACCGAGGCGCAGCCGGAGCTGGCCGCCGCCTTCGGCATCCAGTCGGTCCCGACGCTGATGATCGTGCGGGACCGGGTCGCGGTGTTCGCCCAGCCGGGCGCGCTGCCCGAGGCCGCCCTCAAGGACGTCATCGGGCAGGCGCGCGAGCTGGACATGGACGAGGTCCGCCGGTCGATCGAGGAGCAGCAGGCCAAGGGCGAGGCCGACGGCTCCCCCGCCGCCCAGGGCGAGTGAGGTACGCGGTGTCCGCGTGAGCCCCGGCTCGTCCTAGAAGGGGTACGGCGCCACGTCGCCGCGCACCGTCGTCCAGCGCACGTCGGTGAAGGCCTCCAGGTTGGCCTCGCCGCCGAAGCGGGCGCCGGTGCCGGAGGCCGCCACCCCGCCGAAGGGCGCCACGGCCTCGTCGTTGACGGTCTGGTCGTTGATGTGGACGATGCCGGTCGGGACGCGCTCGGCCAGGTCCAGGCCGCGGGCGGCGTCGCGGGTGACGATGCCGAGCGAGAGGCCGTAGGAGCTGCGCGCGGCCAGTGCCGCCGCCTCGTCCGCGGTGGTGAAGGGACGTACCGGGGCCACCGGGCCGAAGACCTCCTCCGCGTAGGCGGGGGTGTCGTCGTCCACGCCGGCGAGGACCGTCGGGCGGTAGAAGAGGCTGTCGTGGGTGCCGCCCGCGGCGAGCTTGGCGCCGGCGCCCGTGCTGGCCTCCACCAGGCCGTGCACCTTGGCGAGTTGGCCGTCGTCGATGAGCGGCCCGAGGTGGACCTGCGCGCGGTGCGGGTCGCCGACGGCGAGGGCGTCGGCCTTGGCCGCGAGGCGTTCGACGTACTCCTCGTACAGGGAGGCGTGCACCAGGTGGCGGCCGGTGGTCATGCAGATCTGGCCCTGGTGGAAGAACGAGCCCCAGGCGGCCGTGGAGATCACGGCGTCGAGGTCGGCGTCCTCCAGGACGATCAGGGCGGAGTTGCCGCCGAGTTCGAGGTGGGCGCGCTTGAGGTGGCGTCCGGCGGCCTCGCCGACCGCGCGGCCGGCCGCGGTGGAGCCGGTGAAGGAGATGACGGGCACGCGGGGGTCGGCGACCAGGGCCGCGCCGGTCTCGGCGCCGCCCGGCAGGACGTGCAGCAGGCCGTCGGGCAGGCCCGCCTCGGCGAAGACCGCGGCCAGGGACAGCCCGCCGCACACGGCCGTGCGCGGGTCCGGCTTGAGGACGACCGCGTTGCCGAGCGCGAGCGCGGGCGCGACGGAGCGGATGGACAGGATCAGCGGGGCGTTGAACGGGGAGATCACGCCCACCACGCCGACGGGCACGCGCCGGGTGTAGGACAACCGGGGCGCCTCGCTGGGCAGGACCTGTCCGGCCGGACGTGAGGCCAGGGCGGCGGCCTCGTAGCACTCCTGGGCGGCGACGTGCAGTTCGAAGTCGGCCTTGCCGGCGATCGAGCCGGACTCGCGGACGAGCCACTCGCGCAGCTCCCCGGCGTGCGCGGCGAACAGGTCGCCGGCCTTGCGCAGCACGCCGGCGCGCACGAAGTGCGGGAGGCGGGCCCACTCCGACTGGGCGGCGCGGGCGGCCTCGGCGGCCGGACCGACGTCCGCGCCGCTCGCCAGGACGACCGTGCCGAGCGGGTCGCCGGTGGCGGGCTCGGTGACGGTGTACCGGGGGCCCGACAGGGTGCGGGGCTGCCAGTTCTGGGGGTCGAGCAACGGCATGGGGGCTCTCCGATCGGTGACCCGCGGGACTCGCCGCTCTCACGGGGAGGAGGGGAAGTCCCGTGCAGGTGGCCGCCAGTTCGGCGGCGGCATGGCGGGACGCGGTGTTCCTGGGCGGCCGGACGAGCCGCACCCGGGAGCGCACGCATCCCCATCTGGTTGAGCATGCAACATCTTAGTCGCTTCAGGGAAGACTCGGGGTCTCCCGACGCACGCGACCCGGGTACCCACGGTACGCGCAGGCGCCGCCCGACGCGCTCCCGGCCCGGCGGACCCGCACGTCCGCGCTCGCGGCCAACTCGCTTGTCCTGGAGGGTACTTGGCGCATCCGGCGGGGCACGGCCGCAGGCCCCGTCGAGGCCTTGCGGGGTTCAGCTGGAGTCGCGGTGCACGACCGTCGCGCCGAACGGCTCGTGCGACTCGGGGGCGGCGGCGGGGTTGCGGACGGCCCGGTCCACGAGCGAGGCGAGGTAACGGCCCGAGGGCAGAGCGATCCGCACGGTGCTGAGCCGGGGCCGCAGCAGCTGCCCCAGCACGAGGTCGTCGGCGCCGATGACGGAGACGTCCTGGGGCACGCGCACGCCCGCCTCCTGCAAGGCGCGCATGAGCAGCATCGCGTACTCGTCGTTGTAGGCGAACACGGCGTCCAGCCCCAGGGCGGACCAGCGGGCGGCGAGGGCGGCCGCGGACTCCTCCCGGTAGGCGAGGGACAGCTCGGTCACCGTGGCCGGCGTGCCGGCCAGGGCCTCGCGGGCGCCCTGGAGGCGGGGCGCGGAGAACACCTCCATGCCCTGCTCCTCGGGAACGACCACGCCGATCCGACGGCGGCCCCGCGCGCAGAGGTGGGCGACGGCGCTGCGGCCGACGTCTGCGTAGTCCAGGCGCAGCGCGTGGGCGCCCTCGACGGGCTCGGGGCTGAGGGTCACCACGGCGCGCGCGCCGGAGCGCTTGAGGACGGCGACCCCTTCCGGACCGATGCCCGGAGTGGGCACGAGGACGGCGACGGGCCGCAGCTCGGCCCAGGCCCGGGCCGCGTCGTCGCCGCGCAGCCCCGTGGCGCCGTACTGGACGACGGTGTAGTCGAGGCGGGTGAGCGCCCCCTGGAAGTCGTGCACGAACCGGCTGTAGAGCGGACCGGCCGGAACGGGCAGCGTGGGCATGAGGACGACTCGGCTGTGTCCGGCGCGCAGGGTGCGGGCGGCCGCGTGGGGCACGTACCCGAGTTCCTCGGCCGCCTGCCGGACCCGACGACGGGTGGGCTCGCTGATGCGCACGGCGCTGGCGTTGTTCAGGACGTAGGAGACGGTCGCGCGCGAGACGCCGGCCAGGCGGGCCACGTCGGCGCTCGTGGGCACGGGGCGCGGGGCCGGCGACTTCGTCGGCGCGGGCGTGTTCGGTATCTGCACCATGACGTACGGCATCTTGGCAGAAGGCGTGGCGGTGGTCGGGGGCGGGGGACGTCTCAGCCGACGATCCGTCAACGAACATGTTCGTCACGTACTTGTTCGCAACGAACATGTTCGTTATCGTCGGGTCATGACAGCACGTCCCGACACCCCCCGCAGCCGTCGTGAGCGTCCGGCCAAGCCCGCCCTGACCAGGGAGGGCATCGTGGCCGCCGCCGTGGCGGTGCTGCGCGCCGAAGGTCTGCGCAAGGTCACCATGCGCCGCCTCGCCGAGGAGCTGGACACCGGCCCGGCCTCGCTCTACGTCTACGTCCGCAACACCGCCGAGCTGCACGCGGCCGTGCTCGACGAACTCCTCGGCACGGTCGGCCCGGCCGCCGCCGGGGGCACCTGGCGCGAGCGGCTGGAGGAGGTGCTCACCGGCTACACCGCGATGCTCCTGGAGCATCCGGACCTCGCCCGCTCGGCGCTCACCGCCCGGCCCAGCGGGCCGCACTACCTGAACCTGATCGAGACCCTGCTGGCACTGCTCGAAGAGGGCGGCACGCCCGCCGAGCAGGCCGCGTGGGGCGTCGACCTGCTGCTCCAGCACGCCACCGCGACGGCCGCCGAACACGCCGACGAGGCCTCCGAGGACGACTGGGACGCCCTGCGGCACGCGGTGCGCGAGGCGTCCGAGCACACCCACCCGCGCATCGCGGCCCTGGCCGGCCCCCTGCTGTCGGGGCCCCCTGAGGCCCGGCTGTCCTGGGGGATCAGAGCCGTCGTCGCCGGCGTCGAGCGCACCGCCGTACCCGACCGACCCACGAAGGAGACCTCACCGTGACGCACCACCCCATAGCCCTCGTCGGCGCCGGACTCGGCGGCCTCACCCTCGCCAGGGTGCTGAGCGCGCACGGCGTCGAGGCGGCCGTCCTCGACCTCGACGCCTCCCCCACCGCCCGGGCCCAGGGCGGAATGCTGGACATCCACGAGGACTCCGGCCAAGCGGCCCTGCGGGCCGCCGGACTGCACGAGGAGTTCCGGGCGCTGGTCCTGCCCGGCGGCGAGGCCGTGCGGGTCCTCGACCGGGACGCCGTGGTCCGTCACGCCGAGGCCGACGACGGCGCCGGTGGCCGGCCCGAGGTCGACCGGGGCGCCCTGCGCGATCTGCTGCTCGGCTCCCTGCCCGAGGGGACGGTCCGCTGGGGCGCCAAGGTCACGGGCGCACGCGCCCTGGGCGGCGGCCGCCACGAGGTGTCCCTCGCCGACGGGACCGCCTTCACCACCGACCTGCTGGTCGGCGCCGACGGCGCCTGGTCGCGCATCCGGCCGCTGCTGTCCGCCGCCCGGCCCGCGTACACGGGCGTGTCGTTCGTCGAGGCGGACCTGCCGGACGCCGACGCACGCCACCCGGCGAGCGCCGAGGTCGTCGGCGGCGGGCTGCTCTTCGCGCTCGGCCCCGGCAGGGGCTTCCTCGCCCACCGGGAGGCCGACGGCGGTCTGCACGTCTACGCCGCGCTGCGGGTCGCCGAGGACTGGGCCGACGGCGTGGACTTCACCGACCTCGACACGGCGAAGGCGTACGTGCTGCATCACTTCACGGACTGGGACGAGAGCCTGCGGGCGCTGGTCGCCGACGCTCCCGGGCCGTTGATCCCGCGCCCGATCCACGCCCTGCCGGTCGGCCACCGCTGGGAGCGCGTGCCCGGGGTCACCCTGCTCGGCGACGCCGCCCACCTGATGTCACCGTTCGCGGGCGAGGGCGCCAACCTCGCGATGCTGGACGGCGCCGAGCTGGGCCGGGCCCTCGTGGAGCGTCCCGGCGAGCGCGAGGCGGCGCTGGCGGCGTACGAGGAGCGGCTGTTCCCCCGTAGCACGGCGGCGGCGGCCGAGTCCGCCGCCAACAGCACGGCCCTGTTCGCCGAGGACGCGCCGGGGCCGGTCGTCGACCTGTTCGCGGCTCACGCCTGACCCGGCGGCATCGCAGGGCTCACACCCGACCCGGCGACTCCGTTCGCGGCGTACCCGCGTCAGAGCCCGCCAGCCGGTCGATCAGCTCGTGCCAGCCCGCCTCCAGCCGGGCCGGCGGCATGGCCGACTGCCGGGTGAGGTGGTGCACGAGGACCGGGCTGAGGTACCCCATCAGCGCGTGGGCGAGCAGCTCGGCGTCCGCGCCGGGCACGGCCTGGCGCAGCAGCATCGTCAGGTGGGCGAGGTGGACGCGGCGCGGCGGCACGGAGTACCGGCGCTCGGCCCCCGGCTCGGCCGCCAGTTGCAGGTCGAGCTCGTCGACGGAGCGGCGCAGCATGGCGATCCCGAAGGCCCGCAGCCTCTCCACCGGCGGCGCGCCGGGCCCCAGCGGCGGGGGGCCGCTCAGGAAGGCGGCCTGGAAGTTGCGCTCGGAGTGGTCCAGGAGGGCGTTGAGCAGCCCGGTGCGGTCACCGAAGCGGCGGAACACCGTGCCCTTGCCGACCTGGGCCGCGCTCGCCACGGCGTCCATCGTGACCCCGGCCGCGCCGTGCTCGGCGATCAGCCGGGCGGCGGCGTCCAGGAGCCGGGCCCGGTTGCGGGCCGCGTCGGCGCGCAGGCACGGCTCGTCGTCGAACGCTCCGAGGGACAGCAGCTCGGACGCGCCGGCGGTCTCCTCGGGCTCCGGACAGGGGGGCAGAACGGCGGACATGAACTCAGCGTAAAGCACCGGGAATGAAACTGGACCGCGGTCCGTTTGGAGTGCTAGAAAATAACCGGACCCCGGTCCGTATATGTGACGACCATGTTTCAGCCCCTGTTCCAGCCTCTGGGAGTACCCATGTCTGTCCGCATCCTCGCGCTCGTCGGCAGCCTCCGCGCCGGTTCGACCAACCGCCAGCTCGCCGAGGCGGCCGTCAAGGTCGCTCCCGAGGGCGCCGAGGTCGACCTCTTCGAAGGCCTGGCGGAGATCCCCTTCTACAACGAGGACCTCGATGTGGAGGGCAGCGTCCCGGCCGCCGCCGCCAAGCTGCGCGCCGCCGCCCAGGCCGCCGACGCGTTCCTGCTCTTCTCCCCCGAGTACAACGGCACCATCCCCGCCGTCCTGAAGAACGCCATCGACTGGCTGTCGCGCCCCTACGGCGCCGGCGCCTTCGGCGGCAAGCCCGTCGCCGTGGTCGGCACCGCGTTCGGCCAGTTCGGCGGCGTGTGGGCCCAGGACGAGGCCCGCAAGGCCGTCGGCATCGCCGGCGGCAAGGTGATCGAGGACCTCAAGCTCTCCATCCCCGGCTCCCTGACCCGCTTCGCCGAGACCCACCCGGTGGACGACGCCGAGGTCGCCGCGCAGCTGACCGAGGTCGTCGCCCGTCTGCACGGCCACGCGGGCGAGGCCGCGGCCGCCTGAGTCCCGTCCCGCACCGCGGGAGAGCGAGCGCGGCGGGGCCCGGAGGATTTACCGGGCCCCGCTGTGCCGTACCGCGCGCCGTCTCCCCGGGCGGGGAGCCCGCGCCGGCCCCGCCCCACCGCGCCGGCGCCTCCCGCGGTGCGTGCGCGGACGTCACGGCCGTCGGGTGAGGGTCGGGCAAAAGTCGTGGAAGCCACGCACCGCGCGCCTCCCCGTCTGATAGGGCTGGGAGGATGCAGACCCTCTATCGACGACTGCTGGCCCTGATGCCCCGCATCGGCGTCCAGGTGACCGACCTCGGGCCGGGGACGGCGGTGGTCGCCCGACGCGGCCGCCCCTACAGGGCCACCGGCGCGGGCCGGGACACCTGGGTGCTGCGGCGGACCAGGGACGGCGAAGACCCCGGCCGGGACGACGGCGAGGCCGTGCGGCTGGGCGACACCGGCGCCGTCCTCCTGATGGACGCCCCCGAACGGCGCGACGAGCGCAAGGTGCAGCTGGCGGCCGCCGAGTACCTGTGCACCCAGCACGTCACCGCGATGCTGGAGCTGTACGGGGTGAACTGCGTCTTCGACGTCGGCGCCAACACGGGCCAGTACGCCAAGCGGCTGCGCACGCTGGGCTACAGCGGGCGGATCGTGTCCTTCGAGCCCACGTCCGAGACGTTCGCCCGGCTGGAGAAGGCGGCCGCGGACGATCCCGCGTGGCAGGTGTACCAGTGCGGTCTGGGCCGCGAGGAGACCACGGCCGAGATCCACACCGGCTGGAAGACGATGAACTCCCTGCTGTCCGCCAGCGACTACGGCAAGGGCCGCTACAGCCGCTTCGCCCAGGGCGCCACCGAGGAGATCCGCGTCCGCCGGCTGGCGGACGTCATGGACGAGGCGCTGGAGGGCATCGCCGAACCGCGCCCCTTCCTCAAGATGGACACCCAGGGCTACGACCTGGAGGTGTTCGCCGGGGGCGGGGAGCGGATCGCGCAGTTCGTGGGGATGCAGTCCGAGGTCGCCGTGCTCAAGCTGTACGAGGGCAGCCCGGGCATGGGCGAGGCCGTGGCCGCGTACGAGGCGGCGGGCTTCGGCATCACCGGGATGTACCCGGTGACGCGCGAGGCGACGACCGGTCGCGTGATCGAGTTCGACTGCGTGATGATGCGCGCCGACGCGGCGCCTACGCCGTAGAGCCCTCGCCCGGCGCTCCGGCCTCCGGCCTCTTCGCCGCCCACGGGCCGGTGCGGGCCGTGACCGCGAGGACGCACACGATGAAGCCGGGGGAGAAGGCGATGCCGATCTGCGGCACGTCCGCCCCCGTTCACCGGCCGGCCTCCTGAAGCCCTACGGGGGTGAACAGCAGGTCATGTCCTGGCAAGCCCGGGACCCGGGTCCCGTGTCACCCGCCGGATGGCGGGCAGGTTCCGCCGTACGGCGGCGTCCGGGAAGGCGGCCGGCAGACCGACCATGAACGGCACGAGCCGCCGCACATCCGCGTTCCGTGTGAGGAGTAGCCCCATGACGTCCCAGCCGCCGCCGTTCGACCCCGAACTCGCCGCCGCCCTCGAGCTCATCAAGGACATGATCCAGCCGGGACTGTCCATGGAGGACGTCGAGGCCGTCCGCCGGGGACCGGGCATCGAACTGCTCGCCCAGCTCGACCTGACCGCCGGCGGGGCCTTCGAGGCCGAGGACCGCACGGTTCCCGGACCCGAGGGCGCTCCCGAGATCTCCCTGCTGATCTGCCGTCCGACCGCGCCGGCCCCGGACCGGCCCCGCCCGGTCGTCTACCACGTGCACGGCGGCGGCATGGTCCTCGGCGACCGGCGGGTCGGCGTGGACGTGATCCTCGACTGGGCGCGCGAGCTCGACATGGTGGTGGTATCCGTCGAGTACCGGCTGGCTCCCGAGCACCCGCATCCCGCGCCGGTGGAGGACGTGTACGCGGGTCTGCTGTGGACGGCCGAGCACGCCAAGGAACTCGGCGCGGACCCGGATCGGATCGTCATCGCCGGCGCGAGCGCGGGCGGCGGCCTCACCGCGGCCCTCGCCCTCATGCTGCGCGACCGCCGGGGACCGCGCCCCCTCGGTCAGCTGCTGATGTGCCCGATGCTGGACGACCGCAACGACACCCCCTCCAGCCACCAGATGGCCGGAGTCGGCGTCTGGGACCGCACCGCGAACGAGACCGGGTGGACGGCCCTGCTCGGCGAGCGGCGCGGCGGACCGGACGTCTCCCCGTACGCGGCACCGGCCCGCGCCGAGGACCTGTCCGGCCTGCCCCCGGCCTTCCTCGACGTGGGCTCCGCGGAGACCTTCCGGGACGAGGTCGTCGCCTACGCCTCCCGCATCTGGCAGGCCGGCGGGGTCGCCGAACTGCACGTCTGGCCGGGCGGCTTCCACGGGTTCGACGGCTTCGTGCCGCAGGCCGCGCTGTCGAGGTCGGCGCGGGCCGCCCACCTGGACTGGCTGCGCCGCCTGCTCGCCGAGTAGCCCGCACCGCCCGGCGGAACACCGGGTTCGCGCAGGGGGCCGGGCGCGGGCCTCCGGATGCGGGGCCGCGTGGCGCATCATGGCCGTATGAAAGAGCTGGCCGGGCGGCTGACCGCACTGGATCCCGACGCCGGGGCGGCCGTGCGGGTCATCGCCTACTTCGACCGGCTGGCCGAGTCGCGGGCCGGGGTGGAGGCGCTGGTGCGCGGGGCCGCGGTCCTGTCCGGGGCGCCCGCGCGGCTGGTCGACCCCGACCGGCTGGTGCGCGTCCGGGTGGAGCCGGACGGCACACGCCGCGACACCGACCTCCCGCCGGACCCGGCCTGGCCCTGCGCGGCGCTGACGCCGGGCGGCGCCCCGGCCCTGTGGCTGG
Organism: Streptomyces hilarionis; assembly: GCF_024539675.1. Lineage (GTDB taxonomy): Bacteria > Actinomycetota > Actinomycetes > Streptomycetales > Streptomycetaceae > Streptomyces > Streptomyces hilarionis. The sequence continues at coordinate 19,375 of NZ_JAHHIT010000113.1, read as the reverse complement.
AGCGCGCCGGCGCGCGGCCGAGCGTCGTGGACTCCGTGATCCTGGAGCGGGCGGCCGGCGCGGCACGCCTCGTCCTCGACCGCACCCGTGGCCGGGCGCCGCTGGACGATCCCGCGCTGGTCGAGACCCTCCTCGACGCCACGGCCGCCGAACCGGCCCGCCTGCACGCCGCCCGCCGCCTCGGCCTCGACAACGCCGCCCCCTTCCGCGCCGTGGCCGTGCCCGACGGCCCGCCCCGGGTGCTGCCCGCCGACGCCGGGGCCGACGTCCCCGCCGGCCGGGCCGGCATCGGGCCCGCCGTCCCCGTGCCGGACCTGCCGCGCTCCTGGGCCGCCGCCCGCACCGCGCTCAGGTTCGCCGCGGAGGGCACCGCCCAGGACCCCGGCCCGCGGATCGTGCACGCCGACGGGCTCGGCGGCCTCGCCCTGCTGGCCGACCTCGTCGTCCCCGGGGCCGAACCCCCGCCGGACGTCCGGGCGGTCGAGGCCGCCGCCGCGGACGCGCCCTGGCTGCTCGCCACCCTCCACGCCGTCACCGCGACCGCGAGCCTGCGGGCGGCCGCGGCCGAGGCGAACGTCCACCACTCCACACTCCAGGACCGGCTGGTCCACGCCGAGCATCTGCTGGGGTGGCCGGTGCGCACTCCCCAGGGCCGGCTGCGGCTGCATCTCGCCCTGACGATGCGGCGGTTGGCCCGCTCATAGCGGGCGTCGCGGATGACGCCCCCTCGGCCGGGTCCGCCGGACCGGGCGCACGGCCGCCTCGCCCGTTCACACCGTCCCTACAGCCGCCGGATAGACTCGGCCCCCCGTTCGAACGGATCATCGTCCAAGGGGTACGCCGTGTCCGATCGCGCTCCCGTCCGCACCCTTGCGAGGGTCGTCCGCGGGAGCCGGCCGACGCCCGCCCTCCTCGCCCACACGACGTTCTTCGTCGTGGTCGGCGCCGGGCTGCTGCGGCTCGTGCGGCTGGGGTCGGAGGTGTGCTGGGAGATCGTCGGCGTCAGCGGGCTGCTGGCGCTGGTGTACACGGGCGGCCTGGCCGCCGGGGACCGGCTGGGCCGGGTCGGCGGGCGGCTGTGGATCGCGGCGCTGGTGGCGCTGTGGACGGGTCTGGTCTGGCTCACCCCCTACCCGCTCACGGGGGCCTACGTGTGGGGCGCCCTGCCGCTGGCCTGTGCGGCGCTCAGGGTGCTCGGGCGGCGGGCGGCCGTGGTGGCGGTCGCCGCCCTCACCGTCGTCCTGGCCGGTCAGCTCACGCGCAGCGCGGGCGGGTTCGATCCGGAGATCGTGCTGATCCCGGTGGCCGTCGTGTGGGGGACGCTCGCCCTCTACCGCTCCCAGCAGCGCTCGGCCGCCGAACGGCTGCGCCTGGTCGAGGAGTTGCGCGGCGCCCGCGACGTGCTCGCCCGGCAGCAACGGCAGGCCGGGGTGCTGGCCGAGCGGGCCAGGATCGCCCGCGACCTGCACGACACGCTGGCCCAGGAGCTTGCCGGCGGCGTCATGCTGCTCCAGGCCGCGCAGCGGGACTGGGACGCGCGCCCGGAGGCGGCGCGCGCCCGGGTACGGGCGGTCGCCGACGGGCTGCACGCCAATCTCGCCGAGACCCGCAGGATCATCCGCGACCTGACGCCGGCCGCCGTCGACGAGGCCGGCCTGGAGGACGCCCTGCGGCTGCTGTGCGCCCGCGCCGAGGCGGAGGGCGCCGCGGCCCGGGTGCGGTTCCACGCCGTCGGCGCCCGCCGGGCGGCCCTCGACGGGCAGACGGCGGCGGCCCTGTTCCGGGTCGCGCAGAGCACGCTGGCCAATGTGCGCGAGCACGCCCGCGCGGTGAACGTGCAGGTCACGCTGGAGGCTTTGGCGGACCGCGTGGAACTCGAAGTGCGCGACGACGGCGCCGGGTTCGTGACCGGCCGCCCCGGCGCGCCGTCGCGGGCCGCCCGGGGGCTGGGGCTGCCCGCGGCCCGGGCACGGTTGCGCGAGTGCGGCGGCGAGCTGGAGGTGGGCAGTGCGCCCGGGCGGGGCACACGCGTGCGCGCGTCGGTGCCCGTCGCCCCGGCGCTGCGGCCCGCGGGGACGCCGAGTGCGGCGGCCGCCCGGTGAGCGGCGCCGCGTTGCGGCTGCTCGTCGCGGACGACCACGCCGTCGTACGGGCCGGGTTGTGCGCCCTGCTGGAGGGCGAGCCGGATCTGCGGGTGGCGGCGGAGGCGGAGTCCGGTGAGGAGGCCGTCCGGCTCGCCGAGCGGCTGACGCCGGACGTGGTCCTGATGGATCTGCGGTTCGGCGGCGGGGGCCGGTCCGCGATCGACGGGGTCGAGGCGGTGCGCCGGCTGGCGGCCTCGGCGCCGTCGGTCGCGGTGGTGATGCTGACGAGTTACTCGGGCCGGGCCGACGTGGTGCGCGCGCTGGAGGCGGGCGCCCGGGGCTACGTGCTGAAGGCGGGACCGCCGCAGGAGCTGTTCCGGGCGGTGCGGGGCGCCGCCGCCGGTGCGCTCGGGCTCGCGCCGGAGGTGGTGGGCGAACTGGTGGCCCAGGGACCGTCCGTCGAGCGGGAGTTGACCGGGCGGGAGCGGGAGGTGGTGCGGTTGCTGGCCGACGGCCTGAGCAACCGGTCCATCGCCGAGACGCTGTTCCTCAGCGAGGCCACCGTCAAGACGCATCTCGTGCGGGTCTACCGGAAACTGGGCGCGGACAACCGCGCGGCGGCGGTGTCGGAGGCCGTGCGCAGGGGACTGCTGGACCTCGCACAGGACTGACCTCGCGCCGGACCGGGGGCCATGCCCGTGGTCCGGGCCGGCCCCGGGCACGGCGGTCCGGAGCGGGTACCGGGCACGGCGGTCCTGGACAGTGCCGGCGCGCTCGTCTCAGACCCCCGCCTCCTCGGCGGGCGCCGCGGCCCGGGCCGTCCCCGGCCCGGCGGCCCCGTCCCCGCCGGCACGACGGTCGCCTCCGCCCCCGGCGCGGCAGTCCGGGCCGGCGCGGGTGCAGCGGGTCGCCCCCGGCACAGCGGTCGGCGTCCACCTCGAGCACGGCGTTCGGACCGGCGCAGGGGCGGCGGGTCGCCCCTGCACGGAGGTCTCACCCGCCCCTGCACGGAGGTCCCGTCCGCCCCCGGCACGACATCCGGGCCGGACCCGGCGTCGCCGTCTCCGGCCCTCGCCTCCCTGGATGCGGCGGTCCGCCGCCCCCGGCGCGGGCGGCTCAGATCTTCGCCTCCTCGGGGGCCGCGGTGCGGCCGGTTCCGTCCTCGTCGGTCGTCGCGGTGCGCGTGCCGGGGATGACGGCGGCGACGGCCGCGGAGACCAGGGCGAGTCCGCCTCCGACGAGGAGCGCGGTGCGGAAGCCCGCCTCCGAGGCGAGGGTGTGGCCGCCCAGGGTCGTCGTCATCTGGGAGAGGATCACGCCGATGACGGCGGAGCCGATCGAGGTGCCCAGCGAGCGCATGAGGGTGTTGAAACCGTTGGCGGCGGCGGTCTCCGTGATCGGGACCGAGCTCATGATCAGCGCGGGCATGGCGCCGTAGGCGAGGCCCACCCCGCTGCTGGTGATGACCGTGACCAGCATGACGCCCCAGGCGGAGCCGATCAGCGCCATGGAGGCGAAGTAGCCGACGGCCAGCACCAGAGCGCCGCAGACCAGGGTGACCTTGGGACCGCGGGCGTTGGTGAGCTTCCCGCCGAGCGGGGAGACCAGCATCATCATCAGACCGCCGGGCGCGATCCACAGACCGGCCGCGAGCATCGACTGGCCGAGGCCGTAGCCGGTGGCCTCGGGGAACTGCAGCAGTTGCGGCATCACCAACATGCTCGCGTACATGCCGAAGCCGACGAAGACCGAGGCGAGGTTGGTCAGGAGCACCCGGGGGCGGGCCGTGGTGCGCAGGTCGACGAGCGGGTCGGTGGTGCGCACCTCCCACCTGCCCCAGGCGAGGAGCGCCACGACGGCGAGGGCGAAGAGACCGAGGGTGGTGACCGAGGCCCACCCCCAGTCGGCGCCCTTGGAGACGGCGAGCAGCAGCGCGACCAGGCCGACGCCGAGGCCGATCGCGCCGGGCAGGTCGAAGCGCTGGCCCTTGGCTCCGGCGGGGACGTCGGGGACGAGCAGGAAGATCAGCACGGCGACGACGGCCGCCAGCGCGGCGGAACCCCAGAACAGCACCCGCCAGTTCGCGTACTGGGCGACCGCGGCCGCCAGCGGGAGGCCGATGGCGCCGCCGATGCCCATGGAGGCGCTGACCAGGGCGATGGATCCGCTGAGCCGCTCGGCCGGCACGACGTCGCGGAGCAGGGCGATGCCGAGCGGCACCATGCCCATGCCCATGCCCTGGAGGCCGCGTCCCACGATCATGGTGACGACGTCGGAGGCGAACGCGCACACCACCGAGCCGACGACGAGCGGCACCGAGCAGGCGAGCAGCATGCGGCGTTTGCCGACCAGGTCGCCCAGGCGGCCGACGACCGGCACGCAGACGGCGGCGACCAGCAGCGTGACCGTGATCACCCAGGCCGCGTTCGAGGACGAGGTGTCCAGGATCTGCGGCAGCTCGGCGATCAGGGGGGTGACGAGCGTCTGCATGATCGCCGCCGTGGTGCCGGCGAAGGCCAGGGTGGCGATCACGGCGCCCGGGCGGGCCGTGAGGTGGGGAGCGGGGGCGCCCATGGGACTCCTCGAGGGGATGGCGGACGGGGCGGAACACGAGAGGATGTGCATCGTACATGTCGTGTGTATCCACCACATCGCATGGGGCATGCACACGATGTGCCAGGATGGTCCGGCCGCACGGAAACCGGAGGCCGGGCCCATGGAGTCGCCGACGCACGAGGTCGAGTACGAGCAGATGCTGCTCAGCCGCCACTCGTTCCTGAACCAGCGCGGCGGCCGCCGCAAGAACAGCCTCATGGAGCGCAGCGCGTACATCATGCTGAGCCGGATCCGGGTCCAGGGGCCCATGTCGATCGGAGAGCTCAGCGACGCCTTCGGCCTGGACGCCTCCACGCTGAACCGGCAGACCGCGGCGGCGATGCGGGCCGGTCTCATCGAGCGGATCCCCGACCCCGAGGGCGGCATGGCCCGCAAGTTCCGGCTCACCGACGAGGGCACGCGCCTGCTGGACGAGGAGCGCGAGGGGATCGTGGACGCCCTGGGCCAGGTCATGGCCGACTGGCCGGACGAGGACGTCGCCGCGTTCGCGGCCTACCTGCGGCGGTTCAACAACGGCATCGAGGCCATCGGCGGCCGCCCCTGGCCACGCCCCTAGGCCCTCCCCCGGGGCCTCTCGCGGCCCTCCCCCGGGCCCGGCTCCCGGCCCGCCGCTCCGGGTCCGGGCGGGGGTCGCGGGCCCCGGACGGAGGCGGGACGCCCGTCAGCGCACCGTGCGCGCGACGCGGAACCCGACGTCGTCCACCCGGAACGTGGGATGGCTGCGGCGGCGCACCGAGGCCCGGCAGCTCCAGTGCTCGTCGAACCAGCCACCGCCGCGCAGCACCCGGTAGGCACCGTAGACCTCCGCGTCGTAGACGTCCCAGCACCACTCCCACACGTTGCCGAGCATGTCGTGCAGACCCCACGCGTTGGGGAGCCGGCCTCCCACCTCGTGGACGCGCTCACCGGAGTTCCCGCGGTGCCAGGCGATGTCGTCGAGCGGCCCGTAGCGGGGCCCCGAGGTGCCCGCGCGGCAGGCGTGCTCCCACTCGGCCTCGGTGGGCAGCCGGTACCCGTCGGCCGACGCGTCCCGGTCCACGGACTCGCCGTCGGCCCTCGGCCGGTAGGCGGGGGTGAGGCCGTCCTGCTCGGACAGGGCGTTGCAGAAGCGGACCGCGTCCCACCAGGACACGCTCTCGACGGGCAGGCGGCCCGTACCGGCGGCGGGCCCGGGCAGGCCGGCGACGCGCGCGTACTGCTCGCGGGTGACCGGGTGCGCGGCCAGCCGGCAGGCCGCCACGTCGACCGCCCAGCGGCGCCGCGTCCGCCGGTCCGAGAGGGTGACCGTGCCCGGCGGCACGTCGATCATCGTGAGGCCCTGCTCCCCCGTGTCCATGACCGGATGATCTCATCGCCGGCGGCCGGCGGCGGCCCGCCGGGGTCCCGCGTGCGCCGTCCCGGCAGGACGCCTGCGCCGCCTACGGGGCGGCGGTCGGGCCCGTTCCGACGAGTTGCCGGATGGTTCCGCCGAGCCGGGGCCGGAAGCGGGCCAGCGCCTCCGGCTGCCCGCCGACCACCCAGCGCGAGCCCACCAGGTACTGGCCCCCGTAGACGGAGGCGGCCTCCAGCCACGACTCCTTGTGCCGCTCCTCGGGGAAGGTGGTGATCAGGTAGTCGGACTCCGCCGTGTGGCAGACGCCCTGCCGCAGTTCGTCCGCCTCGATGCGGATCCGGGCCGTGCAGCCGGTCAGCCCGGCGATCACCTCGACCTTGGCCGGCGCCACGACCCCGGCCTCGGGGGCCGCCGTCACGGTGGGCGGCTTGGACGCGCCCTTGCCGTCGGTGTCGTCCCCGCCGCCGCACGCGGCGGTGAGGGGGAACAGGGCCAGACTGCCGGCCAGTGCGGCGCCGCGCACCAGGCGGGCCGTGGGCTGCTGAAACACGTGCCACTCCGTGTTCGGGTCCCGGCGCGCTCGCGCCCGCGCCGGTGGACGGGCGTTCGGCAGAAGGTACGGCGGCGACGCGGCGGCCGTTCACCGCCCACGCGGCCGCGGCGGGCCGCCGGGCCCGCGGCCTGTCTAAGGTTAGAGAGGATCACCGCCTGCCCGGGAGCCCCCATGACCGGTATCCGTCGCAAGAGGCCCGCCGCCGCCGTGGACGCCCTCGACGCCCTGGACGCCCTGGACGCCCTGGACGCGATCGAGCCTCCGGGAAACGTCGAGACGTTCGTCGGCGTGCTGTCGGTGACGGTCCTGGTGGAGGTCCTCGGTGTGCTGTCCGGCTCCGAGGTGTGGCTCCTCGGGCTCCTGGTGTTCCTGCCCGGCACGGCGTCGGCCCTGTGCACCGTCCAGCAGACGAAGTTCGTCGCCGCCTGGACCACCCTGTTCGTGACCTTCACGGTGGTGGTGCGCGCCGTCGACGGGGACCGCTGGCTCGACCGGGCGCTGCTGGTGCTGCTCACCCTGGCGCTGGGGGCCGCCTCCGTCTACGCCTGCCACCGGCGCATCGGCCGCGAGCACGAGATGCTGCGGCTGCGCTCCACCGCCGCCGCCATGCAGCGGCACATCCTCCACCCGCTGCCGCTGCTCACCGACGACGTCCTGGTCAACGGCGTCTACGAACCCGTGCAGGAGGACCGGCTGGTCGGCGGCGACATCTACGACGTCGTCGCGTCCCCCTGGGGCACCCGGGTGCTGATCGGCGACGTGCAGGGCAAGGGGCTGGCCGCGGTGGGCGCGGCGTTCGCCGTCATCGGCGCCTTCCGGGAGGCGGCCCACCGCGAACCGACGCTCACCGCGCTCGTCGACGCGCTGGACGCGGCGGTCGTCCGGCACAACTCGTACGCCGAGCAGACCGGCGACGACGAGCGGTTCGTCACCGCTCTCGTCGTCGGCGTGGACGCGCACGCGGAGGCCCAGGTCGTCAACTGCGGTCATGTGCCGCCCCGGTTGGTGCACGACGGCGTCGTCAGCACGCCGGTCCTGGACACCGGCGTCCCGCTCGGGCTCGCCGAACTGGCCGTCGAGCCGACGACCGTGCAGTGGTTCGCCTTCCCGGCGGGTTCGACGCTGGTGCTGACCACCGACGGCCTCACCGAGACCCGCGCCGCCGACGGCGCCTTCTATCCGGTCGACGACCGCCTGACGAAGTACGCGGACCTCCTGCCGACCGAGCTGCCGCAGGCACTGCACGACGACTCCCGGGCGTTCACGCGCGACGGCCGCCGCCACGACGACGTCGCCGTGCTGACCGTGCGCCGGTCGCCGCGCTCCTGACGCGGGGCCGGCGCACGGTCGGTCCGGGCGGGCGCCCGGTCAGGCCCAGGCGGTCACCGGGACGAACGAGCTGTCCTGACGGAACAGGTCCGTGCCGTCGGACGCCTCGACGCGCAGCTGGTAGTCGTAGTGGCGCAGGTAGGAGCCGGGGTAGTTGTACGACTCGAAGCGGACGGAGCCGCTCGTCGACCCGGTCCGGGCGACGAAGGTGGCGTCCCGGGCGAAGGTGGACGTGCCGTCGTGGGCGTCGAAGCGGCCGCGGAAGGCGTAGTGGCGCAGGTAGTTGCCGGCCGCGTCGCGGAAGGAGTAGGCGTTCGCGTCGGCGAGGCCCGCCACGACGGTGAAGGTGGCCGCCTGCTTCTCGGCAGCGGTGCTGGAGCTCGTCACCACGGGCAGGTTGAGCAGGGCGGACTGTTCCTGCCAGTAGCGGGTGGTGTAGTTGGCGGAGCGCAGCGAGCGCGTGGCGTTCCTCGTGAGGGCCGGGCCGCCGGTCACGGTCTCCTTGACGACGGTGAAGTGGCGCGCGGTGCCGGAGATGCCGGGCAGCGCCTTGGGCGCGCTCCAGGTGGCGAAGGCGTCGTAGCTGTCGCTGTAGTAGTAGTTGCCGTCGCCGTAGCCGTCGAAGAAGATCCGCCAGGCGCCGTTGTCGAGCTGGATCACGGACGGGCCCTCGCGGTAGCTGCCCCAGCCGGCCCAGTCGCCGGTCCTGGTGATCGTGTAGGGGCCCGCCAGGTTCGACGCGGTGCCGTACTCGATGTACTTGGCCGTCTCGTTCTTGGTGAACGCGTGGTAGGTCGAGCCGACCTTCACGATGCAGGTGTCGATGTGGTTCGGTCCGATGCCGGACAGCGCGACCGGCGAGGTCCAGGCGGTGAGAGCGGAGTTGGCGGCCTTCAGCAGATACGGGGTGAAGATCCACTCATTGCTGGTGACCGAGCAGGACACGATGACGTTGACGCTGCCGTCGCCGTCGACGAACCACTCCGGGGCCCAGGCTCGGGACAGGTCGGCGATCGGGACCGTGTAGTCGTACAGGAACGTCCAGTTGGCCCGGTCCGGGCTGCGGGCGAAGCCGATGGTGGTGCTGACGTCCTGCCAGGTGTGGGTGGTGTAGGTGAGGTAGTAGTAGCCGTCGGAGTGCTTGAAGACGCTCGCGTCCCGGATGCGGTTGGCGGGCGGGGTGTAGGCGGAGGACCGCAGCAGCCGGAAGTCGGTCGCGTCGTCGGACTGGTAGACGTTCACCGTGCCGTCGTTGCTGTTGAGGAACGGGACGATGGTGTACCGGGTGGCCGATCCGGCGGCGGGCGCGGCGGCGAGGGCGGTGCCGAGCAGGCCGGGCGCCTCGCCGAGCACGAGTGCGGCGGCGGGCAGGGCCGCCATCGCGCGCAGCAGGGAACGACGGGACGGGGTGCGGGGGCGTGTCGTCATGGTGCGGCTCTCCTACGGCTCAAGGTCCGAAATCCCGAACAGAGTTCGGGAAGTCGATCAGAAAGTAAGGGCGGCCCCGGGGTCCGTCAATCCTTCGCGCAGGAACGGGGGATGCCTGTGGGACGCCTGTGGCGGCGGCCGCGCACCCGTGCCGGACGGGCGGATTCCGGCCGTACCCTGTGACCATGGACGACGCGTCGATGGTCGGGCTCATGGGGCGGGTCACCGGGACGATCGGGCCGGGACTCGTCGGCGAGGTGATCGTGCGGGTGCGCGGCGGGGCCGAGCACTTCCTGGCCCACGCGGCGGACGGCACGGGCCGCATCGAGTGCGGCACGGTGGTGATGGTGGTCGAGCACCTCCCTCCCCGAACGGTCTACGTCACGCGCGCGTACGACAGTTGAGCCCGTCCCGGCCCAGGTGAGAGCGACTTTCGTGCGCCTTGCGAAACACAAGCGTCAAGATTGCAACAAGGATCGGCCCGCGTCTTCACCGTGCGGCCGCGCAGGCGCACACTCCCTTCGTTCGGTGCCGAAAGGGCACCATCACAAGGGGGCGTATGCCGATGGTTGTCGGCGTCGTTGCGGGGGTGGCGGTTGTCGCCGTCCTCGCGCTGATCGGTCTGTTCAAGATGATGTGGCGGGTCGCGGAGCCCAATGAGGCACTCGTCATCTCCGGCTCCAACCACCGCACCGAGGGCCTCGAGGCGGGCATGGGGTTCCGCATCGTCACCGGGCGCGGGACCATGGTGATGCCCGGGGTGCAGGTGGTGCGCAAGCTGTCGCTCGATCTGAACGAGACCGAACTGCATGTGGACTGCGTGACGCACCAGGGCATCCCGCTCAAGGTGCGCGGCGTGGTCATCTTCAAGGTCGGCGACGACTTCGTGTCGATCGCCAACGCGGCCCGCCGCTTCCTCGACCAGCAGAAGCTGATGTCGGAGCGGGTGCACAACGTCTTCGCCGGTCATCTCCGGTCCATCGTCGGCGGGTTGACGGTGGAGGACATGATCCGCGACCGGGAGAAGCTCACCGGGCAGACCCGTGCGGCCTGTGGCACGGAGATGGAGAAGCTGGGCCTCATCGTGGACTCCCTGCAGATCCACGAGATCGAGGACCCCACCGGCTACATCAAGAACATGGCGATGCCGCACGCGGCGGCCGTCCAGCGGGACGCGCGCATCGCACAGGCGGAGGCGAACCGTCTCGCCACGGAGGCGGAGCAGGCCTCGTTCGCCCGCATGGCGGAGGCCACCCGGGACAGCGAGATCCTCCAGACCGGCTACCAGGCCGAGCGGGACAAGGCGGGCGCCAAGGCCCGCCAGGCCGGACCCCTCGCCGACGCCGCCGCCCGGCAGGAGGTCGTCGTCCAGGAGACACGGGTGGCCGAGCTGGAGGCCCACCGTCGCGAACAGCAGCTCCAGGCGGACGTGCGCAAGCCCGCGGACGCCAAGGCCTACGAGAAGCGCACGCTGGCCGAGGCCGAGCGCGACGCCCGGATCTCTGCGGCCCAGGCCAAGGCGAGGGAGACCGAGCTCGCGGCGGCCGCCGAGGCCACCCGCGTCAAGCAGGCCGCCGGCGCCGAGGCCGAGGCGACCCGCAACCGGGGCGAGGCCTCCGCGGCCGCCACCCGGGCCACCGGTGAGGCCGAGGCGGCCTCCGCACAGGCCAGGGGTCTGGCGGCGGCCGAGGCGGCCAGGGCACAGGGCCTCGCGGAGGCGGAGGCCATCAAGGCCCGCGCCGCCGCGCTCGCCGAGAACCAGGAGGCGGTCGTCGCCCAGCAACTCGCCGAGAACTGGCCGGAGATCGTGAAGGCGGGCGCGTCCGCGTTCGGCAACGTCGACAACATGGTGCTGCTCAACGGCGCCGACGGCATGGCGGACGTGTTCGCCAAGGCGCTCACGATGGGCGGGACGGGGCTCGGCCTGGCCCGTCAGCTGCTCGCCTCGATGAACCAGAACGGACAGGAGCCGAAGGCGACTTCGCCCCTCAACGGGATCGCGAACCCGCCGTCGCAGAAGGTGCCGGTCGAGGAGAGGTGACGGGGCGGCCCCGCGGGCGACGGCCGCGTGGGGCAACGCCGGTGGAACCGGTCACGGGGACAGCCTTTAGGGTGCCCCCGTGACCGCGTTTACCGATGCAGACGTTCCGGGCCGCTCCGGCCCCACCGCCACCGTCGAGGCCGACCCGCGCGAGGTCGGCCGGGTGCGCACCGAGTACTCCCCCGCGCACGACGGCGACCCGGACCCCGGCGAGATCGTGTGGACCTGGGTGCCGTTCGAGGAGAACGACGGCCGGGGCAAGGACCGTCCGGTGCTCGTCGTCGCCCGCGAGGCGGGCGGGACCTTCCTCGCCGTGCAGCTCTCCAGCAAGCGCCACGACGGCGACCGCGAGTGGGTCGCCATCGGCAGCGGGCCGTGGGACCGGACCGGGCGGGACTCCTGGGTGGACGTCGACCGCGTCCTGCGTCTGCACGAGGACGGCATGCGCCGGGAGGCCTGCGCCCTCGACCGGATGCGCTTCGACCTGGTACGCCGACGACTGCACGAGCGCTACGGCTGGACCTGAGGGCCCGTCGGCCGGACCGCCCGGGAGCGTCCCGCGCCCGCGGGACGGCCGCCGGCCCGCGAGCCGAAAGGCCGTCGCGGCGGGCCCAGGCCGATGAGGGAGCAGGAAGTCCGCCCTCCGCCCACGGAAGGGGCGAGCCGCGCACCCGGGCCGGTCGCAGGCCCGTGCCGCACCCCCGCTCGGCGCGGTCGTGCGCCCGCACCCCCCTGCGTGCCCTTCCCGGTCTCGCGCGCGACCGCTCACGCCCTGCACGCCTCCCCCGTCGTGCTCGTGCACGCATCGTGAGCGATCCTGGACACCGTGTGCAACAGGATTTTCCGGTGCCGGGGACTCTTGACGCATACGACGGCGACCTCCGGGAAGCCGGTCGGAACCGGCCGTGAGCGGTCGGGAAACCGGCAGTGAACCGACCCGGAATCGACGAGGAAGCGATCCCCGACCGCAGATCCACGGTCCGGAAAGTCCTGTTCTGCACCCTTGTGCGGAACGGATCGAGGGTCTTGGGTGGAACGAGCCCTACCGGTCCGGCCCGCACCGGGGCCGCACCGATGGCATGGTGGAATCTCAGGAGGATCCCGACATGTCCGACTCGGTCAGCGACTGTACCGACGAAGCGGAACCCCGCACCGCCCTCACCGAAGCCGAGGTGGAGGCGCTGGTCAGGGGCATCTGCTTCAAGACCGGCCCGCCCCGCGCCGTCGGGGTGGAACTGGAATGGCTCGTCCACGAGCTGCGCTCGTCACGGCTCCCCGTCACACCCGAACGGCTCAGAGCCGCGTACGCCGCCCTGCGCGCCGTGCCGCTGAGCTCTCCGCTCACCGTCGAACCAGGCGGCCAGCTGGAACTGAGCTCGCTGCCGGCCGCCTCCCTGACGGAGTGCGTGCGCACCGTCTCCGCCGACCTCGCCGCCGTCCGCGCGGTCCTGGCCGAGCACGGACTCGCTCTCTGCGGGAGCGGCACGGACCCCTGGCGCCCACCGCGCCGCTTCCTCCACGAACCCCGCTACGACGCCATGGAGGCCTGCCTCGACCGCACCGGTCCGGCCGGCCGCGCGATGATGTGCGCCTCGGCCTCCGTACAGGTCTGCCTGGACGCCGGGTACGAGGAGCCCGGCCCCCTGGGACTCGGGCGGCGCTGGTGGCTGTCGCACACGCTCGGCGCCGTGCTGGTGGCGGCTTTCGCCAACTCCCCGCTGCTCGGCGGCGCGCCCACCGGCTGGCGCTCCACCCGCCAGCTCCTGTGGATGGAGATCGGCGCCGGACGCGCGGGCGGCCCCGTCCTGGACGGCGATCCACGCGCCTCCTGGGCCCGGCACGTGCTGGACTCCCCCGTGATGTGCGTACGGCGCGACGGCGGTCCCTGGGACGTGCCCGAACGGCTCACGTTCCGGGAGTGGACCCGTACGGGAACCCCGACCAGGGAGGACCTCGACTACCACATCAGCACCCTGTTCCCACCGGTCAGACCCCGTGGCCACCTGGAACTGCGCATGATCGACGCCCAGCCCGGCGAGGACGGCTGGATCGTGCCGCTCGCGGTCACGACGGCGCTCTTCGAGGACCCGGAGGCCGCCGAGGTCGCCTACCGGGCGGTGAAACCGCTCGCCGAGCGGGCCCGGCCGCTGCCCGCCCCGCACAATCCGCTGTGGACCGACGCCGCCCGCCACGGGCTGGCCGACCCCGAGCTGCACGAGACGGCCGTCGCCTGCTTCGCCACCGCGCTGCGGGCGCTGCCGCGCCTGGGCGCCGACGACGCGATCGTGGCCGCCGTGGCGGACTACCTCGACCGCTACGTCCGCCGGGGCCGTACCCCGGCGGACGACCAGCTCGACCGCCTGCGCGGCATCGACACCCGAGCGAACGGGAAGGACCTCAGCTCATGACCGAGCCCGCCCTGGACACCGAGGCCGCGCCGGGCGCCGAGCCCGCTCCGGACGCGGAGACCCTCCGCAGCCGGGTGCTCGCCTCGCTCACCACCGCCCGCGAACGCACCACGCTGCTGACGAGCTGCGTCGAGGAGCCCGACCTCACCGCCCAGCACTCCCCGTTGATGTCGCCACTCGTGTGGGACCTCGCCCACATCGGCAACCAGGAGGAACTGTGGCTGCTGCGCGCGGTGGCCGGCCGGGAGGCGATGCGCCCCGAGATCGACGGCCTCTACGACGCCTTCGAGCACTCGCGCGCGGAGCGGCCCACGCTGCCGCTGCTGCCGCCCGCCGAGGCCCGCCGGTACGCGGCCGAGGTACGCGGCCGCGTACTGGACCTGCTGGAGTCGGCCGACTTCCACGGCACCCGTCTGACGGAGGCCGGCTTCGCCTTCGGGATGATCGCCCAGCACGAACAGCAGCACGACGAGATCATGCTGATCACCCATCAGCTCCGCACCGGCCCGCCGGCGCTGACCGCGCCGGACCCGGACCCGGCGCCGCTGTCCACCGGTCCGGCCGAAGTCCTCGTGCCGGGCGGCCCGTTCACCATGGGCGCCTCCGACGAGCCCTGGGCGCTGGACAACGAACGGCCCGCCCACCGGCGCGAGGTCGCGCCCTTCCGGATCGACACCGCCCCGGTGACCAACGGCGCCTACCGGGCGTTCATCGAGGACGGCGGCTACGAGCAGGAACGCTGGTGGACGAGGGAGGGCTGGGCGCACATCCGCGAACACGGCATCCACGCCCCGCTGTTCTGGAGGCGCGACGGGGGGCAGTGGCTGCGCCGCCGCTTCGGGACCACCGAGGTCGTGCCGCCCGAGGAGCCGGTGCTGCACGTGTGCTGGTACGAGGCCGACGCCTATGCCCGCTGGGCCGGACGGCGGCTGCCCACCGAGGCCGAGTGGGAGAAGGCGGCCCGCTTCGACCCCGCGACCGGCGGTTCGACGCGCTATCCGTGGGGTGACGCCGACCCAGGGCCCGAGCACGCCAACCTGGGGCAGCGGCACCTGCGGCCGGCCCCCGCGGGCAGCTACCCGGCCGGCGAGTCGCCGCTCGGCGTGCGGCAGCTGATCGGGGACGTCTGGGAATGGACGTCCAGCGACTTCCTGCCCTACCCCGGGTTCCGGGCGTTCCCCTACAAGGAGTACTCGGAGGTGTTCTTCGGGCCCGAGTACAAGGTGCTGCGCGGCGGCTCGTTCGCGGTCGACCCGGTGGCCTGCCGGGGCACCTTCCGCAACTGGGACTACCCGATCCGGCGACAGATCTTCTCCGGGTTCCGCACGGCCCGCTCGGAGGACGTCTGATGTGCCGCCACCTGGCCTATCTGGGGCCCGAGCAACCGCTGGGACGACTGCTCGTCGAGCCCGCGCACGCCCTGTACCGCCAGTCGTGGGCGCCCCGGCGGCAGCGGTACGGAACGGTCAACGCCGACGGCTTCGGGGTGGGCTGGTACGCCGACGGCGACCCGGCTCCGGCGCGCTACCGCAGGGCCGGGCCCATCTGGGCGGACCTGTCCTTCGCCGACCTGGCGCGGGTGGTGCGCAGCCGGGCGCTGCTGGCCGCCGTGCGCGACGCCACCCTGGCCGGCGCCGACGCCGAGGCCGCCGCGGCGCCGTACGCGGCCGACGGCCGGCTGTTCAGCCACAACGGGGCCGTGGCCGGCTGGCCGCGCTCGCTGGAGCCGCTCGCCGGGACGCTGCCCGCCTCGGCACTGCTGTCGATGGAGGCCCGCAACGACTCGGCGTTCGTGTGGGCCCTGGTGCTGGCCCGGCTGCGCGCCGGGGACACCGCGGGCCAGGCGCTGGCGGACACCGTCCTGGAGGTCGCCGAGGCGGCCCCCGGATCCCGGCTGAACCTGCTGCTCACCGACGGCTCCGCCATCGCCGCGACCGCCTGGGGCGACACCCTGTGGTACCTGGCGGAGCCCGGCCTGAGCACGGTCGTGGCCTCCGAACCCTACGACGACGATCCGCGCTGGCAGGAGGTCCCGGACCGCACCCTGCTCGTGGCGAGCCGCGCCGACGTCCTGCTCACCCCGCTCAAGGACCAGAGCCCGGACGCGGCATCCGCACCACTCGAGGAGACCGGCACGTGAGCACGTTCCAGATCACCCGCACCCTCCCCGTGGACGCCACGGACGCCGCCCTGCGCGACGACGTCCTGCGCGGCCTGACCGCCACCCCCAAGACGCTGCCGCCCAAGTGGTTCTACGACGCGCACGGCAGCGACCTGTTCGAGCGGATCACCGAACTCCCCGAGTACTACCCGACACGCGCCGAGCGCGAGATCCTCGTGGACCGCTCCGGCGAGATCGCCGCCGCGGCCCGCGCCCGCACGCTCGTCGAACTCGGCTCGGGCTCCTCGGAGAAGACCCGCCATCTCATCGACGCGATGACCGGGCTGGACACCTATGTGCCCGTCGACGTCAGCGAGAGCGCGCTCCGCCAGGCGGGCGAGGCGCTGATCGCCGAACGGCCCGGACTGCGCGTGCACGCGCTGATCGCCGACTTCACGGCGGGCCTGACGCTGCCCGACACCCCGGGACCCCGGCTGCTCGCCTTCCTCGGGGGCACGATCGGCAATCTGCTGCCGGCCGAGCGGGCGGCGTTCCTGGCCTCGGTCCGGACGATGCTCGCGCCGGGCGACACGCTGCTGCTCGGCACCGACCTCGTCAAGGACGAGCGGGTCCTGGTGCCCGCGTACGACGACGCGGCCGGGGTGACCGCCGCGTTCAACAAGAACGTCCTGGCGGTGGTCAACCGGGAGCTGGGCGCCGACTTCGATCCCGGCGCCTTCGAGCACGTCGCGCTGTGGAATCCGCACGACGAATGGATCGAGATGCGGCTGCGCTCGCGCGTCGCGCAGACGGTGAAGGTGCCCGCGCTCGATCTCGCCGTCGACTTCGCGGCCGGCGAGGAGCTGCGCACCGAGGTGTCGGCGAAGTTCCGGGAGGAGGGGGTGCGCGCCGAACTGTCCTCCGCGGGACTGGAGTTGACGCACTGGTGGACCGACCGGGCGGGACGGTTCGCGTTGTCGTCGTCCACCGTGCGCTGACCGTGCGACGGCGGCGCCCGCCGGGCCGGCGCCGGGCGGGCGCCGCCGTCGTGCCGTGCTCGAGCGGGCCCCGTCGTCGCACGTCGGCGGGCGGGCGCCGTGCTGCGGCGGCAGGCGACCGTCCGGCGGGCGCCGGGCGCCGGACCGCGGAGGTCAGTAGGTGACCGTCAGCGCCTCGGTGATGCGCTGCGAGGCGCGGCGGGCCTCGGTCGCCGGGTCGGAGCCGGTGAGGACCTTCGTCATGTAGCCCTTGATCGGGTTGTCCGCCTCGACGGCGGCCCACTCGGGCGTGCTGGGGGTGGCGCGGCCCCGCGCCGCCCCCGCCGCCATGGCCGTGACCCCCTCCTCGCCCGCGACGGCCTTCGCCAGCTTCGCCTTGTTCGGCACGTACTTCATGGTGCGGGCCAGGTCCGTGTCCCACCGCGCGCCGGTCAGCGCGGAGACCACCGCCACGGCGCCGTCCCGCACGTCGGTGTTGCGGGGGACGACGAGGTCGGAGCCGCCCGTGAAGACGGCGCCGGGCCGCCCCGCGGTCCTGCCCGGCACGGGGAAGAAGCCCAACCGGTCGCGCAGGGCGGGGTTGCGTTCCAGCACGGTGCGGGCGAGTCCGGGAACGGCCACGATCTGCGCCACCTTTCCCCCGGCGAACACCCCTGCCTGGGGCGGATGTTCCTCGTCGGCCCCCACGGGACCCCCGCCGAGCGCCTGGAGCCGCCGGTAGAAGTCCATCCCCCTCAGGGCGGCCGGCGTGTCGAGGGCGCCCTCCCAGCGGCCGCCGGCCTCCGTGGCGAGGTCGCCGCCCTCGTCCCAGACGAACCCCGCCAGGGTGTACCAGTCCTGCCCGGCCAGGTAGATGCCCTGGTGGCCGTCGGCGTTCAGCTTCTCGGTGTCGGCGAGCCACTCGGCACGGGTGCGCGGCGGGACGGTGACGCCGGCCCGTTCGAAGAGGTCCTTGCGGTAGATCACCACCCGGTTGGCCGCGTACCAGGGGATGCCGTACTGGTGGAAGCGCTCGCGACCCGGCTCGGCGAGGCCGGGCAGCCAGTCGGCGCGCCCCCACCGCGTCGCGGACTCCAGGGTCAGGTCGAGCAGCCCGCCCCCCTCGACGTACTGCGGGACCTGGGTGTTGCCGACCTCGATGACGTCCGGCCCCCTGCCGTCGTCCGCCTTCAGCGCGGCCTGCACCTTGTCGCCGACGCCGGTCCATTCCTGGATGCGGACGTCGAGGTGGAGGTCGGGGTGGTCGTGCTCGAAGTCCTCGGTGAACCGCTCCACGAATTCCGGCGACGCGCTGTCCTTCATCAGCCACACGGTGACCGTGCTCCGCTCGGGGCCGCCGGTCCCGGGCAGCGCCCCACACGCGGTCAGAAGGGAGACGGACACGCACACAAGGGCGAGGAGGCGACGGCTCACGGGGGTCCTGTTCTGTCTGGCGGACAGGGCGAGGGGCCCGGCATGGGGGACGAGCAAGGTGCTCGTGCGGGTGTCCAGGATTTTGGTATGGACCAATGCGAGGGGTCAAGGGGGCGCCGGGAGGATCGACTCCGCCCTGCCGACGTCTCGCGCCGCGCCGCACCTTGGGGCACGGTGGAGTGACGCGTGACACACGTGACGACGTCGACGTGGCGTCGTCACGGTCGAGAGGAGCACCTTGATGTCGAATCACACCTACCGGGTCACGGAGATCGTCGGCACCTCGCCGGACGGCGTCGACGCGGCCGTCCGCAACGGCCTCGCCCGCGCCTCGCGGACCTTGCGCAACCTGGACTGGTTCGAGGTCACCCAGGTGCGCGGCCAGATCGAGAACGGCGACATCGCGCACTGGCAGGTGGGCCTGAAGGTCGGCTTCCGCCTCGACGAGTCGGACTGACCGAGGCCTCGCCCGCGCGCGGCGGCCGGCAGGGCAGACCGCAGGGACGCCGGACGCGGGGACCGGCCCGGCCGGGCCTCAGGTGCGGCCCTCGCCCTCCTGGGCCTGCCGCAGCGTGCCCGACGGCGCGGTCCAGCGGGCCCTGACGACGGTGAACCCGGCGCGTTCGGCGTCGTCGCACACCAACTCGTCGTCGTCCACCAGGACCCGCACGTCCCGGTCGCGGGCGAGCCGGCGCAGCGTCTCCAGCTTCGTGCGGCGCGCGGGCCTGCGGTCGTCGTTGCGCCGCATGTGCAGGCGCCCCTCCGGCAGCCCCTGGGCGGCGAGCCAGTCCAGGGTGTCCCGCCGGCAGCGCTCGGGCCGGCCGGTGAGGTAGACGACCTCGCACTCCTCGGCGCTCGCCGTCGCCAGCGCGACGCCCTCGGGGATCGGCGGGTCCTGCGGCGCGGCCGCGAAGAACGCGTCCCAGTCGCGCGGCCTGCTCTCCAGGAACCGCTGCCGGTGGGCCGTGTCGGCCAGGGTGTTGTCCAGATCGAACACGGCGAGAGGCCGTCTGCTGCTGTCGGTCACGGCACCACCCTATGCAGCCGGCCCCGCCCGCCCCGCCCTCGGCC
>NZ_JAHHIT010000112.1 GCF_024539675.1 Streptomyces hilarionis | reverse complement strand
GGCGTGGGGGGTTGGGGGATTGCACGGAACCATTTCCTTCCAAGCCGACGGACGGCACGGAAAAACGTCGTCGGAAAGCAGGTGCCTGATTGGTGCGTACCTTTGGCCTGACCAGGCATGTTGACCTGATCGGACCCATCCGTAAGGGGAGGCTCACCTTCGCACACGCTCATCACAGGAAACAAGGAGTTCGAGTGACCCAAGTTCAAAGTGAGAGAATTTCAGATAAGTTACCGTCGGTAGCCGCACCCGTTTTCGAAATTGCCCGGGACTGCCGGGCTCAACTCGCTTACACGGAAAGCCGGATGAGGATCGCAATCTCCGGCTTCCGGCACGCCGCACCGGCACCCCCGCGGTGCCCGTCCCGCGCGCGATCGAAGGGCGCACGCCCTCCCCGTCACCCCCTCGCCATGGGGCGGCCTCCCCGGTCCCGCGCCCCCTTGCTCCGGGGCGGCCTTCCCGGCCCCCAGCCGCTCGGCGCACAGGTGTCTCCCATGTGACTCCCGGGGCACTCCCAGCCGTGTGGGCCAGCATCCTCGGCATGAGCGCCCCCCACCCCGCAACCCGCGTCCGCAAAGCGGTCGTTCCGGCCGCCGGTCTCGGCACCCGCTTCCTGCCCGCCACCAAGGCGACCCCGAAGGAGATGCTTCCGGTCGTCGACAAGCCGGCCATCCAGTACGTCGTCGAGGAGGCGGCCGCCGCCGGCCTGGACGACGTGCTGATGGTGACCGGCCGGCACAAGCGGGCCATCGAGGACCACTTCGACCACGCCTTCGAACTGGAGCAGGCGCTCGCCGCCAAGGGCGACACCGTGCGGCTGGACGCGGTGCGCGATCCGGCCCGGCTCGCGGACATCCACCACATCCGGCAGGGCGACCCGCTCGGCCTCGGCCACGCGGTGCTGTGCGCCCGCAACCACGTGGGCGACCAGCCGTTCGCCGTCCTGCTCGGGGACGACCTGATCGACCCGCGTGAGACGCTGCTGAGCCGGATGCTGGACGTCCGCGACCGGTACGCCCGCAGCGTGGTCGCCCTGATGGAGGTGGAGCCGGAGCAGGTCCACCTCTACGGCTGCGCCGCCGTGGAGCCGTTCGGCGAGGACGGCGTCGTGCGCGTCACCGGGCTCGTGGAGAAGCCCGCGCGCGAGGAGGCGCCGAGCCGGTACGCCGTCATCGGCCGCTATGTCCTCGACCCGGCCGTGTTCGACGTCCTGGAGCGCACCGGGCCGGGCCGTGGCGGCGAGATCCAGCTCACCGACGCCCTTCAGGAACTGGCGGCCGGCGGCGGGGTGCGCGGGGTGGTCTTCTCGGGCCGCCGGTACGACACCGGCGACAAGGCCGACTATCTGCGCACCGTCGTGCGCCTGGCCTGCGACCGGCCCGACCTGGGGCCGGAGTTCGTCGCCTGGCTCAAGGAGTTCGTCGCGGGCCTGGAGGAGGGCGACGCCGAGCGGGAGCGGCCGGCCGCCTGACCGGGTCACGTCGGCGACGGCCGACTCCCCCGGCGCGGAAGAGGGGGCCGGCCGCCCCGAGGCGCGGGCCGGGACGGTGTCAGCCGTCCCCCGGGGAAGTCAGCCGTTGGGGCGCAGGGTCCATGTCACGGTCATCTCGCCGGTGACGGCGCCGTCGGCCCGGCGGATCTCGATGGCGACCGGGAACTCCGGGCGCTCCCCCGCGTCGAGTTGCGCGACGACCTCGGCGGCCGGGCGCCCCAGGGTGGCGGTCGCCGTGACCGCGCCCATCGCCAGCTTCCGGTAGGCGATCTCCGCGCCGACGGCGAGCGGGACGGCCCGGGAGAGCTGGTCCCCGAAGGCCGCGAGGACGATCGCGCCGCTGGCGGACTCGCCGAGCGTGAACATCGCGCCGGCGTGCGGGCCGCCGACGTGGTTGTGGAACGCCCCCTGGTCGGGCAGCGCGACCACGGCCCTCTCCGGGCCGGCCTCGATGAACTCGAGGTTCAGGGTCCTGGCCATGGGCACCGTGGCGGCGAGCATCTCGCCGATGGACATCTGGTCTGCGCTCATGCCGCGATGTTACCTATGAGTAGCTTCAGCTGACCAGCCGATGTGACGCTCGCCGCACGACCACCGCCGTCGACGCGCCACACGCCCTGCCCCCAGCGGACCGGGGAGGCTGCGGGCCGACATCGGAACGCCGCATTCCGGAAGTACCGGGGCACTGTGCGCGGCTCACCCCGGCCCGGCCCCGATTCGGTACGTCCCTGACAAGGGGCGGTGACCCAACCGTGTCCCGGACGGCACTAGTGTTTCTGGCCATGTGGCCAGGACAGCAGCCGCCCGGGGGAGAGCAGAACCCGCAGGCGCAGAACAACCCGTACCAGCAGCCGGGATACCAGCAGCCGAACCCGTATCAGCAACCCGGCTACCAGCAGCAGCCCAACCCCTATGCGACGCAGCCGCAGTGGGGCGCGACCGTGCCCGGCGGCGCGCCCACCCCGCCGCCCGGCGGCAGCGGCGGCAACCGCACCAAACTCGTCGCGATCATCGCGGCCTCGGCCGTCGTCGTGGCCGCCGGAGTCACCGGATTCCTGGTGCTCGGGGGCGACGACGACGAACCGGCTCCCGTGAGCAAGGGCAGTTCCAGCCCCTCGGCGTCCGCCTCCGCGTCGGCGTCCGCGTCGACCGGCACGGACGACAACCCGCGCAGCAGCGAGACGGAGAAGCCGACCGTCGCCGGCTGGAAGGTCGTCGTGAACCCCAAGTGGGGCATCGCCTTCGACGTGCCGGCCGACTGGGAGGTCCAGTCGCCGGGGCTGAGCCAGGGCTTCGAGTGGGAGGACAAGAAGAAGTCCGACGGCTACGACCGGATCCTCCAGGGAGGCACGGCCGAGTACAAGTCGAAGTGGTGCTCGGTGGACTCCGACAAGGACGGCAAGGTCGAGGACACCGCCCTGGCCATGGTCGGCAGCAAGGGCGCGGAGGGCGCCAAGAGCACCGACGAGATCGCCATCAACACGCCCGCGTGGTGGGTCTTCGGCGGTTACACCGAGCCCGACAAGAAGAGCATCACCTTCGACAAGAAGGCCACTCCCTTCACGACGGCCTCCGGCATCAAGGGCAGTTACGCCTGGGCGCAGTCGACGAACACGCCCCAGAAGGGCAAGTGCGACAGCGACGGCAAGGCGATCACCTTCGGTTTCAAGAACTCCAACAGCGACTTCGTGTCCTGGAACCTGTACGGGGCCAAGGGCGTGAAGGACGAGCTGCCGAAGGCCACGATCATGCAGATCCTGAGCACCGTACGACTGCACGGAACGCCGACCCACAACTAGTAGTGCTTCGTCACGTCGGGTGATCTGCGCGGTCCCCGCGCGCCGTGCGGTCCGTGCCGCTCGCGGCGACGGCCGCCGTCACCACGCCGCCCCTGTCACCGCGCTCGCCGCCGTCCTTCCGCTCGCCGCCACCGGCGGCGGTGGAGGGGCGGCGGCCGTGCGTGCGGCCCCACGGCCCCGCCGTCGGTCCGTTCCTCAGCCGATGCCGAACGCGCCCTCGGGCGGTTCCGGCGACGGCACGGCGTCCTCGTCCCGGACCGGGCGGGCGTCGCCGATGAGACGGCGCAGCCCCGGGCCGTGCTCCACCCGGGCCGGGAACGCGTCGGATGCGGTGCGGCGGGCCAGGGCGGGCAGGTCGAGCGGGCGGCGCGCGGCGGCCAGTACCGCGTTGCCGAAGCGGCGCCCGCGCAGCACCCCCGGCTCCGCGACCAGCGCCAGTTCCTCGAACACCTCCGCCAGGTTCGCCAGTTGGGACCTGAGGAAGGCGAACGGGGCCGCGTCGGCCAGGTTCGCCAGATACACCCCGTCGGGGCGCAGGACCCGTGCCGCCTCCCGCGCGTAGGCGAGGGTGGTCACCTGGGCGGGGACCCGGGAACCGCCGAAGACGTCGGCGACGAGGACGTCCGCGCAGGCGTCCGGCGCCGCTTCCAGCCAGGCCCGCGCCTCGGCCGCGTGCCAGGCGACGCCGGCCCCGGGCGGGAGGGGCAGGTGCTCGACGACCAGGTCCAGCAGCGCGCGGTCGAACTCGACGACGTCCTGTCGGGAGCCCGGCCGGGTCGCGGCCACGTAGCGGGGCAGGGTGAGAGCGCCGCCGCCGAGGTGCAGCACGTCCAGGGCGCGGCCCGGCTCGGCGACGACGTCCAGGACGTGCCCGAGCCGGCGCGTGTACTCGAACTCCAGGTGCGTGGGGTCGTCGAGGTCGACGTACGACTGCGGCGCCCCGTCGACCGTCAGCAGCCAGGCCCGGTCCCGGTCGACGTCCGGCATCAGCTTGGCGGTGCCGTGGTCGACGGCTCGGGTGACGGGTACGGGCTCGTCGTTCACCTGTTCATTGTGCCGGGCGGGACGCGCCCCACGGGACGCGGCCCCGCACCGCGCGGGGCCGCGAGCCGGCGCGGGGCCGGACCGTCGCCGGACGCTCCGGCGCCCCGCCGGCCCGGCTCACCGCCCGCGACCCCGCAGGCACCGGTACGGCCCTGCCCGCACCGCCCTACAGGACGGCCGTCACGGTGCCCGCGGCCACGGTCCGCCCGCCCTCGCGGACGGCGAAGCCGAGGCCCGGCTCCAGCGCGACGTCGTGGCCCAGCTCGACGGTCACGGTCACCGTGTCCCCGGGCCGCGCGAGCGGGGTCTCCCCCAGGTCCACGTCCCCGACGACGTCCGCGGTCCGGATGTAGAACTGCGGCCGGTACCCGGTCGAGACCGGTGTCGTACGCCCGCCCTCGCGCGTCGACAGCACGTACACCCGCGCCGTGAACCGCCGCCGCGGCGTCACGCTCCCGGGCGCGGCCACGACCTGTCCGCGGCGGACGGCGTCGCGCGCCACCCCGCGCAGCAACAGCGCCACGTTGTCCCCGGCCTGGGCCTCCGTCATCGGCTTGCCGAACGTCTCCAGGCCCGTGACGACGACGCCGTCCAGACCCGCGCCCAGCACGTCGACCCGGTCGCCCACCCGCACCGTGCCCCGCTCGACCGCACCCGTGACCACGGTCCCCCGGCCGGTGATCGTGAGCACGTTCTCCACGGGCAGCAGGAACGGCGCGTCCAGGTAGCGCTCGGGGACGGGCACGTAGGTGTCCACGGCGTCGAGCAGGGCG
This sequence comes from Streptomyces hilarionis, assembly GCF_024539675.1. Taxonomy (GTDB): domain Bacteria; phylum Actinomycetota; class Actinomycetes; order Streptomycetales; family Streptomycetaceae; genus Streptomyces; species Streptomyces hilarionis. Next base: position 26,351 of record NZ_JAHHIT010000112.1, on the reverse strand, counting down.
TCGACGGCGCGCGTCCAGCGCGGGTCGCCCTCCAGGGCCCGCAGCCCCGACACCCGCACCACGGGCGCGGCGTCGCCGCCGTAGCCGTGCTCGGTGAGCAGGTCGCGGACCTCCAGCTCGACGAGGTCGATGAGCTCCTCGTCGCCCGCGTCGGCCTTGTTGAGCGCGACCACGATGTGGTCCACGCCCACCTGCCGGGCCAGCAGGACGTGTTCGGCGGTCTGCGGCATGATCCCGTCGAGCGCGGAGACGACGAGGATCGCCCCGTCGAGCTGGGCCGCGCCGGTGACCATGTTCTTGACGTACGTGGTCTACTCACCCTTGCATGACTCTATCATCGCAGGTAGGGCCCACAAGAGAGCCCCGCCCACCTGGCCGAAGCCGGCGAACGGGGCTCACACCGTCTCGCCTTCCCTGCGGGGGCAGGTTCAGCACGCGAGACGGGACCTCCTCCGCGTCGAGTGGACGGAGGAGGGTTCAGGGGAGCCCCGCTCACCGAGACGGGGATGAATCGGTGAGCGGGGCCGTTCCTCGTCCTCCGGCGTGATGAGCGGGAGGGAGGACGAGGAGTCAGGACGCGGACGGGGGTCTCGGTAGCGCCAGCCTCACCCGGCACCGAGATTGCTCCCCCGCCGCGCCCACCACGGGCGACGCACGGGCGTCGGCCGTGGGTCTAGGGGGTCGGAGGCGGCTCGACGCTGAAGTTCGTGATGCTGTGTGTCCGGTAGCCGACGTGGTGGGGGTACTTCTGCTGGTGTTCGACGGCCCACTTCACGGGGTCTATCCCGCCGTCGAGCGGGACCATGGTGATGCACCCGGAGCACTGCACGAAGTCGGCCGCCCAGACGTCGCCCAGCTCCTCCACGGTGGACACCCGCGGGAACGGATTGGAAGTCACCGGGCGGCCCCCGCCTTCGGCTTCCCCGCACGCGCGCGGTTCGTCTCCGCGTAGGTCGCCCGCCGTACGTCGTCAGGCCGCGCCGTCCACTCGCGACCTCCCCCTATCGGGCGGAGCCACAGCTCGCCGTTCAGAAAGGCCTGAAACTCGCAGTAGACGTCACGTGTCAGGTCCTTCAGGATCGTCCCCGGCGGGGGCATCTTGTCCATCACGCCGGCCTCCCGTGCTCCGCGTCCTTATGCCGGCTCATCATCACGACGATGTCCGTCGCCCCCGACGGGTCGTGATTCGGGTGACCGGGCGTCGTGGCCCCCACCCATTCGACCTCGAACGCCAGGCACTTTGCGCACCCGGGGAACGGCGCGGGGCGAGAGAACACCAGCGGCCCTGATGTCACGCGAGCCTCCAATAACGCCATCCCGTCACCTCCATGGTTTCGACGGCTCCTGAACCGAAGCTATGGGGGGAGGCGAGCGGGATTCCACGAAGTTCTATGAGGTTCTACGCTTCTTCATTCCAGGGAGGCAATCGCCGTCGAGATGCGTGACCGGGCGTCAGCTCCGTAGACCGCCAGTGCCGTCATTTCATCGAACGCGTGGGCATACTGCGCGATCTCTCCGGGCGTCGTCACGGTGACAGCCGCCGTCAGTAGCTCGACGTGCACGCGCTCCTCGTCGAACACAGTGAACGTCTCCAGCGCCCACATTCCACGGGGCCGGCCCGCGGGGATGATGCCGACCGACACGGCGGGGAGTGCCATCACTGAGAGCAGATAGCCCAGTTGGCCGGCGGTCGTGGCAGCGTCGCCGACGACGTGGCGGAGGACGCTCTCCTCCAGGACGACGGCGAACCGGTGGTCGCCCTCCCGGATGATGTGGGATCGCTCGACGCGAGCGGCGGCAGCGTCCTCGACGTCGTCCGGCGTCCCGTGCACGCGCGCGATGTCCCGCAGGAGCGCGGCAGCGTACTCGTAGGTCTGAAGGAAGCCGGGGATCACGGTGGAGCTGTAGACGCGGAACGTCCGAGTGCGCTCGTAGAGCGGGACATAGGACTCTTGCAGGCGACGCAGCCCACTTCGAGTGCGACGTCGCCACTCGACATACATCGACTCCGCCGTGCGGTTCGCGGCGAGGAGATCAGGGATCCGGTCCTGAGCGTCGCAGGCGCGGCACCATGCGCGAATGTCCTCGTCGGACGGGGGCGTCGTGGCGCTCTGCAAGCGCGACACCTTCGACGGGAGCCACCCTGCGCGTGCAGCCACCTCCCGGCCCGTCAGCCCAGCGTCCCGCCGGATCTCCCGGAGTTGCTCCGCGAGTGCCCGGCGGGCGGCGTCGAGGCTCGACGAGGGATAGGAAGGTGGCTGCATGGTCGCGCTGTACTCAGATCCTGTAGTCCGCGTGCGGGATCGCTCGCTCCCAAACGGCCTCGAACGCCTCCGCATGACGCTTCACGACGTCGGCAGCATCCTCCATGACGTCGGCGACGAACCGCCCGTCACCTGAGAACAGACTGAAGCGGATGAGCCGGTCATCGAAGATCCACAGATCGTTGCCGGGGAGGAGCACGTCAGACGCCAGGCGTCGCGGTAGCCACCGGACGTCTTCGCCGGCCGAGACGTTCTGCGGTGTGCACGAGTGCTCGTAGCGGATGTAGTCGCTCACAGGCTCCGACACCACCCGGGCGCGGCGCATGACGACGCCACGCGCTACGGCGTCCCGAACGGTGCCGTGGAACGGGCTCCACCACGTCGCACGGTCGTCGAGGTCGTACCGACGTCCCGCACGCCAGGCCGCGAAGTCCTCGTCTTCCTCGACGACTCCGTAGACGTCGCGGGTCTCCAGATGGACCGCGGAACGCTGGCAGGCGGCGAGTAGCTCAGCGAACGGCGGAACCGTCTGCGGCATCGAGCGCCTCCCTGATCTGCTGCGCCATGCGGGCGGGCAGTCGGACGACTGCCTCCGTGTCGGGGATAGACCCCGTCTTCAAGCATTCTGCCTGGAGCTCGTCGTCCGCCTTCCACCCCTGGAACACGAGCTCTTGCTTTTCCTCGTCGAGCCACACCGTAGGGCAGTGGTCGCCGTTGGTTTCCGGGTCCTTACCGAACGAGCGTAGGGGCATCGGGTCCTCCGTCGTCACGTGAGTTGCGCAATGTTCTACGACCATCACGCCCACGGGGCAGGAGCGTCAAGAGCGCCTCACACGGGGAACCCCAGAGCGCGCATCCTCCGCCGGTAGGCCTTGCCGTGCTCGCCGTCGCAGAACTGACGGATGCGGCCCGGTCCCTCCTTCTGCTCCAGGGCCGCCCCACAGTGCAGGCAGCCGGCCGTGCACTGCGACTTGATCGGCTTCGTGTAGTCCATCTGAGCTCCTCCGAAAGTGGGCCCCGCACCCATGACGGGCGCGGGGCGTAGCAAGGGCCGACGCCATGGCGGCATCGGCCCGGGGTGTTCGTGTCGTGTGCGTCAGACGTTCCGGCCGTAGGTGAGGGCCGTGGCGCTCTGCTGGTCGTACATCTCGATGCGCTTGTCCACGTGTCCCGTGAGCTCCTGGCCGTCGAGCGTCGTGGAGACGTAGACGTTGATCCCGTCAGCGTCGAGCCCGCGTCGCTGGGAGGCAGCGCGGATGTCCGCGAATTGCTGGCCAGTGAAGACTGGTTCAGGGCCGCCCGTCCCGTTGGCGATCAGGGAGAGGCCCTGCGGGAGGAGTCCGCCGTTGTCGAACCACATAGGCTCGACTCGTCCGCCGGCTGCGTAGCCCTGCGGCGGGCGGTTCCCGTTCGCCTGCTGGACGTTCGTGATGTTGCCGTAGCGCGACACGATGTAGCGGATCGATGCCGCCACGTTGCCCACGGGGTCGAGGATTCCCCGGCCGCGCAGTGCACTCGGGACGTAGGCACTCCAGGTTCCGGGAATCGTCTGCGTGAGGCCCTGCGACGGATGACCCGCGGCAGCGTTGCTGTCCCACAGGTTGATCGCCGATGGGTTCCAGCCGCTCTCGCGCGTGATCAGCGTGTTCATGCCGGCGAGCCACTGGGGGATGGTGCCCGGCGGGGGAACGCCCGCGGCTGCAAGCGCCTGACTGATGATGGCTCGTCGCTGCCCCGTCGGGATCGTGCCCCCGATGTTGGCGCTTCCTCCGCCCCCGCCTCCCGTGAAGGAGACGGCATCGATGATCTTGTCCTTCAGGCCACCGATCATCTTGAACGGGAGTTTCGCGAGTGCCTTGCCCATGTCGGCTACGCCGAGCTTCTCCGTGAAGTTCTTGATGATCGGCTTCATGAGCCGGTCCCAGATCTTCGACGGATTGGAGGCGAGATCCGCGGCCGTCTTCGCCCAGTCGACGCCCTTGGAGACCGCGCCGCCTACCTTGTCCTTCGTCCAGTCCCACGCTCCGCCGAGAGCGCCGACGATGCCGCCGTCCTTGAAGCGCGGGATTTCTCCCGTCGCGTTCATGTAGGCGAGGTTTTCGAACCCGATCTTTCGGGCGCTGGAGCGCTTGACGACGAACTCGTCCGCCATCAGGAGTGCGGGGATACTGTCGACGCCCGGAGTTCCTCCGCTCGTCCGCCCGCCTTCGGCGAGGAGCTTAGGAGCGGCGGGGAGTTTACCGAGTCCGACGAAGTCGGCCACCTTGTCCCAGACGGCCTTGATGCCCTTCGTGTATACCCACTCGATCACGAAGTTCACGGGCTTTTTGGTGATATCGATTAGGCCTCCCCAGGCCTTAGCGATACCGTCCTTCGCGCTTTCGAAGGCACTGGCCACCAGTGCGACGCCAGACTTCAGCTTACTGAAAGCCGGAGCCATCACCTTATCGTTCAGCCAACTGGTTTTGCTGCCAATCCAGTCGAACGAGGGCTTTATCGCGTGGTCGTAGAGCCAGACGAATCCGCTTCCCACGTACTTGAGCCCCTCCCAGATGAACCGGAAGATGGGTGACAGGATCTTGGACCACAGCCACGTCGCTAGCGTCGCAATCCCCTGGAGGGAAGGCTGAAATCCGTCCCTCCACAGCCACAGGGCAACCACTCCGAGACCCTGCAACGCAATCCAGATGGGCGCGATGATCGCCGTCACGAGGACCGCCAGGAAGACACGGGCGACGAGCCAAATCCCCTGGAAGGCGGGGAGGATGTAGTCCTTCCAGAGCTGCACGGCGACGTCGCCAGCGACCTTCAGTGCGCCTATGAACCCGTCAACGCCATTGCGGAACCACGTGAATCGGTCGTAGGCGTACACGACGGCCGCAGCCAGGCCGATGATGGCCACGATAACGAGCGTGATCGGATTCGCGCCCATGACCAGATTCAGGATCTTCGTAGCGACGATGATTGCCCAGATTCCCTGAACGAGGTGCGGCGCGCGTTCCGCCAGATTCGCTATCCCCCGCGCCATCCGCGTGAAGAAGTCGAGTAGCGGCCCCGAGATCGGTGAAAGTGCGGTCCCGATATCCAACAGCGCGTCAACTACTGCGCCTAGGAGAGCGGCTAGCTTCGGGCCGTGTTCAGCGCTGTACGCGAGGAGTTTCTCAAAGGCTGGTGACCCCTTGAGTTTGGTTCCCCAGTTGGCGAACCGACCTGTCACCTTAACCATTCTGTCGGCGATGGAATCCATGTGCGGGAGGAAGGCGTCGACGATGCCGGCCATACCCTTGAGGACGTTCCCGAAGGCCTTACCGAGACCCACGACGGCAGGCTTGGCACTGCCTTCGATGTCCCGCTTGAACCCCCGCCAGAACGGTGACCTGAGTTCCTGAGAGGCAGCGTCCTGGAGCTCCTTGACGCCGGATGCCGTCTCGCGGACGAGGGGCGTCAGACCTGGCAATGCGCGCTTCGCTCCGTCGACGGCGCGAGTGAATAGCGGAAGGACGTCAGGCTGAAGATCCTTCGACCAGCCGGCGAACGCCTGCTTCAGTCCCGTCGGGCCGGCCAAAGCGTCGTACAGGTCGCGTTGTTCCGGCGTCAGTTTGGCGAGCGCCTTGCGGTACGCGTCCGTTGCACTGGCGCTCTTGACGGTGGTGTCCACGCCGGAAAGGCGAGCCGACTGGAGGCCGCGCTCCGCGGCGGCAATCGCCTCCGCGCCCTGCACCTGTGCGTCGCGCACCTTCGCCTGCGCGAGAGCGACGGCGCGGGACTGGTCGGCGACCTTGCGCTGAGCGTCGGCAACGCGGTCCGTGGCGTCCTGGACGGCCTTGCTGCCCTCGACGCCCGCCTTGTTGGCGTCGGCGACGGTGCGCTTCAGCTCACGGTTCTTCGCCTTCTGCTTATCCGCGCTGCGGAGGGCCTCGTCGAGGGAGAGCCTCGCGCGCTCGCGTTCAAGGGCCGTCGCTTTGGGATCCGCGATAGTCGCTGCAAGGTCGGCCCGCGCTTCCTTGACACGGAGCGTTGCCTCGCGCTCGTCGAGCATGCCGTCAAGGAGGCTGTCGTTCAGATCCTTGAGTTGCTGCGTGGCGTCCTTTCGCGCCTGCGTCAGGTCCGTCTCCGCCTGGCGCGCGGAGCGCTTCGCGTCGGAGAGGCTCCGCTCCGCGTCCTGAACCGCGCGGTTCGCTGCGGAAATCTGCTGCGCGGAGTTGCGGTGCGCGGAGCTCAGAGAGGCCTGTGCGCTGGCCATCTGAAGTGCGGACTGTGCCGCCTTGACGCCGGCTCCGGCTGAGCGGTCCGTCGCGCTCGCCGACTCTTTCTCCGCGGCTGACTTCGCTTGAATTGCTGCCGTGACACCCTTGATTGCGGGAATGGCGGCAGCCGCGAGCGCTCCGACTCCTGCGCCGGCCGCGACGACGGCGGAGGTAATGGCACCGATTCCCGCGGCAGCGACGGGGATTACGGGAATGGCAGCGACACCTAGGAGGAGCGCGCCAAGCTGAATCAGTTCACGCTTCGCATTGGCGGTGTCTGCGTGAACCTTCACGTGCACATCGTCGCCGTCGAGCGAATTTATCGCCCGCTGCATCTCTTCGATTTCCGCACGGGCTGTTGCGATGTCCGCCCGGATTTGGATGTTAGGGCTGCGCGAACCCAATTCGGCGAGCTGTGCGTCAATCTCGTCGAGCTCAGCGACGGCCGTTGCGGCGTCGATTTCGACGCCAACACGCTTGTTTGCGAGTTGTTCCATACGCGCTCGCACGCGCGCCAAATCGGCGTCAAACCCCGTCGTCGACAAACGCACGTCGGGGCGTGGCAACGACCTGAACGCCACCTCCAAACGCCGTTTGAACGAGCGGGCGAAGCTACCGGCGTTATCGTCGCCCTGACGGGTTGCAGCGACGCGGGCCGTCCTGCCGCCTGATGTGATCGCGTCGGGGATAGCTGCCGTGATGTGTCGTGAGAGCGCCTCGCCGATGCGCCGTCCTGCCTCCTCACCGACCCTGTCAGCCGACGGGAGGACGATGGCCTTCAGCCTGTTGTGGAACTGCGGCGCAATCGGTACGACGTCAACGGCCGCTGTACCGACAATGTCCAGGTCACCGGCCATAGAGCGACTCCAGCAACGGGCCAACTTCAAACGGCTGAACACGCTCGTTTAGTAGGCGTTCGAGGGCGTTTAGGTGCTGCAACGCAGCCGCAACGTCACGGGACGGTGCTGCGTTTTCGATGGCCCGACGGAACCATTCGAAGTCGGCACAGGAATCGCCACAGTAAACGGTCGGCATCGGTGTTTCGCCGATCATCACAAGCTCAACGTGGAAAGTGCAGCCATCGCGCGCGCAGGTGTTTTCGTCAGTCATGAGATCTCGTTTCGGACATACGGAAGCCCCGCAATGCGTCCATTGCGGGGCTTAGAGAGATGTGGCAACGTCGAGGAAGGCGCTATTCGCGAGACGTGAAGATTCCAGAAACACGCGCGAACTGCGTGGTGCGGGCGTCGAGGAGTTTCGCCAGGCGGAGGAGTTCTGCGGCCTCCTCGCCGTCACTCTCGCGCAGCGCCTTACGCGCGCGAATCATGTAGACGCTGCACTCAGCGCTGCAATGCTTGGAAAGCCTGGCACTGCCCTTCGGGCCCGTCCGCATGAATCGCGTGAAGGGGCACCCGGGCCGCTTACAGACCGGGGCGTCTCTGTGGATCACAGCTCCTCCAGAAATGGGAAGAGCCCCGGGGACGTCTTCTCCGGGGCCCTGTAACGGCTACATGTGCTCTGACCTGCACCGATGTCACACTTCCTATGTCGAAGCCCTCAGCGCCCGCCTGCCTATTTGGGGGTCTCCGACACCCCGGGCAAGGACCGAACGGCGCTCTGAGGGGCCTCCAGGGCCCCCTAGGTCGACCTCTAACCGGTTGTCAGACCGCGCCGCCTAGCACTTCTTCGGTCTTCAGAGATCAAGATCGGGGGTCACCTCCCTGGCATCGTCGCAGGTCAGAGGCTTATGCGCGGTCGCTCAGCGTCGGCCGACCCGCGGGGCCGCACGCGGCCGACTCACTCAGGCCGACCCGCGCGGCGTGGGCACGACGTGCCTCCTGCCAGCGTCGCCACGCGCGTATGACGAGCGGTGAGCTCATCCCTCGCTGCTCCACGTCGACGGCCTCTGTACCACTCAGCCAGTCCCACACGACGCACGGCGTGCGTAGCTCCGGTGGACACGTGGCGTCGCCTGTGCGTGGCTCCTGTGCTGCTGCCTGACGGGCAAGCATGGCTTGCGTGCGGGCACTCACGCCGCACCACCGGGCAGTGCGTGCAGTTCGCCCGTGCTGATGTTGACGGGTTCCATCTGCCAGCCCAAGGTACGCAGGCCGGCGGGGCTCAAGCCGAGTTGCTCCGCCAGGTGTCGAGCTTCCTGCGCAAGTCCGGCTGTTGCGTTCCCGCGAAGTGACTGACAGACGATCTGCACGTACATCGAGACGAGCGGGACGTACGCGTCATGCCACTGCGTGGCCTGCGGACTGGCCCACAGCTCATCCCACATGGCGCGCTCTGCCTCGTTCCACGCGCGCCCTGCCGGCATCTCAGGCACAGGCAAGTCGCAGCCTGACAGGGGGAGAACGACGAGGCCGGCGCGTGGCTGTCTCCCGCCCTCCCTGTTGGCGCGGCTGTAGGGCCGCGTGGGGTCACGTCGTGGGCCCGGGGCAACCATGGTGCCTCCCGTCAGCCCTGACCGACGGCGGTCACATGGTCTGTCCGGATCGTCGTGTCCTTACCCGAAGCCGTGACCGTGAGGATGTTGGGGTAAGCCGTTCCGCCGTACCGGGCCACGGTCGCGTAGGCGAGCGTGCCCGTTACCGTCTGACCCCCGATCAGGCTGACGACCACGGCCGTCCCGTTCAGCGCCGCCGCGCGGTTCTTGATCTCCTGCTCGTGGAGCGTGTCGTCGTAGCTCATCTGCTGTTACCGGCCATTCATTTCGTAGGTGCGGGTCGCGAACGGGTTTTGCCCGTATGTCGGTGCCTGGCGATGTTCGCCGTGCGGGGTGCCGTGCCGTTCTCGGTAGAGCTCCGCGCCGGCCGCGAGCCCGGTGGGGGTGCCGACCTCAGGCCCCTGGTTACCGCCGGAGCGTGGAGCGGAGGCCGGAGCGCTCGTGACGCCGAGCTCCGCGGCGAGCGTTGTAGCGTCGGCCGTCAGCTCTTCGGGGGTCGTCCCCTGAAGTCGTGCCGACTGCTCGACGGTGAGCCCTGCCGCCATCCCCGCGCGGAGGCGGGCGAGTTCGAGCTCAGCAGGGTGGGGCGTCTCGGGAGTGGTTTCCATGGGTTAGTCCTCAAAGTGTTCGAGGGTGGTCGCCTCGCGGTCGCGTGCGACCGTGGTGGGCTTGGGCGGGGCCGGGCGGGGCCGGGACTCGTCGAGGTTCGGAGTCTTGGAGTGCGGCGGGATCCTCGACGGCACCGGGGCGGGAGCCGGAGTCACGGTCGGGGTGTAGTCGCGGACAGGGCCGTCAGCACCCGCCATGACGTCGACGAGGTCACCCGCAAGGGCGTCGTTCTGGAGATCCTCGAACGACGTGGGCACGTGCGCCGTGCCCGCTCGTGCGAGCCAGAGAAGCGCCGATTCGGAGTACTGCCCGGAGCTCGTCGCCTGACGGACGAACGCGGGAACGCCGTCGAGGGAGCCGCGGACTTCGCCGTATCCCTCGCTGCGCCAGGTACGCACCTTGCGTCGCTCCTCGTTGAACCCGCCGACAGCGTCCCCCGGACGCAGACGCGGAAGGAGTAGCCCCCACTGCGCCGCACGGATGTTCGTGAGGTCTACGACGAGACCCTGAAGGCGTCCCCACGCCGCTACGACGTCGCCTCCGGCCTTGATGGCGTCGTCTGCCGACCGGACTTCACCGAGGATCTCCGCGGCCGTCCTGGCGTCGCTGAGGACTTCCTCCAGGCGCGTCCCCAGGTACGCCAGGGCATCCACTGAGTAGGCCTCACGGGTGTCGTACGCCAGGAGTTCCGTAGAGTCCTTAGCGCGCGACCGCGCCAGGCGCTCCGCCTCCCACACACACGCTTCGGCATGGACCTTCGCAGCCTCCTTGCCGATGTTCGCCGGCCACACACCGTCAGCCTGGAAGGCGCGCACAGCAACGTCGATGACGTTGTTCCGGGCGACGTCAGGAGCGACGCCGGCGGGATGGTCGCGCAGTCGCTTCTTCGCGTCGGCGAGGAGCTTCTCCGTCCGCTCGATTTCGGGGACGTGCGCGAGCGCTGCGTCGAGTTCGGGATTGGTCATGGTCACCTCTCGTGGGTTACAGAAAAGGCGACTGAGCCGAGTTGGTCAGTCGCCTGATGGCTGGACGTTGGCCGCCACTGCGGAGAGTTCCTCAGCAACTCCGTGCGGGCCGCCCGTCGTTGGTTCACGCGGTCGCGCTGCGGTTGCGGGTTGGCGCAGTACAGCCGTCGCTTCTCCGCGTTTACGCAGGAGCGGCAGACGCGCCGTAGTCCGTCCGAGCACGACGGGTCCGTGTGAAAGTGCGTCACGGTGCGGGGCAGAGCCCGCCCGCAGGATCGGCACGGCATCGCTGCCGGCGTCAATACGTCGTTGCTTCGCATCGTGGCTCCGCTGTTAGTCAGTTCTCCCTGATTCGGGCAAAAAGAAAGCGCGGCCCGCAGGCCACGCATAGTGATCGTTTTTGAGGTCCGGCGACGGAGCGCAGAGACGTGGAGCGGCCGAAGGAGGAGAGGATTCGGTGCTCAACAGGTCGGCTCGACGTCGCCGGACCATGCGCCGCTACGAGAGGGGAGCGGCGCAGCTTTGACGCGACGAGGAGAGGGGCCCCATGCAGAGCCCCCCTCCATTCCTAATACAAACCCGAACGTCAGGCTGCCTCGCCGGCGCGCAGTCGGCGCATGCGGTCCCTGGCGCGGTCGCGGGCCCACGCCGCGGAGCACAGATCCCCGCACAGCGTCGCCCACCGACGGCGCTGCGACACGGGGCGTCGCTGCTCGAACGGCTGCGAGCACTGCGCGCAGAGGCCGCGCCACACCTTCGACAAGCCCTCGACAGCGACGACCCCGCCCGCGGACTCATACGTCATGCTGGACGTCGCCTGCGCCTTACGGGCCGCATACGCCTCCGCGATCGCAGGGTCTACGGTGACGATCACCTCGCCCACATCGGGCCCTACAACGTCGAGCTCCCTCCCGGACGGCCGTCGACGCTGTGGGCGCTCCTCGTCGACCTCTGAGGCGTCGTGCCAGTTCTCCCAGGCGCGCTGTGCGTACTCCTCGTCGGTCATGCCGTCGCAGAGCGGGTCGTGCGAGGAGAGCCCCCGCCAGTGGGTGCGTGACGGCGAGACGTATGCCCCGCCTTCCTCCAACTCCAGTCCCAGGTACCGAAGCTCCTCCAGCTCCGCTGTGGTGCGCGTCCGCCGGCGGGCCGTGGTGCCGCACTCGTCCTCGTGCATGGTGTCCCCATTCGTCGAGTAAGCCGAACCGTTCGGCTTACTACTGGGGTTGTGTCGTAATCAGCGCCGGATGTGACGCGCCGTGAGGGCGGGATCTCCGTGACTTTAAGTGACGGGAGGCAGGTGCGTTACACGACGCCCGCGCGACGTGCGCGAACGCCATGAGCGCCCCTGTGGCGGGCCAGCGCGCGCCCAGGCGAGGAAAGACATGTCGCGACCCCTGAAAGGTCGACAGGCGGTCGCACAGGCCCCTCCGCGACCCTCCTCCGCCTCCCACCGTCGACCAGCCCCCGCCACGGCGGGTTTTCGAGCGCTGGTCAGACTCTGGACGGATTGGCCAGACTGACCGTCAATCTCAAAACTTCTTAACACGCGTTAGAGAAAGTTGGAGAAGGGGGTTAGTTCGACACTTTGGCCTCGAAAATGGCCACCCCATGAGCGGAGGGTGACGTGAGGGCGGAAAGTCGTCACGTTACGCAGTCGCCTACTCGTTGCACCATGCACGCAACTCCGTGCAGGCACCGTGCGCCGACGTCGACGAGCGCCAAACCTTCTCCGCCCGGGAACGCCGCAGCCCCCGCGCCGAGCGTCTCGGATCGCGGAGGCTGCTACGGAGTGTGACGAGTGTCAGGCGACGTCGACCAGGGTTCGGCCCGTCGTCGGGAAGCTCTCCGCGGCGCACGCCGGGTGCAGGGGGTAGAACGCGGTTCCGCGCTCGACGAGCGTGGCGTCGTCTTCGAGCGACTCGCCGCACCATCCGCAGACGTCGGCCCCGCGGCACTCGTTGCAGTGCGGCTCCCCGTCCTCACCGACGGGGATGCGGGTGTGTCGGCCGACGAGCCCGCACGGGCACTCGACGACCTCGTCCGCGCTGAGCGGCTCCCCGACGTCGACGCCGGCCGCGAGCGCTTCACCGACGAGGAGGAGGGCGGGGTCAGTGCTGAGCTCCGTCACGGGGCACGTGGTGTACACGGCGGCGTAGTCGCGGACGTCGTGATCGGTGCCCGTCGCCCACGTCACCGCGCGTCCGAGTTCGTAGGCGATGTTGTAGGCCAGGGCTCGAAGGGCCTTAACGTCCGCGGGGGTGGACGCGGGGCCGGTCACGAGGACGGGGACGAGGGGCTGTGCGAGCATGGTTCCTCCAGCGATGGAACAAGGGGCCCGCTGCTTCCGCCAAGATTCCGCGGGCCCTTTGTGTTGCTTGCGTCGGGGTGTGGCTACACCTTAGGTCGGGTGTGGCTACACCGCAACCCCTCCGGTGTGGCTACACCTCTGCTACGGTTCTCGCATGCCTAATCAGCCGAAGACACCTATCAGCCGTTTCCGCATCGACGCTGAGCTCTGGGAAGCTTTCGGGGACGCTGTGCCTGACAACACGGACCGGTCAGACGTCCTGCGACGGTTCGTCGCGTACTACTGCCACCGCCCTGGGGCGGAGCTACCAGAGAGGCCACCAGTCGGCCCCTGGAGCACCGTGAAGGAGACGTGACAGAGCCCCCGTCGGATCACCCGGCGGGGGCTCTGTTGTGCTACATCAATCCTCTGTGGGTCGCGCCCATTCGATGTCACAGCGTGCGTCGCCGTCGAACGGGGCACCACGGCGAGCCGCTTGAGTCACCGTGATCTTCTCGATAGCCACGCGGAGGAGGTCCCGCCGTGTAGGCAAGTCGGCTGCCTCCCACGCTTCTTCGAGCATGCCAGCATCGTCGAACATCGTCAGGTCGATGCGCTGTCCGCTCAGCGCATCTGCACGCTCCTGTGCCTCACGGAGCGTGGCCTCTGCCTCGGCGACGAGTCGGGGGAAGTGCTTCCCCATCGCGCCGTCATAGAGCCCCTTCGCACGGTCGTTGGCGAGCCGTTCGACTGCTGCCTCCGCGGCTCTGACGGCTCCCACGGCTTCCTGTGTCTCCTCCGTCTCCTCCGGAGCGACGAGGGCGGACCAACGCTCTGCAACGGCGATCATCAGTGGGTCACCAGCGCCGACGTCGGCCGCGCTCACAGCGCCGACCCACTGTCGATAGACGTGTTCCTCAATACGCGCCCGCATGGCCGACGCGGGGGCGGGGCAAGGCTTCCCCATGGCGTGACCGTTGCAGACATAGGAGCGTCCACTTGTCGGCATCTTTGCTCCGCAACCAGCGCACCTGAGGAGATCAGTCAGGAGGTGCGACGCCTTACCCACGCGCGGCCCCAACGCGCCACGCTGGTGCCCTGCGTGCACTCGACGCGCCCGTGTCACTAGGTCGGTGGGCACTGGCTCAACTTCATCGGCGAACACCCTGACTCGCTCTCCCGCTTCGTTGCGGTAGGCGACGGGCCACGTGTAGTCACGTGAGAGGGCGACGACTTGCCAACCCTCATACACGGGGTTGTAGACGATGCGCCGGACCGTCGATGCATTCCACGGTCCGCCCTTTGGCGACGCCAAGCGGTCAGCGGTCAACCGACGTGCCACGCCACGTGGGGGGTGACCCTCTGCGACTTCTGCAACGAGGCGGAGAACTGTGTCCCAGTCCTTTGTGTGATGCAGCTTGCCGTTCTTGTCTTTACGCAAACCGAACGGCGCGGCACCGAGCCAGACCCCCTTTCGTCGCTGCACCTGTTTTGTGTCCCGCACGCGGTGTGACAGAAGGTCCGACGCAGCCTTTGCGCGCTCCGCGTCGCTGACGATTCGCTCACGGTCGCGAGGGTCGGCACTGTCCAGCCGCTCATAGTCGAAGATGATGCGAACGCCGGAGTCGAGTAGCTGGAGTACCGAGAACGCGCCCTTACGGTCGAAACGGTCAACCGCGTAACACCACAGCGCTGGCACTTCCTTACGTCGAAGCGCTGCCAAGCCCTTTTCGAAGTCGGGTCGCTTCGTGTCCGTCCACGCGCTGAGGTTGTCTTTCCAGACCTTCCGGACGCGATAGTCGTGCCGGCTTGCCCACTCCCGCCCCCTCGCCTCCTGCGTCTCGAAGGTGAGCGCCTCGACGCCCTCCCGTACGATTTTGCTCTTCCTCAAATAGAGGTCGATCTCCTCCACGTGCCCGCCCCTCGTGATTCCTGTCGACAGTATGACAGGGTGCGCGAACCACGTAGTCGGCGTGGCCCGGCATGTCGACGTGCGCGTAGTGGCGGGTGTCCGTCTCGTACTCGACGTGCGCGATGTTGATGGTGATGCCGCGCGCGGCCTCCTCCGGAGCGCGGTCGATGCGGTCGAAGGGCACGAAGGAGCCGGTTCCGCGGGCGGCGAGAACCTTGGTGATGGCGGCGGTCAGGGTGGTCTTGCCGTGGTCGACGTGACCCATGGTGCCGATGTTGAGATGCGGCTTGGTCCGCACGTAGGCGGTCTTGGGCATGGCTGTACCTCGCTGCGTGTCCGTGGGAGTGAGGACCCCGAGGAACGGGCCGACCCTCCCCCTGGGGGGTCCGCCGGGCAGTCCGGGGAGGGTCAGCTTCGGGCGCCGTCGGCAGCGGCCGCGAGGATCGGGACGGCAGCCTTCGGCGCATCCGCGACCGCGGATGCTGCGAGGAGGAAGGCGTGCCGGAACATGTCGTCGATCCTCGTCGACGGTTCGCCGGGTGTCGAACGGTTTTCGCCGGGTCGGGCGGTGCGGCGGCGAACGGTCAGGGCGGTTCGGGAGCGGCGCCGATGTTCTTCAGGGCCTCACGGACCGTCAGCGGCGCGAACCGGTCCCCTTCGCGGGCGAGGAAGGCGCGGACGGCCTCCGGATCGGTCTTGGCGTACTCGCGCAGGCACCAGCCGACGGCCTTGCGGACGAAGAAGTCGGGGTGACCGGACTGGCGCAGGCAGTACGCGAACAGCCGCTCGGCGTCGGTGCGTTCCCGGTAGCGCAGTTGGTGCAGCAGGGCCGCGCGGGCCACCCACAGGTCCGCGTCGTCGATCCACTCGTCCATGTCAGCGGTGAGGCGCCAGTCGGCGGCGACCAGGGCGCCGACCACGTGTGCGGCGAGCAGGTCGACGGTGTCCCACCAGGAGGTGGTGGTGATCAGCCGGCGGGCCACGGGCAGGAACGCCGACGACAGGCGTCCCGCGTGACGGCGCAGGTAGTCCACGGCGAAGTAGTGGTATTCGCGGTGCGGCAGAGCCCAGCAGCGCAGCGCGACCGCCGTGCAGTCGGCCTCGTCGGGGCGGGGCGTGCCGACGAGGACGGCGCGGGACAGGGCCCGCCGCTCAGGGGTGGGCAGCCCGAGGAAGGGGGCCACGTCCTTCATGTAGGCGCGCATGGCCGCCGCACGGCCGGGGTCGGCCGCACCGGCGTACGCGGCCGTCAGGCGCGCCAGCACGGTGTCGGCGAGAGCGCTGCGCGGCGCGCCGGCCGGGCCCGCACCTGTGACGGTCATGAGACGCACCATACGGCGATCACACACGTTCGTCCGTTAGTGTCGCGGGATGCTCGATGCCACCACCCGCTCTGGGGGCACCGCCACGGCCTCTTCCCGGCCCACCGGCACGGACTTCGTCATTCCGTTGCTCGCGCCCGCCCCCCTGCCCGTGATCACACCCGTCGCCCTGCCCGTCGCCGCACGCGCGTCGTCCTCGGCCGCCGCTTCCGGCTCTCTCGCCGCGCGCTGCGGCAGAGCGCTGCTGTCGCCCTGGTCGCGGCTGGCGCTGCTGGTCGTGCTGCTGGCCGGGGCCGCGGCGAGCGTGCTGCTCTTCGAGCCGCAGAAGCTCCTCGCGGACGGCTGGCCGCCCCAGTTGGGCGGCGCGTCGGCGGCCGCGCTCTTCGCGGCGGCGTACGGACTGTGCACGGTGGCGTTCGTGCCGAGACCGCTGCTGAACCTGGCCGCCGGCGCGCTGTTCGGCTCGCAGTGGGGCGTCGGCGCGGCGCTGGCGGGCACGGTGCTGGGCGCGGGGATCTCCTTCGGGCTCGGTCGCGTCCTCGGACAGGACGCGCTGCGGCCCCTGCTGCGCGGCCGCCTGCTCAAGGCGGCCGACGGGCAGCTCAGCCGCCACGGCCTGCGCTCGATGCTGGCGGCCCGGCTGTTCCCGGGGGTGCCGTTCTGGGCCGCGAACTACTGCGCCGCGGTCTCCCGCATGACGTGGCCGTCCTTCCTGGTGGCGACCGCCGTGGGCTCCATCCCGAACACCGCCGCCTATGTCGTCGCCGGCGCCCGGGCCTCCTCCCCCACCTCGCCGGCCTTCCTGATCGCGATGGTGTGCATCGCCCTGCCGGCGCTGGTCGGCGCGGCGGTGGCCTGGCGCAAACGCCACCACCTGCGTCGTCCGTAGCCCTCGACGCCCGCTGCGCCGCTGCGGCCGTCGGTGTGCGGCGGCGGCCGGCGGGATCCACGGCGGCCGGGCGCCGCGCGCGTGGACGGGCCTCACCCTCGTGCTCATGACGCGGCGCGCCACGACGGCGTGAACGCCCTTCCCACGGCCCGTGGGAAGGAGGGCGCCGCCGCCCGTTCCTACGCCTCCAGCTTGCGGATCTGCGCCGAGACGAGTTCCCCGGGGACCTGCGCGGCGGCGCCCGTGCCGCTCGCCGTGCAGAACAGGACGACCGTGGAGCCGCTGCGCACGACCACGTACGCGTCCGGGCTGTCCCGCTCGGTGTGCAACGCGAAGGCGACGGCCTCGTCACCCGCGTCCGGCGCGGCGGCGGCCCGGGCCGTGGTGCGGGCGGGCACCCCGCCCTCGAACGCCGTGCACTTCTTCAGGGCGGTGCGCAGCGCCTGGAGCACGCCCTCGGCGCCGGACCGGTCGTAGGCCATGAGGCCGATGGTGGTGGCCGCTCCGGCGCCCGGGCCGGACCCCGAGAAGGCGAGGCGTCCCTGGAACGCCCGGGGCGCGGGATCGGGAACGGCCGTGCGCATGTTCTCCAGCGGCTGGCACTGCGCGGGCCGCGCGGTCGAGCCGCCGTGGGGCCGCACCGGGTAGTCGGTGATCTGGTAGCCGTCCACGTCCGCGGAGGTCAGCGCCGCGGAGGTCAGCCGGCCCTCGCCCAGCGGCGCCGAGGGGCCCTTGCCCGCCGCGTGCGGGGCCGGGCCCGCCGCCGAGCCGGACCCCGCGCGCGCGGCGCCGGAGTCCTCGACGCCCGTACCGCCCCCGCCGCTGCACCCGGCCACCAGCGCCGCCGTGCACAGCGCCGCCGCCGTCACCCTGATCCGCACGTGTTCACTCCCCGCTCTCGACGTCGGTCGATTGGATCAGCCGACGGCGCGGGCCGCAGAGATTCCGCCCGAACTACGCCGACCGTCCCGGCCGGCGGTGATGCACCGGGCGCAGGGTCACGCGTACACGTCCAGCCACCCGCACATGCCGAGCCTGCCGTGCTCGGACGGCTCCTCGGCCCGCACGACGGCCTCGGCGAGATGGGCCACGTCCCCCTTCGCCAGCCGGTCGAGCTGTTCACCGGTGGCGTCGGCGGCCGCGCGCGCACCGCGCGCCCAGCGCTCGCGCCACTCGGCGAGCCGGGGCCGCACGAGCGCTGCCGCGGCCCGGTGGAAGGCCGCCAGGGCCTCCCCGGGATCCGGGGCCGCGCGCAGGGCCAGATAGCCCTCCAGAGCCAGGTCGCGCCGGGCACGGGCGGCCCGGGCCCGCTCCTGCGGCGGAGCGCCGGCGGGGAGCGCGGTCGCGGCGGCGTAGGCCTCGGGGTCGGCGAGGTGCTCCGGCGGCAGGGTGAGCACCGCGTCCCCCGCCTCGGGCAGCCCGCCGTTCTGCATGAGGACGGTGATGCGCAGACCGTCCTCGTCGACCAGCCGGTGGATCGTCCCCGGGGCGAACCAGGCGACCGTGCCGGGCACGAGGGGCGTCACCCGGTGGCCGGACGCGGTCAGGGTGTGCACCGCCCCGCGTCCGTGGGTGACGACGTACCCCTCCGAACAGGCCAGGTGCACATGGGGGGTTCCGCCGCGCAACCCGTCGGCGGCGGGCCAGTCGTACACGCGCAGGCGCGAGACGGCGACCCCGCCGGGCAGTCCGTCGTACGTGCTCACCACGGGTGGGTGCGCAGGTACTTGGCGATCTCCTCGCGCTCCCACGCGCCGTCGGCCACGACCACCCGGTAGCGGCGGGTGAGCGTGTCGCCGGGCGCCAGCTCCAGTTCGTCGAAGAAGGCCCAGGACGGGGCGACGCCCGCGAACGGCTCGTTGCGCACGAACCAGTGCGCGGGGTGGGCCCCGCGCGCACCCGCGTGATCGTTCTCGGGGGCGTGCTCGAAGACGACGGTGGCGTGGCCGTCGGCGCCGTCGTGCTCGCCGCTGAGGGCGAGCCACGGGCTCTGCGAGGCCATCAGCGCGGGCCCCTCGCCGTCGGGTCCGATGATCCGGCCGTCCCGGAAGGAGCGCGGGCCGCGCCAGAACAGGCCCGTGTACCCGGCCATCTCGCGCCCGGCGGTGGTCGGGCTGCCGAAACGCAGCGGCTCGTCACGGCGGTTGGTGACGGCGCTGGTCCAGGTCAGCGCCCAGGAACCGGAGTCGGGTTCGACGTCGTGCACCTCGACGCGGCGCGTCTCCTGCGCCCACAGCTCGCCGCCGGACGGATGCCAGCTCAGCCGCTCGGCGATGACGGCGCGCCCCGCCCGCGCGGCGACCTCGTCGAAGCCGACGTGCGCCATCGAGCCGACCCGCTCGGGCAGTTCCAGGTAACCCTCGCCGTGGACGTACGAGTTGCCGCCCCACAGGTTGGCGCCCGACAGGTGCGAGGCGGTCAGGGACAGACCCTTGTGCCAGCGGTGGTCGTGGGGCCGGTAGTCGGTGACGACGTCCCCGGCGAGGGTCCGCAGCGGGTGGATGTACGGCTTGGGCGCCTCCCAGGACGCCTCGGGCCGGTAGACGTAGGAGAGCAGCTCGACGCCGGTGGCCGGGTCGGTCACCGTGACGCGGTCGCCGTGGGCGTGCACCAGCCGGAGCTCCGCGCTCATGCGGGCACCCCCGCGGGCGCGGTCGCCGGCGCCCAGCCCGGGGCGCCGCCGTGCAGGGCCGTGTAATAGGGGTCGCCGGGGCCGATCTCGCCGCGCCGCACGGTGGTGTCCGTGAAGGCCGACCGGTACAGCGCGGTGATCAGCTCCAGGCTGGTGCGTCCGTCCGCGCCGCTGCTGCGCGGTCGCCGCCCGGCGCGCATCGAGGCGACCAGCTCGCGCAGCTGGGCCAGGTGCGAACTGGGCACGTCCGCGCCGAAGTCACGCCAGCGGGCCGCCTCGTCGGCGGGGACGCCCGGGGCGGGGGTGATGCGCCAGTCGGCGTTGGCGTGGCCGTACAGGTGGGTGAGCTCGACGGTGGCGCGCTCGCAGTCGATCCGGATGCGGCTGACCTCGTCGGGGCTCAGGACGCTGTTGACGACCGTGGCCAGGGCGCCGCTGTCGAAGCGGAGCAGGGCGGTGGACACGTCCTCGGTCTCCACGTCGTGCACGAGCCGGCCGGCCATCGCCCGCACCTCGCTCCACGGGCCGAGGAGGTCGAGCAGCAGGTCCATCTGGTGGATGCCGTGGCCCATCGCCGGGCCGCCGCCCTCGGTCCGCCAGCGGCCGCGCCAGGGCACGGCGTAGTAGGCGGTGTCGCGGTACCAGGTGGTCTGGCAGTGGGCGACGAGCGGCCGGCCGAGGGCCTGGTCGGCGAGCAGACGGCGCACGTGCGCCGCGCCCGATCCGAAGCGGTGCTGGAAGACGATCGAGGAGTACGGGCCGTCGGGCGTCCCCTCCTCGGCGGCGACGGCGTCGTAGTCGGCAAGGGTCGGCACGGGCGGCTTCTCGCACCACACCCAGGCGCCGGCCCGCAGCGCGGCCACGCTCTGCTCGCGGTGCAGCGTGGGCGGGGTGCAGATGGTCACCAGGTCGGGCCGCTGTTCGGCCAGCATCCGGTCCAGGTCGGTGTAGGCGTGCGGCACGCCCCCTTCGGCGCAGAACGCCCGCGCGGCGTTGGCATCGATGTCAACGGCCGCGACGACCTCGGCGTCGCCCTCGGCGGCCAGCTGCTGGAGGGCGGGCAGGTGCGAGCCGCGGGCGATGGCTCCCGTGCCGACGACGGCGGCCCGGATCCGGCGGCCGTCGAGCGGACCGGGCGGCGGAGTGGTGGGGGACATGGGCGTGATCAGCACTCCTCCGACGTACGGCCGTGGACCTGGCGGGTCCGGCAAGCGGGCGGGAAGCGCCCGGCACACCGCGTCCCGTGTGCACAGCAAGCGCTTTCCCGTCGGCAGCAACGTATGCGGCGGCGGGCGACCGGTCAACCGTCCGGGCGTCGTGACGTGCGGCCCGGCAGGACGGCCGGCGCGACCGGACCCGCCCCGGCACGCGGCTCGCGACGGCGGGCGGGCGGCGGCCGTCAAACCCCTGTGCGGTACCCGCCTTACGGGACCGCTACCCTTCCTTTGCACACCCTTGATCTTCGGGCGCGGCCGTCTGCCGTCGCCGTCGCCCCTCTCCGATCGGCACTTGGACTCCGTAACCTCATGTCTTGGTTTGAATCCCTCATCCTCGGACTCGTCCAGGGGCTGACCGAGTTCCTCCCCGTCTCCTCCAGCGCGCACCTGCGGCTGACCGCCGCGTTCTCCGGCTGGCAGGACCCCGGCGCGGCCTTCACGGCGATCACCCAGATCGGCACGGAGGCCGCGGTGCTGATCTACTTCCGCAAGGACATCGGGCGGATCATCGCCGCGTGGAGCCGGTCGCTGTTCGACAAGACGATGCGCCAGGACCACGACGCCCAGATGGGCTGGCTGGTGATCGTCGGATCGATCCCGATCGGCCTGCTGGGCGTGACGCTCAAGGACCAGATCGAGGGCCCCTTCCGCGATTTGCGCATCACGGCCACGATGCTCGTCGTCGTCGGCGTCGTGATCGGCATCGCCGACCGGCTCGCGGCCCGCGACGAGACGGGCGGCAAGCACCGCGCGCCCAAGCAGCGCAAGACCCTGGAGAACTTGGGCGTCAAGGACGGCCTCATCTTCGGCCTGTGCCAGGCCTGCGCGCTCATCCCCGGCGTCTCGCGCTCCGGCGCGACCATCAGCGGCGGTCTGTTCATGGGCTACAAGCGCGAGGCCGCGGCCCGTTACTCGTTCCTGCTGGCCATCCCGGCCGTGCTGGCCTCCGGGGTCTTCGAGACGAAGGACGCGCTGGAGGGCGGCCACGTGGCCTGGGGGCCGACGCTCTTCGCGACCGTGATCGCCTTCGCCTCGGGCTACGCCGTCATCGCGTGGTTCATGAAGTTCATCAGCACCAAGTCCTTCATGCCGTTCGTCTACTACCGCGTGGTCCTCGGCATCGTGATCATCGTCCTGGTCACGACGGGCGCGCTGAGTCCGCACGCGGCCGAGTCGGCGGGCTGAGCCGCCCGCGGCCGGCCGCCCGGCCGGCGCCGGGCCCGAGCCGGCCGGCCCAACCCGCCCCCGGCGGCGCGCAGTTGATCACCCGAGCGACCGGCCGGCCGTGACCAAGCCCATAGCCTCGCGCGTAGCCGTCCGGTAGCGCAGTGTCAGTGGGTGCGCCTAGGCTTGGCCCATGTCCCCCCACTCAGTCGCCTCTGGTTCCGTGCGGTCCGCCGCCGAGTTGAACGAGCGGATCCGCGCCCTCTGGCTGCGCGCGGGCGGGTCGCTCTCGGCCCAGGAGCGGGCCGAGTACGAACTGCTGGTCGTGGAGTGGGCCGCGGCGATCCGCGGCGAGGTGGTCGCGGCGGCCTGATGCCGCGCCGAAGCCCCGAAAAAAACGCGTTTCCCCTCGGGCGTGCGCCGTCCTACCGTGGCCCGATGACTGTCCGGGTGATCGTCCTCAACGGCGGCTCGAGCTCCGGGAAGTCCGGGATCGTGCGCTGCCTCCAGGCCCTGCTGCCGGATCCCTGGCTGGCGCTCGGGGTGGACTCGTTCGTCGACGCCCTGCCCGCGAGGATGCGGGGCGCCGACGCGGGGATCGCCTTCGCGGCGGACGGCGCGGTGACCGTCGGCCCGCAGTTCCGGGCGCTGGACGCGGCCTGGGCGCGGGGCGTCGCGGCGATGGCCCGGGCCGGCGCCCGGATCGTCGTCGACGACGTGTTCCTGGGCGGAGCGGCCTCGCAGCAGCGGTGGCGCGAGGCGCTGGACGGACTTCCCGTGCTGTGGGTCGGCGTGCGGTGCGAGGAAGCGGTCGCGGCGGCCCGGGAGACCGCCCGCGGCGACCGGACCCCGGGAATGGCGGCCTCGCAGGCGCGGACGGTGCACGACGGGGTCGTCTACGACCTGGAGGTGGACACCACGCACACCGAGGCCCTGGCCTGCGCGCGGACCGTCGCCGCCCGGCTCGACCGGCCGCCGCCCCCGCCCGGAACCCGCGGATCCGGCCGTCCGCAGGGCCGCTGAGACGCCCCCGTCTTCACCGCGCGGGGCGCCGATCGCCGCACGGACCTTGGCTGTTCACCCGCGATGCCCAACACTCGGGCCATGACGCAGCGTGTGGAGCTCGCCGCCGTGATGGACCGGCTGGCCGTCGACGGGTTGATCACCGACTACGCCGTGGCGGTGGACGACGGGGACTGGACGGCGTACCGGCAACTGTTCACGGCCGACGGGCGCGCGGACTACCGGTCGGCCGGCGGGATCGAGGGCGAGGCCGGGAACGTCGCCTCCTGGCTCGCCGACACCATGCGGTCGTTCGCGATGCGCCAGCACCTCATCGTCAACCGCCGGGTGCGCTTCGGGGTGCTGGACCAGGACACGGGCGACACCGCACAGGTCCAGGCCGACTACGTCAACCCGATGCGGCTCGCCGACGAGCGGGCGGGCGCCCCGGCCGCGGCGCCCGACTTCGTGTGCGGCGGCCGGTACTCCTTCGGTCTGCTGCGCACGCCGGACGGCTGGCGGGTGCGCGAGGTGGTCGTGCGCGAGAAGTGGCGGCGGCTGCCCGGCTGACGGCGGCTCCCGGACAGCAGCGGCCGCCGGCCGAGGCGGTTTCCGGCTCGACAGCGGCCGCCGGCCGGGAGCGGCCTCCGGGGCGGCTCGGGCTTGCGGGCGACGGCGGCTTCCGGGCGGCGGGCGCCTCCGGGACAGTGGCCCCCGCCCGAAGAGAGCGGCTGCCGGGCGACGGGGACGCCGGTCGGTCCCCTCGGAGCGCGCGGAGCCCGCGCGGAGCCGCCCGAAGGCAGCCCAAGGCGCACGGAGCCGTTCGGAACCGGGCGGAGCGGCGATCTGTCGGAGATCGGCCCCGAGGCGCACACTGAAGCGACCCAACCCGGGTAGGGAGGTGTCGTATGAACAGATGCGGCCACTGGCTCACCTCCCCCTGGCGACGCACGACCGTCGCCGCCCTCGCGGGCGCGCTGCCCGTGCTCGCGTTCCCGGGGCCCGCCCTGTGGTGGTGGGCCTATGTGGCGCTCGTGCCCTGGATCCTGCTGGCCCGCTCCGCGCCCACGGGGCGGCGCGCGGCGTACGACGGCTGGGGCGGCGGGTTCGGCTTCATGCTGGCCATGCACCACTGGCTGCTGCCGAGCCTGCACGTGTTCACCCTCGTCCTCGCCGCGCTGCTCGGCGGGCTGTGGGCGCCCTGGGCGTGGCTGGTGCGGCGGTTCCTCGCCGAGGCGGAGGCTCCCACCCGCGGGCGGGTCCTCGCCGCGCTGGTGGTGCTCCCCTCGGCCTGGCTCGCCGTCGAACTCGTCCGCTCCTGGCAGGGACTCGGCGGGCCGTGGGGCGTGCTGGGGGCCAGTCAGTGGCAGGTGGGGCCCGCGTTGCGGCTCGCCTCCGTCGGCGGGGTCTGGCTGCTGAGCTTCCTGGTGGTGGCCGTCAACGTGGCCGCCTCCGTCCTGGTGGCGCTCCCCGCCTCGCGGGCGCCGGCCGTCGCCGGTCTGGTCGTCACCGCGGCCACGGCCTCCGCCGCGTGGGCCTGGGCGCCGCGTCCCGACACCGACGGCCGGGCCCGGGTCGCCGTCGTCCAGCCGGGCGTGATCGACGGGCCCGACCTGCGCTTCGACCGGGAGGAGGAGCTGACCCGCCGTCTGGTCGGGCAGGACGTCGACCTCATCGTCTGGGGCGAGAGCAGCGTCGGCTACGACCTCGCCGAGCGCCCCGACCTGGCCGGACGCATCGCGGGGCTGGCGCGGGCCACCGGCGCCGACGTCCTCGTCAACGTCGACGCCCGCCGCTCCGACCGGCCGGGCATCTACAAGAGCTCGATCCTCGTCGGTGCGGGCGGCCCCACGGGCGACCGGTACGACAAGATGCGGCTGGTGCCGTTCGGCGAGTACATACCGGCCCGCTCGCTGCTCGGCTGGGCCACCTCGGTCGGCAGGGCGGCCGGCGAGGACCGGCGGCGCGGCACGGAGCAGGTGCTGGTGAACGCCGGTCACGGGGTGCGGTTCGGGCCCATGGTGTGCTTCGAGACGGCGTTCCCGGACATGAGCCGGCATCTCGTCGAGGACGGCGCGGACCTGCTGGTCGGTCAGTCGTCGACCTCGTCGTTCCAGCGGAGCTGGGCGCCCGGGCAGCATGCCTCGCTGGGCGCGCTGCGCGCCGCGGAGACCGGCCGGTCCTTCGTCCACGCCACGCTGACGGGCGAGTCGGCCGTGTACGACGCGAGCGGGCGGCGGCTCGGCCCGTGGCTGGGTCCGGACGCGCACACGGCCGCCGTCTACGACGTGCCGCTCGCCGACGGCGTCACCCTGTACGTCCGCTACGGCGACTGGGTCGTCCACGCGGCCCTGCTGGTGCTCGTGGCCCTGGGGCTCACCGAGGGCGTGCGGGCCGTCAGGCTGCGGCGGACCGCTCCAGCACCGCTCGGACCACCCGCTCGCACAGTTCGTGAGTCGCCAGCGCGTCCCGGGCGCTGAGGACCTTGCCCGCGCGTACCGCGTCGAGGAAGCCGAGGACGGCCTGCTCGATGCCCCGCTGCCGGGCCACCGGCACCCAGTCCCCGCGCCGCCGTGTCGTCGGCTGCCCCTTGTGGTCGACGACCTCGGCCAGGTTGATCACCTGGCGCTTGGTGTCCTGCCCGGACACCTCGAGGATCTCCTCGTTCGAACCGCTGAGCCGGTTCATCACGCCGAGGGCGGTGAAGCCGTCTCCGGCGAGCTGGAGGACCACGTGATGGAGCAGCCCGTCGACGACGCGGGCCCGGACGGTCACGTCGTCGACCGGGCCGGGCACGAGGAAGCGCAGCGTGTCGACGACGTGGATGAAGTCGTCGAGGATCATCGCGCGGGGTTCCTCGGGCAGGCCGACCCGGTTCTTCTGGAGGATGATCAGTTCGCGCGGGTGGTCGGCGCACTGCGCGTACCCGGGCGCCAGCCGCCGGTTGAAGCCCACGGCCAGAGTCGTGCCGCGGGCCTCGGCGAGGTTCACCAGCCGCTCGGAGTCGGCGAGTTCGTAGGCGAGGGGCTTGTCCACGTACGTGGGGACGCCCGCCTCCAGCAGCCGGCCGACGATCTCGGGGTGGACGGCGGTGGGGGCGTGCACGAAGACTGCGTCCACCCCGGTGGCGAGGAGCGCGTCGAGGTCGCGGTGGCGCTGCCCGACGGGCAGCCGCAGACCGTCGGCTACCCGATCGAGGGTGGCGGGGCTGCGGGTCTGTAGGTGGAGCTCGATCCCGGGCAGCGCGCCCAGCACGGGCAGGTACGCCTTCTGTGCGATGTCGCCGAGTCCGACGCAGCCGACCTTCACGGGCGCTCCTCCACTGCTCGCCTGCCTGCCCCGCAGCATACGGCCCCGCCTCGACGGGGCGGCGGGCGGTCGTCCGGGGG
>NZ_JAHHIT010000111.1 GCF_024539675.1 Streptomyces hilarionis | reverse complement strand
GGTGGGGGGTGTGGCCTGACCATGCCCGACGCGATAGCAGCCGCGGCCGTCACGCACCTGCGCGTGGCGGCCCGGCCGGCTTTCCGCCCGGCCGGCCTCCCGTCGCCGGGGCCCGCGAGCGGCCGCGTGGACTTCTCCTCCCGCCGGCCGCCCGCGGCGCGGACCGCCCGGCGGGGCCCCGCCGCCCCTGTCGGCGCCCCCTCCGCGCCCGTACACTGACAAATCGCAGATGTGCGGGCGCAGTTGAACCGGGGGGAGCCGCCATGTCGGGGGACCAGTACGACAGATACGACTACACCGTCCAGGCGCCACCCATGCCGACGGCGCCGCCGCCGGCCCCCGCCGACGGAGTGCGGGCCGTCGCGGTGGCCGTGCTCAACCTCAGCGGCCTGGGCCTGGGCTATGCGCTGGTGCGCCGATGGGTTCTCACGGCGCTGTGCTGGGCCGCCACCGCCGCGCTGCTCCTCGTCGCGCTGCCGGCCGATCCGGACGGCGTCCCGGCCGTGGCACTGGTGCTGTACGTCGCGTTCCTCGCCGCGGCGGCGGCGCACGGCGCGCGCGTGGGTCTGCGCACCCCGCTCGCCGGCCTGCGGAGCGCGCCGCTCGCCCTCGGCCTCGGGCTCCTGCTGCTCGTGGCGCCGGCCGGCGGCGTCGTGCTGTACGACGGCGCGCGGGACGAGGCGACGCAGCAGATGCTCCTTGACCGGCTCGACGAGGCCGACCGGGCGGTGGAGGCCGCGGGCGGCAAGCCGTTCGGCACGGTGCAGTCCGACTACGACCAGGCCCTGTCGGTGTACTCCGGGCTGCGGGCGGACCACCCGGGCTCACGGGCGGCGCAGCGGGTGCCGTCGCGGATGAAGACCTTCTACACGACGGTCGGCGCTCCCTTCGCACGGGGCGAGTACTGCGCGGCGACGGCGCCGCTGAAGTACCTGCGCACGGTTCCCAAGAGCCTGCCGGGGACGGACCTCGGGGATCTGCGGACCTGGCCCGACGACCGGCTGGCCACGTCGCTGTACGAGTGCGCGTCGGCGTCGCTGACGACCGGCGAGGCCACCTGGCCGTCGCAGTTCGCGGAGCTGCTCACCACCTTCCCCCGCTCCGAGCAGGCCACCAAGGTGGAACCGGCCGTGGCGGCCGCGGTCGTCCGCACGGAGAAGGGCCTGGGCGGGGAGGAGCCCTGTGCGGCGGTCGAGCGGCTGCGCACGCTGGGGACCCAGATCGACACGGTGACGGGCGGCGACCAGGGCGTCGCCGACGCTCTCGACAAGGACTCCCGGCGGGCCGCGGGCAGCGCGGACACGGGTGCGTACACCTGCGGGGTGGACCAGTACCAGGACGGCGACTTCGACGCGGCGCAGACGACGCTGACGGACTACGCCTCCGCCCACAAGACGGCCAAGAACGCCGCACGGGCCAAGAAGATCGCCATAGCGGCGGAGATCGCCCAGACCGTGCCGGCCGCCGGCAAGTCGCTGCCGACCACCCGTTCGGGCGGCAGCATCTCGGTGACGGTGCAGAACGACAGCCCGGACGAGATCACGGTCCTTTACACGGGTCCGGTCACCGGGAGTTTCACCCTCAAGGCCTGCGGGAGTTGCAAGGGGTACTCCCTCGGCAGCACCCTCAACCCGAGTTTCAAGCCGTGCGGCGACAGCGGGAAGAACTATCCGGAGCGGACCATCAGCCTGCCGGTCGGCACCACGTACTTCCTGCACAAGCCGATGGGCGACAGCCTCGCCACGCCCGCCTCGGACACGGCCAAGCTCCAGTCGGGCTATGTCTACACGGAATGCGCCTACACCACGCAGAGCCTGGGATCGGGCCTGTGAACCAGGGGTGAAACAGCGGGAAACGGGAGGGAATTCCGGCCACCGGATTCCCGTCATGCCGTGAATGCGGCCGCCTGGGAAGGCATATGACGGGTGATAAGGTGCGCCGGAATTCTCTTGTGCACGCCCCACACGAAAGCCTTGAGACAACGAAATGAACGACATAATGGCGGATGCCTCCCTCGATTCCTTCACCCCGGGCGGCAGCCGCCGGCACCGCAGACCCGGGCAGAGCAGCGCGGGGCTGCGCCGGGCGATCGTGCTGGCCCTGGCCGTCCCCCTCACCTCGGCGGCCCTGGCCGCCCCCTCGGCGTTCGCCGCGGGCAAGGGCGTCGAGGCGACGGCCAAGGACACCGCGCGGGGTCCCGGCGTCGGTGCCGACGACCAGCAGATGGTCACGAACCTGGGGATCCGGGTGCTGGACCAGCGGCTGGGCGGGAACGTCAGCGGCGTGGTCCTGGACTCGGCGTCCGACCGGACGCTGTGGGACCACAACGGGGCGACCGCGCTGATGCCGGCGTCCAACACCAAGCTCGCCACCGCGACGGCCGCCCTGACGGTGCTGGGCCCGGACCACCGGTTCACCACGAAGGTCGTCTACGGCGACGGCACGCTGACGCTCGTCGGGGGCGGGGACCGCACGCTGACCGCAGCGGACCTGGCCGAGCTGGCGGACACCGCGGTCGCGGGCCTGAAGGCGGCGGGGCTGACCTCGGTGAAGGTCGCCGTGGACGACAGCCTCTTCCCGGAGCCGACCCTGGCCAACGGCTGGAACACCGGCTACTACCCGGACTCGGTCGCCCCGGTGCGCGCGCTCGTCGTGGACGGGCGCCATGTCGAGGACACGTCGCTCGACGCCGGGCAGCTCTTCGCGCAGAAGCTCGCCGCGGCCGGGGTCGGCGTCGACGGCGCGGTCACCCGCGCGACGGCGAGCGCGCACGACGTGCCCGTGGCCCAGCACCGGTCGGCAGCGCTGTCGGACATCGTCCACAAGATGATCAAGGTCAGCGACAACGACATCGCCGAGACCCTGTTGCGGGCCACGGCCCTGGAAGCGGGCCGCCCGGCCACGTTCGAGGGCGGCACGGAGGTCGTCCGCCAGGTGCTGAGCGCGCGTTACGGCGTCTCCCTCGACCACTTCGAGATCTACGACGGCAGCGGGCTCTCCCGCGCGAACCGCATTCCCGCCGCGACCCTCGCGGAGATCCTCGAACTGCTGACGGAGCCCCGTTACGCCCGCACGCTGGGCTCCATCCGCGACGGGCTGCCCGTCGCCGGCGAGGCGGGCAGCACCCTGGGCCCGGAGTGGGGCCGCTTCGACGACGCGAACTCCCGGTGCGCCGTCGGCAAGGTGCGCGCCAAGACGGGCACGCTCACCGGGGCCATCGCCCTGAGCGGTCTGACCCAGGGCAAGGACGGCAGGTGGAAGGTCTTCTCGTTCGTCGAGAACGGCTCCACGGCCGACCCGGGCGCCATCAAGGACGCCATGGACGGTCTCGCGGCGACCGTCAACGGCTGCTGGGCGTAGCGCGGCGGGAGGGCGCACAGGCGGCGCGAGCGGACGGGCCGGCTCCGGCGGAGCCGGCCCGTCCGCCTGTCCGGCCCGCCGGACTGTGACCCATACCACAAAGGAACGATGCCGTTTCGATGAGACCCGGGGCTACGCTGTCACCAGGTGAACGAAACAGTTTCGTTCCCAAGAGGCGTTCGCCCCCACCGCATGGAGAACACGCCATGGCCTGCGTACTCATCGTGAACGACCAGCCCCTCCAGCGACTCGGCCTGCGCATGCTGCTCGCCGCCGAGCCCGACCTGACCGTCGTGGGCGACACCGCCGACGCGGCCGAAGCGGTCCGCCTGAGCGCCGAACTGCGCCCCGACGTCGTCCTGATGGGCGGCCGTCGCCCCCGGCACGAGGACGTCGAGACGATCCGCCGCATCGCCCGGCCCTCGCACCTCGCGGCCGTCGGCAGTCCCGCCGCGGCGGCTGCCGGTCCCCCGCCGCGCGTCCTGGTCCTGACCTCCACCGCCGACCAGGAATACGCCTACGCGGCCCTGCGCGCGGGCGCCGGCGGATTTCTCCTGGAGGACGCCACCTCGGACGAACTCACCGCGGCCGTCCGGGTCGTGGCGGTCGGGGACGCGGCCATCACCCCCCGGCTGACCCGCGCCCTCATCGACACCGTCCGCCACGACCGCACCCCGCGGCCCGCCGTACGGGCGGCCGGCGTCGACGCCCTCACCGACCGCGAACGCGACGTCCTGGTCGCCGTCGCCTCCGGCTGGTCGAACGCGGAGATCGCCGCGCGCCTGTCCATCGCCCCCACCACCGTCAAGTCCCACGTCAGCCACATCCTGGCCAAGATCGGCGCCCGCGCGCGGGTGCAGGCCGTCGCCTTCGCTTACGAGTACGGCCTGGTGCGCCCGGCCGCCTGAGCGCGACGCGCCCCGGCCCGGGTTTCCCGAGGGCGCCGAGCCCGTCGCCTCAACTCGCCTGCCCCATAAGGGATGAGATCCTGATTCGGGGTATGTATCAGTCTATGGGCGTTCACCTCATCACGGGTGCTGGTTCGGGTATCGGTGCGGCCGTGGCCGCGCTGTTCGCGGCGCGGGGCGAGCAGCTGTGGCTGCTGGCCCGGGACGAGGCGCGGGCGGAGGAACTGCGGGCCCGCTTCCCGACGAGCCGGACACTGGCCGCCGACCTGTCCGAACCGGGGTCGATCCGCACCCGGTTGGCGGCCGGCGCGCTGCCCGACCGGCTGGACTCGCTGGTGCACGTGGCCGGCGTGGTCGAGTCGGGCCGGGTGGACGAGCTGGACGCGGCCGTCTGGCAGGACACGCTCGCCGTCAACCTCGTCGCCCCGGCGGAGCTGACCGGACTGCTGCTGCCCGCGCTGCGCGAGGGCCGCGGGCACGTCGTCTTCGTGAACTCGGGAGCGGGCGTCCACGCGCCGCCGCGGCTGAGCGCCTACGCGGCGTCCAAGTTCGGGCTCAAGGCGCTGGCGGAGTCCCTGAGGGCGGAGGAGTACGCGCACGGGGTGCGGGTCACCACGGTGTTCCCCGGGGAGACGGACACACCCATGCAGGTCAAGCTGCACGAGCAGTTCGGTCTGCCCTATGCGCCGCAGGCCCATATGAGTCCGGCGTCGGTGGCGGCCGCTCTGGTCATGGCGCTGGATCTGCCGCAGGACGCGACGATGAGCGATCTGATGCTGCGCCCGGGGTGCTGAGCCCGGCGCGGTGGGCGCCGGGGGCGGTCGCGCCGGTCCGCCAGTGGCCCACCAGGTCGGCGTAGAGCGGGACTTCGGCCAGCAGCGTGCGGTGCGTGCCGGTGCTCGGCCGGGTCCCGTCCAGGAGGAGGACCCGGTCCGCGCGGCGCGCCAGCGTCATGCGGTGCGCGACGGTGACGACCGTGCCGGGCCGGCGCCGGAACGCCGCCTCGACGCGTCGCTCGGCGGCCGCGTCCAGGTGCCGGGTCGCCTCGTCGAGGACGACCAGCCGGGCCTCGGAGAGATAGGCGCGCGCCACGGCGACGAGCGCCCGTTCCCCGGAGGACAGCGTCGCCGGGTCGACCGGGCCGTCGGCGCCGCCGCACCGTTCGGCCAACGCGTCCATCCCCAACTCCCCCACGGCCGCGGCGAGGACGGCGTCGGACGTGCCGGGCGCGAGGTAGCAGAGGTTCTCGCGCAGGGTGCCCGCGAACACGTAGGGGTGCTGCGGCACCAGGACGCGCGCGCGGGCCAGGTCGTGCGGGGTGACGGCGCCCAGGGGCACTCCGCCCAGGACGACCTGTCCCTCGTCGGGCGGGAGCATGCCGGCGAGCACGTCGGCCAGGGTCGACTTGCCGATTCCGGAAGGACCGACGACGACCAGGTGTTCGCCGTCCGCGAGCGCCAGGTCGAGCCCGTCCAGGACCGGTTCGGCCTCGGGCCCGTAGGCGAAGACGATCCCCGACAGTGTCACCGAGCCGTCCGAGGGCCGCAGGGCCGGGCCGGGATCCGGGCCCGGCCGGGGGCGCCGGGCGGCCTCGGCGAGCCGCTCCGCGGCGACGGCCAGCCGCAGCCAGGAGGCGCCGAGTCCCTGCACCAGCAGCCGGATCGCGGGCTCCAGGGTGGCCAGGACGTAGGCCAGGACGCCCACGATCTCGCCCGGGGTCACGCCCCGGGCGTGCAGGCGCGGCGCGGCGAGGACGACGAGCAGCAGGGGGGCGTGCGCGCCCAGGGCCACGATCAGCCGCCGGAGCGCGGACACCGAGGCGAGCGCCCTGGACGCCCGCAGGTGTCCCTGGACGGCGTCGAGGGCGAGGCGTTGCGCGTGTTCGTGCGCCCCGCAGGCGACGATGTCGCGCAGGGCCGTGACGGTGGCGACCGCGCGGCCGGCAAGCTCCTCCTCCGCGTCGAAGGCCTCGCGCTGTCTGCGGACGGTGGCCGGGGCGAGGACGGCGAAGACGACGAGGGCGGCCAGCAGCGGGCCGGCGACGAGCGGCACGGCGGCGGACGAGAGCACGGCGGTGCCGGCGACGACGGCCACGACGGTCAGGACGAACTGCCACAGCAGCATCAGCTGACCGGCGAGCGCGTCGCGCACGGCCTCCACCTGCCGGGTGAGCCGGGCGACCGCGACGGCGGCGGCGTCGTCGTCGCGGGCGGCGCCCGGCGCGACCGCACGGTGCAGGGTGCCCGTGACGACGTCGCGCAGCAGCCGGTCGCGCAGCGGCTCCACGATCTCGGCCAGCCACGGATAGCTCTGCCGCCCCGCCCAGGCGCCGCCCAGGGCGCTGAGCGCGAACGCTCCCAGCCCGAAGGCCGCCGTGCGGGGCCGGTCCATCAGGAAGCCCTCGTCGACGGCCACGGCGAGGGCCTTGCCGCAGACGAGGGCCGGGACGGCGGAGAGCAGGGTCCACCAGGTGAGCCGGAACGCGGCGGCGCGGTCGGCCGCGACGGCGCTCCGCAGCAGCCCCAGCGCGCTCCTGTGGGCCGCGGCGAGGGAGGAGGAGGCCCGGGGCGGGCGGGAGCCGGGGCCGAGGGCGTCGTCGCCGGTCCCGGGGGTGCGCCCGTCCGGCGCGCCATCCGCGGGGCGGAGCGCGGCGGGTCGGTGCTCCACGTCAGTCATCGGCGTCCTCCTGGTCCTCGAACAGGCTGCGGTAGGCGGGCACGTGCCACAGGTCGCGGTGGGGGGCGAGGGCGGTGACGCGGCCCTCGTGCAGCCACGCCACGAGGTCGGCGCGGGCGGCCGTGGCCGTCCGCCGCGTCACGACGAGACGGGTGCGGTCGCCGTAGGAGTCGTCCAGGGCCCGCAGGACGGCGGCCTCGGTGGCGGAGTCCAGGCTGGACGTGGCGTCGTCCAGGACGAGGAGCCTGCTGTCGCGGGCCAGGGCGCGCGCGAGTCCCAGGCGCTGTCGCTGGCCGCCGGAGAGCGGCGCGTGCGCGAGCGGGGTGTCGTAGCCGGCCGGCAGGCGGCGGACGAAGGCGTCGGCCTGCGCCGCGCGGGCGGCCGCGTGGACGCGCTCCTCGGGCAGTCGCTCGGCGGCCGCGCTCAGCGCGTCCAGGACCGTGCCGCCCGTGAGTTCGGGGTCGCAGAACGCGTAGGAGACGGCGGCGCGCAGGTCGGCCGGGCGGATCTCGTCCAACGGCACGCCGTCGAGCGACGCGATACCCCCGTCCGGTGCGCGCAGACCGCCCGCCACGGCCGCCAGCAGGGACGTCCCCGCGCCGGAGCGGCCCACGATCGCGACGCAGCGCCGGGCGGGCACGACGAGGTCCAGTCCGTCGAGGACGACGCCGGCCGGGGTGCGCACGGTGACGCCGCGCAACTCGACGCGTCCGGGCCCGGGCGGCAGGCGGCGCAGGCCAGGCGGCTGCCGGGGCACGGCGAGCACCTCCCTGACGCGCCGACGTCCGGCCCGGGCGCGGGCGAGGTCGAGCAGGCTCTGGGCGGTTCCGAAGCCGCCCAGGCCCAGGGTGGCGTACCCGAGCGCGGCCACGAGGTCGCCGGGGCCGAGCGCGCCGGTGGACAGTTCCCAGCCGGCGACGGCGATCACGGTGATCTGGGTCGCCGGGGCGAGCAGTCCCGTGGACCAGGCGACGCGGCGCTGGCTGTCCCACAGGGCGCGGCCGTTGCGGCCCAGGTCGGGCAGCGGGCGCAGGACCCGCTCGATCTCGCGCTCGACGGTCGCGGCGGCGGCGATGGTGCGGCGTCCGGCCAGCGCGTCCAGCAGCCGGGCGGCGACGGCGGCCTGCGCGGCCTGGTAGCCCTCGCCCCGGCGCGCGGTGCGCCGCAGGTGCCGGCGCAGCAGCAGCCAGCCTGCGGGGGCGGTGACCAGGAAGGCCGCGGCGAGCTCGGGGGCCAGCAGGCCCAGGGCGAGCACGGAGCCCGCGGCCATGGCGAGTTGGGCGACGGCGTACACGGCGGCCTGGACGGCGGGGCCGGCCTCGCCGGCGCTCGCGGTCAGGCGGGCCACGAGGTCACCGGTCGTGGTCCCCGCGGCGGAGTGGGGACCGAGGGCCACGATGTGGCGCACCAGTGCGCGGCGCAGCCGGGCGGTCTCCTCGGCGGTGGCCCGCGGACCGGCGTACTGCGCGAGGGCCTCGGCGCCCGTGAGCGCCGCGAGGACGGCGGCGACGGGAAGCAGGCCCTGCCCGGCGCTCGCGGACAGGGCCCGGTCGACGGCGGCGGCGAGGACGGCCGGCAGGGCCAGCGCGGCGGCCGAACTCACCGCGACCGACAGCGCGAGGACGAGGGGCCACACCCACGGCGGGCCGGCGTCCGGCGCGGGGCCCCGCCGCGTCCGGGCACGACGCGCGGCGGCCCAGGCCGTACGATCGGGAGCCCCGCCTCGCCGCGACGGGTGTCGGTGGTCCTGTCCCATGCGGACTCCTTCGGGCGGTGGACGGCGGGCGGCACGAGAACGCCGGCCCGGGCTGTCCCTCAGCCCGGGCCGGCTCTCTTCAACGGATCAGGTCACCCCGCCGTGGGGAGGGGGACGACCCGGGGCGGTGCGGTCAGAGGCACAGCAGCGTGCTGACGGTGCTGTTGGTGCAGTTGACCGCGGACAGGGAGCTGAGGACCGACAGGTACTCGGTGGTCTCCTCGGGGGTCTCCAGGGCCTGCAGGCTGAGGATGGACATGGTGATCTCCTGTCACTGTGATGGGTGCTTTCCGGCGAGCGCCGGAAACTTCGGGCCGCGGCGGCCAGGGCCGCGGGATGCCGCTCGGTGCGCGGCGGGCAGACCGTCGGTCAGGTCTGTTCGGGTCGGGTCAGGTCTGTTCGGGACGGGCCGGGACGGTGAGGGGTGCGGGATCCGCGACCTGTCGTCCGGTCCAGAAGGGCAGTGCGGGGGTGTCGGCGAGGGCCGATCCCAGGGCCAGCAGGATGCCGGCGGATCCGGTGGCGAGGTCCATCGACAGGCGCAGCAACTGCTCGCCGGGGAAGGCCGCGTGGCCCTGGTGGGGGACGAGGTGCCAGACCAGGCGCCGGATGTGGCGCCGGATCAGCGCGTCGTGGTCGTCGGCGCCGTCCCGGAGCAGGTGGAGCAGCAGGATCAGTCCCGCCCGTCCGTTGAACAGGCCGCTCTGCACGATGAACTCGGGCTCGGCCGCCCGCCGCATCTGTCGCAGGCTGCGGAGGTGTCCGGGGTCCGGGCGGTGGCGCAGCGCCGCGTGCAGCACGGCGGCGATGCCGGCGCTGCCCGTCTCCAGGTAGGGCAGCACCCGGCTGCCTTCGTCGACCTGGAGGGTGCCGTCCTCGCCGAGGACGCACCGGGCGAGGTCGAGGCGCAGGGCCTGGTCGGCGAGGTCGAGGTAGCCCGTGTCGCCGGTGCTGTCGTGCAGGCTCAGGAAGAGCAGGGCCGCGCCGGAGGGGCCGTGCAGGAGGCCGGGGCGTGTGTGGGGCGGTGGTGCGCCGGCCTCGGCGGTCAGGCGGGCGGCGAGGCGTTCGGCGACGTCGGCGGCCGCGGCCCGCAAGGAGGCGTCGCAGGTGGTGCCGGCGAAGTGCAGCAGCGTCAGTCCGATGCCCGGCAGGCCTCCCGCGAGGTCGCTGCCCTGGGAGTCGAGGGGTTCCTTGAGGAGCCGGTCGAGGAGGTTGTGCGCCTGGCGGACGCGCCCCAGGCGGTCCAGGGCGAAGGCCACGCCGTGGGCTCCGGTGTAGAGACCGGGCCGGCAGGGCCGGCGTGCGACGGCTTCCAGCAGCCATTCGACGTGGTCGTCGGCCACGGGGGCGCCCACGGTGTGCAGGGCCCACAGCACACCCGCCGCGCCGTAGGCGAGGCCCAGGCCGTCGTGGGTGAACTGGCTGGGGTCGCCGGGGAAGAGACGGTCGGTGCGTTCCGGGGTCGCGCTCGCCGTGATGGCCGCGGCGAGGGAGTCCCGCAGCGCGGGCCAGTCCGCGCGGTCGCCGCTGAACAGTGTCGACAGTCTCTCGAACTCCGGGTCGGTGGCCGGTTCCGGGGGCGCCGAGCGCGCCGCGGGGACCGGGGAGCGTGGGGGGAGGGGGCCGTCGTCCGGCGGGGCCGGCAGGGCGAAGCGTCTGGACGCGGCGCGGGTCAGCTGACCGCGTTTGCCGGGGTCCAGCGCCGTGAGCTGGATGAGCGGCATGAAGATCCACAGCCGGAGGGCGTCGAGGGCGTGGTCGTCGATCGCGTAGCCCTCCAGGCCGGCCGGGGCCGCGAAGCCCGCCGCGCCGAGCCCGGGTCTGACGAAGGCGTCCGCCGGCGAGGCCAGTTCGAAGTCCACGAAGCAGACGCGTCCGTCGGGGCGGACGATCAGGTTGCGCGGATGGAGGTCGCCGAAGACGACGCCGCGGGCGTGGATGGCGCGCAGCCCCTCCTCGATCCCGGCGAGGACGCCCAGCGCCTCGTCGCGGTAGCGCGCGATCGCGTCGGGGTCGGGGTCGGGATGGATCAGGGGGTAGCGCTGCCCGAACCACCTGTTCAGCGGTTCGCCGGGTATGTACTCCTGCACCAGGAAGTGGTGTTCCCACGCGGTGTGGTAGCCGAGCACGGCGGGCGCGAAGGGCACGCCCTCCAGACGGTGCAGGATGTCCCGCTCCCTGCCGAGCCGGGAGACGGCGTCGTCGCCGCGCTGGTCGAGGCCGGCGTGCGGGCGGGCCTCCTTGAGGACCACCTGCTCGCCGCCGGCGGAGGGCCGGGCCAGGTAGATGCCCCCGCCGTTGGAGAAGTGCAGGGCTCTTTCCACGGTGTAGGGGAAATCGCCCGTGCTCGTCGCGGCCCGGTCGGCGAGCGCCTGCGCCAGGATCTCGGGGACGGGGGCCCAGTCGGGCACCTCGAAGACGGCGCGCCGCACGTCGGGGCGCAGCCGGCCCGACGGCTCGCGCAGGGCCAGGACGAGCTCGCCGCTCTCCGAACGGCAGAACTGCTCGGTGAAGCCCCCGTAGCGCAGGTACAGCGGTCCGTTGCGCCAGCGCAGGTCGCTGAGGATGTAGGGGCCTCGCAGGCCGGTGAGGACCTCGTCGAGGTCGACGAGACAACGTTTCAGCTCGCCTTCGTCGACCGGGTACAGGGTCATGAACTTGCCGCTGGACCCGCGCGAGGCGTATTTCGCGTTCTGCGTCTGCACCAGGGCGGGGCTGCGCAGGAACTTGTAGGCCACGCGGTGGCGGAGGCAGTAGGCGCTGACGAGGGAGAGGATGCGCTCCGCGT
Organism: Streptomyces hilarionis; assembly: GCF_024539675.1. Lineage (GTDB taxonomy): Bacteria > Actinomycetota > Actinomycetes > Streptomycetales > Streptomycetaceae > Streptomyces > Streptomyces hilarionis. The sequence continues at coordinate 20,000 of NZ_JAHHIT010000111.1, read as the reverse complement.
CGTCCAGGCAGGCGGAGACGTGGATCTTCCAGCCCTGGTCGGGCAGTTCGACGTCGTCGGGGGTGCGGCCGGCCCAGACCTCTCGCTCGGAGCCGAGCCAGCCGGCGGGTATGGGCTCGCGGACCGCGGCGAACTCGTCGGCGGTGGCCCAGCGGACCGGTGAGTCGTAGAACGTCCTGTCCGCGTACGCATACGCCTCATAGCGCATGTCCATAACGCTCCCCCAACGCTGCCGGTGACCCTTCCAGGGCGATTTTCGTACGCACGGTGCGTTCCTGCCGCTTCCTCAAGGAGTGGCATGATGACCGCTCTTTGCCCTGCAATGTGAAGGTAAGGGACGGCCGACACCGGTCGGCAGAGCGCATTCGACGCGCACGTCGGGGCGCGCGAAGCCCGACCGCCTCGCGGTTGCGACCCTCAATTGCACCGCGCATATGCGTTCGAGGCCTGACATGGGCATGGATGCCCGGCCGGGCCTCGAACGGTCGCGCGACCCGGCCGGGCGGGCGTCAGTCCCGGGCGCGCTGGTGGACGCGGGCGACCAGCAGGTTCGGGTCCCGCTGGGTGAAGTACGCGGCGCTGGTGACGTACACGGTCCGGCCGCGGACGGCGACGGAGGTCGGGTTGGACAGTCCGTCGGCCCGGGTGAGAACGACGTGGTGGGCGCCGTCCGGGCGGACCAGTTCGACCTCGCTGCCGCCGGTCATGGCGGCGAGGGCGGTGTCGCGGTTCCGCTCGAGGAAGGCGAAGTCGTCGATCGCGTAGAGCCGGGTCGCCCGGGTCTCCACCTCGCCTGCGGCCCCGCCCGAGCGCACGGGGATGCGCAGCAGCGTCCCGGCGTTGGTGTTGGAGACCCACACGGCGCCGCGGTGGAGCCGGAGCCCGTTGACGCCGACCTTGGCCGCGGGCCTCGGGTTGCGCGGCTCCAGCGCGGCTCCGGTGGCCCAGGCCGTGGGCGTTCCCCCGGCGCGCGGGACGCGCCAGACGGTGCCCAGCACGGAGTCGGCGGCGTAGAGCACGCCCCGGCGCTCGTCGAGGGCGAGACCGTTGGGGAAGCCGGTCGGCGGCAGCTGGGCGATCTGCCGGGGCCTGCCGCCGTGGGCGGGGATGCGCCAGATGCCGGTCGCGGCGGTGCCGGTCGCGTAGGTGACGAACAGGGTGCCGTTCTGGGCCCGGGCGATGCCCAGGACGACGGCCGCGCCGACGACGGGCGTGTGCGGGTTCGCGACCGCGGGCAGCGTCGCGAGGAGCCGGGTGCGGCCCTCCCGGGTGACGTTGACGACCTGCCGGGCGTTGGAGAGCGTCAGGTCGGCGGAGCCGTCGGGGGCGAGCGCGATGTTCTCGGGCGACTGCCCCCGGGCGAGATCGAGGTGGGCGGCGACGCGCGGTTCGGTGACGGCCGGTCCGTCTGCGGGGGCGGGGGCGGCGGCCAGCGCGCCGAGGGCGAGAACGGCGACGGCGGCGACCGCCGGACGGGGAACTCGTGGCATGGGGCCCTTCCTTGCTGGGACGTGGGGCATGCCGCCGCACGGCGGCCAGACGACCATCGCCTCGCCGCCCGGACGGCCGCCGCAGTCGTGGCCGGGAGGTCGCCCGCGTGGCCCACGGCATGGACCCGGCTGCCGCTCACGCGGGTGAGGGGGCATGCAGCAGACTGTGCCGTGCAGAGCGACGCCACTCCAGAAGGAAGCACCACGTGATCATCTTCGGCACCAAGGGATACCTCTACCAGCTGGCGATACTGACGCTGGTGTGCGGCCGGTGCGGCAACCCCGCCGCGCACACCCTCAGAAAGCGGGTCACGAAGTTCACGCTGTTCTTCGTGCCGCTGTTCCCGATCTCGACGAAGTACGCCACGCAGTGCACCTTCTGCGGCGCGGAGCAGAAGGTGACCAAGGAGCAGGCGGACCAGCTGCTCGCCCAGGGGACGGGCGCGGGCCAGGCCTACGGTCAGCCGCAGCAGCAGCCGTACCAGCACTGACGCGGCGCGATCCTCACCCGGTGAGTCCCACTCGGTCGCACGCGGCACGCAGCTGCGGGGTGCAGATGCGGGCGACGGTGTAGACGCCGTGGTCGACCAGGACGCGTTCGATGTCGTCGACCGTGACCGCGTCCGCCGTGAGCAGGACCGACGGGATGCCGGTGGTGGTGGGGCTGTCGGTGGTCGTGGTCGTGTCGTCGGCGGGATCCTCGCCCCTGCCGACGGCGACCGCCATGGCGGCCGCGGCGGCCGCCTGGTCCTTGAACGGCTTGTACACCGTCATGTACTGCTCGCCCTTGACGATGCGTCGTACGGCGTCGAGGTCGGCGTCCTGGCCGGTGACGGGCGGGAGCTTCGTGACGCCGGCGCTCTTGAGGGCGGCGACGACGCCGGCCGCGATCGAGTCGTTGGCCGCGAGGACGCCGTCGATGCGGTCCGGGCCGAGGGCCGCGATGGCGGCGGACATGTTCGCGTGGGCGTTCTGGGTGCTCCAGTCGAGGGTGTCGTAGGACCGGGCTATCCTCACCTTGCCTGACAGGACGGCCAGCGCGCCCTTCTTGTACCAGGCCGCGTTGGGACCGGACGGGTCGCCGTTCATCATGACGACGTCCCCTCCCCCGGCCCGCCGCCCCATGCCCTCGAGCAGCGCCTCGCCCTGGAGCCGGCCGATGTGCGCGGCGTCGAAGCCGACGTAGCCGGTGACCGGGCCTTCGGCGAGGCGGTCGTAGGCGATGACCTTGACGCCCGCCCGGTGCGCCTCCTGCACGGAGGAGCGGACCGCCCGGGTGTCGGCGGCGTCGAGGATGAGGACCTTGGCCCCCTTGGTCACCATGGAGACCAGTTGCTGGCGCTGTCTGGTCACGTCGCTCTCGGCGTTGGCGTACTCCACCGTGCAGCGCGGGCACAGCTTCCTGACCTGCGCCTCGATCAGCGGCCGGTCGGAGTGCTCCCAGCGCGGGACCGTGCGGCTCGGCAGCAGCAGGCCCACGGTGAAGCCGTCCCGGGCCGGCTGTTGCCCGCCGCCGCAGGAGACCAGGGGAATCGCGAGGAGAGCCGCGGCGAGCACCGCGACCACGTGCTGCCGGCGGATCATCACGGCGCTCCCTCCGGCACGGCGATCTCGCTCCACACCTGCTTGCCGCCGGCCACCGGCACCGAGCCGAACGCGTCCGACATGGCCTCGACGAGCAGCAGGCCGCGCCCGCCGGTCGACTCCCAGTCGACGATGACGGGCTTGGCGGGCGCGCGGGGCGAGGAGTCGCTCACGCAGACGCGCACCCGGTCGCCGCGCAGGATGAGGTCGAGCCGGACCGGTCCCTGGGTGTGCACCAGGGCGTTGGTGACGAGTTCGGAGACGACCAGCAGCACGGCGTCGGCGGCCTCCTGGACCTTCCAGCGGCGCAGGGTGCGCGCGGTGAAGCGGCGGGCGTGCATGACCGCGTCGGGCAGCCGCCACACCATCCAGCCCGCCCGGATGGGGCGGGTCCGCATGCCGTCGTAGCGCAGGAGCAGCAGCGCCACGTCGTCCTCGCGGCGGCCGGCGTCGCCGAGCAGCGCGTCGGCCATGGCGCCCGGATCGACGGGGTCGGCCGCGGCCAGCGCGGCGCGGGTGCGGCGCATGCCCTCGTCCAGGGGCAGGTCGGCGGCCTCGACGAGACCGTCGGTGACCAGGGCGAGGACCGTTCCGGGGGCCAGTTCGACGGCCGTCATGGGGAAGTCCGCCTCGGCGAGGATGCCCAGCGGGGGGCCGCCCGCCACCTCGATCTCCTCGGTGACGCCGTCGGGGCGGCGGACCAGGGGGGCGAGGTGCCCGGCCCGGACGAAGAGGGTGTTGCCCTCCTCCATGTCGAGTTCGGCGTAGCAGCAGGTGGCGAAGAGGTCGGTCTCCATGGCGACGAGGAGCCGGTTGGCGTGCGAGACGACGACGTCGGGCGGGTGGCCCTCCATGGCGTAGGCCCGGACCGCGGTGCGCATCTGCCCCATGATCGTCGCGGCGCCCGCGCTGTGGCCCTGGACGTCGCCGATGACCAGCGCCACGCGGTCCTCGGACAGGGCGATGACGTCGTACCAGTCGCCGCCCACCTGTAGGCCCCGCTTGGCGGGCAGATAGCGGGCGACGGCGGTGCCGCCGGGCAGTTCGGGCAGCCGCCGGGGCAGCAGACTGCGCTGGAGCATGGTGGCGAGTTCCTGCTCGGCGTCGTGGGCGTGGGCCCGCTTGAGGGCCTGGCCGACCAGGGCGGCGGTGGCGGTGAGCAGGGAGCGTTCCTCGGGGACGAACTCGTGGCGGCGCTCCCAGCCGACCAGGCACACCCCGGCGACCTGGCCCTTGGCGGGCAGCGGCAGCACGGCCAGTCCGCCGTCGCCGACGCCGGTCAGTCCGGGTTCGAAGGCGGTGCCGGCGGGCCACAGGTCCATGCGGCCGTCGCGCAGGGCGGCCTGGAGGGTGGGCAGGGCGCGCAGCGGCGCGTCGGGCCACTCCGTGCGCCATTCGCTGCGCCACACCTCCGGCCAGGCGGTGGGCTGGGGCGGGTCGAGGACGGTGACCAGGAGCCGGTCGTCCTGGAGCGCGGCGAGCGCCACCCGGTCCGCGCCCAGCGGCTCGCGCAGGGCGGCGACCACGACGCGGCCGACGTCGCGGACGGTGGCCGCCTCGTCGAGGGCCGCGGTCAGCCACTGGATGCGGGCGACGTCGTCGGTACCGCGGCGCAGGACCGGGGTGGCCGTCACCACGCCCAGGACCTCTCCGGGAGCTTCGGGGGAGCCTCCCTCGACGCGGCAGCTCAGGCTCAGCCAGCGCATCTCGCCGGTGGGGCCGCGGACGCGGAACTCCAGGTCCCGTCGGACGAAGGCCTGGGTGGACGGCTCCAGGACCGACATCAGGGCGTGCATGTCCTCCGGCAGGGCGTGGGCGAGGAGGGTGTCGACCTTGCCGTCGAAGTCGTCCGGGGTGATGCCGACCAGGTCCAGAAGCGTCTCGTCGGCCTCGATCAGGCCGGTGTCGGGGAACAGGACGAAGGACCCGACGCGCAGGCTGCGCAGGGCGGGGGCGAGCAGGGGGGCAGGGGTGGGCGTGTCCGCGAGCGGTCGCAGGAGCACGGCGAGCGCGTCGGCGTAGCGTTCCAGGAACTGGCGTTGCTCGACGTCGAAGCCGTCTTCCGCGCCCCGCACGACGAGGCAGCCCAGCCGTCTGCCGTTGGCGTCGAGGGGCAGCGCGCCGAGCGGGGGCCGGGCGGTGAGCCACAGGGGCCGGTCGGTCCGGTAGGCGCGGGCGGCGGGCGAGTCGCCCGACAGCGTCAGACGGTCCGGCGGCGCGGCCCCCTGGGGAGCGTCCCCGGACGCGTCCAGCAACCGGAGCGACCCGTCGCCGGCGTCGGGCGCGTAGACCGCGGCCTGCGTCGCTCCGGCGAAGGTCAGGGCCCGGTCGAGGCATCTGCGCACCGTACCTCCCGTCCTGCCGCAGGTGCCGACAGGTTGAGATCGGGGCACCCACCCACCAGAATCGCATATACGGATCAACCGAACACATCCACCTTATTGTCGTCTACGGCAGGTATCGCCCATGAAGGCCTGCATACGGGACACCGCCGCCGCCGTGACGGCCGTCTGCACCGCGATCGTGCTGGCGGGCTGCGGGGCGGACACGGGCGGCGGGCCCGCCGGCCGGAGCGGACCGCGCATCGGTCTGCTGCTGCCGGACGCCACGACCTCGCGCTGGGAGACGCAGGACCGGCCCCTGCTGGAGAAGCGGATCCGGGAGCTGTGCGCGACCTGCACGGTCGAACACGCCAACGCCAAGGGCGATGTGGCCCTCCAGCAGGAGCAGATGGACGCGATGATCACCAGGGGGATGGACGCCGTCGTGCTCGTCGCCGTGGACGCCCGGGCGCTGGCCCCCACCGTCTCCGAGGCCCACGCCGCCGACATCCCCGTCATCGCCTACGACCGCCTCGCCGAGGGCCCGATCTCCGGCTACGTCTCCTTCGACGGCGTGGAGGTGGGCCGGCTCCAGGGCCGCGCGCTGCTGAAGGCGATGGGCGACAAGGTGCCGGGCGCCCAGATCGTGATGATGAACGGCGATCCCGGCGATCCCAACGCCCGGGCGTTCCGGCGGGGCGCGCTGTCGGTGCTCGACGGGAAGGTGAGGATCGGCAAGACCTACGACACCCCGCAGTGGCGGCCGGAGACCGCCCACGTGAACATGTCCGGCGCGCTCGCGGCCCTGGGCGACGACGCGATCGACGGCGTCTACGCTGCCAACGACGGCCTGGCCGGCGGGAGCATCTCCGCCCTGAAGGCGAACAAGGTCGCCCCGTTGCCGCCGGTCACCGGGCAGGACGCCGAGCTGTCGGCGCTGCGGCGGATCGTCGGCGGCGACCAGTACATGACCGTGTTCAAGCCGTTCGGCCCCGAGGCCGCGGCGGGAGGCGCCATGGCGGTGGCGGCGGCGCGGGGGGAGAGCCTCGGGCCGGTGGCCACCGGCGAGGTGCCGACGCGCGACGGGGAGGCGGTCGCCTCGGTGCTGCTCGCCCCGGTGTCGGTGACGGTCGACAACATCGGTGACACGGTCGTCAAGGACGGCCTGCACACGGTCGGGCAGATCTGCGTGCCGCGGCTGCGCGCCGCCTGCGCCCGGGCCGGTCTGACCTGACCCGCGGACCGAGGAGGTGGTTCCCGTGCCGGATCCCCCCTTGCTGGCCCTGCGCGGGGTGTGCAAGCGCTTCGGCGTCGTCGAGGTGCTCACGGACATCGAGCTGGAGATCCACTCCGGTCAGGTCGTCGCGCTCCTCGGGGACAACGGGGCCGGCAAGTCCACCCTGGTCAAGGCGATCTCCGGGGTCGCCCCGGCGGAGAGGGGCGTCATCGAGTGGCAGGGCCGGCCGGTGCACATCCGGCGGCCGCACGACGCCCGGGACCTGGGCATCGCCGCCGTCTACCAGGACCTCGCGCTGTGCGGGAACCTCGACGTCGTCGGGAACCTGTTCCTGGGCCGGGAGATCCGCCGGTTCGGGTTCCTGGACGAGGTGGAGATGGAACGGCGCACCAGGCAGCTGCTGGAACGGCTGACCAGAGGACTGCCCGATCTGCGCGGCCCGGTCGTCTCGCTCTCCAGCGGCCAGCGGCAGACGGTCGCCATCGCCCGTTCGCTCCTGGGCGACCCGCGCGTGCTCCTCCTGGACGAACCCACGGCCGCGCTGGGCTTCGAGCAGACCACCGAGGTCCTCGACCTGGTAGACCGGTTGCGGGACCGCGGCCTCGGCGTCCTTCTCATCAGCCACAACATGGGCGACGTGAAGGCGCTCGCGGACCGCGCCGCGGTCCTGCGACTGGGCCGCAACAACGGCTTCTTCGACGTGAACACCGCGTCGCAGGAGCAGATCGTCTCGTCCATCACCGGCGCCACGCAGAACGTGCCCCGCCGGCCGGCCGGCCGGGAGGCGGGGTGGTGAAGAGCATGCGGGCCGTCGCCCGGGGCGCGCACGGCGCGGTCGAGGTCGTCCGGCGCAGGCTGCGCGCCGGCGAACCGGGGTCGCTCCCCGTGGTCCTCGTCCTGGCCGTCGTCTGGATCACCTTCCAGTGCCTCAACCAGAACTTCCTCTCGCCGCGCAACCTGTCCAACATCAGCGTGGACATCGTGGGCACGGGGCTGATCGCGGTCGGCATCGTCTTCGTGCTGCTGCTCGGTCAGCTCGACCTGTCCGTCGGGTCGATCAGCGGCCTGGCGGCGGCGGTCTTCGCCGTGCTGAACGTGAACCACGGGGTACCGGAGTGGCTCGCCCTGGTCGTCGCGGTGCTCGTGGGCACCGTCGCGGGGACGGTGCAGGGCTACTCGGTCGCCAGGACCCGGGTGCCGGCGTTCGTGGTCACGCTCGCCGGGCTGCTCACCTGGAACGGCCTGATGCTGTCCGTGCTCGGGGACAGCGGCACCGTCAACCTCGACGAGGACGGCCTGGTCGCCCGGCTGACCAGCTACTACTTCACCCACGACGCCGTGGCCTACGGCCTGGCGGCGGTCGCCGCGGCAGCGGTCTTCCTCGTGGCCGACCGGGACCGGCGCCGCCGCCGGGCCCTCGGCATGCCGCACCGCTCGCTGCGCGCCGTCCTGGTGCGCACCGGGGGCGTCGCGGTGCTCTCGTTCTCCGTCGCGTACGCGCTCAACCGTTTCCAGGGGCTGCCGCTGGCCCTGTTGATCTTCCTGGTGCTGGTCGCGGCCCTCGACGTCGTTCTGCGCCGCACGCACTACGGACGGCAGGTCTACGCGCTCGGCGGCAGCATCGAGGCGTCCCGCCGCGCGAGCATCGACGTGACGTGGGTGCAGACGGCGGTCCTCGCGACCTCGGGGACCATGGCCGCGCTCGGCGGGCTCTTCCTGGCGTCGCGGATCACCTCGGTGAGCCAGACGTCGGGGTCGGGCGTGCTGCTGGTCAACGCCATCGCGGCGGCCGTCATCGGGGGCACCAGCCTGTTCGGCGGGCGCGGCACCACCTGGTCGGCGGTGCTCGGCATACTGGTCATCCAGTCGATCGCCTCGGGCATGGCGATCACGGACACTCCCCCCGCCGTCCAGTTCGTCATCACGGGCGGGGTGCTGTTCGCCGCGGTGGTCGTCGACTCGCTGTCGCGGCGCTCCCAGGAGGCCCACGGCCGGGCCTGAGGGACGCGCGGGCGGGCTCGGCGCGCCGCTCGACGGGGCCGGGAGGAGTCGCGGCCGGACCCGCGGGACGCGGCGCGACTTTGTGCGGACATGTGTATCGCCGTTCGGCTGTGCGGCGACGCCTTTCGGTCTACGGTGGTGCCGTTCCGACTTTGGTGAAACTTGCACCACTTTTGAACGCAGCGCCGCCGTCGCGCCGTAGTGAGGGGAACGGCGCGTCACGCGCCACGCGTTCCAGGCGATAGGACGACCGTGCCGAACACCTCACCCACAGCGGAGGGACGAAGAAGGTCCCTCACCAGCAACTGGCCGGTGGGCCGACGGCTGCGGGCCGTTCTGCTCATTCCGGTGCTCGTCGCCCTCGTGCTGGGGGGCGTGCGGGTGAAACGCTCGGTGGACACCTGGCAGGACGCCGACGACGCGGTCCGGGTGGCCGAACTCGTCCAGGCGGCGAACAAGTACGCCAGCGACGCGATCAACGAGCGCGATGTGTCGGTCATCCCCCTGCTGACCGAGAAGAAGGCCTCAGACGCCGTCGTCCAGGCCCGCAGCACGACCGACGCGGACGCCGCCGCCTTCGACCGGGCGGTGGCCCGGATCCCCGCGACCAGCGGCCTGCTGCGGCGCGTGCAACTCGTCCGCAACGGCGAGAAGCAGCTCGCCGCCGTGCGGGCCAACGCGTTCACCCCCCGGATGTCCGGAGTGCAGACGGAGGAGAGCTACCACACCGTCCAGCACCCGCTGATGGAGCTGTCCAACGAACTCGGCTTCGGCAGCAGCAACCAGGCGAGTTACGGCCGCACCCTCTACGCCGTGTCCCTGACGCAGGCCGCCGAGTCACTGATCCGGTCGATCGGCACCCACCTGCTGGTCGAGGACCGCGCCGCGCTCGCCCCGGGGGAACTGGAGGTCCAGCTCGCCTCGTTCCGCTCCTACGCCTACCTCGAGCAGGTCGGGCTCCAGGAGTTCGCCGGCGCCGGCACCGCCGAGGACATGGCGCGGCTGCAACAGGCTCTCGCCGCCGCCGAGGCACGCGGCGAGCAGCAGAGCGCCGACGCCGCCGCGAAGGCGGCGGCGGCCGGACGCACCTACGTGAGCCCGCCCCCCATCACGGACATGATCACCGAGATCTCCGCCGGGAAGCCGGCCGACGAGCTCGCCGCGAAGGGCATCACTCCCGAGTCGTTCTTCGCCGCGTCCACCCTGGGCTTCGACGCCTACCGGAGCATCCAGGTGAACCTCACCGACGCCGCGCTGGCGAGCGCCCAGGACATCGCCGACGACGCGCGGCGCGACGCGATCACCAACACCGCGCTCGTGCTCGCCGCCGTGCTCGCCGCCTTCCTTCTCGCCTCCTGGGTGGCGCGGACCATGAGCACCGGCATGCGCCGGCTGAGCGCCTCCGCCATCGAGATCGCCGGAAAGCGCCTCCCGGGTCTCATCGACGAGATGTCGCGGCCCGACGCGGGTCAGGTCGACACCCGGGTGACGCCGATCCCGATCCACACCACCGACGAGATCGGCGAGGTCGCCCGGGCCTTCGACCACGTCCACCGCGAGGCCGTCCGGCTGGCCGCCGAACAGGCCCTGCTGCGCGGCAACATCAACGCCATCTTCACCAACCTCTCGCGCCGCAGCCAGTCCCTGATTGAGCGTCAACTCGCGCTGATCACCAGCCTGGAGGACAACGAGACCGACCCGGAGCAGCTGGAGAACCTCTTCCGGCTGGACCACCTGGCCACCCGCGTGCGCCGCAACGGCGAGAACCTCCTGGTGCTCGGCGGGGAGAAGCCCGCGCAGGCCTGGGACCGGCCGCTGCCGCTCGTCGACGTCATCCGCGCGGCCTCCTCGGAGGTGGAGCAGTACGAGCGCATCCGGTCCTCCGGTCTGCCGGAGGTGCAGATCCAGGGCAGCGCCGTGACCGACCTCGTGCACCTGCTGGCCGAACTGCTGGAGAACGCCACGGTGTTCTCGTCCCCCCGCTCCGAGGTGCGGGTGACCGCGGCCCGGCTGCCCGACGGCCGGATCATGGTCGAGATCCACGACGAGGGCATCGGCCTGGCGGCGGACGACTTCGCGACGATCAACCACAAGCTGGCCAATCCGCCGACCGTCGACGTCGACATCTCCCAGCAGATGGGCCTGTTCGTGGTCGGCCGGCTGGCCGAACGGCACGGCATCCGCGTGCAGTTGCGCCCGTCCGGCGAACGGTCGGGGACGACCTCCCTCGTCATGCTGCCCGACACCCTCGCCCACCGCTCCGCCGACGCCCGGCCCGACTCCGACACCCTGACGCTGGCCATGGTCAAGAACGTCCCGGAGTCCCGCCACGCGGACGCCCTGGCCTCCCTCGGCGGCGGCTCCGACTCCGGCGACGCGTTCAGCGACTACGAGTCCTGGCAGGACGAACCGGCCGGGACACGGCCCGCCGAGGAGGCGCCGCCCGCCTCGGCCCGCCCCCGTCCCCTCCCCCGGCGCGCCTCCGGCGGCCGGGGCCGCCGCTCCTCCTGACCCCACGGCCACGGCCGCGACCACGGACCGTCCGCCCGACGGCCACGGCTCCTTACCCCGCGGGCGGTGCACCCGGCGGCGTGACACGCCGCCGGATGGACCATCGTCCCACTCCCGAGCCTTTCCGGTCATAACGTCAGCAATATGAAGAAATGCCATATCGCATATCTGGCGTGCACGGCGGCGCTCCTCGGCACGGGCCTCGGAGCCGCCCCTCCCGTCGCCGCGCACACGGTCCACCTGGTCAGGCCCGGGGAGTCGATCCAGAAGGCGGTGGACGCCGCCGAGCCCGGCGACACGGTCCTGCTGACCCCCGGCGTCCACCACGAGAGCGTCACCCTGAGCACGCCCGGGCTGACCCTGCGGGGCATGGGCCGGCACACGGTGCTCGAACCGGCCGCGGGCGCCGCGACCGCCGCCGGCGCGTCGACGGCCGCCGGCGCGTCGAAGGCCGCGCGCGCCGCCGCCGACACCTGCGCCGCCGGCGGCAACGGCATCTGCGTCGTCGGCACGAAGGACCACCGCGTCGAGGGCGTCACCGTCGCCGCCCTGACCGTCTCCGGCTTCACCCGCAACGGCGTCTACGCCACGGCGACCGACCGCCTCACCGTGCGGGGCGTGACCGCCGTGAAGAACGGGGTCTGGGGCATCGCGCAGGAGGGCTCCGTGCGGGGCGTGTTCCGGGGCAACACCGCCCGGGACAACGGCGACGCCGGTCTCTTCCTCGCCAACAGCGTCAAGGAGGAGCAGGGCGCCACGGACACGGACGGAACCGTGGTCGACCGCAACCGGCTGGAGGGCAACCGGATCGGCGTCACCGTGCGCCGGCTGCGCAACCTCACCGTCGCGCACAACCACCTGACCGGCAACTGCGCCGCCGTGTTCGTCGTCGGCGACGAGAACAAGCCGAAGGCCGGGCTCGTGACCGTGCGCGACAACCGCATCGTGCGCAACAACAAGTCCTGCCCCAAGACCGCCCGGCTGGACGCCCTCCAGGGCTCCGGAATCGTGCTGACCGGCGCCGAGGACAACCTGATCACCCACAACGTGATCGAGGACAACGTCGGCACGTCCCCGCTCTCCGGCGGCATCGTCCTGTTCAAGAGCTTCGTGGGCACCACCAGCGACCGCAACCGCATCGCCGACAACGACCTGCGCGGCAACTCCCCCGCGGACCTGGTGAACACGGACACCGCCGGCAAGGGCAACACCTTCGAAGGCAACTCGTGCCGGGCCTCGCAGCCCGCCGGCCTGTGCTGAGCGGCAGCCGACCACAGCCGTTCGCGCAGGCACCGGGCACCTCAGCCCCTGAGGTCCTTCGGGCGCCTCGGGCACCTCACGCACTTCAGTAACCCAGGCAGGAAAGAAGGCGGCAGATGACGACCGTTCAGCCTCCCCCACTCTCGGACCCGCAGGCGCAGGGGGCGCCCCCCGTCCCGCCCCCGTCCATGCGGCTGAGGGAGCTCGCGTTCGGGGCGGCCTGCGCCGCCGCCCTGCGCGCGGCCGCCCGGCTGGGCGTCGCCGACGCCCTCGGCGACGCCCCCATGCCCGTGGCGGACCTCGCGGCCGCGGTGAAGACCGAGCCCAAGCCGCTGCGGCGGCTCCTGCGGGCCCTGTCCTGCTACGGCGTCTTCGCCGAGCAGGCCGACGGGACGTTCGCGCACACCGACGTCTCCCGGCTGCTGCGCGAGGACGACCCGGGCAGCCTGCGCGCCATCACCCTGTGGTGCACCGAGCCCTGGACCTGGGACGCCTGGCCGCTGCTGGACGAGGCCGTGCGCACCGGCCGCAACGTCGTGCAGGACCTGTACGGCAAGGAGTTCTTCCCCTACCTGAACGAGGACGCCCCGGAGTCGGCCGACGTCTTCAACCGCGCCATGACGACGTCCAGCGTGCAGTCGGCGCGGGACGTGGCGGAGTTCCTCGACCTGTCGGGGTGCTCGTCGGTCGCCGACCTCGGCGGCGGCCAGGGGCATGTGGTGGCGAGCCTGCTGGACAAGTACCCGGCGATGCGCGGGGCCCTGCTCGACCTCCCCCGGGTGGTGGAGAACGCGCTGCCGAGGCTGCTGCCCGGCGGCGACCTGGCCGACCGGGCGCGCGTCGTGCCGGGCGACGTCCGCGAGGGCGTGCCGGTGCAGGCCGACGTCTACGTCATCAAGAACATCCTCGAGTGGGACGACGAGAGCACCGCCCGCACACTGCGCAACGTCCGCGAGGCGGGCGGGCCCGGAGCGCGGGTCGTGGTGATCGAGAACCTCGTCGACGACACGCCGTCCATGCGGTTCAGCACCGCCATGGACCTGATGCTGCTGCTCAACGTCGGCGGCGCCAAGCACACCACCGAGAGCATGGTGTCGCGGCTGACGGACGCGGGGCTGGTCATCGACGACGTCAGCCCGGTCAACCCCTACCTGCACGCGTTCGACTGCCACGTCGGCGGCTGACCTCGGCCCCCGCTCCCCTTCGTCACCCCGCAGACCACCGGTCGCCGGGCCCGCAGCGCCGCGGGCCCGGCGACCGGTGACGGTCGGCGCGGTCAGCCGGCCGGCTCGCGCTCCCAGAGGTAGAAGCGCTGCGCCATGGCGTCCTTGGGGGAACGCCAGGTCTCGGGGTCGTACGCGCTGACGTACGCGGACAGCCGTTCGCTCACGTCCCGGAACTCGGGGTGCCCGGTGATCTTCGCGATCGCGGGGCCGGGATCGCGCTCCGCCTCGATCATGTGCATGTACACGTCGCCGAACTGGAAGAGGCTGCGCCGGACGACGCCGACGAGGTGCGGCAGCTCTCCCCGGTCGGACTCCTCGAAGACCTTGGCGATGTCGGGGGCCGATCCGGGGGCCATCCGGGCGACGATGAGGGCCTGGTGCATGGGACCGTTCTCCGTCCGGCTCAGTCGGTCAGTCCGGGAGTGGCGCCGCGTTCGGCGGCGGCCTTCTCGATGCGATCCCGGATCAGGCCCATCTGGACCTTGGAGTTGCGGTTGATGTTGTCGGTCATCCAGTCGTCGTCGACCGGAGCCTCGGGCTTCATCGCGAAGTCCTGCGTCCACACCATCCGCGTGCCGCCCGGGACCTCCTCGTAGCGCCAGTGGATGTTCATGTGGTCGAACGGGCCGGTCTCGACCCGGCGGGCCTTGACCGTGCGCGACTCGCGGTCCGGCTCGCGCTCGGAGACCCAGCTCCACACGGTGCCGTTCTCGTCCGGGTGCATGGTCAGCCGGAACGTCGTCCTGCGTCCCTCCCGGGAGAGGATCTCGACGGACGCGTACTCGGTGAACAGCCGCGGCCAGTTCTCCAGATCGTTGGTGATCTCCCAGACGAGGTCCAGGGGCGCCGCGATGGTGATCTCGTTCTGTGTGTGTCCGGTCATCTCAGGCTCCTGTCATGAGGGCGCTGTTGACGAGGTCGAGGAACTCGCGGGGCGTCTTGGAGCGTTCGGCGTCGGGCGGCATCGGGGTGCCGTACCGGTTCTCCAGCTCGCCCACGATGCCCAGCAGCCCCAGCGAGTCGACGCCCAGGGTGTCGAAGCCGGTCTCGGGCTCGCGGAGCCGGTCCGGGGCGACGGTGACGCCGGCGGACTTCTTCATGAGTTCGGCCAGCTCTTCCACGGTGATGCGGTCGGTCATCGGTTCCTCTTCTCTCCTGGCTGAGCGGCGCCTCGCTACGAGGCGTCGACGGCGCCGTGCCGGAGCACCAGCGCCGAGTTCGACCCCATGAGTCCCCGGCTCAGGACCAGTGCCGTGCGCACCTCGGCGGTGCGGGCGCGGCCGGTCACGAGGTCGAGGTCATGGCAGACGTCGAAGACGTTGGGGGTCGGGGGGATCAGGCCGTGCTCCAACGTGAGCACCGCCGCCGCGACGTCCATCAGCGGCGCCGCGCAGTACCCCCGCCCGATGCCGGTCTTCGGCGCGGTGACGGGCACCCTGGTCCCGTGCGGGCCCAGCGCGTCGACGATGGCCTGCGCCTCGGCGCGGTCCGCCTCGGGGACGCCGAGGGCGTCGGCGAAGACCACGTCGATCTCCTCCGGGGCGCAGTCGGCCTCCTCCAGGGCCCCCCGCACGGCCTGGGCGAGTCCTTCCCGGGACTGCGCCCAGCGCGAGGCGCCGGTGAAGGTCGCCGCGTGTCCGGCGAGGACGGCCCGCACCCGCGCGCCGCGCGCCCGGGCCGGTTCCGCGGCCTCCACCACCACCATGGCGCCGCCCTCGGCCGGCACGAACCCGCAGGCCGCGGAGGTGAAGGGACGATAGGCGCGGGTGGGGTCATCGACCGTGGAGAGCTCCTCGTAGCCGAGCTGGCAGACGACCGAGTACGGCGCGATCGGCGCCTCGGTCGCCCCGGCCACGATCACGTCGGTGCCGCGGCGCACGGCGCGCGCGGCGTGCGCGAGGGCGTCCAGCCCGCCCGCCTCGTCGGCGGCGACTACCGAACAGGGGCCCTTGAAGCCGCGGCGGATGGAGATCTGGCCGGTGCTCGCGGCGTAGAACCAGGCGATGGACTGGTAGGGGCCGACATGGCGGCTGCCCTTGCCCCACAGCTGCTGGAGTTCGCGCTGGCCGAACTCGCCGCCGCCGGAGCCGGCCGCGGTGACCACGCCGACGGAGAACGGCGCGGCGTCGGTCTCGGTCCGGCTGAGGCCGGCGTCGTCCAGCGCCTGGTCGGCGGCGGCCATCGCGAAGTGCGTGAACCGGTCGGTCTGGACGAGGTAGCGCTCCTCGACCGCGGCCGACGGGTCGAAGTCGCGGACCTGGCCCGCCACGCGCAGCGGCAGATGCTCGCAGCCCTCGCGGGTGACCCGGTCCAGCACGCTGATGCCTTCCCGGGTCGACTTCCAGAAGGTCTCCGTGCCGGCTCCGTTGGGCGCGACCACGCCGATTCCCGTGACGACCGCGCGTCGTTGAAAGGGTTCGCTCATCGTGTCTTCTCCCTCGGCCGGTTCATGACCACCGCGGACTGGAAGCCGCCGAACCCGCTGCCCACCGAGAGCACGCTGCGCAGCTTGCGCTCACGGGCCACGCGCGGGACGTAGTCCAGGTCGCACTCGGGGTCGGGCGTCTCGTAGTTCGCGGTCGGCGGCACGACCTGGTGGGCCAGCGCCAGGACGCAGGCGACGAGCTCGATCGCGCCGATCGCGCCCAGGGAGTGGCCGACCATGGACTTGATGGAGCTCATCGGGGTGTCGTAGGCGTGCGCGCCCAGGACCCGCTTCACCGCGGCCGTCTCGTGACGGTCGTTCTGCTTGGTGCCCGAGCCGTGCGCGTTGACGTAGTCGACCGCGCCGGCGTCGATCCGCGCGTGGTCGAGGGCGTCCTCGATGGCCCGGGCCATCTCCAGACCCTCGCTGGTCAGACCGGTCATGTGGTACGCGTTGCCGAAGGTGGCGTACCCGCCCAGCTCGCAGTAGACGTGGGCGCCGCGGGCCCGGGCGTGCTCCAGCTCCTCCAGGACGAGCACGGCGCCGCCCTCGCCCATGACGAACCCGTCGCGGTCCGCGTCGAAGGGACGCGAGGCGTGGGCGGGGTCGTCGTTGTTGGACGAGGTGGCCTTGATGGCGTCGAAGCAGGCCATGGTGATGGGAGAGATCGGCGAGTCCGAGGCGCCGGCGATGCAGATGTCGGCCCGGCCCTCCTCGACGGTGTGGAAGGCGTAGCCGACCGCGTCCAGTCCGGAGGTGCAGCCGGTGGAGACGGTCTGCACCGGTCCGCGCGCCCCGAACCGCTCCGCCACCGTGGAGGCCAGCGTGCTGGGGGTGAAGGCACGGTGCAGTTGCGGGGCCGCCTCGCGGTGGTCCACGTCCCAGCGCTGCCCGCCGTGGCTGACGAGGACGTAGTCCTTCTCCAGCCGGGTGGTGCCGCCGACCGCGGTGCCCAGGGAGACGCCGACCCGCCACGGGTTCTCCGCGGCGAGGTCCAGACCGGCGTCCTGGACGGCCTCGTCCCCGGCGGCGAGCGCGAACTGGATGTAGCGGTCGCACCGTTCGACGTCGTGGGCGTCCAGGCCGTGGGCCGCCGGGTCGAAGTCGCACTCGGCGGCGATCCGCGAGCGCAGACCGGCCGGGTCGAAGAACGTGATGCCGCGCGTCGCCGTGCGCCCCTCGGCCAGCAGCTTCCAGAACGCCGGCACGCCTATGCCGCCGGGGGCGACGATGCCTATGCCGGTGACCGCGACGCGTCTGGTCATGACCGGACCTGACGTCGGGCGGCCGCCTCGGAACCGATCACCACGGGCTCGGCGTCGGCCTCCTCGGTGTCGACGTGGCCGAGCGGCGGGGTCGGGGCCAGCGGACCGAGGTGGAAGACCATGCGGGCCTCGACGTTGCCGACGTTGCGGAAGCGGTGCCGCATGCCGACGGGGATCATCAGCCCCTGCTCGGGTTGCAGCGCCTGCGCCTCGCCGTCGAGGTCCACCTCCAGCTGCCCGCACACCACGTACACGAACTCCTCGGAGTACGGGTGGTAGTGCTCGGCGATCCGGTCGCCCGGCTTGATGAGCGCGACGCCCATGAACCCGCTGGTCGAGCCGACCGTGACGGGGGTGAGCATGGCGCGCAGGTCGCCGCCGCGCCGGGTGTTGGGCTCGACCTCGCTGAGATCCACGACTCTGGGACGGGATGTGATCACGACGTTCCTCCGATGGTGTACTGCGCCGGCGTGGGAGGGGGCGGGAGGTCCCCGCCCCGGACCACGTGATGGGGGATCAGGCCTCGGGCGACCGGCGGTCGGTGACGAGGTCCATACGCGCGAGCTCCAGGAACCGCGCGAGCCGGACGTCCTTCCCGGCGGACCGGTCGGGCGCGCCCGCGTCGTCCTGGAGCAGGGTCAGCTCGGCCACCTGCTCCGGGTCGGCCAGGCCGAGGGCCTGCACGGGGTCGGCGCCGTCGAGCCCGCCGCGCACGTCGATCAGCCGGACGACGACGTCGTCGCGCTGGAAGATCGTGCTGCGCAGGACCGGGTTGGCCGGGTCGTCCGCGGCCGCCTCGTCCTGCCGGGCGAGCAGCTCGGCCAGCTTCATTCCACGGTCCGGCCGGGTCGGGTAGCACAGGGCGTAGCGCTCGGCCCGCTCGTCCTGCCGGTCCGCCGTGACGTGGTGGACGGCCGGCAGCGCGGCCCGGGTGAAGAACACCCGCGCGGACTCGGGGTCGTTGAGGTCCCGGTCCTGCTCCAGATAGGGGTTGATGGCCTCCTCGACGGCCCGCACCTCGGGCTGCCGGGAGACGTGGCGCAGCGCGGACAGCAGGTCGCCCCGCACCTCGATGGCCCGCACCACCCGGTTGCCGTGCATGAACAGCGAGGTGCGGCACAGCCGGGTGGTGTCGTCGACCTTCGGCTCGGGCGAGGCGTAGTCGGCGAGGATCTTGGCAACGATGTCTTCGCTGCCCGGCTTGACCGTGAAGGTCAGCGCGTGCCGGATCATGCCGTCGCCGATCCGGGGCGACGACTGGAGCCGGCGCTGGCCCTGCGCGCCGTCCGCCGGGCCGCCCGTCTCGCGGACGACGTGGAAGCGCAGCGACCGGGTGTCGCGCACGCAGCTGTGCAGCGGCTCCACCATCCGCACGTGCTCCTCGCTGTTGACCCAGGCGAGGAACGGCGGGGCGCTCTCCCACTCGCTGGTGATGAGCCACTGGGAGGGGTTCTCGATGGACTGGCACAGCTGGTCGCTGACATGCCCGGGGACGGACGCGACCTGGTTGCAGAGCTGCTCGTAGGCCTCCAGGAACTGCTGCTGGGCCCCGTCGTAGACGTCGACCAGGAGGACGACGCGCAGCCGGGAGCCGTCGAACACGGACTGGGAGACGCGTTGCGACGCCTGTCGCGTCCGCGAACCTGCAACACGTTCGGACGTGGTGGTCATCCTGCGCACATCTCCTTCTCGGAGGGGGAAGTGAACGTCGGCCGCGGTGATGCGACGTCAGCGTTCCTCGATCCTGTGCCCGTCCCCGCAAGCGCGCGAGTCGGATGAACTACGCGGGTGACCGGCCGGGTGAACCTCAGACGAGGTGGGCGAAGACGACGAGGTTGTCCGTGTAGTCCTTGACCTGCCGGTCGTAGTCGCCCGCACAGGTGATCAGACGCACCTGGGCCTGCGCCGTGTCGCCGTACACCCGTTCGCTCGGGAAGTCGTCCTTGGCGAAGGTCTCCACGCTGTCGACCCGGAAGGTCGCCCGGGTGCCGTCGGCCCTCATGACGTGGAACAGATCGCCCTTGGCCAGTTCGCCCAGGCGTACGAAGACGGCCGGGGACGTCTTGGTGTCGACGTGTCCGGCGATGATCGCGGTGCCGCTCTCCCCGGGGGAGGCTCCCTTGGCGTGCCATCCGACGAGGTTGACGTCGTTCGCGGGAGGCGGGTCCAGCCGTCCGCTGGGGCCGATGGCCAGGTCGGTGAAGGGGGCGTCGACCGCGATCTTGGGGATGAGCAGCCGTACGGGCCGTGAGCGCGGCAGGTGCTTCCCGGCCGCCCGGTCGTCGGGCGCGGGCGGGGCCTGCCCCCGCGGCGTGTCGGCCCTGGGCCCGTCCGGCGCGTTCGCCGGCGCCGAGGCGGCGGGCGGGACGTGCGGCGGGCTGGCCGTGCCGGAGGGGGCGTCGTTGCCGCCGGCCAGCGCGAGCGCCACGACCACGGCGATCGAGGCGCAGACCATCATCAGGCCGGTGCGGGAGCCCCCCTCTTCGGCGGACCCCGGCTCACCGCCGGAGGGATCGGAGGGGGAAGGGGTTGGGGTCGGGCGGACTGCCATCGGGGGTTACCTCACAAGGACGCGGCAGCGGGTGCGGGGCGGGAGGCGAGCCGGGCCGCCGCGCGGGGCGCGCGCGGCGGCCGCGGCTTCGCTATCGCGACCGGCATGGGTCAGGCCACGCCGTGCGCG
>NZ_JAHHIT010000110.1 GCF_024539675.1 Streptomyces hilarionis | reverse complement strand
CCCGGCCCCCCGCAGCTCCGACGCCCCGTGGCACCACGCCCGCCCGGCCTTCGACGACCCGGAGCCCGAGCAGGATCAGCGGCAGCCCCGGGAGAAGTCGCAGGAAAAGCCACGGGGAAAGTCGCAGGAAGAGGTGCCTGAAGAGCCGCGGGACCGGGCGCAGGGGCAGACGCCGGAGTCGGCATCGGAGTCGTCATCTCAGGCCCCCGCCGAGAAGCCGTCGGCTCCCGACAGCCGGCCGACGCGCCCCGACGACGTCGAGCCCCCCGCCCCCGAGGACCCCGCAGGAGGTCAGCAGTGAACGACGCTCTCGACGTCACCCTGCGACTCCTCGTCGTGTTCGTCGTCTTCCTCACCCTCCCTCTGATCGTCGGTCAGACCGAGCACAAGGTCATGGCCCATATGCAGGGCCGTCTGGGCCCGATGTACGCGGGCGGTTTCCACGGCTGGGCCCAGCTCGTCGCGGACGGCGTGAAGTTCGCGCAGAAGGAGGACATCGTCCCCGCGGGCGCGGACCGCCGTGTCTTCCAGCTCGCACCGGCCGTCGCCCTCCTGCCGTATCTCCTCGTCCTGCTCGCCATCCCCATCGGCCCCGGCGAGGGGGCTGTCGGCCAGGTCCTCGACGCGGGCATCTTCTTCGTGCTCGCCGTGATGGGCGTCGGCGTGCTCGGCTCCCTCATGGCCGGCTGGGCCAGCGCCAACAAGTTCTCCCTTCTGGGCGGTCTGCGCACCGCCGCCCAACTCCTGGCCTACGAACTGCCCATGCTCCTCACCGCCGCCTCGGTGGCGATGGCGGCGGGCACGGTCTCCCTGCCCGGCATCGTCGACGCCTTCCAGTGGTGGTGGCTGCCCTGGCAGATCGTCGGCGGGATCGTCTTCTTCGTCGCCGGACTCGCCGAACTCCAGCGGCCCCCCTTCGACATGCCCGTCGCGGACTCGGAGATCATCTTCGGGGCGTACACCGAGTACACCGGCCTGCGCTTCGCTCTCTTCCTGCTCGCCGAGTACGCCGGCATCGTCGTCCTGTGCGGTCTGACCACCGTCCTTTTCCTGGGCGGCTGGCACGGCCCCTGGGGCGCCGACGGCTTCGGCTGGGTGTGGACCCTGCTCAAGGCCGCCGTCCTCGCCTTCGTCGTGATCTGGTTGCGCGTCACCTATCCCCGGCTGCGCGAGGACCAGCTCCAGAAGCTCTCCTGGACCCTCCTCGTCCCCCTCTCCCTCGCTCAGATCGCCCTCACCGGCGTCGTCAAGGTGGTGATCCGGTAACCATGGCCCCCTTTCCTGGCAGTGGCCTCGCCAAGGGCCTGGCCGTCACCCTCCGCACGATGACGCGCAAGACCGTCACCGAGCAGTACCCGGACGCCCAGCCCGAGCTCGCGCCCCGCACCCGTGGCGTGATCGGTCTGTTCGAGGAGAACTGCACGGTCTGCATGCTCTGCGCCCGTGAGTGCCCCGACTGGTGCATCTACATCGACTCCCACAAGGAGACGGTGCCGCCCGCGGCCCCCGGCGGCCGTGAGCGCAGCCGCAACGTGCTCGACCGCTTCGCCATCGACTTCTCCCTCTGCATGTACTGCGGTATCTGCATCGAGGTGTGTCCTTTCGACGCCCTGTTCTGGTCTCCGGAGTTCGAGTACGCGGAGACGGACATCCACGAGCTCACCCACGAGCGGGACAAGCTCCGCGAGTGGATGTGGACCGTGCCGGCCCCACCCGCTCTCGACCCCGCCGCAGAGGAGCCGAAGGAGATCGCCGCCGCCCGCAAGTCGGCCGAGAAGCTCGCCGCCGCCGCCCGCGCCGAGTCCGCCGAGCCTCCGGCCGCCGGAGCCGGAAGCGAAGGAGGGAACGCGTGAGCCTCGCCGAGGCCCCACAGGGCTTCCTCTCCCCGACCGGCGTCGAGATCGCCTTCCTGCTCGTCGGCCTGGTCACCTTCGGCGCGGCCCTCGTGACCGTGACCACCAGGCAACTGGTGCACGCGGCCCTGTGGCTCGTGGTCGCCCTCGGTGGCCTCGCCGTCGAGTACCTCCTTCTCACCGCCGAGTTCATCGCCTGGGTCCAGGTGCTCATCTACGTCGGTTCCGTCGTCGTGCTCCTCCTCTTCGGTCTGATGCTCACCAAGGCCCCCATCGGCCGCTCCCCGGACGCCGACTCCGGGAACCGGTGGGCCGCGCTCACGGTCGCCGCAGCCGCGGCCGCCGCCCTGATCTGGGTGGTCGTGGACGCCTTCCGGGCCACCTGGATCGACCTGGACGGCCCGGCCGCCGGCTCGACCGAGGTCACCGGCGCGAGCCTCTTCCAGAACTGGGTCCTCCCCTTCGAGGCCCTCTCCGTGCTTCTCCTCGCGGCCCTGGTCGGCGCGATCGTCCTGTCCCGCAAGGCGAGTACGGAGGCGAGCTCTCCCCCCGTGAACGCCCGGACCGCCACCATGAGTTCCCGCCCGGTCACGGAAAGACACGGAATTTCCGGAGGCTCCCCGTCCGACCGGGCCGACCGCACCGCCGCCGGCAGCGGGGACGACCGCGAAGGCCCCGCCGAGCAGGAAGGCGCCCGCTGATGCACCTCGTCTATCCCGCCGTCCTCTCGGCCCTGCTCTTCTGCACCGGCCTGTACGGCGTCCTCGCCCGACGCAACGCGATCCTGATCCTGATGTCGGTCGAGCTGATGCTCAACGCCGTCAACCTCGATCTGGTCGCCTTCGACGTCTGGCTCAGCAAGACCGCCGACGAGACCCTCCACTCCGGCCAGGCCCTGACCCTCTTCACCATCGCCATCGCCGCCGCCGAGATCGGCATCGGCCTGGCGATCGTCCTCGCCGTCCACCGCAACCGCGGCACGGCCGACATCGACCGGCTCCGCGACACCGCCGAGGGCCACGAGAGCCACGAGGTCTCCGCGGCGGACGGCCCCGACACCGACGTCCCCGCGACCGGAACGGCCGCCGAGAAGGCTGAGGCCACCGCGTGACCACGACCACCCTCGCCGTCCTCGTCCCCCTCCTTCCTTTCCTGGGCGCCGTCGCGGGACTGCTCCTGGGCCGCACCGCCCCGGGCTTCGTCCGTCCGCTGGCCGTCCTGCCCACCGTCGCCGCCCTCGCACTGGCCGCCGCCGTCGCCGTGCGCCAGGGCGGAGGGGCCCCGGTCGACGCGTCCACCGAGCTCACCCCCACCGGCTCGGTCCCGATCGAGCTCTCCCTGCACATCGACGGCTTCGCCGCGCTCGTCGCGCTGGTCGTCGGTCTCGTGGCCGCCTGCGTGCAGATCTACTCCACCGGCTACCTGCGCGAGGACCCGCGCTACCCCTCGTACGCCGCGCTCGTCTCCCTCTTCACCTCCGCGATGTTCCTGGTCGTCTACTCCGGCGACCTGATCGTGCTGCTGGTGGGCTGGGAAGTCATGGGCATCTGCTCCTACTTCCTGGTCGGTCACTACTGGGAGACCCCGGAGGCCCGCGCCGCCTCCATCAAGGCCTTCCTGGTCACCAAACTCGGCGACGTCCCGTTCCTGATCGGCCTGTTCGCCCTCGCCACGGACGCCGGCTCCTTCGAGATCACGAAGATCCTCGGCACCGTCGCCCACGGCGGACTCGACCACCCGACCATCGTCGCCCTGCTGCTGCTCGCAGGCGTGGCCGGCAAGTCCGCCCAGTTCCCGCTGCACACCTGGCTCCCCGACGCGATGGCGGGCCCCACACCCGTCTCCGCGCTGATCCACGCCGCGACGATGGTCGCCGCCGGCGTCTACTTCGTCGCGCGCCTCCTCCCGGTGTTCGAGGCCTCGGCAGCCGCGATGACGGTCCTCGCCGTGATGGCCGCCGTCACGATGGTCGGCTCGGGCCTGGCCGCCCTCGCCCAGGACGACATCAAACGCGTCCTCGCCTATTCGACGATGGGCCAACTCGGCTACATGACCGGTGCGCTCGCCGTCGGCGACCGCGGAGCCGCCGTCTTCCACCTCCTGTCGCACGGAGCCTTCAAGGCGCTGCTGTTCCTCGCGGCCGGCGTGATCATCCACGCCGCCGGCACCAACTCGCTGGCCGCCATGTCCCGCATGGGCAACCTGCGCGGGCGTGTCCCCGACGCCTACTGGACGATGACCGTGGCGCTCCTCGCGCTCGCCGCGATCCCGCCGTTCAGCGGGTTCTTCTCCAAGGAGTCCGTCCTCGGCGCCGCCGAGCACGTCACCGCCGGCCACACCGAACACGCCCCCGGCGCCGCGGGCTGGACCGTCCTGCTCGCCGGGGTGCTCACCGCCCTCCTCACCGCCGCCTACGCGGCCCGGCTGTGGCTGCTGACCTTCCGCGGCCACGGCGACGAAGCCCCCGACCACGGCCGCCAGCCCCTGACCATGAACGTGGTGCTGTGGATCCTGGTCGTCCCCTCCCTCGCCCTCGGCGGCTTCGCCTACCGCACCCTTACCGACTGGTTCGACGGCAACGATCTCGCCCCGACCCTCACCACCTCCGTCCTCGGCACCGGAGCAGCCCTGATCGGCGCACTCGTCACCTACGCCGCCTGGCGCCGCCTCACCGGGCTCGCCGCCCGCGTTCCGCTGGGAGCGGTCGCCGCCCACCCCGAGGGCGACGCGGCCCAGGTCGAGGCCGAGGCCATCGCGACGCACGCGCCCGCCTACGGAGACGTGGCCTCCGCGCCCGACCCCGCGGACCCCGGCCGACTGCTGCTCGGCCCGCTGCACCGCCACGCGGCCGCGGGCTTCCACCTCGACGCCGTCTACCGCACCGCCTTCGTGAGCCCCGTCCTGTCGGCCGCGAGCCTCGTCCGGTTCCTCGACCGCGAAGTCGTGGACACCTACGTCCGTGGCGCGGGCGCCCTGCCGCGCTGGCTGGGGGCCGCCGTGCGGCGCGCCCAGACCGGCAACGTCCAGACCTATGTGAGCGCGCTGCTCGCCGGCACCGTGGTCCTCGCGGTCGCCGCCCTTCTCGTCGCCTCGGGAGCGTGAGCAGGCGTGATCGATATCAACGAGTCCGTGATGCAGGTCCTTCTGGCGTTCATCGTGGTCGGCCCGCTCCTCGGGGCCGTCGCCGCCCTCCTGCCCGCCCCGCCCGGGCTGAAGGGGAAGTCGCCGGAACAGGCCGTGCTACGGCACGGCGTCACGGTTACCGGCGTGGTCCTCGTCGCGGCGATCGTCCTCGCGCTGGGCTTCGACCACGACCATCCGTCGAAGATGCAGGCCACCACGGACATCAGCTGGATCCCCGCACTGGACGTGCGCATCCACCTCGGCATCGACGGCATCTCCCTCCCCCTGCTGGTCCTGACCGCGCTCCTGACCTTCCTGTGCGCGCTCTACTCCTACTTCAAGCAACCCCAGGGGCCCACCCCCAAGGCGTTCGTCGCGCTCGTGCTTCTGCTCGAGTCCGGCACGCTGGCGACCTTCGCCGTCCTCGACCTGCTGCTGTTCTTCCTCGCCTTCGAGACGGTGCTCATCCCGATGTACTTCCTCATCGCCCGCTGGGGCGGTGAGGGCCGGACTCGGGCGGCCTGGAAGTTCATCCTGTTCACCCTGCTCGGATCCGTGGTCATGCTGCTCGGCCTGCTCCTGATCGGAATCAAGGCGGGCACCTTCGACATGGTGGCACTCGCCACTGACAACGGCCGGTCGCTGACCACGTCCGTGCAGGTCATCGCCGTACTGGCGATCGGGATCGGGCTCGCGGTCAAGACCCCGATGTGGCCCCTGCACAGCTGGCTGCCCGACGCCCACACCGCCGCTCCGACCGTCGGCTCGGTCCTGCTGGCCGGCGTGCTACTGAAGATGGGAACGTACGGGTTCGTCCGGATTCTGCTGCCGGTGGCGCCCGACGGCTTCCGGACCTTCGCGCCGTACCTCGCCGCCCTCGCCGTCGTCGGGATCATCTACGGATCCCTGGCCTGTCTCGCCCTCGCCAAGCAGGGCGCGAAGGGCGACCTCAAGCGCCTGATCGCCTACTCCTCCGTGGGCCACATGGGCTTCGTCCTGCTCGGCATCGCGACCATGACCCCCACCGGCGTGAACGGCGCGCTGTTCGCCAACATCGCCCACGGCCTCATCACCGGCCTGCTCTTCTTCCTGGTCGGAGCGCTGAAGGACCGAACCGGCACGACCGACCTCGACACCCTCGCCGACCGGACCGGCGCCGCGCTGTACGGCAGGACCCCCCGCCTCGGCGGCCTCCTCGCCTTCGCCGCCGTCGCCTCGCTAGGGCTGCCGGGGCTCGCCGGATTCTGGGGCGAGATGCTGGCCCTGTTCGGGGCCTTCGACCCGGCCGCCGGCCTCAGCCGCCCCGCCTACCTCGCCTTCACGGCGATCGCCGCGTTCGGCACGCTCCTGACGGCCGCCTACCTGCTCGCCGTGGTCCGCCGCGTCTGCATGGGCGCCGTCGCGCAGGACGCCCCGCGCCTCGCCGACGTGCAGAGCTACGAGTTCGCGGCCTGGACCCCGCTCGTCGCCCTCACCGTCGTCGCCGGCCTGTGGCCCAAGGTCCTTCTCGGCCTCACCGACCCGGCCGTGCAGCAGCTCCTCGCAGGAGGCACCCGATGAGCTCCCCGGTCCAGTCCCTGGCCGAGTCGGCGGTCCAGTCCGTCGACTGGCAGGCCATCGCGCCACCCACCCTCACCGCGGTCGTGGCCCTCGTCGTCCTCGTCGCCGACCTCTTCGTCGCCGACGCCCGCAAACCCCTCCTGGGATGGCTCTCGGTCGCGGGCCTCGCGGCCTCCGCCGCCCTCCTCGTCCCCCTCCTGGACGGCGACCGTTCCACCTTCTGCCTGACCGGCGAGCCGAGCGCATGCAGCTACACCGTCGACCGCTTCACCCTCGTCATCCAGTTCCTGGTGCTCGGGGGAGCGCTGCTGACAGCCCTGCTGTCGGTCACCGCCCTGAAGGACGCGCGCGGGCGGCTCCCCGAGGGGGAGTTCTGGTTCCTGCTGCTGTCCTCCGCCGCCGGCGCCGCGCTGCTTCCCGCCTCCCGCGACCTCGCCACCCTCGTGGTCGCCCTCGAGGTCGCCTCACTGCCCGCGTTCGCCCTCGTCGGCATCCGGCACGGCGACCGCAGGTCCTCCGAGGCGGCCCTGAAGTTCTTCCTGTCGTCGGTCACCGCGACCACCGTCAGCCTCCTCGGCATCAGCTTCGTCTACGCGACGACCGGCACCCTGTACCTCACCCAGGTCGCCGACCGGATCCAGCGCGTCGACGGCCAACTGCACACCCTGGCCCAGACCGGCGTGGTCCTCACCCTCATCGGCTTCGCGTTCAAGACGGCCGCCGTCCCGTTCCACTTCTGGGTCCCCGACACCTACGTCGGCGCCCCGCTGCCCATCGCCGCCTACCTGTCGGTCGTCGGCAAGGCGGTCGGCTTCTCCGGCCTCATCCTCGTCACCGTCGTCGCCTTCCCCTCGTACGCGGACGTCTGGGGCCCCGCCCTGGCCGCGCTGGCCGCCCTCACGATGACCGTCGGCAACGTCGGGGCCCTGCGTCAGCAGACCACGCGCGCGTACAGCGCCGTACGCCTCCTCGCCTGGTCCTCCGTCGGCCAGGCCGGCTACCTCCTCGTCCCGATCGCCGCCGCCGCGTACTCCGACGACGCCGAGCACGCCGTCGGCTCCACCGTCGCCTACGCCCTCATGTACGCCGCCGTGAACCTGGGCGCCTTCGCGGTGGCCGCCCTGGTGGGGCGCGCCGGCACGGCGAACCGGATCACGGACTACCGGGGCCTGTACGCGCGAAACCCTCTGGCAGCGCTGCTGCTGGCGTTCTTCCTGCTCTGCCTCGCCGGACTGCCGCCCGGAATCATCGGCCTCTTCGCCAAGGTCACCGTCTTCTCCGCGGCCGTCGACGCGGGTCTCGGCTGGCTCGCGGTCGTCATGGCCGTCAACGTCGTGATCGCCCTGTACTACTACCTCCAGTGGACGGCGCTGCTCTTCAGGACTCCCGAGGGCCGGCCCGACAAGCACCCCGTCCCCGCCCCCCTGACGGCCGCGATCGCCCTCACCGCCGCCCTCGGCGTCGCCCTCTCGGGAGCTCCCCAGCTGGTCCTGCGCTTCGCCGGCACCGGCCTCTTCTGAGGGCCGCACGCGCGCGTACGCCACCGTCCTCACCCGGACGGCCCACACCCCTGCCCGCGGGCACAAGGGAACTCGTGCCTCCCGCCTGGCGTTGACCAGTACGGGAGGGTGCACTGGATGTGACAGCACAGCACCGGTGACACCGCAGACAAGCAAGATCCGCAAGCAAAGGGTTCCCCTGCTGCACGACTTGGAGGGCGTACCGTGCACCGCCGGCACAACGGGCTCAGGACCGCAGTACTCCTCGGGGGGCTGTCGGCGCTCATCATCGTCATCGGCAGCTTCTTCGGCCGTATGGGGCTCGTCGTCGCGGTCGTGATCGCCCTCGGCACCAACGCCTACGCGTACTGGAACAGCGACAAACTGGCGCTACGCGCGATGCGCGCCCGCCCGGTGAGCGAGTTCGAGGCCCCCGCCCTCTACCGGATGGTCCGCGACCTCTCCACCCAGGCCCGCCAACCCATGCCCCGCCTGTACATCTCCCCGACGGAGGCGCCCAACGCCTTCGCGACCGGCCGCAACCCGCGCAACGCCGCCGTGTGCTGCACGGAAGGCATCCTGCGCCTCCTCGACGAGCGTGAACTGCGCGGCGTCATCGGCCACGAGCTCAGCCACGTCTACAACCGCGACATCCTCATCTCCTCGGTCGCCGGCGCACTCGCCTCGGTGATCATGTTCCTGGTCAACTTCGCCTGGCTGATCCCGGTCGGCCGCTCCGACGACGACGACGGCCCCGGCATCCTGGGCATGCTCCTGATCATGATCCTGGGCCCGCTCGCCGCCAGTCTCATCCAGCTCGCCATCAGCCGCTCCCGGGAGTACGAGGCCGACGCCTCCGGCGCCCAGCTCACCGGCGATCCGCTCGCCCTCGCGAGTGCGCTGCGCAAGCTGGAGACGGGCACCAAGCAGCTTCCGCTGCCTCCGGAGCCCCGCATCGAGACCGCGAGTCACATGATGATCGCGAACCCCTTCCGCCCTGGTCAGGGACTCTCCAAGATGTTCTCGACACATCCGCCGATGGCGGACCGAATCGCCCGGCTCGAGAAAATGGCAGGTCGCCCCCAGTGAAGACCATTCTGAACGTCATCTGGCTGATCCTGAGCGGATTCTGGCTGTTCCTCGGCTACGTGCTCGCGGGCGCGCTGCTCTGCATCACCATCATCGGCATCCCGTTCGGCGTAGCCGCTTTCCGTATCGGGATCTTCGCCCTGTGGCCCTTCGGCTACACGACGGTCGAGCGCCGGGACGCGGGCGCTCCGTCCTGTCTCGGAAACGTGCTCTGGCTGGTCCTGGCCGGCTGGTGGCTGGCCATCGGCCACATCGTCACCGGCTTCCTTCTCTGCGTCACCATCATCGGCATCCCGTTCGGCATCGCGAACTTCAAGCTGATCCCGGTCTCGCTGTTCCCGCTGGGCCGCGAAATCGTGCCCACGGACCAGCCGTTCGCCGCACGCTGACGGCGCCCGCCACGGTCGCGCCCCCGCCCACCATGGCGGCGGGACAGCGGCGGGACACCGGTGGGGATCGACCACGGCGGAAGTGCCCGGGCACGGCGGAAGTGCCCGGGACGACGCTCCGGCGCCACCCGAGTCACCCCGCGCCACTCGCGTCGCCGCGCCACCGGAGCAGTCGGGTGTCCGGCGGGCCGACGGGGTGCTTTGTCCACAACCGGCGAGTTGTCCACAGGCCGGCCGGCGTGTCAGTGGCGGCCTGCATCATGAACGCATGACCGAGAACGCGCAGTTGCTGGAAAGGGTAGCGGCCAAGGCGGCCGCCGTCCGCCCGTGGGGCCGGCCCTCCCTTCCCGAGCCCGTGGGCAGGGCCACCGTCGCCCGGGCTGAGGCCGCCCTCGGCTTCCCGCTGCCCGCGCTGCTCGCCGACCTCTACCTGCGCATAGGAGACGGCGGCTTCGGACCGGAGTACGGCCTGCTGCCCCTGTTGGACAGCACCCCGTCCGGCGAACCCGCCGCCGTCAGCCAATATCTCGCCAACCGCGAGCGCGGCCGCCAGGACCCCGAATGGCCCTGGCCCGAAGGCGTTCTGCCGATATCCCACTGGGGCTGTGCCATGTACGCCTGCGTGGACTGCCGCTCCCCGCAGGCGAGCGTCCTGCTCTTCGAGCCGAATCCCGGCGATCCCGACCGGGCGTGGTTCGTCGACGCCCCCAGCCTCGCCGAGTGGCTGCACGCATGGCTCGACGGCACGGGCTGGTACGACGTCATGGACGAGGATCCGAGCCTGACTCCGTGGACCCAGTTCCGCATACGCACGACGGCGAACCGAACCGAGACCGGCGCCGGCGCCGAGATCGAGACCGACACCGAGACGGCGTGAGCCTGACGCCCTGGCTCGGCACCACGCACCCGTGGCCCGGCCTCGTGTGGCCGTCGGCAGGGCTGTTCGACCGCCATGACGATGCCGCGCCGCCCCCCCCCGGGTGCCGACATGCAAGAGATCTGATCGCCAGGTCGCCAGGTCGCCAGGTCGTCAGGTCGTCAGGTCGTCGGGTCGCCATGGCCGCTGGTTCGCCAGGACCCTGCTAGTCGGGGCTACTCGGGGCTACTCGGGCAGTCGGTGAACCGGTCGCCTGGTCAGATGGCCGCCCGGCGGCGGATGCCGTACGCGACCACGCCCACCGCGAGCACTCCCGCCCCCGCCGCCACCGACGTCGCGGGCAGCGCGAAGGCGAGGATCAGGCAGCCCAGAAGTCCCAGCGCGGGCAGCGCCCGCTTCGCAGGAGCCGGATCGAGCGTCCAGGCCGACGCGTTGGCGACGGCGTAGTAGGCCAGCACACCGAAGGAGGAGAAGCCGATCGCGCCTCGGACGTCCACCGTGGCGGCCAGGATCGCGACCGCCGCGCCCACGGCGAGCTCGGCCCGGTGCGGCACCTGGAAGCGGGGGTGGACGACGGACAGGGCATGAGGCAGATGCCGGTCCCTGGCCATGGCCAACGTGGTGCGCGAGACGCCCAGGATGAGGGCGAGCAGGGAGCCCAGCGCGGCGACGGCGGCGCCGACGCGCACCACCGGCACCAGCCCGGACGCGCCCGCCGCCCGGACGGCGTCGGCGAGCGGCGCGCTCGCCCGCCCGAGTTCATCGGCGCCCAGAACGGAAAGGACGGCCACCGCCACGCACGCGTACACCACCAGGGTGATGCTCAGAGCCAAGGGGATCGCGCGGGGGATGGTGCGTTCCGGGTCCCGCACCTCCTCGCCGAGCGTGGCGATGCGCGCGTATCCGGCGAACGCGAAGAAGAGCAGACCCGCTGCCTGTAGCACCCCGCCGAAGCCCTCGGAGACCCCGACCTCCAGCCGACCGGGATCGGAGACGCCCGACCCCAGGCACACGACCACGACGGAAGCGAGGACCGCCAGGACCACCGCCACAATCACCCTCGTCAGCCAGGCCGACTTCTGGATGCCGCCGTAGTTCACGGCCGTGAGCGCCACCACGGCCGCCACGGCGACCACGTGCTCCCGTCCCGGCCAGACGTACGCCCCGACCGTCAGCGCCATCGCCGCACAGGAGGCCGTCTTCCCGACCACGAACGACCAGCCGGCCAGATAACCCCAGAACGGCCCGAGCCGCTCGCGTCCGTACACGTACGTGCCGCCGGAAGCCGGGTACAGCGCGGCCAAGCGCGCCGACGACATGGCGTTGCCGTAGGCGACCAGCGCGGCGAGCGCGAGTCCGATCAGCAGACCGGAGCCCCCCGCGTGCGCGGCGGGAGCGAGGGCGGCGAACACGCCGGCGCCGATCATCGAGCCGAGGCCGAGGACGACGGCGTCGCCCACGCCCAGCGTGCGCCGCAGCTCGGAAGCCGGTCCTGGCTGTGTCATACACCGCACCCTACTGATCCGCGGAACCGCCGGACGCCGTCGTGACGTCGTCCCCACCAACACGGCGCGAACCTCGCACGACGCCGATGCCACCCACGGTCGCCGGTCCCGACACCGATCCCGACGCGTGGGGGAGCGAGCGAGATCACAGTGCCCGGACAGTGCGGGCACAGCACGGAAGGGCAGGTTCAGGGCATGGGCATCATCAGCTGGATCATCCTGGGACTGTTGGCCGGAGTCGTCGCCAAGGTGCTGCTGCCGGGGCGCGACCCGGGCGGCCTGATCGGGACCACCCTCATCGGTGTCGCCGGCGCGTTCATCGGCGGCTGGATATCGGCCCGCTGGCTGGACCACCCCATCAGCAAGGACTTCTACGACGGCGCGACATGGGCCGCGGCCATCGGAGGTTCGCTCGTGCTGCTGATCATCTACCGGCTGCTGTTCGGCAACTCGCGCGACTGAGCGCGGCCACGGGCAGGCGGGGGCGGCGACGTGGGCGCCCTGCGGGCGCCCACCCTGCGGGCTACCGGTAGTCCACGGCGGACCACCGGCAACGCACCTCCGACTACCGGTAGTTCACGAACTGCAGGGCGAAGTCGAAGTCCTGCCCCTTGAGCAGCGCGATGACGGTCTGCAGGTCGTCGCGGCTCTTGGAGCTGACGCGCAGTTCCTCGCCCTGGACCTGGGCCTTCACGCCCTTGGGGCCCTCGTCGCGGATGAGCTTGGCGACCTTCTTCGCGTTGTCCTGGGAGATGCCCTCCTTGATCTCCGCGAAGAGCTTGTACTCCTTGCCGGAGAGCTGGGGCTCGCCCGCGTCCAGAGCCTTCAGCGAGATCCCGCGCTTGATGAGCTTGGACTGGAAGACGTCGAGGACGGCGTTCACCCGGTCCTCGGAGTTCGCCTCCATCAGGATCTTCTCACCGGACCACGAGATCGAGGCGCCCACGCCCTTGAAGTCGTAGCGCTGCGAGATCTCCTTGGCGGCCTGGTTGAGGGCGTTGTCGACCTCCTGCCGCTCGACCTTCGAGACGATGTCGAAACTGGAGTCGGCCATGTCCTGTGGCTCCTTGTATCAGGGTGCGAATCGGGTGCGAATCGGCGCACGCGGGGCGACCGCCGAGCCCGGCGTGATCCCGGGCCGCATCCGGACAAGCCTAGCCACCCCGCCCCCTCCGGGCGGCGAGTAATCGGGTGGCGAAGCACCCCTGTGCATCAGGTATCGTTTACGTCGTTGCCAGGGAGCACCGCCGAAAAGCGGTTCGAATGGGCAGCAACCCCGGCGGTGTGCCCGAGCGGCCAAAGGGAGCAGACTGTAAATCTGCCGGCTCAGCCTTCCCAGGTTCGAATCCTGGCGCCGCCACGCTGAGGGAAACCCCCTCCGACCAGCCTTAACGGCAGGTCGGAGGGGGTTTCTGCGTTCCGGGAGCTGTTCGATTGGCTGTGGACGACGTGTGGACGCGTCTCACCTCGTACCGCCCGTTTCCCACTCTCGATCAGCCCGTGTCCCCCAGGCGTCCCCCGGGGGAGAGCTTGATCACTCCGGTTCGTTCCACTCCCGAAGGGCCGCGTCGATTCGGCTGTTCGCGTGCTCCCGCCTCTGATCGAGCACTTTGGCGTACACCTTGTGCAGTACCGCGATGCTGTGTCCGGCGCGCTGGGCGCACTCCATCGCGTCCACCCCGGAACTGAGGCAGAACGAGACGCCGGCGTGCCCAAGGCCAGCGTGGCGGGAGCTCCCGCGCAGGCGGTCTTGTGGGCGGTGTAGTCGTCGATCAGGGCTGCGACGCGTCGCGGGCCGCCGGGCTTTCCGCGGAGGCAGGCGTAGGCGGCGGTGAGGAAAGTCGCCGTGGCGCTTGGACCAGCGCGCGGTCTTCGTGATCGCGGTAGACGGGCGGGGCGTAGATACGGATGCCGGGCCGCTCCGGTGTGGGGTCCGGACTGCGGGGAGCGGTCCGGGCACAGAGCAGTGACGGCGTCCTGCCGGGCGGCCTCCCTTCGGCCCGCCCGCGGCCGTCCGTGGTGCGGTCCATCGGGCAGCGTCCGGGCCGTCCGGGGGCGGGGTGATGCTCTTCAGGGAGGGGCGGGCGGGGTGCCCATGCCGTCGCTCCCCTGCGCCGCTGATTGTGGGCGATGGACCAGTTCAGTGCGCTGCGTAGGGTGGAGCGGCACTCGGCGACGGTGGGGCCGGCCGCCTCCCCCGCCTCCTGAAGAGCCTGTTCGACCAGGTGCCGAGGGAGGCCGCCCCACGCCACGAACCGCCCAAGTGCGCGCGCTGCACGAAACAACGTCGCCTCGCGAAAACCGAGTTGGGCCAGGGCCACGTTCCCCGCCTCGACAGTGAGCGCTACATCCGCGTATCGCCGCGATTGCCCGGGTGCAGCCCCCGAGGGGGGCTGAGAGGCCTTGGGAGACGGCGCGAGGATACTGAGCAGCCATCCGGCAGTGGGGCCGCCGCAGAGCCACACAGCGGCTCATAGGGTCCCGTGGGGGTGGTGGAGCCGGCGGCGACGACGTACCCACCCCATGCCTGGGTATCGGCCAACTCGCTCACGGTCTCAGCCGTATTGGAGGGCCGGACGCCAGTCGGGTCGGTGAAGTACAGGTACTCCCCGTCGCTTGGGGCCGGGTGGGGTCGGTGGCCGGGGCGGCGTGGCCGGCGCGCTCGCATTGCGCTCCGAGGGTTGCCGCGCCGCTAGGCGCGTCCGAACTGCCCTTGGCCTTCGGTACGTCGAGGTCGACGACCAGCAGCCCGGCTGGGGGCGCAGAGGGAAGGCGCGTCAGCCGCCTTCGGCAGCGTCCAACGCTGCACACAACAGCGCGGATTGTGCGGCATGGGTCATGCTGGATGTCTCCAGTCCTGTGAAGGGTGCTGGTTGGCAAGGGCGGTCCCGGTTCTTTCGCGAGACGGGGGACCGCCCTTGGCGTAACTGGGCGTTGCAAGCAGCTCAGTTACTCGATCTCTGTCGGTGGGTAGTGCCCGGGTACTTTTCGACCTGGGGGCGCAGTGGCCGACATATTCGGGGTGATCGCTTCTTTCGGTGTGCTGGCTTCATTGCTGATCGCTGCGTGGCAGACTCGAGAGCTCACGCGACAGACAAAGATCAACAATGGGCTGGCCGGAGCGCAGGCGACGTACAACGGGCTGGAGCGACTGCACCATGTGGATGGCTTCATTGCCACGGACCCATCGCTGTACGACTACTTCTACGGCGGCGCGCCGACCCCGCAGGATCCGCAGCAGCGGGCTCGCGTGTTGGCGCTGGTCAACATCCTGGCGGACGCGATTGACTACGGGATCATGACGACCGCCGTCACACCCGTTGTCCTGGGATATGAGGGGTGGCGGGCGTACGCGCTTACGATGCGCCGCGACTGTCCAGCTCTGGTTGACGCGGTTAGGGAAAACCCTGATTTCTACCCGGCCCTGGTGGCTCATTGGGAAGCTAACCCCGAAAGCGCTGCTCTTTAAAATCAGCTGTGAAAGTTGTTGCGCTTGAACGTCGCCTTGCGGATGTTGGCCGTGGTCCCGCCGTCGCGGCCGTTGTCGCTGAAGATCTGCACGGCGATCCACTCGCCGAAGATCACGGCCGCGAGGACGATGAGCTGAGTGATCAGCGCCGTAAGCGCGGTGATGAACGTGGTGAGCAGGAGCAGGCCGGAAGTAGCGGGACGTGCCCTTGGACCCGCCGCAGGGCCGCTCCTCGTCGTCCACGGCCGGGCGCATGAACGCCACCTGCGCCTCGTCGACAAGGCCGATCAGCGGATCGAACACCACGGCGGGGTCTGCCTGGCGGGCCGCGATGCGGCGGTTCATCTCGTCGACAGGCTCTCGACCATCTCGGTCGCCTCGATCACGTGCTCATCGGTCGGCCCCTGGATGAGGACGGTTGCGAGCCCGTCGAACATGGCCCAGTCGCCCGCGCCCTTGAGGTCGGTGATCCGGAACTCCACCCGGCAGTCCAGCGACGCCCACAGCGCGAGCGAGCGCAGCGCGGCGGTCTTGCCCTGGCTGGACAAGCCCGTGATGAGCAGGTGGCGCTGATAGAGGCTCAGGGCGGCGGCGTCGCCGCGTATGTCTTGTCTGTCTTGTCCCCAGGGGGCGCGGCCCTTGGCGTAATCGGGTCGTCGGTGACCAGCGGGGACGGGCCGATCGGCTCGTCCAGCGCGCCCGAGTCTGTGCCCCACAGCCGCACCGTCCGCGCGGCCTACGGGATGTTGATGAAGACCTCGTGCTCATGCCGGGTCAGATTCTCCGCCAACTTCCGACGACGGTTCTGCACCTCGATCATCGACACCCCCGAGGGCAGGGTCGCGGCCACCTCGCCGCATCCGGCGATCCGGATCGGGCAGAGCATGGACGCACCGGCGTCTCCCATCTCCTCCATGGCATTGCGCAGCGCGGGCACGCCCAAGTCGCGCAGGGCCTTGACCACGATCGAGGGCGTGACCGGCTCACCCTCGCCCGATCGGACGTTGGCCGGCATCACCCACGCGGGGGGGGGGGGGGGGGGGGCCTGCTACTTGCTGCCAACCGCCCACAGCGCGAGCAGAGCCAGGAACGGACCCAGCGAGACCAGCGGCCCCCACACCACCTGAACGATCGTGATCAGCAGGTTGATGAACTCGATCACGGCCGCGATCGGGGTGACGACCTCGGTGACGTCCTTGTTCGCGATGGCCATCACGATCCTGAGGGCGACCAACGACCCGATACCCATCCCGGTGCCGACCGCCAGGCCTTTGGCGGCGTAGAGGGGGGAGTGGAGCAGGTCCATGCGGCGGCGGTGGCGGGCGTCGCGGTAGCACTGCGCGCGCTCCTCCCACTCCATGGCGGCGTCCATGTTCCCCACGGCTTCCGCGGCGCGCATGAACCTCTCGTAGCGGGCGGCGATCTTGCCATCCCAGGTGCGGGGGCCACGATCCGCGCTGCACCGGCCACGCAGGGGGTGTGGCGGGCGACGGCACGGCAGGTCGTGTTCGTGCGCTCGTGGGTGACGGCCGCCTTCACGGTGCGGCCGGACCGGATCCACGTGGTCTACGCACTGGGGGCAGTCCTCGCGCGGGCCGAGCTTGCGGTGGATGCTGCTGTCGTGGACGTGCTGCCAGCACTGCGGGCACTCGCCCGGCGGCATGGGCTTCGCGGGCACGCTCACCATCAGCCCTGGGACTTCTTGGCGGCCCTGATGGCGGCGGCCTCGCGCACGATCCGCTGACGCTCCATGTGCAGCGCGGTCAGCTCGGCGGTCAGCCGGGTCTCGGCCGAGCCGGCGACGGAGTCCAGCCGATTCTCCTCGCGGCCGGTGCTCTTGCCGCGCAGGACCCGGTAGGAGCCGCCGGCGAGCGCGCCGATCACGGCGCGGCGCTCCGCGCTGGTCAGCGGCCACATCTCGCCCTTGCGGACAGCTTCCGGCTTGCGGGTGGTCTTGCTGATCTCACGGTCGATGCGGCGGGTGCCGGGCTTGCCCATGGTGAAGGACTCCCTCAGAGATGAGATGAGTGACAGGGGACGGTGCGTCCGCGCAGGGGCCCGCTACGGTGGGTCTGTGGGCGGGGGATTAGAGCGCGGGACGCGGCCGTGCAAGTGGTGTGATGCGCCGGTTAAGCAGCCGCGCAGTGGGTGGCGTCGACGCCGGTTCTGCAGCAAGGCACATCGCCGGCGCTACGGCGTTGTGTCGGCGGTCTTGAGGTTCCTGGACAGCCTGTAGCCGGTCAGGTCATGCACCAGCCGGAGTCACAGCCGGAGTCCCATTTCGTCGAACGGCAGGGTGTCGACGCCGTCCGGGACCGCGGCGCGGAGCGGCCTGTTGAAGCGGGTCAACCACACGTGGTTCTTCCCGAGTCCGGCGCGGCGGCGGTTGAGGAGTTCTTCGAGCTGGCCGGCGCGTTCGAACAGCTCGGGTTCGCTGCGGCGCATGTCGTGCCATGTCTCGGGTCGGAGGAACGGGCAATCAGCACGGCGACTTCGGCGGCACCGGCAGGTCGGCGCTGCGGATGATGCGGGCGCAGTCGATTCGGCAGATCCCGCGTTCCAGCAGCGCAGCGGGTATTCGATGTGCTCGTGCGGCTCGCAGCGACGCTTGTTGGTCCGGTGGATCTCGTCGATGCTGATGCCGATCCCGACCGTCGCCGGGGCGTCCTTCGTTGCCCCGCGGCGTTTGAGTTCGTCGCCGACGACCTTGATTTTGAACTGGGCCGTACAGGCGCGGGGGCCAGGGGCCCGTTGGTAATGCGAATCGGAATCTTCAGCGACCGTGAGCCCTCCCGCGTGAGGTCCTGATCGAGCGTGCGGACCTCGCCGGAGCGCTTCATCACCCTGTCCAGCACCACCAGCTCAAGGCCGTGCGCTTCGGCGTACGGGATCGCGTGACGGTGCAGGTAGCGCAGGGTGCGGGGTGCTCGGAGTCGTCCCCGACATTGGCCATCAGGAAGGTGCGATAGTCCAGCTCGCCGGTGGCTGCGAGGACCATGGCGGCCATGGACTGCACGCCGCCGCTGAAGCTGAACGACTTCACCTGCGTAGTGGCGTGTGTGGTCATCGAGCCACCCCCACCGTGCGGGCCCGTTCGGCGAGCAGGGGGTCTCGCAGCATTCGGGCGTTCGCGGGCGAGGTGTGAATCTCGCGGCGGATCCCCTCAGCGGTGATCTGCGCGGCCGTCCAATCGGCCGTGGCCTTGCGCGCTTCGGCGAGCAACTCATCCGCCGTGCGCTTCGGTCGGAGCGATCGAGCGGCGTCCGGGACACGGCCGGTCGCCCCGCGCCGCCGACTCGACTCCGCAGGAACCGCGACCGGGCCCGCGATCGGGGTGGGGATCGCGCGGGCGGGCTTGAGTGGCAGAGTCGACTTGCCCAGGTCGACCGCGACCGGATCCGGCACCCTCAAGCGGGTCAGCGTGACTGCGGGCGGAGGGGGCGATTCGAGCGGGTCAACCCTAGACTGATTCCTCTCGGTCTCGGTAGATTCCTCCGCATTCCCGCTTGCCGGAATCGGGGCGGGGACGCCGAACATCGAGGCGAGGGCCGCGTCAGCGCCGGCGGTGATCCGGTCGCGCTGGACGTCCAGCAGCCTCGATCCGAGGGCCGTGTCGCCGACTCCGACCTCCGTGATCGCGGCCCTAGCGGGGTTCCTTCGTGTGGGCGGCCGGAGGGCGGGACCGCGGCGGGGGAGCGTGGCCTCAGCCGTCCTCGGCAGGGGGCTTCGCCGCCTGCTTCACCTCCGCCTCGACGTCGTTGCGCGGTTTGTTCTCGTCCTTGGCGTACTCGGTCACCGTGGCCTGGACGTCCCTGGCCAGGTCGCGCCAGGCGCGCCACGCGGTCTCGTAGGTGTCGGTCTGGATCTCCGACCAGGGACTGGCCGTGGGCGCGCCATAGGCGTCCCGCAGCTCTTCGACCCTCGCGTGTGCCTCGTCGGCCGCGCGTTGCTTCTGCACGAGTTCCTCGAAGGTATGTGCCACGTGTACGGATGCTAGGGAGGTCGGCCCGGTTCCGCGCGGTGAGCGGGGCGCGTCCCGCCAGGGGTACCCGCGTGGCCCACTGGGGCAGACTGGCCCCATGTCCAGCGCGTCGAGTCGTCGCCGTACCTGTCCGGAGTGCCGTCGCGAGATCGCCGTCGTCGCCGGCCGGTTCGCCCGGCACGACCCGCCCGGGGCGCGGGAGAGCCGGGACCTGGTGTCGTGCCCCGGCTCCCGCAGCACGGCGCAACTGGGGGCCGCGCAGCCGTCCTTGGACGGCTATGTCGTGCCGGAGTTCCCCGGACAACTGCCGCTCTTCTAGTCCTCCAGTCCTCCGGGGCCTTCCGCCTCCCGCCTCCCGCCGTGTGCGCGGCTCTCCGCGGCGGACGGGAGGCGTCCGGGTCAGTTCCCCGCCACCGCCTTCACCGCCACGGCCACCGGGGCGGAGCCGCTGATCAGCTCCAGGACGAGGCCGGACGTCGCCGGGGTGTCGAGCAGTTCGGCCAGGACGGCGGCCACGTCGTCGCGGGGGACCGGACCCCTGCCCGTACGGGCCTCCAGGCGGACCAGGCCGGTGCCGGCGTCGTCGGTGAGGGCGCCCGGGCGCAGGATCGTCCAGTCGAGGGA
This sequence comes from Streptomyces hilarionis, assembly GCF_024539675.1. Classification (GTDB taxonomy): domain Bacteria; phylum Actinomycetota; class Actinomycetes; order Streptomycetales; family Streptomycetaceae; genus Streptomyces; species Streptomyces hilarionis. The sequence continues at coordinate 12,321 of NZ_JAHHIT010000110.1, read as the reverse complement.
GTCCAGGCCCCGCACGTAGGCGTCCGCCTCGCCCTTGGCGCGCTGGTAGACGTCGAAGATCTCGTCGCCCTGATGGTCGGGGTCCGCGCCCATGGACGAGACGACCACGAAACGGCGCACCCCCGCCCGCACGGCCGCGTCGGCGAACAGCACGGCGGCGCCCTTGTCCACGGTGTCCTTGCGGGCCACCCCGCTGCCCGGGCCCGCGCCCGCCGCGAACACGGCCGCGTCCGCGCTCCGCAGCCGCTCGGCGACCTCCTCGACGGACGCCGACTCCAGGTCCAGGACGACCGGTTCGGCGCCGGCCGCCCGTAGGTCGTCGCTCTGTTCCGCCTTGCGGATGATCCCCGCTACCTCGTCCCCGCGCGCGGCGAGCAGACGCTCCAGCCGCAGCGCGATCTGACCGTGACCACCAGCGATGACAATGCGCATGCTCTCGACCGTACGCCCGGCGGACCGCGTTCGCCGCACGGCCCGGGCCGCGGAGATCGACCACCCCGCCCCCTCGTCCTGCCCGGACCGCCCGACGACCGGTCAGGAAGCGTCCGCGCGCGGACGTTCCGGTGGACGGGGGCGCGAAGGCCGCGGGCGAGTGGACATCGCCCATCGCTATCGCTATCGCCATCGCCTCGCCGTCGCTGTTGCCGTCGCGGTCGCGGTCGCCGTCGCCCGGCCCGCCGGTCGGGAAGGGGGGCGGCCCCGGGACTTCAGGAGAGGTCCCCGCGCCCCTGTCTCGGCAGGCCCGACTCCGTGGAGACCGCCGAGTCGCAGTACTCGCGGACCGCGCTCGTACGGGCCACCACGCGCCCCCGGTGGATGACGATCCTGCTGTACGCCAGGGACAGGGCGCCTGCCAGCCGCTCGCCGCGGACGGCCAGGAGGTCGGCCGGGAAGCCGGCCTCGACGCGCACCTCGGGCAGCCCCAGCGTGGCGCGCGCGGACGCGCTCACGGTGTCGTAGGCGTCCTCGGGGCGCAGGCCGTGTCGCGAGGCCAGGAGGTAGGCCGCCTCCAGGGGGTCGCCGCGGCCGACCGGGTTGCCGACGTCGCGCAACGCCCCGCTGCCGGCCGCCACGCGCACCCCGGCCGCGCGCAGCAGCCGGACCGGGGCCGTGCCCCGCTGGTCGACGCCCGCGCAGCCGCCCTGCGGGAGGCAGACCACCGTCACGCCGGCGGCGGCCAGTTGGTCGGCGGTCCGGCCGGCCGCCTCGGCGGGAAGGCGGTCGAGGCCGCCGCAGGGGCTGAGGGCGACGCCGGGGCGCAGGCCGCCGGCCATCGCGGCGATACGGGCCAGACGGGCGGGGTCGCCGCCGTCGGTGTGCAGGTCGACGGGACAGCCGTGCTCGGCGGCGACCTCGAGCACGGCCTCCACGTAGCCGGTGGGGTCGGGATCCAGGTCCGGGCAGCCGCCCACCGCCGAGGCGCCCATCTTCACCGCGTCCCGGAGCATGGCGAGTCCGTCCGCTCCCGCCGCGCCGGTCAGCACCCGGGGCATCGCCACGGTCGTCAGTTCGGCCAGTCCGCGCAGCGAGCGCCGGGCGCGCAGGACGGCGGCCAGCGCGCCGAGTCCCTGGACGTCGCCCACGTGGACGTGGGCGCGCAGCGCGGTCGCGCCGTGGCCCAGCTGCACCAGCACCGCCTCCGTGGCGCGGCGCTGGACGTCCAGGGGGGCGTACGAGACGGGGCCGTCGGCGTCGGCCGTGAGCGCGGTGTCGGCGTGGGCGTGCGGCTCGGCTGGGGCCGGGAGCAGCAGGTAGCCGCCGAGGTCGACGCGGGCGCCGGCGGGCGTGCCCGAGCGGCCCGGCCCGGCCGTCAGGCTGCCCGCCGTGCCGACCGCCTCGATCCGTCCGCGGCCCAGCCGGACGTCCACGGTCCGGCCGTCCGTCAGGCGGGCCCCGCACAGCAGCAGGGCCGCCGGGTCGGTCGAGCCGTCGGAGGCGCCGGTGGAGGACGACCAGGAGTGGGGCGGCTGCGGCTGGCTGTCGGGCATCGCGCTCCAGGGGCTCGGGACTGCGCGGGGGACGCAGCACACGCTGAGGACGCAGGCGTCGCACGGGGACGCGTGATCACGCAGAGTGAGTCGAGCCTAGGACGGCGGTTCGGCGCGGGCGGGGAGGAGCGCAATAGTCGTACCGGTGTGGCCCGCTGTGCGGGAGGGGCTCGAGAGGCTGCCGGGACCTCGGCGGACGGCCCTCCGGGCGGTCCCGGAAGGGCCCGCGAAACGGATTTGGGTGAACGGCTGCGGACCGTGTAATGTCTTCCTCGCTCGCCCCAATAGCTCAGTCGGTAGAGCGTCTCCATGGTAAGGAGAAGGTCTACGGTTCGATTCCGTATTGGGGCTCTGGTGGGTGAGGTTCCCGTCGCGAGGCGGGGCCCGATCCCATCAAAGCGGTGTAGCTCAGTCGGTAGAGCAAGCGGCTCATAATCGCTGTGTCACCGGTTCAAGTCCGGTCACCGCTACTGACAGTAGCCGATTGTGGGGTCGGTCCTTCGATCGGCTACTCTTTTATGCGTTAATCGTCCCATCCGTTCGTCAAGGAGCACTCCTGTGGCTGCCACCGACGTCCGCCCGAAGATCACGCTGGCCTGCGTGGAGTGCAAGGAGCGGAACTACATCACCAAGAAGAACCGGCGTAACAACCCGGACCGACTGGAGATGAAGAAGCACTGCCCGCGTTGCAACGCGCACACCGCGCACCGCGAAACGCGATAAATCAGGCTCGTACACGAGGCCGTCCCCGAGTGATCGGGGGCGGCCTCGTGTCGTTGAGCGACTCGTACCGGTCAGTAGAGCGACGCAGTTCCCGAGCGGCGCGGAACACATCAGGAGGTGCCGAGGCCCATGGCACTCGACCAGTCCTTCGTCGGGCGGACCTACCCGCCCACCGATCCCTATGAGGTCGGCCGGGAGAAGATCCGCGAGTTCGCCGAAGCCGTGGGGGACGCGCACCCGGCGTACACCGACCCGGAGGCCGCCAAGGCCCTGGGACACCCGGACGTGATCGCGCCGCCGACGTTCGTGTTCTCGATCACCTTCAAGGCGGCCGGCCAGGTCGTCCAGGACCCCCAGCTGGGCCTGGACTACAGCCGCGTGGTGCACGGGGACCAGAAGTTCGCCTACCGGCGCCCGGTCCGCGCCGGTGACCGGCTCACGGTCACCTCGACCATCGAGGCCGTCAAGTCCATGGCGGGCAACGACATCCTGGACATCCGCGGCGAGGTGCACGACGAGGCCGGCGAGCACGTCGTGACCGCCTGGACGAAGCTCGTCGCCCGCGCGGCCGAGCCCGCGGACGCTCCGGCACGGGCCGACGGGAAGGCGTGAGGAACCGATGACGGCGAAGATCGCTTACGACGACGTCGAGGTCGGCACCGAGCTGCCGGCCCAGTCCTTCCCTGTGAACCGCGCCACGCTCGTGCAGTACGCGGGGGCCTCCGGGGACTTCAACCCGATCCACTGGAACGAGCGGTTCGCCAAGGAGGTGGGCCTGCCGGACGTCATCGCGCACGGCATGTTCACCATGGCCGAGGCGATCCGCGTCGTCACCGACTGGACCGGCGACCCGGGAGCGCTCGTGGACTACGGCGTGCGCTTCACCAAGCCCGTCGTCGTCCCGAACGACGACCTGGGCGCGGTCATCGAGGTGACCGGCAAGGTCGGCGCCAAGCTCGACGACCGGACCGTGCGGGTCGACCTGACGGTGACCAGCGGCGGGCTCAAGGTCCTCGGGATGTCCCGGGCCGTCGTACGGCTGGCCTGAGCGCGTCCGGCGGCCCGAGCACGTCCGGGCCGGGCGCCGCCGGCCCGCGGCGACCGTGACCGGCCGAGGAGATGCGGTAAGGGGCGTCCTCCCAGAGGGGGCGCCCCTTACGCGTTCCCGGGCGTCCCCGGGCGTCCGCAGGCGGGATGCCTGGCCGGGCCGTGTCGGTCCCGTCTCGTAGGCTGGGCGCGTGCAGGAACTCCGTGACGCCCCCCTCGCCCCGCTGACCACCTTCCGGCTGGGCGGTCCCGCCGCCAGGCTCGTGACCGCGACGACCGACGCCGAGGTGATCGCCGCCGTGCGCGAGGCCGACGCCGACGGCACACCGCTGCTGATCGTCGGCGGCGGCTCGAACCTCGTCATCGGCGACAAGGGCTTCCCGGGCACCGCCCTGCGCATCGCCACGCGCGGCTACGAGCTCGTCGGGACGCGGCTCGAGCTGGCCGCGGGCGAGGTGTGGACCGACGCCGTCGCCCGCACGGTGGAGGCCGGGCTCGCCGGCGTCGAGTGCCTGGCCGGCATCCCCGGTTCGGCCGGGGCCACCCCGATCCAGAACGTCGGGGCCTATGGCCAGGAGGTCTCCTCCACGATCACCGAGGTCGTCGCCTACGACCGGCGGGCGGGCGAGACGGTCGCGCTCACCGGTGAGGAGTGCGCCTTCTCCTACCGGCACAGCCGCTTCAAGGCCGACCCCGAGCGGTACGTCGTCCTGCGCGTCCGGTTCGAGCTGGAGGACGCGGGCGGGCTGTCGGCGCCCCTGAAATACGCCGAGACGGCCCGCGCGCTGGGCGTCGAGCCCGGGGACCGCGTGCCGCTCGCCGACGCCCGCGAGACCGTGCTGAAGCTGCGCGCGGGGAAGGGCATGGTGCTCGACCCGGAGGACCACGACACCTGGTCGGCCGGCTCGTTCTTCACCAACCCCATCCTCGCCGACGCCGACTTCGCCGCCTTCCACGCGCGCGTGCGGGAGCGGCTCGGGGAGGCGGTCGAGCCGCCCGCCTACCCCGCAGGGACGGGCCACACCAAGACCTCCGCCGCCTGGCTGATCGACAAGGCGGGCTTCACCAAGGGGTACGGCAGCGGGCCCGCCCGCATCTCCACGAAGCACACCCTCGCCCTCACCAACCGGGGCGCGGCCACGGCGGACGACCTGCTGGAGCTGGCCCGCGAGGTGGTCGCCGGGGTGCGCGAGGCCTTCGGCGTCACGCTGGTCAACGAGCCGGTGATGGTGGGCGTCGAGCTGTAGGGGCCCGATGCCGGGCGGGGGCTGCCCGCTGCCGCTGCCGGGCGGGACGCGAGCCGCGTCCCGCTCGGCTGCCGCATCCCACCCGGCCCGGCCCTAGTAGGCGACCCCCACCCCCTGCTTCACCGTGCCCGTGTTCGTCACCATGGCCAGCATCGCGTGGGCCACGTCGGCGCGGCCGATGAACCGGCCCCGGGGCGGGAAGCCGCCCACCGCCGTGCGGTAGGACCCGGTGAGCGGCTTGTTCTGCAGGCGCGGCGGGCGCACGACCGTCCAGTCCGTGGCGCTGCGCGCCAGCTCGGACTCCATCTCGCGCAGGTCGGCGTACACGTCCTTCAGGGCGGCCGAGACGAGGGAGCGCAGGGCGCGGTCCAGGGCGCCGTCGTCCTCGGCGGCCGGGCCCACCGGGGCGGCGCTCACGACGAGCAGCCGGCGCACGCCCTCCGCCTCCAGGGCCGTCAGCACGGTGCGGGTGAGCCGGGCGGCGACCCCGGCGTCCTTGCGCCGGCGCGCTCCGAGGCCGGACAGCACCGCGTCCCGGCCGGCGACCGCGGCGCGCAGCGGCCGTGGATCGGTCAGGTCAGCGCGGACCACCTCCAGCCCTTCGCCGGTGACGCCGAGCCCGGCGGGATCCCGGACCACGGCGGTGACCTCGTGGCCCGCGCCCAGGGCCTGGCGGACGACCTCCCGGCCGATGCCTCCGGTGGCGCCGAAAACGGTGAACCTCATGGTGCTCCCCCAGTCGGAACAGGCGGGTGAGTGTTCACTCACCCCTGCCTCCTCTAGAGTGGGTAAGCATTCACTCACCCGTCAAGAGGGGAATCCGATGGAGCGACCGGCCCGCGTCCGCATCCTCGACGCCGCGCACGAGCTGATGCTCACGCTCGGGCTGGCCCGCGTCACCACCAAGGAGATCGCCAAGGCCGCCGGCTGTTCCGAGGCGGCGCTCTACAAGTACTTCGCGAGCAAGGAGGAGCTGTTCATCCGGGTCCTCGCGGAACGGCTGCCCCGGCTGACCCCGCTGCTCGGCAGCCTCGTCGACGAACCGGGACGCGGCACGCTCGAAGGCAACCTCACGGACATCGCCCGCCAGGCCGCCCTCTTCTACGAGGAGAGCTTCCCGATCGCGGCCTCCCTGTACGCCGAGACGCAGCTGAAGCGGCGGCACGACGAGGCCCTGCGGAAACTGGGGGTCGGGCCGCACGTGCCGATCGAGCAGCTCGCTGCCTATCTGCGGGCCGAGCAGACGGTGGGCCGGGTGCGGGCGGACGCGGACGTCTTCGCCGCGGCCTCGCTGCTGCTGGGCGCGTGCGCGCAGCGCGCGTACGCCTACGACGCGGCGGACGAGCGGCCCGAGGCGGACGTCTTCGCCGCCCGTCTCGCGCGCACCCTCCTGGCCGCCGTCGCCGCGTGAGAGCTCAGCGGGGCGGACCGCTCGCCTCCGGGCGCCGGCCCGTCGCCCGGGACGACCCCGGGGCCGTCCGGGAACGCCCGCCGACGGGCAGGAGCTGCCCGGCGGGCGGTCCGACGCGCGGTCCGGGAGGCCGCGGCGTCCGGCGGGCGGCTCAGGACGCGAGCCAGTCGTCCACGCCCGCCAGCAGTTTCTGCCGGATGTCCTCCGGCGCCGCCGAACCCCGGACCGACTGCCGGGCGAGTTCGGCCAACTCCTCGTCCGTGAAGGCGTGATGCTCGCGGGCGATGTCGTACTGGGCCGCCAGACGCGAACCGAACAGCAGCGGGTCGTCGGCGCCGAGCGCCATCGGCACCCCGGCGTCGAACAGGGTCCGCAGCGGCACGTCCTCCGGCTTCTCGTACACCCCGAGAGCCACGTTCGAGGCGGGGCAGACCTCGCAGGTCACACCGCGTTCGGCCAGCTTCCTCAGCAGCCGGGGGTCCTCGGCCGCCCGCACCCCGTGCCCCAGGCGATCGGCGTGCAGGTCGTCCAGGCAGTCCCGCACGGACGCCGGCCCGGTCAGCTCACCGCCGTGCGGGGCGGACAGCAGCCCGCCTTCCCGGGCGATGGCGAAGGCCCGGTCGAAGTCCCGTGCCAGACCCCGGCGTTCGTCGTTCGACAGCCCGAAGCCGATCACCCCGCGGTCGGCGTAGCGCACGGCCAGCCGGGCCAGGGTGCGGGCGTCCAGCGGGTGCTTCATCCGGTTGGCCGCGACCAGCACCCGCATCCCGAGCCCGGTGTCGCGCGAGGTCGTCTCCACCGCGTCGAGGATGATCTCCAGCGCCGGGATCAGGCCGCCCAGCCGGGGCGCGTACGACGTCGGGTCGACCTGGATCTCCAGCCAGCCCGAGCCGTCCCTGAGGTCCTCCTCCGCCGCCTCGCGCACCAGACGCTGTATGTCCTCGGGCTCCCGCAGACAGGAACGCGCGGCGTCGTAGAGGCGCTGGAAGCGGAACCAGCCCCGCTCGTCGGTGGCCCGCAGTCTGGGCGGCTCCCCGCTCGTCAGCGCCTCGGTCAGCGCCTCCGGCAGGCGCACGCCGTGCTTGTCGGCCAGTTCCAGCACGGTGGTGGGCCGCATCGAGCCGGTGAAGTGCAGGTGCAGATGGGCCTTCGGCAGTTCAGAGACATCACGTACGCGCTCCATTCAGGAATCCTGCCGTACGCGGGTGTCGTCCGGGTAGCCGATTCCCCGAACGTGGTCTTGCTCGCACACAGCAGCGGGCCGCCTCCCGCAGGAGACGGCCCGCTGCCTGTTGATGGAAGCAGGTGGGAGAGGGGGTCAGTCCCTGGCCTCCGCCAGCAGCTTCTGGACGCGGCTCACGCCCTCGACGAGGTCCTCGTCGCCCAGCGCGTAGGACAGACGCAGGTACCCCGGCGTGCCGAAGGCCTCGCCGGGCACGACCGCGACCTCGGCCTCTTCCAGGATGAGCGCGGCCAGCTCGACCGAGTTGCGCGGACGCCTGCCGCGGATCTCCTTGCCGAGCAGCGCCTTCACGGACGGGTAGGCGTAGAACGCGCCCTCGGGCTCCGGGCAGAGCACGCCGTCGATCTCGTTGAGCATGCGCACGATCGTCTTACGACGCCGGTCGAACGCCTCGCGCATCTTCTCCACGGCCGACAGGTCGCCGGAGACGGCGGCCAGGGCGGCGACCTGTGCCACGTTGGAGACGTTCGAGGTGGCGTGCGACTGAAGGTTCGTCGCGGCCTTGACGACGTCCTTCGGGCCGATGATCCAGCCCACCCGCCAGCCGGTCATCGCGTACGTCTTGGCGACGCCGTTGACGACGATGCACTTGTCGCGCAGCTCGGGGACGACCGCCGGCAGCGAGGTGAACGTGGCGTCGCCGTAGACGAGGTGCTCGTAGATCTCGTCCGTCATCACCCACAGGCCGTGCTCGACGGCCCAGCGGCCGATCGCCTCGGCGTCCTCGGCGCTGTAGACCGCGCCGGTCGGGTTCGACGGGGAGACGAAGAGCACGACCTTCGTCTTCTCGGTGCGCGCCGCCTCCAGCTGCTCGATCGAGACCCGGTAGCCGGTGGTCTCGTCGGCCACGACGTCCACGGGGACGCCGCCGGCCAGCCGGATGGACTCCGGGTACGTCGTCCAGTACGGCGCCGGGACGATGACCTCGTCGCCCGGGTCGAGGATCGCGGCGAAGGCCTCGTAGATGGCCTGCTTGCCGCCGTTGGTGACGAGGATCTGCGCCGCGTCGACCTCGTAGCCGGAGTCGCGCAGCGTCTTGGCGGCGATGGCGGCCTTCAGCTCGGGCAGACCGCCGGCCGGCGTGTACCGGTGGTACTTCGGGTTCTTGCAGGCCTCGACGGCCGCCTCGACGATGTAGTCCGGAGTCGGGAAGTCGGGTTCACCGGCGCCGAAGCCGATCACCGGCCGCCCGGCGGCCTTCAGGGCCTTGGCCTTGGCGTCCACGGCGAGGGTGGCGGACTCGGAGATCGCGCCGACTCGGGCGGAGACCCGGCGCTCGGTGGGAGGGGTTGCAGCGCTCATGGCCCCATGGTTTCAGACCGGAAACCACCCGGGCACACGGGTTTCACGTACTGAACATGTGCGGGCAAAGGCCTGAACATCCGTCCGGATTCCGTTCCCCTGCTGGGCGATCTTGCGCCGAGAGGGTCTCCGCAGGCCCTTTACGTTCGACGAGGCGCGCAAGACCACGTACACTCACACGTCGTTGGCCTTCGACAGCCGCGCCTCCCAGGTGCACACCGAGCACCCGGTCGGATGCGGTACGTTGGGGGACACACAAAGGGTCGTAGCTCAATTGGTAGAGCACTGGTCTCCAAAACCAGCGGTTGGGGGTTCAAGTCCCTCCGGCCCTGCTACACACTCCGTCACCAGGATGTGTGCGCAGCGCATGTACGTACAGCAATGCACTCGCCGTGCGGCTCACACCGGGCGCGGCACGGCCACGACCCGGGAACAGGTGAGGACGAATGGCGGACGCCGTGGGCTCCATCGACACGCCTGATGCCCAGGACGAGGCGCCTGAGGCGAAGAAGAAGGCCCGCAAGGGCGGCAAGCGGGCCAAGAAGGGTCCGCTGAAGCGCCTCGCGACCTTCTACCGTCAGATCATCGCGGAGCTTCGCAAGGTCGTCTGGCCGACGCGCAACCAGCTGACGACGTACACGACCGTGGTGATCGTCTTCGTCGTCATCATGATCGGCCTGGTGACCGTGATTGACTATGGGCTCAGCCACGCCGCCAAGTACGTCTTCGGCTGATCCAAGAGCGAAGGGCGCCGAGGTATCCGGCGCCCCTTTCGCATGTTCCACCCCTATGTATCCAGGAAGAAGCAGCCACCGTGTCTGACCAGAACCTGAACGAGGACGTCGAGTCCGTGGACGACGAGCTCGACATCGTCGAGGGCGCGGACGAGGACCTGGACGAGTTCGAGGCTGCCGAAGCCGAAGCGGGCGAGCCCGCCGAGGAAGCCGCACTCCACGTCGAGGACGAGGACGCCGAGAGCGACGACGCCACCGGAACCGCCGAGGACGAGGACGCCGACGAGGCCCCCCTCGACGAGGCGGCCGAGGAGGCGGAGCCGGCCGAGCCCGTCGACCCCGTCGTCGCCCTGCGCGAGGAGCTGCGCACCCTCCCCGGCGAGTGGTACGTCATCCACACCTACGCCGGCTACGAGAACCGCGTGAAGACCAACCTGGAGCAGCGCGCGGTCTCCCTGAACGTCGAGGACTACATCTTCCAGGCCGAGGTGCCGCAGGAAGAGGTCGTCCAGATCAAGAACGGCGACCGCAAGACGATCCGTCAGAACAAGCTCCCCGGCTACGTGCTGGTGCGCATGGACCTGACGAACGAGTCCTGGGGCGTCGTCCGCAACACTCCCGGCGTGACCGGCTTCGTGGGCAACGCCTACGACCCGTACCCGCTGACCCTGGACGAGATCGTCAAGATGCTCGCCCCGGAGGCCGAGGAGAAGGCCGCCCGTGAGGCCGCCGAGGCCGAGGGCAAGCCGGCCCCGTCCCGCAAGGTCGAGGTCCAGGTGCTGGACTTCGAGGTGGGCGACTCGGTCACCGTCACCGACGGTCCGTTCGCCACGTTGCAGGCCACGATCAACGAGATCAACGCGGACTCGAAGAAGGTCAAGGGTCTCGTCGAGATCTTCGGCCGCGAGACCCCGGTCGAGCTGAGCTTCGACCAGATCCAGAAGAACTAGCTCCTTCTGGAACCCACGCCTCCGAACAGGTCAGGCGGGCTGTCACAGCTCGCCTGACCTGCTCGGTTTTTGGCCGCGCATGGATACCCGTTATCGTTGTGCGGTATGCCTCCATCCGGATCATCCGGACCGGACGGCTGAAAAACTCTCACTAGGACCCGGAGAGAGCAATGCCTCCCAAGAAGAAGAAGGTCACGGGGCTCATCAAGCTCCAGATCAACGCCGGTGCGGCGAACCCGGCCCCGCCGGTCGGCCCCGCGCTCGGCCAGCACGGCGTCAACATCATGGAGTTCTGCAAGGCCTACAACGCCGCGACCGAGTCGCAGCGTGGCTGGGTGATCCCGGTGGAGATCACGGTCTACGAGGACCGCTCCTTCACCTTCATCACCAAGACGCCGCCGGCCGCGAAGATGATCCTCAAGGCCGCGGGTGTGGAGAAGGGCTCGGGCGAGCCGCACAAGACCAAGGTCGCCAAGATCACCGAGGCGCAGGTCCGTGAGATCGCCACGACCAAGCTGCCCGACCTGAACGCCAACGACCTGGACGCCGCGTCGAAGATCATCGCCGGCACCGCCCGTTCCATGGGCATCACCGTCGAGGGCTGACCTCACCCCCCCCGTACCAAGCAGAAGTGTGGAAGGGCCTGCTCGGCCCGGACCACGACTCCTCAGAATCACCAGGAGCAGTAGTGAGCAAGCGCAGCAAGTCTCTCCGCGCTGCGGACGCCAAGATCGACCGGGAGAAGCTCTACGCCCCGCTCGAGGCCGTCCGTCTCGCCAAGGAGACCTCCACGAGCAAGTTCGACGGCACCGTCGAGGTCGCCTTCCGCCTGGGTGTCGACCCGCGCAAGGCCGACCAGATGGTCCGTGGCACCGTGAACCTGCCGCACGGCACCGGCAAGACCGCCCGGGTCCTGGTCTTCGCGACCGGTGACCGTGCTGCGGCCGCAGAGGCCGCGGGCGCCGACATCGTCGGCTCCGACGAACTGATCGACGAGGTCGCGAAGGGCCGTCTGGACTTCGACGCCGTCGTCGCCACCCCGGACCTCATGGGCAAGGTCGGCCGCCTCGGCCGCGTGCTCGGTCCGCGTGGTCTGATGCCGAACCCGAAGACCGGCACCGTCACCCCCGACGTGGCCAAGGCCGTCACCGACATCAAGGGCGGCAAGATCGAGTTCCGCGTCGACAAGCACTCGAACCTGCACTTCATCATCGGCAAGGCGTCCTTCGACGACACGAAGCTGGTGGAGAACTACGGCGCGGCCCTGGAGGAGATCCTCCGTCTGAAGCCGTCCGCCGCCAAGGGTCGCTACATCAAGAAGGCCGCGATCAGCACCACGATCGGCCCCGGCATCCAGGTCGACCCGAACCGCACCCGCAACCTCCTCGTCGAGGAGGACCCGGCCGCGGTCTGAGCCTGACAGCTCACCCTCAGTCGGTGACGAGCCCCGCAACCTTTCGAGGTGCGGGGCTCGTCCCTTTTGCCGTAGGTCGCTTTCCCGGACGGCTGTCAGTGCCGTGGGTTAGCGTGCAGGCACGGGAATCTGGGGGGTGGGCGCATGAAGCGGGCGACCGTACGCCGGGCGGGGCTGTCGATCGTTGCCGTGACGCTGTTCGCGGGGGTGACGGCCTGCGGCTCGGGGGGCTCAGGGGGTTCCGGAGCGACCGGGGGAGCAG
>NZ_JAHHIT010000109.1 GCF_024539675.1 Streptomyces hilarionis | reverse complement strand
CCCCCGCCATCCAGCGCAGCCCCCGTCGGCGCCGTCCAGCCCACCCGCACCATCCAGCACATCCGGCGTTCGAGGACGAGGCCCTTCAGGGCCGACAGGGGGTTCCGGGGGCACAGCCCCCGGGGCCGGCGCCCCCACCCCACCGCCGGAGGCCCAAGCAAGCGCTTAGTAAATTGCGGCCAGGGTCACATCCCCACCCCCGTGACCCAGGCCATACGTCCGGGTAACTTCCCAAGCAGCCGTGCCCGTACGAACAGTCCCCTGGAGCCGTGATGCCCGAAGCAGTCATCGTCTCGACCGCCCGCTCGCCCATCGGCCGCGCCTTCAAGGGCTCCCTGAAGGACCTGCGCCCGGACGACCTCACCGCCACGATCATCCAGGCCGCCCTCGCCAAGATCCCCGAGCTGGACCCGAGGGACATCGACGACCTGATGCTCGGCTGCGGCCTGCCCGGCGGCGAGCAGGGCAACAACCTGGGCCGCATCGTGGCCGTGCAGATGGGGATGGACCACCTCCCCGGCTGCACGATCACCCGTTACTGTTCCTCGTCCCTTCAGACCAGCCGCATGGCCCTGCACGCCATCAAGGCCGGCGAGGGCGACGTCTTCATCTCGGCGGGCGTCGAGATGGTCTCCCGGTTCGTCAAGGGCAACTCCGACAGCCTGCCGGACACGCACAACCCCTTCTTCGCCGAGGCCGAGGCCCGCACCGCGGCCGTGGCCGAGCAGGAGGGCACCTCCTGGCACGACCCGCGCGAGGACGGCCTCGTCCCCGACGCCTACATCGCGATGGGCCAGACCGCCGAGAACCTCGCCCGCGCCAAGGGCGTGACCCGGCAGGACATGGACGAGTTCGGCGTCCGTTCGCAGAACCTCGCCGAGGAAGCCCTCAAGAACGGCTTCTGGGAGCGGGAGATCACCCCGGTGACGCTTCCCGACGGCACGGTCGTCAGCAAGGACGACGGCCCGCGCGCCGGCGTCACGCTCGAGGGCGTCCAGGGCCTGAAGCCGGTGTTCCGCCCCGACGGCCTGGTCACCGCCGCCAACTGCTGCCCGCTGAACGACGGCGCGGCCGCGGTGGTCGTCATGAGCGACACCAAGGCCCGCGAACTCGGCCTCACCCCGCTCGCCCGCATCGTGTCGACCGGCGTCTCGGGCCTGTCCCCCGAGATCATGGGCCTCGGCCCGGTCGAGGCGAGCAACCAGGCCCTGCGCCGGGCCGGCCTCACCATCGACGACATCGACCTGGTCGAGATCAACGAGGCGTTCGCCGCCCAGGTGATCCCCTCCTACCGCGACCTCGGCATCGACCTCGACAAGCTGAACGTCAACGGCGGCGCCATCGCCGTCGGCCACCCCTTCGGCATGACGGGCGCCCGGATCACCGGCACGCTGATCAACTCCCTCCAGTTCCACGACAAGCAGTTCGGTCTGGAGACCATGTGCGTGGGCGGCGGCCAGGGCATGGCGATGGTCATCGAGCGCCTGAGCTGACCTCGTGGGGCGGCGACCTGACGGAGCCTCTGCGTAGCCGCTCCGGCACCTGCCGTCACGGTTCGGCCCGGAGTCCGGAAAGCACCTGGACTCCGGGCCTTTTTGTGATCCAATCTCCCCCAGGATGTGACCTATCTCCCTCCCCGGAGGGATTTACCCAGCTCAGCGCCTTTCGGCAGTAAACCCCAGGCCCAAAGTCCTGTCCGTTTCGTGACGTTACGCACTGACAGCTGGATAGTCCACCCTTCAAGCTGATGTAGGAAGTCGGGGGTCGACTTTGAACCGGGAGTACGTCAGTGAGCGCCATGCCGATCGCCTTGCTGGTCACCACGGCCGCCACGGGCGCCGTGGGCGTCGCCGTCCTGCGCACCCTCTTGCAGTTGCGCCGGCAGGTCGCCGCCCTGCACGCCGAGCTCGCCAGGAACGCGGAGAGCGCCGAGAGCGCGGCCGCGCACCTGCGCGGCTTCGTGCCGGCCGCCCGCACCACCGCCGACGCGGCTGAGATACGCGCCGCGGTCGCCGAGGCCCTCGCGGAGGAGCGGGAGCGGGAACTCGCCGAGGCGCGCGCCTTCTGGGCGGCCCAGGAGGCCCGTGACGGCTCGGACGCCCCGTCCCTGCTGGGACTGCCCGACAGCGAGCTGTTCCTGCCCCGCCAGGCGGACTTCATCGGGCTGGAGCCGGTGGCCGAGCCCACCGCGGACGGCGACGACTTCAGCGGCGAGTCCGCGGAGCTCGCGGCGGCCCGCCGCCGCCACCCGTCCCACCCCGACTTCGTGCCGGTACAGTCACCCGTCGTGAACGACCACGAGCGCACGGTGGCCACCCTGGAGGAACTCGCGACGTCCCAGGTCGAACTGACCGACGTGCGCCCCGGCCCGCTGGGCACCCTCGACGTCTACGTCTTCGCCGACGGCACCACCCTGTGCATGACGCCGGGCCACCGCGAGACGGCCGAACGCCTCGCCGCGGCCCTCACCGCGGGCGAGACCCCGTTCCTGCTGGGCGGTTCGGGCGTCTCCGGCGCCTACACCCTGACGTTCCAGTGCGGCGCGGACAACGTCTACATCCTGGCGGACCGGGTCATAGCGAGTCTGTGAGGCTCACACGCCGGCGCGCTTCTGCGCCTGCGCCACCAGTTCCACCGCTTCCTCGATCTGGCCCTCGTCCGTGAGCACGAGGGCCAGGTCGTGTGCGGCGACGGTGACCTGGTCGGCGGCGGCGAACATCCCGGCGTCGGGCATCTGCCGCAGCGGTGTGCCGGGCTCCTCGACGAGCTGGGTCCGCCGGGCCAACTCCCGGGCCAGCGCGAGCGCCTCGGCGGCCGCGCCTCGTTGCAGCCGGCTCTGCGGGGCGGCGCGCAGACGGTCGGCGAAGTGATCCACCGCACGGGTCAGGGACGTCGTATCAGCCACGCCGCGAGACTACGCGTCGCACCGGGACTGTTGCCAACGGGCGAACACTCAGGCACGGTGACCTGAAGGACCGGCTTACATCCCCTTTGCTACCGGAGGCGCCGATGTCCCATGTCCTCTCCGAGGAGACCCACCGCAACATACTGGCCCGCATCCCCCATTGCACCGGTCGTGAGGTCTCCGACTGGCTGCGCACCGTCGACGAAGGCCCCGCTCTCCGCTTCGAGGAGAAGGTCAGCTGGCTGCGTGCCGAGCACAACCTCGCGTACGGCCACGCCAAGGCGATCATCCACGAGTACGACCTGAGGAGGGCCGCGCGCAAACTGACTTAGGGCCTGCCGTGCGGATCCTGCCGGGGGTCGCGGGGCCCGGCACGAGGCAGCGCGGCTGCGAGCGGCCTGAGCCCGGAGCAGGGCACTGACGCGCTCGCGCCGCACGCACGCCGGCACGCGAAGGGCCCCGGGACGGTGTCCCGGGGCCCTTCGCCGCGTTGTCGCCCGCCGTGCGGCGGGTCAGTCGCTGTTCAGGATCGACAGCAGTCGCAGGAACTCCATGTAGATCCACACCAGCGTCATCGTGAGGCCGAAGGCGGCGAGCCAGGCCTCCTCGCGCGGGGCGCCGTAGGCGACTCCGTCCTCGACCTGCTTGAAGTCGAGGGCGAGGAAGCAGGCGCCGAGGATGATGCCGATGATGCCGAACACGATGCCCAGGCCGCCGCTGCGGAAGCCGAGGCCGTCACCGCCGCCGAAGACCGCGAACAGCAGGTTCACGGCCATCAGCAGGACGAACCCGATGGCGGCGGCCATGACGAAGCCGTAGAAGCGGCGGTTGACGCGGATCCAGCCCGCCTTGTACGCCACGAGCACGCCGGCGAAGACCGCCATGGTGCCGAGCACCGCCTGGGCGACGACGCCGTCCGCGATGTAGGTGGACACCGCGCTGGAGATCACGCCGAGGAAGACGCCCTCGAGCGCGGCGTACGACAGGATCAGCGCGGGCACCGGGCGTCGCTTGAAGGACTGGACGAGCGCCAGCACCATCGCGACCAGACCGGCGCCGACGGCGATGCCGTACGACTTGTTGATGTTGGCCTCGTCGACCGGCAGCAGCAGCCACGACAGGATCGCCGCGACGACCACGGCGCCGAGCGTGGTCGCGGTGCGCGCGACGACGTCGTCCATGGTCATGCGGCCGGTGGCGGCCGGGGCCTGCGGCGGGGCGCCGTACTGAAGGTCCTGCTGGGCGTAGGGGTTCTGCGCGTACGGGTTGCCGGCCTGCTGGGCGTACGGGTTGCCCTGCTGCGTGCCGACTGCGGGTCCCCCGGCCTGCGGCGCGGCGTTGAAGCCCGCGTAGCCGTTGTCGCGGCTGAACCCCCGTCGCGAGAAGACCGGGTTTCTGCTCCTCATTGCACTCCTCCATGGCCACACTGCGCGGCCTTGGCTCAAGGGTAATAGGTAGGCAAAGGATTGACCCTAGTGCTTGGGGAGGATCTTTCCCTCATCCTGTCGCGCAACACGCTACGCCGCGTGGTCATTCCCGCTACGGACCGCCCCTGATCATGACCAAGCCGGGACAAGGCCGGTATCCCACGGAGACCGGACGAACCCCGCTGTTCGATCAATCGAACGCGAACCCGGTGTAGCCCTCGGCCAGATCGGTCTCGGCGGCCCGCGAGGAGGCGATGCGCTCCAGCCGGGCGAGCTGGAGCCGCCCCTCGAACGGGGTGGCGCCCGGGTCCGGATGGAGCAGGGTCGTCATGTCGTAGGAGAACCGCTCCGCCTGCCACACGCGCCGCAGACAGGTCTGCGAGTAGGCGTCCAGGAGGGCCGGGGATCCCGTCCGCCGCTGGTGCGTCAGGGCGCGCGCGAAGGTGACGACGTCCCCGACGGCGAGATTCAGCCCCTTGGCGCCGGTCGGCGGGACGATGTGGGCCGCGTCCCCGGCGAGGAAGAGCCGGCCGTGCCGCATGGGCTCGTGGACGTAGGACCGCATGGGGGTGACCGACTTCTGGGTGATCGGTCCGCGCTCCAGCCGCCAGTCGTCGTCGGTCGCGAAGCGGCGGGTCAGCTCGTCCCAGATCTCCTCGTCCGCCCACGCGCGCGGGTCCGTGTCCTGGGGCACCTGGAGGTAGAGCCGGGAGACGGACGGCGAGCGCATGGAGAGCAGCGCGAAGCCGCGCTCGTGGCGGGCGTAGACGAGTTCGTCGTGCGAGGGCGGCACGTCGGCGAGGATCCCGAGCCAGCCGAAGGGGTAGGTCCGCTCGAAGACGCGGGCCGTCCCGGCCGGGACGGCCTTGCGGGCGACGCCCCAGAACCCGTCGCAGCCCACGACGTAGTCGCACTCCAGGACGTCCTCGACGCCCTCGTGGCGGAAGCGCACGCGCGGGCGGTCGGTGTCGGCGTCCTCCACGGCCAGCGCCTCCGCCTCGAAGAGCAGCGGGCCGCCCTGCGCGAGCTGGAGGGCGATGAGGTCCTTGCACACCTCCGTCTGGGCGTAGACCGTCACGGACCGGCCGCCGGTCAGGGCGGGGAAGTCCACGCGGTGGCGTCGCCCGCCGAACCGCAGCTCGATGCCGTCGTGTCGCAGCCCGACCCGGTCCATGCGCTCCCCGGCGCCGGCCGCGCGCAGGACGTCCACCGTGCCCTGTTCCAGGATCCCGGCGCGCTGGCGGTGCTCCACGTAGGCCCGGTCGCGGCTCTCGAGCACGACGCAGTCGATGCCGGCGACGTGGAGCAGGCGGGCGAGGAGGAGGCCGGCGGGGCCGGCGCCGACGATGCCGACGGTGGTGCGCATCGGGCGTTCCCTTCGAAGGCTGTTCGCACAGTGAAGTTTTCTTCACTCGTCTGGGACGTGAGTGTGCGCCCCTGTCCAGTGGGTGTCAACGGTCGGGACGGTGGAGGGATCACCGAGACGTCGGAAGTGCCCAGAGCCGGACTTGAACCGGCACGCCCGCGAAGGGGCAGCGAGGTTTAAGCTCGCCGTGTCTGCATTCCACCATCTGGGCAGGCCTAGGGCTCCGCTTGAGCTACCGACCCTATCGGGATCCGTCCCCCCGTCTGCGGACGATCAGACCCGATGTTGTCTTATTTTATTGATGTCTGAGGGTGCATCAGCACCGGGAACCCGCCATCCGCACCTGCCAGTAGCGTCCCGTGCGGAAACCGCTTGTGCATGCGGAATGACGGAATTTCACCGTCCGAACGAGGTTGCTCCACCGGTTCTCGACGAATGTCCGACCGGCGGACGGGCACGGGAGCGGGTAGGGGGCGGACGTCATCCCCAGGTATGACACGAGGGCCCGCGGTCCGTCCGGAGTCTGCCCTCAGAACCGGAACAGCGGCTGACTACACGGCGGCCGGCGGCCGGGACGATGGTTCACGTCCCCAAGGAACCCGCCGTCGTCCCGACAGGAGCACCACTCCGTGACCACCAGCCCCCTCGCCGACCGGACCACCACAGCGGCCGCACGCGCCACGGACCTGTCGAAGATCTACGGACAGGGCGAGACCCAGGTGGTCGCCCTGGACCGGGTCTCCGTCGACTTCCGCCAGGCCGAGTTCACCGCGATCATGGGGCCCTCCGGCTCCGGCAAGTCCACGCTGATGCACTGCGTGGCGGGCCTGGACACCTTCTCCTCCGGTTCCGTGCGCATCGGCGACACCGAGCTCGGCTCCCTGAAGGACAAGCAGCTCACCAAGCTGCGCCGGGACAAGATCGGGTTCATCTTCCAGGCGTTCAACCTGCTGCCGACGCTGAGCGCGCTGGAGAACATCACGCTGCCGATGGACATCGCGGGCCGCAGGCCCGACAAGGAGTGGCTGGACACGGTCATCAAGATGGTCGGGCTCGCCGACCGGCTGAGCCACCGGCCCTCGCAGCTCTCCGGCGGACAGCAGCAGCGGGTCGCCGTCGCCCGCGCCCTGGCCTCGCGGCCGGACATCATCTTCGGCGACGAGCCGACCGGCAACCTCGACTCCCGCTCCGGCGCCGAGGTGCTGGGCTTTCTGCGCAACTCCGTGCGCGAGCTGGGGCAGACGGTGGTGATGGTGACCCACGACCCGGTGGCCGCGGCCTACGCGGACCGGGTGGTCTTCCTCGCGGACGGGCGGATCGTCGACGAGGTGCACGGGCCGACGGCCGAGTCGGTGCTCGACCGCATGAAGCGGTTCGACGCCAAGGGCCGCACCAGCTGACCCCGTACCGGGACCTACCGCTCGCCGACGAGCAGGACTGAGACGACACACCCATGTTCCGTACCGCCTTGCGCAACGTGCTCGCGCACAAGGCCAGGCTCCTGATGACCGTGCTCGCCGTGATGCTCGGCGTGGCCTTCGTGTCGGGGACCCTGGTCTTCACCAACACCCTCTCCGACGCCCTCCAGAAGAGCTCCGCCAAGGGCTTCGACCAGGTCGACGTCGCCGTCACCGCCGAGGCGCAGCCGGACGTCGGCGACCGCATCGTCAAGACGCCCGAACTGACCCAGGCCCTGCTGGAGCGCAGCGCGAAGACGCCGGGCGCCGCGTCCGCCGTCGGCGTCGTGACCGGCTTCACCGCCATGGCCGACAAGGACGGCAAGCTCATCGGCGGCGGCTTCCAGTCGCAGGGCGGCAACTACTGGGGGACGAAGGACGTCCGCTACCCGCTCGTCTCCGGGCGCGCCCCGCGGGGCGTGAACGAGGTCGTCATCGACGCGAAGACCGCCGAGCGCGCCGGGTACGAGGTCGGCGACACCGTGCGGCTCTCCGTCGACGGGCCCGTCCTCGCCCCGCGCGTCACCGGCGTGTTCACCACCGACGACGGCAACGTCGCCGCCGGCGGCAGCCTCGCCCTGTTCGACACGGCGAGCGCGCAGAAGCTCTTCGGCAAGCCCGGCGTCTACGACGAGATCGACGTGAAGGCCGCCGCCGGGACCTCGCAGAGCGCGCTGAAGTCGGCTCTGGACGCCGCTCTGCCGAAGGGTCAGGTGGAGACCACCACCGGCCGGCAGCTCGCCGACGACCAGGCGCGCACGATCTCCTCGTCGATGAGCGGGCTGAAGCAGGGGCTGCTGGTGTTCGCCGGCATCGCGCTGTTCGTGGGCACCTTCATCATCGCCAACACCTTCACCATGCTGGTCGCCCAGCGCACCAAGGAGCTCGCGCTGCTGCGGGCCGTGGGCGCCTCGCGCCGGCAGGTGACCCGGTCCGTGCTGATCGAGGCGTTCGTGGTGGGCACGGTCGCCGGCGTGACCGGCCTGGTCGCCGGCATCGGCATCGGGGCCGGACTGCGCTCGCTGATGGGGACGCTGGGGGCGACCGTGCCCGACGGGCCGCTCGTCGTCTCCCCGGGCACGGTGGCCACCGCCCTCGGTGTCGGCGTCGTCATCACCATGCTGGCCGCCTGGCTGCCCGGCCGCCGGGCCGCGAAGATCCCGCCGGTCGCCGCGATGAGCAGCGTGCACGCCGCCGCCACCACCAAGTCGCTGGTGCTGCGCAACACGCTGGGCGCGCTGTTCTCGGCGGCGGGCGTGGCCGTGGTCCTCGCCGCGACGACGATGGGCGGCTCGGACGGCCAGGCCCCCATGGGGCTCGGCGCGGTGCTGCTGATCCTCGGCGTGTTCATCCTGACCCCGCTGCTGTCGCGCCCGCTGATCGCGGCCTCCGCGCCGCTCATGCGGATCTTCGGGGTGTCGGGCAAGCTGGCCCGCCAGAACTCGGTGCGCAACCCCCGCCGCACGGCCGCGACGGCGTCGGCGCTGATGATCGGGCTGACCCTGATCACCGGCATGACCGTGATGGCGGGCAGCCTTCAGCGGTCCATCGACAAGATGGCGTCCTCCGCGATCAGGGCCGACTACATCGTGTCGATGGCCAACGGCAACGAACTGTCCCCGGACGTCGACGACAAGCTGCGGTCCGTCGCCGGGGTGACCTCCACCAGTCCGATGCGCAACGCGCCCGGCCGCATCGACGGCACGACCGAGTACCTCACCGGCGTCACCGGCTCCGCGTTCGGCGGCCTCACCGACCTCAAGGTCGCCGACGGCGCCTTCACGGTGGCCGGCGCGCGGGTCGTCGTCGACGAGAACACCGCCAAGTCCCATCACTGGAAGGCGGGTTCCACCTTCACGGTGCACTACGAGGACGGCAAGAAGCAGCCGCTGACGGTCGCCGGGGTCTACGAGGGCAACCAACTGATCCGGGGCATCATCGTCGACAACGCGGTCCTCACCCCGCATGTGGCGGACCCGGCCGACATGCAGGTCATGGTCAAGACGTCGGGCGGGGCCTCGGACGGCACGGCGGACCGGCTGGAGAAGGCCCTCGGCTCCAACCCGGCCATCAAGGTCCAGAGCAAGGCGGACCTCTCCCACGAGATCGCGAAGACGTTCACGCTGGTGCTCAACATGCTCTACGGGCTGCTCGCGATGGCCGTGATCGTCGCCGTCCTCGGCGTCGTCAACACCCTGGCGATGTCGGTCTTCGAGCGCTCGCAGGAGATCGGCATGCTGCGCGCCATCGGTCTGGACCGGCGCTCGGTGAAGCGGATGGTCCGGCTGGAGTCCCTCGTGATCTCGCTCTTCGGCGGGGTGCTCGGCATCGGACTGGGCGTGTTCTTCGGCTGGGCGGCCGGCGAGCTGCTCGGCACGAAGATGCCCACGTACGAACTCGTCCTGCCCTGGGGGAGGATGGCGCTCTTCCTGACCCTGGCCGCCGCCGTGGGCATCCTGGCGGCGCTGTGGCCGGCCCGCCGGGCCTCCCGGCTGAACATGCTGGCGGCGATCAAGTCGGAGTAGCGCGCCGCGCGCGACGGCGGGCACGAGCGAGGGGCCCCGCGCCGGGGAACGGCGCGGGGCCCCTTCGCCCGTGGCGGTCAGTTCCAGGTGCGGGCCCGCAACGGCATCCCCGAGCCGCCCGACTCGGGGGTCCGCACGGCAAGGACCTGGTTGACGCCGATGCGGTTGCGTTCGAAGGCGACGGCGGAGGCGGCCATGTAGAGCCGCCACACCCGTGCGCGGCCGGGGCTCGTCAGGTGGACGGCCCGGTCCCAGCCCTCCTCCAGACGGGTCACCCAGCGGCGCAGGGTGAGCGCGTAGTGCTCACGGATCGACTCCAGGTCGCGGACCTCGAAGCCGGCGCGTTCGAGGTGTCCGACCGTGGCGCCGACGGGGGCGAGTTCGCCGTCGGGGAAGACGTAGGCGTCGATGAAGGCGTCCACGCCGTAGGCGGACTCGTCGCGCTGCGGGCGGCGGGCGATCTGGTGGTTGAGCAGCCGGCCGCCCGGCTTCAGGAGCGCGTGCAGGACGCGCGCGTACTCCAGGTACCTGTCGGAGCCGACGTGTTCCGCCATGCCGATGGAGGAGATCGCGTCGAACGGTCCGTCGGCGACGTCCCGGTAGTCCTGGACGCGGATCTCGACGCGGTCGGTGAGCCCGGCCTCGGCGGCGCGCTTGCGGGCATGGGCCGCCTGCTCCTGGGAGAGGGTGATCCCCACGACGCGCACGCCGTGCTCGCGGGCCGCGTGGATCGCCATCGACCCCCAGCCGCAGCCGACGTCCAGCAGACGCCGACCCGGTCTCAGGTCGAGCTTGCGGCAGACCAGTTCGAGCTTGTCGCGCTGGGCGTCCTCCAGGGATCCGTCCGCCGTCTCCCAGTAGGCGCACGAGTAGACCATGGACGGGCCGAGGACGAGTGCGTAGAAGTCGTTGCCGACGTCGTAGTGGTGGCTGATGGCGCGTCGGTCGGTGCGGCGGGTGTGCCGGTGCCCGGTCCGGCGGATCTCCTCGCGGGGCGGCGCCGGCGGCAGCGGGGGGCCGGCGAGCTTCAGCAGCCCGCGGGCCGCGCCGCGGAACTCGGGGTCGCGCAGGGCCTGGACGAGGGTGCGGGCGTCGTCGCCGCGCTCCCACAGGAGTCCGGAGACGAGGTCGAGCGCCGTGTAGAGGTCGCCCTCGACGTCCAGGTCGCCGGCCACCCAGGCGCGGGCCAGGCCCAGTTCGCCGGGCTTGAACAGCAGCCGGCGCAGGGCCCTGCGGTTGCGCACGACCAGGGCCGGCGCGCCGGGCGGGCCCGCCTGCGAACCGTCCCACGCGCGCACCCGCACCGGGAAAGGGGTTCCCAGCATCTGTTCGACGAGCTCATGGAGCCGCTGCGCGGTGTCGGCCATGATGCACACCTCCGTGACGGTGATCCCGGAATGTCCTGCCACCACGTAAACACGACGGGGCTCGGTGTCCAGTCCCGCGACGCCGTCACGGCTGGGCGAAATACCTGGACACGGCACACTCCGGCGCCGCCGACGGAGGCGGACGCGTCGGAGTCGCGCCGGGCACGCCGAAGGGGCCGTCCGCACCACGGATGGCGGACGGCCCCTTCGGGGTGTCTCAGCGGCCTCGGACCCGAGGGACCGGGGCTGGGCGACCGGAGGTCAGGAGGCGTTGGCCTTCTCGGTCTTCTCGGCGGCCGGCTTCGCGGCGACGGGGGCGGGCTTGGCGGCCTCGTAGAACTCCTCGCGCGGGGACTCCAGCGCGCCCAGCGCCACGACCTCGCGCTTGAGGAACATGCCGAGGGTCCAGTCGGCGAAGACGCGGATCTTGCGGTTCCAGGTCGGCATCGCCATGCCGTGGTAGCCACGGTGCATGTACCAGGCGAGACGGCCCTTGAGCTTGATCTTCATCTTGCCCATGACGATCATCGCGACGCCCTTGTGGAGGCCGAGGCCCGCCACCGCACCCTTGTTGGAGTGGGCGTACTCCTTCTGCGGGAAGCCCCGCATGCCGGAGATCACGTTGTCGCCGAGGACCTTGGCCTGACGCAGCGCGTGCTGGGCGTTCGGCGGGCACCAGGCGTTCTCGACGCCGGCCTTGCGGGCGGCGACGTCGGGGACCTGGGCGTTGTCGCCGGCGGCCCAGATGTAGTCGGTGCCCTGGACCTGGAGGGTCGGGGCGGTGTCGACGTGACCGCGCGGGCCGAGCGGGAGGCCGTAGCGGGCCAGCACCGGGTTGGGCTTGACGCCGGCCGTCCACACGATGGTGCTGGAGTCGACCTCCAGCCCGTTCTTCAGCACGACGTGGCCGTCCACGCAGGAGTCCATCGAGGTGGAGAGGTAGATCTCCACGCCCCGGCTCTCCAGGTGCTGCTTGCCGTACTGGCCGAGCTTGGGGCCGACCTCGGGCAGGATCTTGTCCGCGGCGTCGACCAGGATGAAGCGCATGTCCTCGCGGGACACCGTCTTGTAGTACTTGGCCGCGTCGCGGGCCAGGTCCTCGACCTCGCCGATGGTCTCCGCACCGGCGAAGCCGCCGCCGATGAAGACGAAGGTGAGCGCCTTGCGGCGGATCTCCTCGTCGGTGGTGGAGTCGGCCTTGTCCAGCTGCTCGAGGACGTGGTTGCGCAGGCCGATGGCCTCCTCGACGCCCTTCATGCCGATGCCCTGTTCGGCGAGGCCGGGGATCGGGAAGGTGCGGGAGACCGCGCCGAGCGCGATCACCAGGTAGTCGAAGGGCAGCTCGTACGCCTCGCCCACGAGCGGGGCGATCGTGGCGACCTTGCGGTCCTGGTCGATGGTGGTGACCCGGCCGGTGAGGACCTCCGCCTTGGGCAGCACGCGTCGCAGCGGGACGACGACGTGGCGCGGGGAGATGTTGCCGGCGGCGGTTTCGGGGAGGAAGGGCTGGTAGGTCATGTACGACCGGGGGTCGACGACCGTGACGGTCGCCTCGCCGTAGCGCATCTTCTTGAGGATGCGCCGAGCTGCGTACAGGCCTACGTACCCACCGCCTACTACGAGGATCCTGGGACGCTCCGTGGTGCTCATGCCATCGAGTATCCACCCGGTCGGAGGGGGTCGCTCGTGCGCCCCTTCACAAGCTTGGGGAGGGTGTGTGCTATCCTCCGCCGCTCGCGTGATCCACATCATGGCGCGAGGCGGGAACCAGCGTGTAGGGCGCGACGTTGTCAATGCCGCGTGAGCTGCTCCTCCGACCTTCCGAGGGCGCCGCGAGACCCTCCGGGCACACCCTCGCCCGCCCCCCGCGATACGTCCGCGCACGCCTGTTTTGAACACGTTCACACGGCAGTTGGGGCCCCGGAAGGGTCAACCGGGACACCTTCGTCCTCCGACAGGGCCGAATTCCTTGTGAAGAACTTCACGAACTTTCCCGCCGGGGTGTCCCGCGGACGCGCCCGAGGGGCCCCGAAGGGCCCCCGCCTGCGCTCATCCGGGCATCCCGCCTGCTCGACAGAGTGCACACGGCGGGCCGGATCCGCGTTACGCGACCGACCACGCGATGCCGTCGAGGATCGCCCGCGAACGCGACTCCCCGACCACGTGTACACGCGAGTGCGTACACTGATCTCATGACTGAGAACACCGTGACCGTACGGGAAGCCCGCGCGCACCTCGCCGACCACATCAACCGGGCCGAGGAAGGCGTTCCGACCGTCATCACGCGCAACGGCGCTCCGGTGGCGGCCGTGGTTCCGATCGCGGACTTCGAGGCGCTGGAGGAAGCGGCCGACGTGATGTTGGCGCGCGAAGCCGAAGCGGTCCTGGCCGAGGGCGGTCCCACCGTGACGATGGCGGAACTGCTGGCGGATCTGTTCACCGAGCACGACGGCGAGGCGGCGTGAAGTACGCCTTCCGGTTCACCACGGCAGCGCAGCGGCAGCTGCGGGCCATCAGCCGGCCCGACGCCATGCGCGTCCTGACCGCGCTGACCGCGCTCGGCGACGACCCGTACCGCGAGGACGCCGACGTCAAGAAGCTCACCGGCCCGTCGGGCCTCTACCGGCTCCGGGTCGGAAGCTACCGGATCGCCTACCTGATCAACGACGGTGAACTCGTCATCCTTGTCGTCAAGGTGGGCGACCGGCGGGACGTCTACCGCAACCTGTAGGCGGTCAGGCCAAAGACCAGCCGATGCCGTCGAGGATGTCGTGCTCGCTCACCACGACCTCCCGTGCGCCGATCCGCTCCATGATCGCCAGCAGCACCAGCGCGCCCGCGGCGATCACGTCGACCCGGCCCGGGTGCATCGCGCCGATCGCCGCGCGCTCGGCGTGCGTCGAGCGCAGCAGCCGCTCGGTGATCTCGCGGACCTCGTCGTGCGAGACGCGCGAGTGGTGGATGGCCGCGGAGTCGTACGCGGGCAGCCCCTGAGCGATCGCCGAGACCGTCGTGACCGAGCCGGCCAGGCCGACCAGCGTGTGCGCCTCGCGCAGGGGCACGGTGCGCTCGGCGAGGTCGAGGGCGGCCTCGATGTCGGCGCGCATGGCCGCGATCTGGCCCTCGGTCGGCGGGTCGGTGACCTTGCCGTCCACGACCAGATGCCGCTCGGTCATCCGCACGCAGCCCACGTCGACGGAGCGGGCGGCGCGCACCCGGTCGTCGCCCACGACGAACTCGGTCGAGCCGCCGCCGATGTCGACCACCAGGTAGGGCCTGGTGAGGTCGTCGCGGCCGGTGAGCTCCTTCGTCGCCCCCGTGAAGGAGAACGCGGCCTCCTGCTCGCCGGTGATGACCTCGGGCTCGACGCCGAGGATGTCCAGCACGCCGCGCACGAACTCGTCCCGGTTCTCGGCGTCCCGCGAGGCGGAGGTCGCGACGAAGCGGAGCCGCTGAGCGCCGAGCTCCTTGACGACGGCCGCGTACTCCCGGCACGCGGCGAAGGTCCGCTCCAGCGCCTCGGGGGCGAGCCGGCCGGTGCGGTCGACGCCCTGGCCCAGCCGGACGATCGTCATCCGGCGGTCCAGGTCGACGAGTTCGCCGGTGCGCGGGTCGGCGTCGGCGACGAGCAGCCGGATGGAGTTGGTGCCGCAGTCGACGGCGGCGACCCGGGTCATCGCGCCTCTCCCCTCGCGGGGTCCGCCGCCGGGTCCGTCGCCGGCTCCGACGGGGAGTCCGTCGGCAGGGTCACGCAGGCGCCCTTGCGCCACCACTGCGGGAGCATCGCCAGCGCCTCGTCGCCGAGCGGGTTGACGCCCGGGCCCGCCGCCAAGGAGTGCGCCACCAGCACGTGCAGGCACTTCACCCGGTCCGGCATGCCGCCGGCGCTGGGGAAGTTCTTCAGCTCCTCGATCTCGTCGCGGCGCCGGACGTAGTCCTCGTGCGCGGCGCGGTAGGAGGCGGCGAGCTCCGGATCGCTCTGAAGCCGCTCCGTCATCTCCTTCATCACGCCGTTGGCCTCCAGCGTGCCGATCGCCGAGTTGGCCTTCGGGCACGTCAGGTAGTACAGCGTCGGGAAGGGGGTGCCGTCGGGCAGCCGCGGGGCCGTCTCGACGACGTCCGGCTGTCCGCAGGGGCAGCGGTGCGCGATCGCGCGCAGGCCGCGCGGCGGGCGTCCGAGCTGCTGCTTGAAGGCCTCGACGTCCGCGTCGGTGGGCTCGGTGCGCGGGGTGGTCGGCGGGGCTGTTTCCATGCCTGTCTTTCTATCGGTCGGTCACTGGTCGGAGGCGTCCGACGAGTCGACCCCGTCCCAGACGTTCGCGTACCAGGGGCGGTCCGCCGCCCCGAGGTCGGCGCGGGACTGTTGGGCGGCGTCCGGGTCGACGACGATGTAGCCGGTCTCCCCCGGCAGCACGTAGTGCAGTCGCTGTCGGATCTGCTGCTCGGCGTACGCGTCGTCCTGCCAGCGCGCCTTGAGGTCGCGCAGCTGCCGCACGCGCTCGCCGGCCTGCTCCTTCTCGCGTTGCAGGTCGGCCACCTCGGCGCGCTGGGAGACGTACTGGCGCATGGGGTAGGCCAGGGCGACGATCAGCGTGCACAGGACGAGCGCCAGCAGGGCCGCGCGCCCGGTGAGGCGCGAGCGGCGGGCCTGGCGTTTCGTCTGGGAGCGGTAGACCCGGGCCGCGGTCTGCTCGCCGAGCAGCTTGATCCTGGTCGCGGTGGAGAACCGGTCCCGGTCCTTCACGGGCATGTGCTCCGCCTCCCCTTCACGTGCGTACGTCCCCGCACACGGTACGGGACCGGGTACGGGGACGTACGTACGACTGGCGGGAGCCCCGGCCCCGGGGGATCGGCGCTCCGCCCGTGCCGTGCTACTGGTTCGCGGAGCGGAAGCGCGGGAAGGCGCTGCGGCCGGCGTACACCGCGGCGTCGTCGAGGATCTCCTCGATGCGCAGCAGCTGGTTGTACTTGGCGACGCGGTCCGAGCGGGCCGGGGCGCCGGTCTTGATCTGACCGCAGTTCACCGCGACGGCGAGGTCGGCGATGGTGACGTCCTCGGTCTCGCCGGAGCGGTGGGACATCATGCACTTGAAGCCGTTGCGCTGGGCCATCTCGACGGCGTCCAGGGTCTCGGTCAGCGAGCCGATCTGGTTGACCTTGACGAGCAGGGCGTTCGCGGAGCCCTCCTCGATGCCGCGGGCGAGGCGCTCGGGGTTGGTGACGAAGAGGTCGTCGCCGACGATCTGGACCTTGTCGCCCAGCTTGTCGGTGATGACCTTCCAGCCGGCCCAGTCGTCCTCGAACAGCGGGTCCTCGATGGAGACCAGCGGGTACGCGGAGACGAGCTCCTCGTAGTACTCGGTCATCTCGGCGGCCGAGCGGGACTTGCCCTCGAACTCGTACTTGCCGTCCTTGTAGAACTCGGAGGCGGCGACGTCGAGCGCGAGCGCGATCTGCTCGCCGGGGATGTAACCGGCCTGCTGGACGGCCTCGATGATGAGGTCGAGCGCGGCGCGGTTGGACTCCAGGTTCGGGGCGAAGCCGCCCTCGTCGCCGAGGCCGGTGGACAGGCCCTTGGTCTTCAGCACCTTCTTGAGGGTGTGGTAGACCTCGGCGCCCCAGCGCAGCGCCTCGGAGAAGGACTCCGCGCCGATCGGGGCGATCATGAACTCCTGGATGTCCACGTTGGAGTCGGCGTGCGAGCCGCCGTTCAGGATGTTCATCATCGGAACGGGCAGCAGGTGCGCGTTCGGTCCGCCCAGGTAGCGGAACAGCGGCAGGTCGCTGGCCTCGGAGGCGGCGTGGGCGACGGCGAGCGAGACGCCGAGGATGGCGTTGGCGCCGAGCGAGCCCTTGTTGTCGGTGGCGTCCAGGTCGAACATGGCCTGGTCGATCAGGCGCTGCTCGGTGGCGTCGTAGCCGACGAGCTCCGGGCCGATCTGCTCGATGACGGCGAGGACGGCCTTCTCGACACCCTTGCCGTGGTAGCGGTTGGGGTCGCCGTCGCGGAGCTCGACGGCCTCGAAGGCGCCGGTGGAAGCGCCGGACGGAACGGCGGCACGACCCGTGCTGCCGTCGTCGAGGCCGACCTCGACCTCGACCGTGGGGTTGCCTCGGGAGTCCAGGATTTCCCGGGCTACGACGACGTCGATGGACGGCACGAGCATCTCCTTCTTGGGATGTGACGCTGGTTGTGCGGGGCCCGTGGGCCGTGACGGCCTGCGGCGAGCCTTGCGACTAGAGCCTAACCGCCCCCGGGCCGTCGGCAGCCGACCGACCGTCCCGTGGACAGACAGACCGTACCTATTGTTCACGCCCGGAACAAAGGGGGTGGCCGAGAAAGGTTGCCGGGAGACGTCGGGCGGGCGAAAACGAGGGCGGGAAGCGGGCAAAGAGAAACCCCGCCCCGGTGCGTACGGGGGAACACGCACCGGGGCGGGGAGCCCGTGGGGACGGGGGGCGGCCCTCACGAGGTCCTCAGTGTGCGGACCTCTCCTGTGGGGGCGCTGTGGCCTCTCGGGGAGCCGGGTGTCACTTCAGGTGCAGCTGCTGACCCGGGAAGATGAGGTTGGCGTCCTCGACGATGTCCTTGTTCAGCTCGAACAGCTTGTGCCAGCCGCCCTTGACCTTGTGCTTCGCGGCGATGGAGCTGAGGGTGTCGCCCTTGACGACCTTGTACTCGCCGTCACCCTTCTTGACCTTCTCGCCGGTCGGGGTGGTGACCGTCTTGGAGGCGGCCGGGCGGTCGGTGGAGCGGGAGGCGCTCTGCTTCTCGGTCGAGCGGGTGCTGTTGCCGCTGTCCGACGAACCGGAGGAGCTGGAGGAGCCGGAGGAGTTCGAGGAGTCGGAGCCGCCGTTGTAGGAGGCGCCGGACAGGCCGGTGCCGCAGACCGGCCAGGCGCCCTTGCCCTGGGAGGCGAGGACCTTCTCGGCGACGGAGATCTGCTGCGACTTGGAGGCCTGGTTGGCCTGCGCGGCGTACTGCGTGCCGCCGTACGCGGCCCAGGTGGAGGCGGAGAACTGGAGGCCGCCGTAGTAGCCGTTGCCGGTGTTGATGGACCAGTTGCCGCCGGACTCGCACTGGGCGACCGCGTCCCACTCGGAGGCGGTGGCGGCGGAGGCGTTGCCGGCCGCCATCAGCGGAGCGGCGATGGCGACACCGGTGACGCCGGCCAGAGCGGCGGCGCGGGTGGCCTTGGACGGACGACGGTGCTTGCCCTTGGCGGAAAACAGCATGGTGGATCCCCTCACCGACGCCTGCGAGGTGAGCTGTCGGGTTCGGGCCGTGTGAGTTGCCCGGTCACTCCTCCGGAAGCAGTGCTCCCTGGAGGGGCGACTTCACCCCAAGCCGGATCCAGCCTCTACAGCCGGTCCCGGCGCTTACCTTGGGTCCCCCGCTCCTGCCTACGGCGCTTGACGCGACGACTGTTCCCGGGCTGCCGCTGGCAGGATTCGGCGTTGCGACGGCCGGGGCTCGGGTTGCCGAGCGGCCTCGACCGTAGACACGTGATCCGCCGAATTTCAAAGACGATCAGGGCTTCTGAGACTCATCCCACACTTTCACCAAACCGGACATTCGGCGCGAAGCGTGACGTGAACTCCCGCTGTTTTTACCGGGTTTTGCGCCCTATTGGACGCCTGTGTCGAGGGTCTGACCGGCAGCGATGTCGCTCGGGTCGGCGCCGATGAGGTCCTTGTTCTCGGCGTACAGGGCGCGCCATCCGCCGTCGAGGCCAAGGGAGTCGGCGATGGAGGCGAGCGAGTCGCCCTCCTGGACGACGTAGGTGGCCGCGGCGTGCCGGCCGGCGGAGGCGGGGGCCGCCGCGTTGGGCGCGACGTCCGTGGCGCTCTTGGCCGTGTCCTCCTCGGCGGTGGCGCCGCGGTGGCGGCCGGAGCCGAGGGCGCCG
The DNA here is from genome assembly GCF_024539675.1 of Streptomyces hilarionis. Taxonomy (GTDB): domain Bacteria; phylum Actinomycetota; class Actinomycetes; order Streptomycetales; family Streptomycetaceae; genus Streptomyces; species Streptomyces hilarionis. The sequence continues at coordinate 13,355 of NZ_JAHHIT010000109.1, read as the reverse complement.
GTGTCGACGAGACTCCAAGAGCCCACATCCTGTACCGACTTGTCCGACTCGTCCGCTTCCGGGGTGACCGTGGGCGAGCCGTCGCCCGTGCGTCCGGCGCCCGCGGCGCCCGAACCCTTGCCCCCGGCGGAGCCGGTGGAGTCGCCCGCGGCTGCGGAGGACGAGGCGGAAGGGGACGAAGAGGACGAAGCCGAGGAAGAGGAGGAAGGCGACCCCGAGGGCGAACCGGCGGGATCCGTGGACGAGTCGGACGAACCGCTCGCATCGGACGAAGCGTCGCCCGAGGCCGCGGAGGAGCCCGCCGAGTCCGAGGAGCCCGAGGATCCGGACAGGCCCCTGGACAGATCGGACAGTCCGGAGGAGGACGAACCGGAGGAGTCGTCCCCCAGGCCCGTGTCCACGTTCAGCGCGCCGTTCGCCTTGGTGAGGCCGCTGGTCAGCCCACAGGTCCCCCACGCGCCGATGCCCTGGGCCGCGAGCACCTTCTGCGCCACCGCGATCTGCTGGTTGCGGCTGGCCAGGTCGGGACGGGCGGCGAAGTCGAGCCCCCCGTACGTCTCCCAGTCCTTCTGGCTGAGGCTCAGACCGCCGAACTCGCCGTCGCCCTTGTCGGCGCTCCACGAGCCGCCGGTCTCGCACTGCGCCACCTTGTCCCACACCGTGCCGTCGGCCGCGCTGGCGCCGGAGGCGGCGAGCAGCGGGATGGCGATGGCCGAGCCGGTCACCCCGGCAGCGACGAGCAGGGCCGGAGCCTGACGGGGGCGACGGTGTCGACCGTTCCCGGAGAGCATGCGGGGGGCCTTTCTCTGGACAGCAGTACCGGCGCGACGGCCGGGACCGACCGGTCGCGCTGACGAGTGAACGTATCGGCAGACGATCACTTGTCACAAGTTCATGCCGCGCAGATCACGTGAAGATCACAGAGTTGAGGAGCGGTCACCTTTGCTTCGCCGAACGGTCACACTCCGGCTGACATGCGGTCAGACCCGGGCCGGTCCGGCATCGGGGCGCTCCGGTTCGAACGCCACCGGCAACGTGCGCAGGCCCCGCATGATGAGCCCGCCCCGCCACCTCAACTCGGCCGGGTCCGCCGCCAGTCGGAGGTCGGGCAGCCGGGTGAGGAGAGTGGCGAGCGCGGTCCGGCCCTCCAGCCGGGCCAGCGGGGCGCCCAGGCAGTAGTGGATGCCGTGCCCGTAGCCGAGGTGCTGGTTGTCCCGGCGGGAGAGGTCGAGCACGTCGGGGTCCGCGAAACGCGCCGGATCGCGGTCGGCCGCCGCGAGGACCACGAGGACGGGGTCGCCGGTCGCGATGTCCTGGCCGCCGACGCGCAGCGGCTCGGTCGCGAACCGCCAGGTCGCCAGCTCCACCGGGCCGTCGTAGCGCAGGAGTTCCTCGATCCCGGTCTCCAGCAGGGACCGGTCGCCGTCGACGCCGGTGAGCGACCGCTGGAGACGGTCACGCTGTTCGGGGTGGGTGAGCAGGGCGTAGGCGCCGTTGCCGATGAGGTTGACCGTCGTCTCGAAGCCGGCGAACAGCAGGATGAAGGCCATGGCCGCGGCCTCGTTCTCGGTGAGGTGCTCGCCGTGGTCGGACGCGCGGATGAGGCCGGAGATGAGGTCCTCGCCGGGGGCCGGCCGGGCGGGCAGCTCCGCGCGTTTGCGGTGGATGAGCTCCAGCAGATAGCCGCGCATCTTCTTCACCGACCGCGCGACCCCGCCACGCGGTCCCCCGCCGTGCCGGATCATCATCCCCGCCCAGTCCCGGAAGTCGTCCTGGTCCTCGCGCGGGACGCCCAGCAGGTCGCAGATGGCGTAGATGGGCAGCGGGAAGGCGAAGTCGTGGATCAGGTCGGCCTCGCCCCGCTGCGCGAACCGGTCGAGGAGCTGGTCGGTCAGCTCCTGCACCCGGGGCGCGAACTCGGCGACCCGGCGCGGTGTGAACGCCTTGCTGACCAGGCGGCGCAGCCGGGTGTGGTCGGGCGGGTCGATGTTCAGCAGATGCGTCATCAGCTCGGCCTTGCGCTCGCCAGGGATGCCGGTCTTCCCCTTCGCGTGGGCGGGCTCGTCGTGGTGCGCGGGGTTCTTGGACAGCCGCGGGTCCGCGAGGGCCTCCTTCGCGTCGGCGTACCGGGTGACCAGCCAGGCCTCGACACCGCTGGGCAGCTCGGTGCGGTGCACGGGGGCGTGCTCGCGCAGCCACGCGTAGGCGGGATAGGGGTCGGTGGCGAACTCCCAGGTGAACAGCTCGGGAGCGGGCGGGACGTCGGCCTGGGGGCGGGGCTGGTTGGTCACTCCTCGACGGTAGCGGGGCCCTCGGCGACCACCGCGCGCGCACCCGGATGCCCCAGCTCGGCGGCGCGGCGGTACCAGAGGTCCGCCTCCGGCGACCCCTGCGCGCGCAACAGCTCCGCCAGACGGTAGGCGCCGTAGGCGTCGCCGCCCCGATAGCCCTGTTCGTAGTGCTCGCGGGCCCGCTCCGGATCCCCCTTCTTCTCCTGGGCGACACCGCGGTGGGTCATTGCCATGGCACGACTGACCTCGTCGGAGAAGTGCTTCTCGGCAGCGTCCGCGATCTCCTCGCGGCCCAGTTCCAGGAGTCCGGCGGCCGCCCGGTCACCGGCGTCCTTCGCCCGGGACAGGAACGCCTCGGCGAGCTCACGCTCACCCATGAGCATCGTGTACATGGCCAGACCGCGGGCAACGGCCGCGTGACCCCACCGGTGAGCCCACGCGTAGTGCTCCAGCGCCTCGAGGACCTCACCGCGTCCGAACTCGAGGTCGCCCAGGCGCCGGGCCGCCCGGGGGTCCTTCTCCTGTGCCGCTCTGCGCAGCCACTGCTCGGCCAGGGCCAGGTGGGCCTCGCCGACCAGCCGGGTCCCGGGGCCGCCCGGCCCGAGTCCGGCGGCGGCCCGCAGATAGGGCAGCGCCTCCTCCGGCTCGCCCCGCCCGAGGAGCCGCTCCCCGACCTGCCCCGACAGCTCCGCCTTCCCGGCGTCCACGGCCTTGCGCAGCCAGTCGAGCTCGCCGGGCCCGCCCTCCTCGACCAGGCTCAGCATGTACATCGCCTCGGCGTCCCCCGCCTGCGCCTTCGGGGCGAAGACACCGCGCGCGGCGCCGCGCACGGCCTCCCGCACCGCGGGGTCGTAGGCGGCGCTCTTCAGCACGCAGCGCCAGACCTCGTCGGGCACGTCCGGGGCCTGCGCGTCCTGCGTCACGTCCGCGACGAGGGAGCCGTGCGGACGCCAGGTCCGCTCGCTCCCGCCGACCCGGCGATCGGCGCCGCGCACCAGCATCCCGGTGACCTCGTGTCGGCACTCGGCCGCCCAGTCCAGCGCCTCGGCGAAGGCCTCGCCGTCGTGGAACCTGCCGCTGTGTCGTCTTCCGTAGGACCGGAAGGCCTCCTCCAGCACCTCCTGGGGGATGTCGCCCGTGACGCCGCACCGCACCAGGTCGACGGCGGCGCGGATGAGGAGGTGCCGTCCGGGGTTCGGGCTGCGCGAGGTGCGGGACCGCCGCCACATCGCCGACAGCAGCGGGGCGACGGCCAGATACCGGGTGAGGCCGGTGCCGCCGTGCCGTCGCGCGGCCTCGACGAGCCGTGGGTCGTACGCCACGCCGGCCAGCCGCTGCCGTTCGGCCGCGCTCCAGCCGGTGGCCAGCCGCTCCGTCCTGGCCGAGACGAGCAGCCGGTGCGCCGGTCCGTCGGCGGACAGATGGTCGTCGTAGGCGTGGTCGCTCATCGTGCCCAGGACGGGCACGCCCAGCTTGGTCAGCTGGGCCAGCAGGGCGGGCTCCAGGCCGTGTTCGCCCACATGGGCGTCGAGGTCGTCCAGCCACAGCACATGGTCGCCGGTGCGGTCGCGCAGCAGGCCGGGCAGAGCGCGCAGGTCCGTGCCGGGGGCCGGCGCGTACACGCGGGCGCCCGCCGGCGCGTGGCGGCGCAGGGTCTCCCAGGCCGTCCTGGACCGGCCCGACATCGGGCCGCCGGTGATGACCAGCAGCCCGTCCTCGTCGCACCACCGGGTCAGCGCGTGGTCGACGTCCCGGCTCACGTAGGGCGGCAGGCGCGGCAGGTCGGGAAGACGACGCGCCGGGCGCACCCCGAGCGCGATCGGGTCGGCCTCGTCCACCGTGGGCCAGCCGTCCGGGTCGGGCAGCCCGTAGGCCCCGGGCGGCGCGACCGGGTGGACGGTGTTGTTCTGGACGCCGACGACGGGCGCGAAGTAGGTCCCCCCGGTGAAGCCGATCTCGTCACCGGACGGCCGCCGGGCCGCGACCGCCGGCCCGGCGCCGGGAGCGGCCGGAGCGGGCGCCGCGGGCCGCACGGCGGTTTCGGCGGCCCCCGCGGACGGTCCCGGCCGCGCGGGACTGCCGGGCACGGGACCGCGGTGCGCCCCGGCGCCCCGGCCGGGCTCGACGCCGGACCCCGTCAGGAGCTCGGGCTCGGCTTCGGCCTCGGCCTCGGGTTCGGGTTCGGCGAAGAGGGCGATCAGCGCCCGCAGTTCGCTCGCCGCCTCCTGCGTGGCGGCGTCGGTGAGCGCCGCCCGGAAGTACACGCCGAAGTAGCCGACCCTGTAGTGGGTGGACATGCCGTGGTCGGGAGAGGAGAGGATCCGGTCGAGCGAGGTGCTCGCGTACTCCTCGAACCAGTGCCGGAACGCCGACCGGACGGTCTGCTCCCGCGGTGAGCGCAGTCCCTCCTCCAGCGTCCGTGCGCCGCTGAAGGCCAGCTGATGCAGCTCGCTCTGCCCGTCCATGCACGCCCCCGTACCCCGCCGCCCGCCCGGCCCGCCGCACGCTCGAAGGGCCACCGTACTAAGGCGCAACCCCTTCGGTGGCCCGGATCGCGTCGCGGTACGCGCGGGCCGCCGCCCGCAGCGCCGCCTCGGGGTCCACACCCTCGGACTCGGCGCGCGCGGCCAGGGCCAGCAGCTCGTACCCGATGCCGTCGGCGCCCCCTCCGCCCGTGCCGGAAGCGTCGGCCGCCGGCAGCGGCACGTCCAGCCCCGCCGTCCTGGCCCGTGCCACCAGCTTGGCGGCGAGGGCGAGTCCGGGCTGGTGGAGGGGGACGCCGTCCGTCACGGACGCGCGTCGTTTCTCGGCCGCTTTCGTGCGCAGCCAGTGCTCCTTGACCTCTTCCGGGGTCGTGGCCACGGCGTCGCCGAAGACATGGGGGTGGCGGTGGACGAGCTTGGCGACGATCGTGCCCGCCACGTCGTCGACGGAGAAGGGGGCCTCCTCGTCCTCCTCGGCGATGCGGGCGTGGAAGACGACCTGGAGCAGGACGTCGCCGAGTTCCTCGCGCAGTTCGTCGCGGTCGCCGTCCTCGATCGCCTCGACCAGTTCGTACGACTCCTCGACCGCGTACTTCGCCAGGCCCCGGTGGGTCTGCCGGGAGGACCAGGGGCACTCGGCGCGGATGCGGTCCATGACCTGGACGAGGTCGAGGAGGCGGGCGCCGGGCAGGTCGTAGGAGGCGGGGAGCAGTTCCAGCTCGGGCATCGCCACGCGGCCGGAGCCCGCCAGCCGGGCCAGCCCGTCCGTGAGCGCGGGCTCGCCCTCGCCGGTCGCCACCACGACGACCGTGCGGCCGCCCGCACAGGCGGCGAGGAGGCTCTCGGCGGTCGGGGCCGTCTCCTCGACCGTGAGCCCGGCCTCGCGCAGATAGGGCAGGTGCGGATGCGCGCCGTCCGCGCACAGCACCCGGTCCGCCGTGTGCAGGGCCTGCCAGGCGGGCCAGGACAGCAGACCGGGGGCGACACGGTGGCTGGTGGTGAGCAGGACGATGCGGCCGGGGGCCGAGGGGTCCTCGACGACCGCGGCGGGGCCGCCGGCCGGGCGGCCGCCGGACGGGCTGGATGCGTTCACCCCTCGAACGTAACCCACGCCCGGCGGCGGGCCTCCGGGTTGTCCACAGGCCCGGCGCATTCGTCATACCGGTCGGGCCGCGGACGCGGACCCGTCAGGCCGTCCGCTGGGTTCCCGCCGTCGAGACCTCGCGCACCCACGGGGTCTTCGCGTCGACGCGGGAGACCTTGCGGGCGTCCCAGCTGCCGTAGCGCGGGTTGAGATCGACGCCGAGGGCCTTGGACGCCTTGGACAGGGCGTTCCAGAACGCGGGCTGGCTGGTGTTCGTGCCCAGTTCGGTGGCGAGCTTCTGGGCCTCCAGCTGGAGACGGAGGTTCTCGTCGAGGCGCTGCGGCGGGATGCCGTACTGCTGGAGCCACGCCTTCCGGAGCCCCTCCGCGCCCCCGGCCTGCTGTTCCAGGCCGGCCCGCATCTCCTGGACCTCGTGGGTCGTGACGGTGATGCCAGCGTCCTCGGCGGCCCGCTGGAGCACTTGGTCGAGGACCATGCTGTGCAGGGTGTCGCGGGTGAGGGTGCCGGTCTGGGCGACGGCCTGCGCGTACTGCGCGTCGTCGGTGACGGCGGCGCGCTGGGCGGCGCGGACCTCCTTCACCCGGCCCTCCAGCTGTGCGACGGTGATGCGCTGCCCGCCGACGACGGCCGCCGCGCCGGGATGCGCGTCGCTCCCGCAGGCGGCCAGAAGAGGGGCCGCCGCGATCACGGCGGACAGCAGGAGCGCGGTGCGACGACGGCGGTGCAAGGAAACCTCCCGAGGAGATTGCAACAACAAGTGCGGCGCCCAGCCCTCCACCAGGGGTGGTGGCCGGGCGACGGGCGGGCGCACAAAGTCTTGCGGTGATCGATGGTAGGCAGTGGCAGGCCCGGGGCCAACCCATTCGACCAACGATTCACCAGGACTTCGGGCACCGCCGCGCCCACTCTCGGCCCGCTCTTCGGTGCGCTCCGCGCGTGGCGGCGCTCAGCCGACCAGGGCGACCGGCGCGTCCCACGTGTCGCGGTCCACGGTGATCGTGTAACCGCCGCGGGTCTCCTTGCTGTTCACCAGGAACTGGTGGCCGCGGCTGTGATCGGTGAACTGGGTGGCGCCCCAGGGCCAGTCCGTGGTCGTGGTGTCCTTCTTGTCCCACAGGGCGTACCACAGGTTGCCCGGCAGGTCGGTCTTGTTCGTCGCGGTGGCGATCGCCTTGGCGCTGGAGCTGCTGAAGCCGTAGTACCCGGCGCGGTAGGTCTTGGCACGCAGCGTCTTGCTGAAGGAGCGGACGTAGGCCAGCACGGCGTCGTTGCACGACGTGTTCGTGATGTCGTACGCCTCCATGTCGAGGTAGACCGGGCTGCCCGCCTTCATGCCGAGGGCGGACGCCTTGGCGACGGCGTCCGCCGCGTCGGTCGCGCCCAGGGAGGTCGCCGTGGCGGCGGTGATCTTCTCGGGGCTGGAGCCGGTCTGGCAGGGCGGCTGGGCCCCGACGTACAGCGGGATGAGCTTCCAGCCGAGCGTATTGACCGACTTCACCCAGGAAGCGGTCAGGTTGGGCTGCGCGCAGCCGCGGTTCTTGCCGCCCACGTAGACGGCCGCGCCGCCGTAGTAGCCGTCGGTCTTCCAGGCCTTCATCGCGGCCAGGGAGGGCGCGGTGCAGGTGTCGAAGGCACGGCCGGTGTACGTCTTCTGGGCGGGCCACACGGTGGCCGCCATCGACGTCTGGGCGGCTATGCCCGCCCCCGCGAGGACGGCCGCGCCGGCCACGCCCCACGTGATGTATCTGCGCTTCCTGGACTGCCGGTGCTCGGCCATCCCCCACCCCATCGTTCAAGTGTGCGCGGCGCGGAAGGCGCCGTGCGACGGTGTCTCGCCAGGTCTCCCCGTGGTGCGCTGCGTCGCGCCGGGGTCCTGGGGTACTGCGTTCGGGGCACGACGATACGGCGTCGTCTCGACGTCCTGAACAGCAAAACGGATCGCACGGTACCTTGCGGCGTCTCCGCGTTCGGGAAACGGGGCTCCTGCACGGCGGCAAGATATGTCCATGTCACGGTAAAGGAGCGACCTTCCGGCGCGGTCCGCCTGGGGGCCGGTGCGTGCCCTACCCTTGCTCCCTGGTGACTTGGGGGGCGACATGACGATGCCGACGGCGGCGACGGGCGAGGGCAGACGGCTGGAGGGCGGCTGGTTCCAGCGCCTGGCCTGGACGGCCCTGGTGTGGGGCTCGCTGGGCTTCCTCGCGTGGGTGCCCTTCCTGTACGCGGCGATCCGCCGCGGGCTGCCCTCGGACTGGACGGCCGTCGGGGCGTTCGCCCTGTACGAGTGCGTGATCGTGACGATGACGGCGGTCTCGGAAGGCGACGACGGCGACGTCTACTTCGGCATGACCTTCCTGACCGCGCTGATCACGGCGACGGTGCTGCTGCTGTTCGCGGTCTTCGACGGGAAGACGCAGCGGTCGGTCCCCGCCTACGGGGCCGCGCAGGCCAACCCCTACCAGCAGGGCTATCCCTACGGGCGGTAGCCCAGGCGGCCGCCCCCGGGGACGGCCCCGAGGGCCACGGCGGGCAGCGGTGCGTCAGCCCGCGTGGAAGCGCCCCGGCGCCTTGGTGGGGTTGCCCCCGGAGGGGAGCCTCTGCCCGGGGCAGGCCGTCAGGACCTTCTCCATGGCGGCCTTCTCGGCCGCGCTGACCCACAGTTCGTACTTCTTCTTCACCGCGACCTGCGCCGCGACGTAGGTGCACCGGTAGGCCTTGTTGGGCGGCAGCCAGGTCGCCGTGTCGCCGTCGCCCTTGGAGCGGTTGGTGCTCGCGTCCACCGCCAGCAGGTTGAGCGGGTCGTTGGCGAGGGCTATGCGCTTGCCCGCGTCCCAGTACTTGGCGCCCTTCTGCCAGGCGTCGGACAGGGCGACCATGTGGTCGATGTCGACCTTGCTGCTGCCCCGCCGGTAGGTCACGTCCTTGCCCGAGTAGGGGTCGGACTCCAGCACGCCGTAGGACACCTTGCAGTGGCCGCCGGTGAACCTCACCTGGTCCAGGTCGCGTTTGAGGATGTCGTCCCGGGTGTCGCAGGCGTTGGAGTCCGTGTCCGCCCAGGCGGTGCCGAACTTCTCCCGGTCGTAACCCGTCTTGGGCGCCCGCCCCTTCACGGGCAGCGACCTGGCCGCCGCGAGGGCCGCCCCGCCGCCGGCCGTCGCCCCGGCCTCCCCGGGGCCGGAACCCGTGCCGGCTCCCGCGCCGGTCACCTGCTCGGCGCACCCGGACACCGTCACGGCACACATCAGCACGACGGCAGCCGCCGTCCCGCCCCTCAGACGCCTCACGCGCCCCTCCCCTCTTCCGTCCGCCCGCCACCCCGCACAGGGCGCATTCCCCTGCCGGAGCCCGGCACACACCGTAGCGAGGGGGCGCACGGAGGCGGCGGGCGGTCCAGACCACCGGGCACTCAAGTGGGCATACGACGCATCCCGGGAATATCGTCGAAGGCGAGTCACCTTCGCAAAGGAGCTCCGGATGGGCATCTTCGACAGGTTCAAGAGCAACAAGGCGGCCCAGGACAAGGCCAGGGACATGTCCGACGCCGCCGAACGCAAGGTCAACGAGAAGACGGGCGACAAGTACGAGTCCCAGGTCGACGCCGGGCAGCAGAAGCTGCACGAGCGGCTCGGCATGGACGAGGACCGGCCCGAACAGCCGTAGCCCGCGGATGCCGCCCGGCGATGCCGCCCCCGGGGAACGATCTCCCCGGGGGCGGCGTCCGCGCGCACCGGCCGCCGTGTCGCCGGCCGCCGCGCGGCCGCCGGCGCGTTACGAGCCCAGCACCGTCGCCAGGAACTCCCCGACCCAGCCGAGCAGTTCGCGCCCGACGAGCGGCTTGCCGCCGACCTTCGCGGTCTTCGGGCGGGGCACCAGGATCTGGTGCGCGGCCGGCTTGATGACCGACCCGGGGTACAGCCGCTTCAGACGCAGTTCCTGCGACTCGCGCAACTCCACCGGCGCGAAGCGGATGTTGGCGCCCTGAAGCACGACCTCGCCCACGTCGCACGCGCGGGCCAGCATCCGCAGCCCCGCCACCAGCAGCAGGTTCTCCACCGGCTCCGGCAACTTGCCGTAGCGGTCGACGAGTTCCTCGCGGACGGCCTTGACGTCGTCCTCGGAGTTGGCGGACGCGATCGCCCGGTAGGCCTGAAGGCGCAGCCGCTCGCCGGGCGCGTAGTCGTGCGGGACGTGCGCGTCGACCGGCAGCTCGATCTTGACCTCGAGCGGCGGCTCCTCCTCGATCGCGCCGGTCTCCAGCTGGCGCCGGTAGTCCGCGACGGCCTCGCCGACCATGCGGACGTACAGGTCGAAGCCGACGCCCGCGATGTGGCCGGACTGCTCGCCGCCGAGCAGGTTGCCCGCGCCGCGGATCTCCAGGTCCTTCATCGCCACGTACATGCCCGCGCCCATCTCGGTGTGCTGGGCGATCGTGGCGAGCCGCTCGTGCGCGGTCTCCGTGAGGGGCTTCTCCGGCGGGTAGAGGAAGTAGGCGTAGCCGCGCTCGCGGCCCCGGCCCACGCGGCCGCGCAGCTGGTGGAGCTGGGACAGGCCGAAGGTGTCGCCGCGCTCCACGATCAGGGTGTTGGCGTTGGAGATGTCGATGCCGGACTCGACGATCGTCGTCGAGACGAGCACGTCGAACTTCTTCTCCCAGAAGTCGACGACGACCTGCTCCAGCGCCGTCTCCGACATCTGGCCGTGCGCGGTGGCGATGCGCGCCTCGGGCACGATCTCGCGCAGCCGCGCGGCCGCCCGGTCGATCGACTCGACCCGGTTGTGGATGTAGAAGACCTGGCCCTCGCGCAGCAGTTCACGGCGGACGGCGGCGCCGATCTGCTTCTGCTCGTACGGTCCGACGAAGGTGAGCACCGGGTGGCGCTCCTCCGGCGGGGTGGTGATCGTCGACATCTCGCGGATGCCGGTGACCGCCATCTCCAGGGTTCTGGGGATGGGGGTGGCCGACATCGTCAGGACGTCCACGTTCGCGCGGAGCTTCTTCAGCTGCTCCTTGTGCTCGACGCCGAAACGCTGCTCCTCGTCGACGATGACGAGACCGAGGTCCTTGAACTTCGTCTCGGAGGAGAACAGCCGGTGGGTGCCGATGACGACGTCCACCGAGCCCTCGCGCAGGCCTTCCAGGGTGGCCTTCGCCTCCGTGTCGGTCTGGAAGCGGGACAGGGCGCGCACCTTCACCGGGAACTGCGCGTAGCGCTCGCTGAACGTGCCGAAGTGCTGCTGCACGAGCAGGGTCGTCGGCACGAGGACGGCGACCTGCTTGCCGTCCTGGACGGCCTTGAACGCGGCGCGGACGGCGATCTCGGTCTTGCCGTAGCCGACGTCGCCGCAGATCAGACGGTCCATCGGGACCGTCTTCTCCATGTCGTCCTTGACCTCGGCGATGGTGGTGAGCTGGTCGGGCGTCTCCGCGTAGGGGAAGGCGTCCTCCAGTTCGCGCTGCCAGGGGGTGTCGGTTCCGAAGGCGTGGCCGGGGGCCGCCATCCGCGCGCTGTAGAGCTTGATCAGGTCGGCGGCGATCTCCTTGACGGCCTTCTTGGCGCGCGCCTTCGTCTTCGTCCAGTCGGCGCCGCCGAGGCGGTGCAGCGTGGGGGCCTCGCCGCCGACGTACTTGGTGATCTGCTCCAGCTGGTCGGTCGGGATGTAGAGGCGGTCGCCGGGCTGGCCGCGCTTGGCGGGCGCGTACTCCACGACGAGGTACTCGCGGGTGGCGCCCTGGACGGTGCGCTGCACCATCTCGATGTAGCGGCCCACGCCGTGCTGCTCGTGGACGATGTAGTCGCCCGCCTCCAGGGTGAGCGGGTCGATGGTCTTCCTGCGCCGCGCGGGCATGCGCGCGCCGTCCTTGCCGGCGGCCTTCTGGCCGGACAGGTCGGTCTCGGTCAGGACGGCCAGGCGCAGCGCGTGGTCGACGAAGCCGTAGTCGATCGAGCCGCAGGAGACATGCACGAGCGAGGGGCTCAGCTCGGTGAGGTCGCTGTCCAGGCGGGCGGCGACGCCCTCGCCGCCGAGCACCTCGACCGTGCGGGCGGCCGGGCCGTGGGCCTCGGTGACGAAGGCGACGCGCCAGCCGTCGGCCAGCCAGCCCTTGGTGTCGGCGAGGGCCTTGGCGGTGTCGCCGCGGTAGGTCTCGGGGGCGTGCATGCCGAGCTGGAGGGTGTCCGCCTCCAGCTCCAGGTCGGCCGCGAACGGCGACACCGACCACCACATCATGTCGAGCTCGCGGGCGCGGTCGCGGACGTCGGCGATGGACCACAGGGAGGCCGCGCCGACGTCGATGGGCGCGTCCCCGCCGCCGGCCGTGGCGGCCCAGGACGCCTGGAGGAACTCCTGCGAGGTGGCCACGAGGTCGGCGGCACGCGTGCGGACCCGCTCGGGGTCGCAGACGACGGCCATGGCGCCCTTGGGCAGGACGTCGACGAGGAGTTCCATGTCGTCGACGAGGACCGGGGCGAGGGACTCCATGCCCTCGACGGCGATGCCCTCGGCGATCTTCCCCAGCAGTTCGCCCAGCTCGGGGTGGAGCTCGGCGAGGTCCCGGGCGCGGGTGCGCACGTCGTCGGTCAGCAGCAGCTCGCGGCAGGGCGGGGCCCACAGGCCGTGCTCGGCGACTTCCAGGGAGCGCTGGTCGGCGACCTTGAAGTAGCGGATCTCCTCGACGTCGTCGCCCCAGAACTCGACGCGCAGGGGGTGTTCCTCGGTGGGCGGGAACACGTCCAGGATGCCGCCGCGCACGGCGAACTCGCCGCGCTTCTCGACGAGTTCCACGCGCGCGTAGGCGGCCGCGGCGAGGGCTTCGACGATCTCGTTCAGGTCGGCCGTCTGCCCGGAGCGCAGCGCCACCGGTTCCAGGTCGCCGAGTCCCTTGACCTGCGGCTGGAGCACGGATCGCACGGGTGCGACGACGACGGAGACCGGGCCGGTCTCCGGGTCGTCGGGGCGCGGGTGGGCGAGGCGGCGCAGGACGGCCAGGCGGCGGCCGACGGTGTCGCTGCGGGGGCTGAGGCGTTCGTGCGGGAGGGTCTCCCAGGAGGGGTATTCCACGACGCCGTCGGCCGGGAGCAGCGAGCGCAGGGCGGCGGCCAGGTCCTCGGCCTCGCGGCCGGTGGCCGTGACGGCGAGGACCGTGCGGGCGGTCTCGCGGGCGAGGGCGGCGATCGCGAAGGGGCGGGCGGCCGGCGGGCCGACCAGGTCGACGTGCATGCGGTTGCCGTCGGCGGCCGCGGGGATGGCTTCCGCGAGGGCGGCGTCCTTGACGACGGCGTCGAGCAGACCGTGCAGGCTCATGGGGGGCTTTCCGTCTGAGGAGGGGCATCGCAAACAGCCCGACACGTCGAACGGGCCGGGGCTGCCAAGCGTACGACGCCCGGGGCCGGACCGCCCCGCGTCGCCGGACGAAGCCCGGGCCCGGCGCCCGGCCCGTCGCCCCGCCGCACGGGTCCGCGCGCGGACCCGTGCGGC
>NZ_JAHHIT010000108.1 GCF_024539675.1 Streptomyces hilarionis | reverse complement strand
GTGGGGGCGGCGGGCCCCTGGGCGACCGGGGAAGCGGTCGCGGCGGCGGGCCCCGGGAGGACCGTCGAGGCGGCCTTCCTCGCGGGCGCCAGGGAGGTCAGCGCCACCCCGCCCACCAGCAGCGCGGCGGCGCACCAGCGCGGCCCGCTCACCGACTCGCCCAGGAACACTGCGGCCGACGTCATGCCGAAGACGGGGACCAGGAGCGAGAAAGGGGCGACGGTGGACGCGGGGTGGCGGTGCAGCAGCCAGCCCCAGGCGCCGAACCCGAAGACGGTCGTCACCCAGGCGACGTAGACGAGCGTGCCCGCGCCCTGCCAGTCCAGGGCGCGCAGGGCGGCCAGGTCCCGGTCCGGGCCCTCGGTCAGCAGGGAGAGTCCGAGCAGCGGCAGGACCGGGACGGTGCTCACCCACACCATGAAGTTCAGCGCGTCCGGCGGGGACGCCTTGCGGGTGAGCACGTTCGACGCGCCCCAGCAGGCGGCCGCCGCGATGACCAGGGCGAACGCGCCGAGCGGGCCGGAGGCGCCCTCGTCCGCGGCCGCCACGCCGATGCCGGCCAGGGCCACGGCCATGCCCAGCAGACGGACGCGGGTCGGACGTTCGCCGAGCACGGCGAAGGCGATGGCGGCGGTGAACACCGACTGGATCTGGAGGACCAGCGAGGACAGGCCGGCCGGCATGCCCGCGTCCATGCCGACGAACAGCAGCCCGAACTTCGCGACGCCGAGCACGAGTCCCACCGCCAGGATCCACTTCCAGGCCGTCTTCGGGCGGCCCACCAGGAACACGGCGGGCAGCGCCGCGACGAGGAAGCGCAGCGCGGAGAAGAGCAGGGGCGGGAAGTGGCCGAGGCCGATCTCGATGACGGTGAAGTTGACGCCCCACACGGCGGCGACGAGGACGGCGAGGGCGAGGTGAGCGGGTCGCATGCGTCGAGGATCGCCCGCCCGGACCGTGAAGCACCAGCGATGATTGCTGCATGGTTGGATGAAGCAACGCTGATCTGTTCCCGCGTCCGAGGAGTCCGCCGTGCTCGATCTCCAGCGTCTGCGCGCCCTGCACGCCGTCTCGGTGCACGGCACGGTCGGCGCGGCCGCGGCCGCCCTCGGCTACACGCCGTCGGCCGTCTCCCAGCAGCTGGCCAAGCTGGAGCGGGAGACCAGGACCGTGCTGCTGGAACGGGAGGGCCGCGGTGTCCGGCTCACCGACGAGGCGCTGCAACTGGTCGCCGCGGCGAAGGAGTTGCTGGCGATCGTGGAACGCGCCGAGACCGAGCTGGAGGAACGGCGCGGGGTGCCGTCCGGGCGGCTGACCGTCGCCGCGTTCGCGTCGGCGGCGCGCGGGCTGCTGCCGGGCGTCCTCGCCGACCTGGCCCGCAGGCACCCCGCCCTGGACACCCGGCTCACCGAGGTCGACCCGCATCTGTCGGTGGACCTGGTCGCCAAGGGGGCCGTGGACATCGCCGTCGCGCACGACTGGGACATCGCCCCGCTGCCCGCCCCGGCCGGCGTCGAGCAGGCGCTGATCGGGGACGACGCGTGCGACCTGCTGGTCCCCGAGGGGCATCCGTTCGCCGGGCGGACGGGGGTGCGGCGCGAGGAACTGGGCGGCGAGCGCTGGATCTGCCAGCCGCCGGGCCGGGTCTGCCACGACTGGCTCATGCGCACCCTGCGCGCGGCGGGCCACGAGCCCGACCTGGTCCACACGGCCGAGGAGAACCCGACCCTGGTCGCCCTGGTCGCGGCCGGGCTGGGAGTGGCCCTCATCCCGCGGCTCGGGCGGGGACCGCTGCCGCCGGGCGCGGTGGAGGTGCCGCTCGACCCGACGCCCGTGCGACGGCTGTACGCGCTGTGGCGGACGGGGGCGGCGCGGCGACCGGCGATCGCGGAGACGGTGCGGGTGCTGCGCGAGCAGTGGCCCCACGTGTCGTCCCACCGGCCCTGAGGAGACGGGCCGCCCCCTTCGGCGCGCCGCGCCCGGCCCGCCGTCCGGCGGTCGTCGGCGCGCCCCGTCCAATGCGCCGGCGGCGGGTCCGCCGCGGGTAGCGTGCGCCACCGGTCCCCCACCGGAAGGAGCGCACATGCCCTCCAGACGCACCGTTCTCGCCGCCACCGCCGGCGTCACCGCCGCCCTCGCCGCGGGCGGCACGGCCCGCGCGGACGACCGCCGCCCCGAGGCCCTCCTGTCGCGCATGACCCTGCGGGAGAAGGTCGGTCAGCTCTTCGTCTCGCGGGTGCACGGCCACTCCGCGACCGCGCCCGACCCGGCCGACGCCGACGCCAACCTCGCCGACTTCGGCGTGCGCACCGCCGCCGAGGTGATCGCGCGCTACCGGCTCGGCGGGGTCGTCTACTTCGCGTGGGCGCACAACACCCGTGATCCGCACCAGATCGCGGAGCTGTCCGACGGCCTCCAGCGGGCGTCCCTCGGGCAGCCGCGCGGTCTGCCGGTGCTGATCTCGACCGACCAGGAGCACGGCGTCGTCTGCCGGGTGGGCAGACCGGCCACCCTCTTCCCCGGCGCGATGGCGATCGGGGCGGGAGGCGACCGGGCCGACGCCCGCACCCTCGGCCTGCTCTCCGGCCGTGAGCTGCGGGCCATGGGCGTCCGGCAGGACTACTCCCCCGTCGCCGACGTCAACGTCGACCCGGCCAACCCGGTGATCGGCGTCCGCTCCTTCGGCGCCGACCCGGACGCGGTGGCCGGCCTGGTCGCGGCCGAGATCGAGGGCTACCGGGCCGCCGGGGTCGCGGCGACCGGCAAGCACTTCCCCGGGCACGGCGACACCGCCGTCGACAGCCACACCGGCTTCCCCGTCATCACCCACACGCGCGAGGAGTGGGAGGCGCTGGACGCGCCGCCGTTCCGGGCGGCGGTCGCGGCCGGCGTCGACTCCCTGATGACCGCGCACATCGTCGTGCCCTCCCTCGACCCCTCCGGCGATCCCGCCACCCTGTCGCGGCCCGTCGTCACCGGCCTCCTGCGTGAACGGCTCGGCTTCGACGGGGTCGTGATCACCGACGCCCTCGACATGGCGGGCGTGCGCACGAAGTACGGCGACGACCGGGTGCCGGTGCTCGCGCTGCGGGCGGGCGTGGACCAGCTCCTCAACCCGCCCCGGCTCGACGTGGCCTGGAACGCCGTGCTGAACGCCGTGCGGGCCGGCGAGCTCACCGAGGCGCGGCTCGACGAGTCGGTGCTGCGGATCCTGCGGCTGAAGGCGCGGCTGGGCCTGTTGGACGACCCCTACGTGCGCATGGGCGACGTCGGGCGGACGGTGGGCGCCCCGGCGCATCTGGCGGCGGCCGACCGGCTCGCCGAGCGCACCACGACGCTGCTCGTCAACGAGGGGCCCGTGCTCCCGCTGTCCTCCCGGACCCACCCCCGGATCCTGGTGCTGGGCGCCGACCCCGCCTCCCCGTCCGGCACGACGGGCCCGCCCACGGAGGTCCTCGCCGCCGCCCTGACCGCGCTCGGCTTCACGGCGACGGCCCTGTCCACGGGCACGGACCCCTCCCCCGAGACGATCACCCGGGCGGCGGCCGCGGCGGCCGGGGCCGACGCCGTGGTGGTGACGACCTACGACGTCACGGCGGACAGCTCGCAGCGCACCCTGGTGCGGGAGCTGACCGCGACGGGACGCCCGGTGGTGGCGGTGGCCGTCCGCAACCCCTACGACGTCGCCCACCTCCCGTCCGCGAAGGCCTGCCTGGCGACCTACTGCTGGAGCGACGTCGACCTGCGCGCGGCCGCCCGCGTGATCGCCGGCACGGTCTCCCCCCGCGGCCGCCTCCCGGTCCCCGTCCAACGCCCGGACGACCCGCCCCGGGTGCTGTACCCGATCGGCCACGGTCTGGGCTACTGACACGGTGGGCAGGGCTGTTCACCCGACCCGTGCCGGCGCCCGACGCATCGTCATGGGGTCAGGGGCGCCGGAGCGGGAGCCGGGACCGGGGCCGCGGGGCGGGCCGGGCGGGTGACGAAGAGCCACACGCACAGCCCGACGGACGCAAGGAATCCGCAGAGCAGCACGACGACCACGGATCCCTCGGGCACGGAACAGCCCGTGCGGGCGAGACCCATCGTCGTCACGACGCCCACCAGGCAGAGAGTCACGACGGACAGACCGTGCACCGCGATCGTCCGGGTGGCCGCGCCGCCGGTCACCCGGATCCCGTCCAGCGCGGGCCGCCCGTAGGCGACATAGCCGAGGACGGACACCGCGAGCAGTGCGGACAGCAGCACGGCGATCAGGATGCCCAGCCATCCCGGGGCCCGCCCCCCGTGGTACGCCTTGCCGTGGGCGTAGACGCCCTCGCACAGCAGGGCGAACATCGGCAGCGGCGCGCACTGGCCGAGCAGACGCCGCGCGTAGTGGACGGGATCGTGGGGCAGCACGCCTTCGATGAGCAGGACGGCGGCGAGGACGAGCAGCGCTCCGGCGACGGAGAACCCGACGCCGGCCAGGAGGTGCTCGAACAGCGCGCGGCTCGCGTTGTCTCCGTCGGCCGCGACGATGCAGTAGGTGAGCGAGCTGAAGATCAGCCCGAGCAGGGCGGCGATGAGCGCCGGGAGCGCGTGGTGGAGTACGCCGTCCCGGCGGCCGGGCGGCGCGGCCTCGCCGAGGAAGTGGGAGATGATGATGAACACGGCCGCGAGCGCGAATCCGGCCAGCACTCCGGAGAGTTGCGAGTAGAGCTCGGCGATCGTCTTCACATCGAGGGCCGGGGGGTGGCACGGCATCGGCGGCTCCGCGGTAGGCGACGACGCGTAGCCTCCCGCGGCGCCGGCGCCGCGCCGGGGGATTCGCCGGTTTCCGGCACGGGTCACCGGAACGTGCGGTAGGGCGGCCGGACCGGGCCTGTGGCGCCGGCCCCCCCGGGGCGCGCGCCTCGCCCGCCGGGCCGTGGGCGTCCGGGCTCGCTGCTCGGGCGCCCACGGTCCGGGGGACGGGTGTCGCGCTACGGGCGCAGCGTGGGCTCTCGTTCGATGTCGCGCACGTCCAGTCGTGCGTCGAACTTCGCCAGCGGCCTGGCCTGGGAGGCGGTCGGCGCCGGGACGCCGGCCCAGTCCAGGATGCGGGCCGTGGCCAGCGCCTTCTGGTCCGCGACGAGACCGGCCACGTTCGCGCCGTGGTTCAGGCCGGGGGCGGTGAAGACGTAGCTGTCCTTCGCGCCCTTGCCCGGCCGGAACCGCTCGGCGCCCCACGGGTCGTTCTGGCCGTAGACGAAGAGCATGTGCCGGGCGTTGTGCCGCACCCACGAGTCGACGTCGCGCATGGCCGTCGGCTGGAACGTCATCGGGATGTCGCGGGGGACGAAGTTGCGCGGCGGCTGGTAGCCGTAGCGGACGTACTTCTTCTCGATGTGCGGGAAGTGGATGGTGGGCGCGCCGAGTTGGGTGCCCGCCTGGTAGTAGTACGGGGTGTACGTCGCCAGGCCCTGGTCGGCGTAGGCGGAGAAGCCGGAGATCGCGTCGACCGAGTTCCAGATCTCGTCGTCCGTGGCGGTGGCCGCGTCGGCCGGGATCGAGGCGCAGTCGGACAGCAGGCTGTACTGCCAGAAGCCCCAGACGTAGTCGAGGACGACCGCCTCGTAGGCGCGGTCCAGGCTGCCGATGGTGGTGAAGGTGTAGCCGTTCTCGGCCGCGTACGCCTCGTACTTCTTCTCCAGTGGCGCCCGGCGCACCAGCGCCTCGCGCTGCACGGCGTTCAGCCGGTCGCGGCACTCCTTGGTGCCGACGGAGGCGAAGAAGCGGTCGTAGGCCGAGTCCTCGTCGTTGACGACGTCGTTCGGGGCCACGTAGGCCACGACGCCGTCCATGTCCCGGGGGTAGAAGCGCTCGTAGTAGGTGGCCGTCATGCCGCCCTTGGAGCCGCCGGTGGAGATCCACTTCTTGCCGTAGATCTTCTTCAGCGCGGTGAAGATGCGGTGCTGGTCGCTCGCCGCCTGCCAGATGTCCAGCTTGGACCAGTCGGCCGGGGACGGGCGGGACGGGGTGAAGAAGCGGTACTCCATGGAGACCTGGTTGCCGTCCACGATCTGGGTGGGCTCACGGCGGCCCGGCGTCGTGGAGACGTTGTAGCCGCCGGTGTAGAAGACCGTCGGGCGGCTGACGTCCTTGTGCAGCACGGTGATCCGCTGCTGGAACGTGCCCTTCGCGGGGTGCCTGTGGTCCACCGGCTGGGTGTAGTTGAGGACGAAGAAGCGGTAGCCGGGGTACGGCTTCTCCTCGACCAGGCTCATGCCCGGCACGGCGAGGAGCCGGTCCTTGATGTCGACGGCCTCCGGTGTTGCGGCGGTGGCCGCTCCCGCCGTGCTCAGTGTGCCTATGAGCACCATGAGCGCGAGCAGCCATCTGAGCGCCTTGCGCATGCGCGTGCACCCTCCCTGTGAGACAGATGTGCGTCGCCGGAAGGTATCGGAGCAACACCCGTCACACCAGAGGGGCTTGGCACTTCACCGGGATCTTCAGCACTGGAACCAGGCGGAACGGTACGAGCCGCCGGTCACCGTTCCCGTGACCCGCACGTAGCGGTGGCCCGCGTACACCCGGGCGGGGGGCGAACTGAGGGTGTGGCGACGGGACTTGGCCACGGCGCGAAGGCCGCGCGCCTGCACGCTCACCGAGATCAGCCGCCTGGTGCCCGGGTGCCTCTGCACGGTGACGGCGCAGACGAAGCCGCCGTCGCGGAAGATCTGCACGGAGCCCGTGGAGAAGGGCAGGGTGCGCACCTTGCGGCCCGGGCAGCCGGTGGCGGTGGCGGCCTGGGCGGCGCCCGGGGCGGCGACGGCGAGCAGAGCGGCGACGATCAGAAGGATCAGCCCCGCGGCCACCCGCCTGCCCGCCGCGCCCTTCGCGCCGCGCGCGCTCCTCGCGCCCGCAGCGGCCCGCGCGTCCTGCGCGGCCTCCGTCGCCCGCGAGCCGTCCGCGCCGGTCGCCGCCCTCTCCCCCGTCGTCCCCGTCCTCGCTGCCGGGCGTTTCAGCCCGGTCGGCCCACTCGGCCCCGAAGCGCCTGTGCCCACGATCCGTCCTCCCACGTTCCCCGTACGAGATGGCCGCTCGCGTCAGCCGTACTGATGTACGGACGCCCGACACCCGTCGGATGGTTGCGCGGCCACGGCCGTGGGCGCGGCCGGGCCCGGGAGCGGATCAGACGGCCGCGGGCTCGTCCTCGCCCACGAAGGTGCGCCACAGACGGGCGTAGCGGCCCTCCAGCGCCAGCAGTTCGTCGTGCGTGCCGTCCTCCACCACCCGGCCGTGGTCCATCACCACGACGCGGTCCGCGCGGGCCGCGGTGGTCAGCCGGTGGGCGACCACCAGGGTGGTGCGGCGGCCGGCCAGCCGGTCCGTGGCCTGGTTGACCTGGGCCTCCGTGGCGAGGTCGAGGGCGGCGGTCGCCTCGTCGAGGAGCAGCACGTCCGGGTCGACCAGCTCGGCGCGGGCCAGTGCGATCAGCTGGCGCTGGCCCGCGGAGAGGTTGCGGCCGCGCTCGGCGACCGGGTGCAGATAGCCGCCGTCGAGCGTGGCGATCATCTCGTGCGCGCCGACCGCGCGGGCCGCCGCCTCCACCTCGGCGTCGGTGGCCCCGGGCCGGCCGTAGGCGATGGCGTCGCGGACGGTGCCGGGGAAGAGGTACGCCTCCTGCGGGACGACGCCGAGCCGGTGGCGGTACGAGGTGAGGTCGAGGGAGCGCAGGTCGTCGCCGTCGACCGTGACCCGGCCCGCGGTGGGGTCGTAGAAGCGGGCCACCAGCTTGACGACGGTCGACTTGCCCGCGCCGGTCTCGCCGACGAAGGCGACGGTCTGGCCGGCCGGGATGCGCAGCTCGATGCCGCTCAGGGCCTCCTCGGGCTCGTCGGCGGCGCCGTACGCGAAGTGCACGCCCTCGAAGGCGATCTCGCCGCGCAGGGAGCGGACCTCCACCGGCTGGTCGGCGGACGCGGTGGACGTCGGCTCGCGCAGCAGCTCCTGGATGCGGCCCAGGGAGACGGTGGCCTGCTGGTAGCCGTCGAAGACCTGGGAGAGCTGCTGGACGGGGGCGAAGAAGAGGTCGATGTACAGGAGGTAGGCGACCAGGGCGCCGGTGGTCAGCGTCGCGGCGTCGACCCGGCCCGCGCCGGTGATGAGGACCGCCGCGGCCGCGACCGACGACAGGAACTGCACGAACGGGAAGTAGACCGAGATCAGCCACTGGCCCCGGATACGCGCCAGGCGGTAGCTGTCGGAGCGCTCCGCGAAGCGTGCCGCGCCGTCCCGCTCGCGCCGGAAGGCCTGCACGATCCTGAGCCCGGACACGGACTCCTGGAGGTCGGCGTTGACCGTCGACACGCGCTCGCGGGCGAGTTCGTACGCCCTGACGCTCGCCCTGCGGAAGAAGTAGGTGGCGACGGCCAGCGGCGGGAGCGTGGCGAAGACGACCAGCGCCAGCTGCACGTCGATCACCAGCAGGGCGACCATGATGCCGAAGAAGGTGACGACCGAGACGAAGGCGGTGACCAGGCCGGTCTGCAAGAACGTGGACAGGGCGTCGACGTCCGTCGTCATCCGCGTCATGATCCGGCCGGTCAGCTCGCGCTCGTAGTAGTCGAGCCCGAGGCGCTGGAGCTGGGCGAAGATCTTCAGACGCAGGGTGTAGAGGACCCGCTCGCCGGTGCGGCCGGTCATCCGGATCTCGCCGGTCTGCGCGGCCCACTGCACGACCACGGCGAGCAGGGCGAGCAGGGCGGCTGCCCAGACGGCGCCCAGCGCGGCCCGGGTCACGCCCTGGTCGATGCCGTGCCGGATCATCACCGGCAGCAGCAGGCTCGTCCCGGCGTCGACGGCGACCAGCGCGAGGCTGACGAGCAGGGGCGCGCCGAAGCCGCGCAGCAGCCGGCGCAGCCCGTACGACTCCTCGGGCCGGACGGCGCGCCGCTCGTCGACGTCCGGCGTGTCGAGGGCCGGGGGCAGCGCCTCGACCTGGGCGAGGAGGCCGGGGGTGGCGGGCGACCCGGACAGGGCCGTGTCCTTGGGTTCGCGGTCGCCCGTCCACAGCCTGGGGGTCACACCGCGCTCGGCGTCGAACTCGGCGTCCAGCTCCTCGCGGACGGTGGTGTCCTCGCTCGGCGCGACCTGGAGCGCGTGGCCGGGCGAGACGGCGCCGAGCTCGTCGGGGTCGGTGAGCAGGCGGCGGTAGAGCGCGGAGCGCTTCTGAAGCTCCTCGTGGGTGCCGAGGTCGGCGAGCCGGCCGCCGTCGAGCACGGCGATGCGGTCGGCGAGGTTCAGGGTGGAGCGGCGGTGGGCGATCAGCAGGGTCGTGCGGCCCCGCATGACCTGCTTGAGGGCCTCGTGGATCTCGTGCTCGACGCCGGCGTCCACGGCGGAGGTCGCGTCGTCCAGGACGAGCAGGCGCGGGTCGGTGAGGATCGCCCGGGCCAGGGCGACGCGCTGGCGCTGGCCGCCGGAGAGGGTGAGGCCGTGCTCGCCGACCGTGGTGTCGTAGCCGTCGGGCAGCTCGGCGATGAACCGGTCGGCCTGGGCGGCGCGGGCGGCGGCCTCGATCTGCTCCTGGGTCGCGTCGGGACGGCCGTACGCGATGTTGGCGCGGACCGTGTCGGAGAACAGGAAGGAGTCCTCGGGGACCAGGCCGATCGCGGCGCGCAGCGAGTCGAGGGTCAGCTCGCGCACGTCGTGGCCGCCGATGAGGACGGCGCCCCGGGTGACGTCGTAGAAGCGGGGCAGCAGCAGCGAGACCGTGGACTTCCCGGAGCCGGACGAGCCGACCACCGCCAGGGTCTCGCCGGGGCGGATCTCGAAGGTGAGGCCGTCGAGGACGGGCTGGTCGGGGTCGTAGCCGAACGCGACGTCGTCGAACTCCACCGTGGCCGGGGCGTCGGCGGGCAGCTCCTTGGCGCCGTCCCGCATCGACGGCTCGGTGTCGATCAGTTCCAGGACGCGCTCGGTGCCCGCGCGGGCCTGCTGGCCGACGGTGAGCACCACGGCGAGCATCCGGACCGGGCCGACGAGCTGGGCGAGGTAGGTGGAGAAGGCGACGAAGGTGCCGAGGGTGATGTGGCCGCGCACGGCCAGCCAGCCGCCGAGGGCCAGCATGGCGACCTGGCCGAGGGCGGGGACGGCCTGGAGGGCCGGGGTGTAGGCGCTGTTCAGCCGGATGGTGCGCATCCGCCCGGCGAAGAGCCGGCGGCCGACCTCGCGCAGCTTGCCGGTCTCCTGGTCCTCCTGACCGAAGCCCTTGACCACGCGGACGCCGCTGACGGCGCCGTCGACCACGCCCGCGACCGCCGCCGCCTGAGCCTGCGCGTACCAGGTGGCGGGGTGCAGCCTGGTCCGGCTGCGCCGCGCGATGTACGCGAGGGCGGGCGCCACGGCCAGGGCGACCAGGGTCAGCGGCAGCGACAGCCACGCCATGATCACCAGGGAGATCGCGAACAGCAGCAGGTTCCCGATCGTCATCGGGAGCATGAAGAGCAGGCCCTGGATGAGCTGGAGGTCGCTGGTCGCGCGGCCGACGACCTGGCCGGTGGACAGCTCGTCCTGCCGGCGGCCGTCGAGCCGGGTGATCGTGTCGAACATCTCGGTCCGCAGATCGTGCTGGACGGCGAGGGCGAGCCGTCCGCCGTAGTAGCGGCGCACGTAGGTGAGGGCGTAGACCAGCACGGCGGCGGCTATCAGGGCCCCGGCCCAGGGCGCCATGCCGCGGCTGTGGTCGCCGATGACGTCGTCGATGATCACCTTGGTGACCAGCGGGACCAGCGCCATGACGGCCATGCCGCCCAGCGAGGAGCCGAGGGCGAGGACCACGTCGGCCGGATGACGCCAGGCGTACCGGGCCAGTCTGTGCGTCCAGCTCCGCCGCTCCCCCTGCTGCGCTGCCACGCCGGTGCCTTCCTGTCGTCCTGCTCTGCCGGAAGGCACCAACGCCGAAGCAAGCGGATTTCATCCCTCCGCAACAAACGCGCGTCGCGCGGGCGGACCCGGACGGGCGGGAACAGGCGAGAACGGGCGGGAACAGGGCCGCGGACGGGGCCGCGGCCGCCCGGCACGACGGTCGCCGTGCGTGACGGACGCATCACCGGGAGCGACAGGGGGCGACGGCCGGGCGCCCGGCCGCCCCCCTCGGCGCCCTCGCGACGCCCGGCGGAGCCTTCGCCGGACGTCGTGCGGCCCGCCCTCCGGACGGACGACGGGCCGCACGGTCGTCAGGACGCCGCGAGGTCCCGGTGGATCACCTTCGCGACGCCCTGGATGGTCGCGATGCCGTAGTCCATCGTGGCGTTGCCCTGGGTCAGGACGGTGATGACGTAGTCGTGGCCGCCGCCCTTGAAGGTGCCGATGCTGTGCACCCGCCAGGCCTGCGTGGCCCGCGACAGCCAGCCGTTCTTGACCCGCCAGGTGACGCCCGAGGGCCGCCCGAACGGCGTTCCCCAGCGCTGCGAGGGTATGACCTGGCCCATCAGCGTGTTGACGTAGGCGCGCGAGGCGTCGGTGAGGACCGCGTTCTTGGCGGTGAGCAGCTTCAGCAGCTTCTGCTGGTCGTTGGCGGTGATCTGGGTCAGGCCCCAGTAGTTGTCCGCGCCGGGCTTGGTCTGCGTCATCTTCGCGGCGGTCAGGAAGCCCTGGATCTTCGTCAGGCCGAGCTGCTTCCACAGGGTGGAGGTGGAGGCGTTGTCCGACTTGGTGATCATGGCGGTGGCGAGGGACTTCTCCTGGCTGGTCAGCGCCCGGCCGGTCTTCTGCGCGTCCCACAGCAGCGCGGACAGGACGGTCACCTTGACGACGCTGGCCGAGTCGAACGCGGTGGAGCCGCGCAGGAAGCAGGTGGTCTCGGCGGTGCGGTCGTAGAGGCCGACGGCGACGGTGCCCCGGCGGCCCGCGACCGCGGCGGTGATGTCCTTCTTCAGTTTGGTCGCCAGAGCGGCCTTGGTCGAGGTGCAGCTCACGGTCGAGGTGGCGGCCGAGGCGGGCGTGGCGGCCACCCCGGTGACGAGAAGTCCGGCGCCGAGCGCCGCGGTGAGCAGGCGTGCTCGTCGTGTCGTGCTGGATGTCCCCTGATTCATGCCCAGTTGACACATGAGTTCCCAGGAAAGGTTGTACGACCGCGTCGCACGAATCTTCGGATCCGCCGACGGGTTCTCACAGGCGGCGGCCAGCCCCGGCACAGCGGCCACCCACAACGGCCGTACAGCATGCGCAGGGTGACAGCTGCCACCGATCCCCTCACCCACCCGACCGTGTCCCCCGCCTGGGCGCCGCCGGCGTCCGCGACCGGGGCCCCGCCACCGGACCGGGCGCCGCGCTGGTCCCTGCCCGCGCTGCTCGCGATCCTGGTCCTCGAGGCGGTGCTCTGCTGCTGGAACCTGTCGGGCAGCAGCCTCAACAGCTTCTACAGCGCTGCCGTGTACAGCGGTACGAAGAGCTGGGAGGCGTGGTTCTTCGGCTCGCTCGACGCCGGGAACTTCATCACCGTCGACAAGCCGCCCCTGGCCCTCATGGCGATGGGCCTGTCCTGCCGGCTCCTCGGCTTCGGCACCTGGCAGATGATGCTGCCGCAGATCGCCGCGGCGCTGGGCACGATCTGGATCCTGCACGCCTGCGTCAAGCGGGCGTTCGGGCCCGCGGCGGCCGCCCTCGCGGCGCTCGTGCTCGCGCTCACGCCCATCACCGTCGCCATCGACCGCGACAACAACCCCGACACGATCCTCGTCCTGCTGATGGTCGGCGGCGCGGCCCTCGCGCTGCGCGCCACGCGTGAGGACCGGCTGCTGCCGCTGCTGGGCTCGGCGGTCTGCTTCGGGCTCGCGTTCAACGCCAAGATGCTTCAGGGCTACATCGCCCTGCCCGCCGTCCTCGCCGTGTACCTGTACGCGTCGCGGGCCGGTTGGCGGCGCAGGGCCGTCCACCTGGCTCTGGCGGCCGTGGCGCTGGCCGTCTCCAGCTTCTGGTGGGCCGCGGCCGTGTCCCTCGTGCCCGCCGACGACCGCCCCTACATCGGCGGTTCGACCGACGGCAGCGCCTGGGACCTGATCATGGGCTACAACGGCCTGGGCCGGGTCCTCGGCGGCGAGGGCAACGGCGGGGGCGGCGGAGGCGGAGGCGGCACCTTCGCCGGGACGGCGGGCATCGGCCGGATGTTCAACGACGTCCTCGGCGGCCAGATCTCCTGGCTGATCCCCTTCGCGGGCATCGCGCTCGTCGGCGGTCTGGTGCGGTGCGGCCGCGCCGCGCGCACCGACACGACGCGTGCCGCCCTGGTCCTGTGGGGCGGCTGGCTCGTGCTGCACTACCTGACCTTCGCCCTGGCCGAGGGCACGATGCACCCGTACTACACGACCGCGCTCGCCCCGGGCGTCGCGGCGCTGTGCGGGGGCGGCGGCGTCCTGCTGTGGCGGGCCCTGCGCGACGGTGACGGCCGCTGGTCGTGGGTGCTGCCCGCGGGGCTCGCGGTGACCGGAGTGTGGGCGGTGGTCCTGCTGCGCCGGGCCACGGACTGGAACCCCTGGCTGTGGCCGGCCGTCGGCGTGCTCACCGTCCTGGCGGTCGCGGGCCTGTGCGTCCTGCGTTCGGCGCGCTCCGGCCTGCGGATGCGGCTGCTCGGCGCGGCCCTCGCCGCGGCGGTCGTGGCGGCCCTCGCCGGCCCGACGGCGTACGCCGCTTCACCGGCCTTCGGATCGGCCGGCGGCATGATGGGCGGCACCAACCCGACCGCCGGCCCGTCGACCGGCGGCGGCATGGGCGGTCCGGGCGGCGGGACACCGGGCGGCCGACAGGGGCGCGTCGACGGGGAGTTCCCCGGCGGCGGCCCCCTGGGCGGCGACGGCGCGCCTCCTCGCGGCGGCGCGGGCGGCGAGCTCCCCGGCGGCGCGCCGGAGGGCCAAAACGGCACGACGCCCGGCGGGGCGCCCGGCGAAACGGGCTCCGGCGCGGGCGGAGGCACGAGCTCGGGCATGGGCGCAGGGAGGGGCGGCGGCATGGGCGGAGACGGCGGCACGGACGGCGCCGACAGCGCCCTCACCTCGTACCTGGAGAAGCACCAGGACGGCGCCACCTGGCTGATCGCGGTGTCCGACTCCCAGAGCGCCGGCCGGCTGATCCTGAGCACCGGAAAGCCCGTCATCTCGATGTTCGGCTTCACCGGCTCCGACAACGCGATGACCCTGGCCAGGCTGAAGGAACTGGTGAGGGACGGCGAGCTGCACTACATCCGGCTCGGCGGGGGCGGCGGTCCCGGCGGCGGGAACAACAGCCTGCTCACCGAGATCACCGCCTGGGTGCAGAAGAACGGCACGGCGGTCAAGGAGAGCGCGTACGGCGGGACTTCGGCGTCGTCCGCCGCCGCGCAGGCCTCGTCCGCCGCGCAGGGCAGCGGGTCGACGGTCTACCGACTGGACCCGTCCGACGTGAGCTGACCGGCCGCGTCCACGACGCCGGACGGCCCCCGACCGCGTGCCGGGGGCCGTCCGACGGCTGCCGACTCGCGGGGATCGGGGGCGGTTTGCCGTGTCCCGTCACCCGATCTACACGTCAGGTTCATTGCCATGACCGCATGTGCATGTCACTCTCCCGATTGCCGCCTTCAATCAACCCGCGTAGATCGGACACCCCACATGCTGGCGACACGCATAGGCCGATGGAAGTCGGTGGCGCTTGCCACCACCGCAGTCCTGGTCGGCATCACCGCCCCCGCGCTCACCGCGACCCCCGCCGCGGCGACCACGACGGCGTACGACTCGACGTACTACAAGAACGCGGTCGGCAAGACGGGTTCGAGCCTGAAGTCGTCCCTGCACACGATCATCAGCGCCAACGTCTCGAAGATCTCGTACTCGGCCGTCTGGAACGCGCTGAAGGTCACCGACCAGGACCCGAACAACAGCGGCAACGTGATCCTGCTGTACAGCGGCGTCTCCCGCAGCAAGTCCCTCAACGGCGGGGACCTCGGCGACTGGAACCGCGAGCACGTGTGGGCCAAGTCCCACGGCGACTTCGGCGAGGTGACCGGCCCCGGCACCGACCTGCACCACCTGCGCCCCGCGGACGTGCAGCTCAACAGCATCCGCGGCAACCTGGACTTCGACAACGGCGGCAGCGCGGCCACCAACGGCGGCGGCAGCAAGGTCGACTCCGACTCCTTCGAGCCCCGCGACGCCGACAAGGGCGACGTGGCCCGCATGATCCTCTACATGGCGGTCCGCTACGACGGCGGCGACGGCTTCGCCGACCTGGAGCCGAACGAGAAGGTCAACAACGGCAGCAACCCGTACATCGGCAAGCTCTCCGTCCTGAAGGCGTGGAACGAGCAGGACCCGCCGAGCGCCTTCGAGGAGAAGCGCAACCAGGTCATCTACGACACCTACCAGCACAACCGCAACCCGTTCATCGACCACCCGGAGTGGGTCGAGGCGATCTGGTAGTCCCGCCTCTCCGCCGCGGGCGGGTCCGGGCGCACACCGCGCCCTACGCCCCGCCCGCGCCGCGCGGAGCCCCGTGCCAGCGCCACCCCACGAGGCGCGCACGGCCCGGGAGTTCCCCGCGACCGGTGGCCCACAGCAGAGTGGGCCACCGGTCCGTGTCCGCCGGGGCGTCGGGGAAGAGACGGGCCAGCACCCGGCCGCACAGACCGGCGTCGGGCTCCCACCGCACGCCCAGCCCCTGGGCGACGTCGTGCAGGTGCACCAGCGTCTCGACGACGCCCATCGCGGCGAAGCCCTCGGGGTCCGAGGCCCCGAAGACGTGGTGCGACCGGACCGTCGCCGGGGTCGTGCGCACCATCGCCGCCAGCATCGCCCCGCAGGCCTCCAGCACCTGCGCGAGGCCCGCCTCCCCGGCCGCCCGGTCGGCGAAGACGACGTTCGCGGGACCGCCGGGACGCCCCGGGCTCCAGACGAAGGGGACCTCCGCGTCCGACGGCGGCCGCTCCGGCCCCAGTTGGGCCGCGTAGGCGAACAGGTCGTCGGCCAGATGCTCGACGGTCTCCCAGCAACTCCACTCCAGGGAGCCCGCCCTGGCGTCCCAGTCGGCCTCCCGGGCGCCCCGGACCACGTCCGCCGCCCGCCGCACGGCCTCCCGCACGTCGTCGGCGGTGACGGGACCGGGAGCGGAGGGAGCGGAGGCGGGAGCGGCAGCGGCAGCGGACGAAGGGGTCGCGTCAGGCATGCCGGGACCGTACCAACGGGCGGCGAGAAGGCGGACGCCCCGTCCCCGCCTACGGTGACGGAATGTCGGAGAACGCCGAGCCGTCGACCACGGCGGCCCCACCGACCGCAGCGGCCGCCCCGCCCGGCCCGCGCGGGTGGTCCTGCTGCCTGCTGCCCCCCGTGCTCGCCCTCGGCTGGTTCCTGGGGGCGCGCTTCCTGCCCGAGAGGGTCGCCTGGTTTCCGTTCTGGCTCGCGGCCGTGCTCTGGAGCGGCCCGGACGGCCACGGCGGCATCGGCCGCCTGCCGGGCTGAGCCCGCCCCTGCGCCGAGCCGCCTCCCCGGCCGGGCCCCTCGCCCGCCCTCAGCCCAGGTGCGTCGGCGCGAACATGCGCAGGACCGCCGGGAGGACGACCACCGACGGGCCCGGCGAGCCCAGCGCCGCCGCCAGGTCCGCCTCCAGGGCCTCGGGGGACGTCCGCACGCCCGGCACCCCGAAGGACTCCGCGAGCGCCACGAAGTCGGGGCGGGTCAGCTCGGTGGCCGTCGTCTCGCCGAAGGCGTCCGTCATGTACTCGCGCAGGATGCCGTAGCCGCCGTCGTCCACGATCAGCCAGGTGACGTCCAGGTCGTGCTGGCGCGCGGTGGCGAGCTCCGCGATCGAGTACAGGGCGCCGCCGTCGCCGGACACCGCCAGCACCGGGCGGGTGGGGTCGGCGACCGCCGCGCCCAGTGCCGCCGGGAAGCCGTACCCGAGGCCGCCCGCGCCCTGGGCCGAGTGCATCAGGTTGGGGCCCGAGGCGTCGAAGGCGGACCAGGCCCAGTAGGCGAGGACGGTCATGTCCCAGAAGGACGGCGAGTCGGCGGGCAGCGCCCTGCGCACCGATGCCAGC
Source organism: Streptomyces hilarionis (assembly GCF_024539675.1). Classification (GTDB taxonomy): domain Bacteria; phylum Actinomycetota; class Actinomycetes; order Streptomycetales; family Streptomycetaceae; genus Streptomyces; species Streptomyces hilarionis. Next base: position 15,845 of record NZ_JAHHIT010000108.1, on the reverse strand, counting down.
ACGTCCTGTTCCAGGGTGAGGTCCTGGGCGGCGAGGCGGTCGGCGACCTTCGCCAGGAGCGCGGCGACGCGCTCGGCCGCCGTCGGGTCCTGCCGTTCGGACACCGTCTCCAGCAGCGCCTGCAACGCCAGGCGCGCGTCCGCGTGGATGCCCAGGGCCGGGTGGTTGGACTCCAGCTTGCCGAGGTCCGCCTCGATCTGCACGACCCGGCCCCGGGGCCTGAACGTGTGGTAGTTGGAGGAGAGTTCGCCGAGACCGGAGCCGACGACCAGCAGCACGTCGGCGTCCTCGAGGAGATCCGTCGTGTGCCGGTCCTCCAGCCAGGACCGCAGGGACAGCGGGTGGTTCCAGGGGAACGCGCCCTTGCCGCCGGGGGTCGTGACGACCGGCGCCCGCAGGGTCTGCGCCAGCTGCCGCAGCTTGCCCGAGGCGTCGGCCCGGACGACTCCCCCGCCCGCGATGATCGCCGGGCGGACCGCGGTGGACAGCAGGTGCGCGGCCAGGGCGGTCAGCTCGGGGCGTGGCGCCAGTTCCTCGGGGAAGGCGTCGCCGCCGGTCACCACCGGGATCGCCGTCCCGGCCAGCAGCACGTCCTGCGGGATCTCCACCCACACGGGGCCGTGCGGCGCCGACAGCGCCGACTTCCAGGCCGCCTCGATCGCCGACGGGATCTGCGAGGCGGCGCGGACCGTGTGGACCGACTTCACCACACCCCGGAACGAGGCCGCCTGGTCGGGGAGTTCGTGCAGATAGCCGTGCCGGCCGCCGCCGAGGCCGGGGGTGGGCACCTGGCTGCAGATCGCCAGCACCGGCGCGGAGGCGGCCGCGGCCTCCTGGAGCGCCGGCAGGGAGGTCAGCGCGCCGGGTCCGGTCGACAGCAGCAGCGGGGCCGCCTCGCCCGTGATCCTGCCGTATGCGTCCGCGGCGAAGCCGGCGTTGTTCTCCACCCGCAGGCCGACGTAGCGCAGGTCCGAGCGGCGCAGGGCGTCGAACAGGCCGAGGGCGTGCTGGCCGGGCAGGCCGAAGACCGTGGTCGCGCCGAGGGCGGCGAGGGTCTCCACGACGAGGTCCCCGCCCGTGCGGCCGGCGGGAGGGTTCAGCGCGGCCTCCGTCTGTGCGGCGGTCGGGCGGAGCACCAGGTCGTGGTCGTGGGTCACTTGCCCTCGTTCTCCTCGCGGGCCCCGGCGATCTGGCGGGCCATGATCGTGGTCAGTTCGTACGCCGTGTGGGACGCGGCCACCGACGTGATCTCCGCGTGATCGTACGCGGGGGCCACCTCGACGACGTCCGCCGAGACCAGGTTGCACGACGCGAGGCCGCGCAGGATCTCCAGCAGCTCGCGGGAGGTCATGCCGCCCGCCTCGGGAGTGCCGGTGCCGGGGGCGTGGGCCGGGTCGAGGCAGTCGATGTCGATGGAGATGTACAGGGGGCGGTCGCCGATGCGCTGGCGCAGCTGGTCGGCCACCTCGTCGGCGCCGCGGCGGTAGACGTCCGCCGAGGTGACGATGCCGAAGCCCATCTTCTCGTCGTCGGTCAGGTCCTGCTTGCCGTAGAGGGGGCCGCGGATGCCGACGTGGGAGAGGGCCTCGGTGTCGAGGATGCCCTCCTCGACGGCCCGGCGGAACGGCGTGCCGTGGGTGTACTCGGCGCCGAAGTAGGTGTCCCAGGTGTCGAGGTGCGCGTCGAAGTGCAGCAGGGCGACCGGGCCGTGCTTCTTCGCGACCGAGCGCAGCAGGGGGAGGGCGATGGTGTGGTCGCCGCCCAGGGTCATCAGGCGCGCGCCGGTGCCGATCAGGTCGTCCGCGGCCGCCTCGATGGTGTCGACGGCCTCGTTGATGTGGAAGGGGTTCGCGGCGATGTCGCCGGCGTCCGCGACCTGGGCGAGCGCGAAGGGGGAGGCGTCCTGCGCGGGGTTGTAGGGCCGCAGCAGCCGGGACGCCTCACGGATGGCGTTGCCGCCGAAGCGGGCGCCGGGGCGGTACGAGACGCCGGAGTCGAACGGCACGCCCACCACGGCGACGTCGGTGCGGCCGACCTCGTCGAGGCGGGGCAGCCGGGCGAAGGTCGCGGGGCCCGCGTACCGCGGGACACGGGAGGAGTCGACGGGGCCGCGGGGCGTGTCGTTGCTGGTCATGGTCCATCGCCTTCTTTCCGGGGGTGCCTCCACACGATAGGTCGCCGGACCCCGGCCGCGAAGTGTACGTTTCCTCCATTCAGCGGTCACCGTATGGAGGAAACGCACACCGTGCCCGAGCAGCCCGCCGTTCCGCCCACTCCGCCGGTCCCGCTGCGCGCCCTGCTGGCCCGCGAGGACCTGGCGCTGCGGCAGATCGGCGGGCCCGCCGACGCCGGCACCGTGCTGCACGGCGCGCACGTGTCGGAGATGGCCGACCCCTACCCGTACCTGCTGGGCGGCGAGCTGCTGCTGACGGCGGGGGTGCACTTCGCGGAGGCGGACGGACCGGCGAGCCGCTTCGACGACTACGTCGGGCGGATCGTGGCGGCGGGCGGCGCGGCCCTGGGGTTCGGCGTGGCGCCCGTGCACGACACCGTGCCGGGCGCTCTGGTCGAGGCCTGCGACGCGCACGGGCTGCCGCTGGTCGAGGTGGCGCCGCGCACGACGTTCGCGGCGGTGGCCCGCGCGGTCTGGCAGCTGATGGAGCGGGCCCGCACGGCGGAACTGCGGCGGGTCACCGAGGCGCAGCAGGGCCTGGCGGCCGCCGCCTCCCGCCCCGACCCGGTGCCGTCGGTGCTGCGGCAGCTGGCCCGGCGGGTCGGGGGCCGTGCGGTGCTGTACGGGCCGCAGGGGGCGCAGATCGCGGCGGCGGGCCCGGTCACCGGCGCGGAGGAGGCGCTGGCCGGGCTGGCCCGCCGTCTCACCCCGCACGGCCCGTCCACCGCGGGCGACTCCACGGCCTCCGGTGTCCGGCTGGCCGCCTACGCCCTCGGGGCGAGCCGGGGTTTCGTGCTGGGCGTGGCGTTCCCCCGGCGGGAGGCGGGCGACCACGCCATCGCGTCCGTCGCCGCGGTGCTCCTCACCCTCCTGACCGGCGCGCGGCGGACCGGCTCGGACGCGGCGCGTTCCGCTGCGCTGGTGCGGGTGCTGCTGGGCGGCGCCCCCGAGGACGTGGCCGCGCTGCTCGGGGGCGAGCGGTGGACCGTCGTGCACGCGCGCGCGGACGAGGCGGAGCCCGGTCCTCTCGCCGCGCCCGCGCTGGGCGCGGCGCTGGGGTCGCCGCTGGTCGACCCCGCCTCCGACGTCGTGCGGGTCCTCGTGCCGGCGGAGCGCGAACCGGGCCCGGTGCCCGGCTGGACGATGGGGGTCAGCGCCGTCGTCGAGGCGTCGCGGTGGCCGCTCGCCGACACGCAGGCGGCCCGCGCCCTGGCCCGCGCCCGGGCGACCCGCACGGCCCTGGTCCGGCACGGCGGGCGGACGGCCCTGGCCGCCCTGGTGCCGCCCGACGCGGCCGCGGAGCACGCGCGGGCGCTCCTCGCGCCGCTCGCCGCCGCCTCCCCCGCCCTCACGGAGACCCTGCGGACCTGGCTGTCGCTGCACGGCAGCTGGGACCGCACGGCGGTGGCGCTGTCGGTGCACCGCAACACCGTGCGGCAGCGGATCGCCCGCTGCGCGGCCCTGCTGGACGCCGACCTGGACGACGCGGACGTGCGGATGGAGCTGTGGTTCGCCCTGGGTCACGGGTGAGTGACGCGTGTCCCAGCGGCCGGAACGGCGAGGACACGCACAGCCCGCTGCCTCACAATGGAGCCCATGCCGATACCCGGGACGCCCGACCGCGCCGAACTCGTCGACCACCTCGTCAGAACCCGTATCGCCGGAGACGTCGCCACGCCCCGCGAGAACAACCTCTCCCACTACCGCCAACTCGCGAACGGCGTGCGCAACTTCTGGCTCGGCCTGGAACTCGGCGACCGCTGGAGCGACGAGCAGGACGTGCTCGCGGTGATGGCGGAGCGGGTGGGCGTGAACGACGACCCCGAGTACCGCTACGGCCAGGACACCATCGACCCGCAGCTGACGGTCGACGGCCTGGACCGGATGGCGGCCCGGCTGCGCAAGGCGGCCGAGGGGCGTCAGCGGGTCCTGTTCGCCACCGGGCACCCGGGCGGCCTCCTCGACGTGCACCGCGCCACGGCGGCGGCCCTGCGCGCGGCGGGCTGCGAGATCGTCGTCATCCCGCAGGGGCTCCAGACCGACGAGGGGTACGTCTGGCAGGTCGCCGACGTGGCGGTGCTGGAGCACGGGGCCACGCTGTGGCACACCCACTCCGGCGAGCCGATGAAGGCCATCCTGACGGCGCTGGAGCGCGCGGGGCGTCCGCTGCCCGACCTGGTCGTGGCGGACCACGGCTGGGCGGGCTACGCCGGCCGGCACGGCGTCGACTCCGTCGGCTACGCGGACTGCAACGACCCCGCGCTCTTCATCGGCGAGGCGGAGGGCGTCGTCCAGGTGGCGGTCCCCCTGGACGACCATGTCGTCAGCCCGCGCCACTACGACCCGATGGTCGCCTACCTGCTCGCGGAGGCGGGCCTGTAGGGTCCGCCGCCGCACGCGGGCCCGGCCGCCGGACGGCCGGGGCGTCCCGCGGTTCAGTCGTCGCGCGGGACGCGGACGACGCCCTCCTGGATCACCGACACCGCGAGCCGGCCGTCCTGCGTGTAGATGCGGGCCTGACCGAGGCCGCGGCCGCCGTGCGCGGACGGGGACTCCTGGTCGTACAGCAGCCACTCGTCGGCGCGGAACGGGCGGTGGAACCACATGGCGTGGTCCAGGGACGCCCCGACGACGTCGCCGACCGCCCAGCCGCCGCGGCCGTGCGCGAGCAGGACCGAGTCGAGCAGGGTCATGTCGGAGACGTAGGTGGCCAGGACGACGTGCAGCAGGGGGTCGTCCGCGAGCTTGCCGTTGGTGCGGAACCACACCTGGCTGTGCGGTTCGCGCGGCTCCCCGAACCGGCCGTACGGCGGGTCGTCGACGTACCGCAGGTCGATCGCCCGGCGGGCCTCCAGGAACTTCTCGACGACCGCGGGATCGAGGTGGTCGTAGCCGCGCAGCCGCTCCTCGGAGGCGGGCAGCGTGGCCGGGTCCGGCGAGGGCGGCATGGGCGTCTGGTGGTCCAGGCCCTCCTCGTGCGTCTGGAAGGACGCCGACAGCGTGAAGATCGGCCGGCCGTGCTGGACGGCGACCGCGCGGCGGGTGGTGAAGGAGCGGCCGTCGCGGACGCGCTCGACGTTGTAGACGATGGGCGCGCCGGGGTCGCCCATGCGCAGGAAGTACGCGTGCAGGGAGTGGGCGTGGCGGTCCGCGGGGACCGTGCGCCCGGCGGCGACCAGCGCCTGGGCCGCCACCTGCCCGCCGAACACGCGCGGGACGACGGCGGACCGGGACCGGCCGCGGAAGATGTTCTCCTCGATCTGCTCGAGGTCGAGCAGATCGAGGAGATCCTGTAGTGCCTGGCTCATGGCTTCCAGTTGTACCGGGCGGTGGTTGCCGGGACCTTACAGACCCATGTCCTTGGCGATGATCGACTTCATGATCTCGCTGGTGCCGCCGTAGATGCGGTTGACGCGGTTGTCCGCGTACAGGCGGGCGATCGGGTACTCGTTCATGAAGCCGTAGCCGCCGTGCAGCTGGAGGCAGCGGTCGATCACGCGGTGGGCGACCTCGGTGCAGAACAGCTTGGCGCTGGCGGCCTCGGCCGGGGTCAGCTCACCGGCGTCCAGGGCCTCCGTGGCGCGGTCGGCGACGGCCTCGGCCGCGTCCACCTCGGCCTGGCAGGCGGCCAGCTCGAACTTGGTGTTCTGGAAGTGCGCGACGGGCTTGCCGAAGACGGTGCGCTCCTGCACGTACTGCTTGGCGAACCGGACGGCGGCCTTGGCCTGCGCGTACGCGCCGTAGGCGATGCCCCAGCGCTCGGAGGCGAGGTTGTGCCCGAGGTAGTAGAAGCCCTTGTTCTCCTCGCCGAGGAGGTTCTCGACGGGCACCTTGACGTCGACGAACGCCAGCTCGGCGGTGTCGGAGGTCTTCAGGCCGAGCTTGTCGAGCTTGCGGCCGACCGAGTAGCCCTCGGACTTGGTGTCCACGACGAGGAGGGATATGCCGTGCCGGCGGTCGTCGGCGCTGGGCGCGTCGGTCCGGGCGCAGACGATCATCTGGTCGGCGTGGACGCCGCCGGTGATGAAGGTCTTGGAGCCGTTGAGGACGTAGTGCGTGCCGTCCTCGCTCAGCTTGGCGGTGGTCTTCATGCCCGCGAGGTCGGAGCCGGTGCCCGGCTCGGTCATCGCGATGGCCCACATCTCCTCGCCGGAGACGAACTTGGGCAGGTAGCGCTTCTTCTGCTCGTCGTTGGCGAGCAGCTTGAGGTACGGCAGGCCGAGCAGCACGTGCACGCCGGAGCCGCCGAACGTGATGCCCGCGCGGGCGGTCTCCTCGTAGAGGACGGCCTCGAACTTGTAGGAGTCGATGCCGGCGCCGCCGTACTCCTCGTCGACGCGGATGCCGAAGACGCCCAGCTCGGCGAGCTTGTAGTAGAAGTCGCGCGGCGCCTGGCCGGCCGCGAACCACTCGTCGTAGACCGGGACGACCTCGGCCTCGATGAAGGCCCGCAGGGTCTCCCGGAACGCCTCGTGGTCCTCGTTGAACACCGTACGGCGCACCGCCGGCCCCTCTCTGCGCCTAAGCCGGCGCCGCTCTCGCGGATGTGGTGCCAGCCGTCGGGGCTCCTCGACGCGTGATCGCGGTCACCGATGGCTAAGCGCTTGCTCAGGCCACCGTACCGGCGGGTAGGGAGGGGCGTCCAGAGAGGAGGCCGTAACGCTCGTCACTCCCCCGCGGCCGCCGCCGCGAACGCGCCGCGGGCCATGCGGTGCAGGAGCCCGGCCGTGGTGGCGCGGCCGGGAAGGGAACCCGGTCGGCCCAGGTGCGGGGTGGAGTTCAGCAGACCGAAGACCGAGTGGACGGCGGAGCGGGCGGCGGGCTCGGCGAGGCCCGGGTACACCGCGCACAGGACCTCCACCCACAGCTCGACGTACTGCCGCTGGAGCTGGCGCACCAGCTTGCGGTCGCTGTCGCGCAGGCGGTCCAGCTCACGGTCGTGCAGGGTGATCAGGGGACGGTCGTCGAGGGCGAAGTCGATGTGCCCCTCGACGAGCGAGTCGAGCACCGCCTCGCCGGGCACCCCGTCCGCCTCCGCCAGGCGTCGCTTCGCACCGGTCAGCAGCCGGCCGCTGATCCCCACCAGGAGTTCGGCGAGCATCGCGTCCTTGCCGGGGAAGTGGCGGTACAGCCCCGGGCCGCTGATGCCGACCGCGGCCCCTATCTCGTCGACCCCGACGCCGTGGAACCCGCGCTCGGCGAACAGACGCGCGGCCTCCCTGAGGATCTGCTCGCGCCGGGTGGGGGCGTCCGTTCTCGTGGCCATGAGGGCAATTCTAGACAGCGAGGTTAGCGGTCGTTAACCTGAAGGAAATGGTTAACGCTCATTAACAGTCGATCACTGGCGTGAGGGGACCGCGAGGATGGAAGAGGCACCGGAGCTGACGAGCGCGGCGGATCCCGCGTCGGAGGCCTGGAGGGCCAACGAGGAGGCGCACCGCGCGCTCGCCGAGGAGCTGCGCGGCAAGCTCGCCGCGGCCCGGCTGGGAGGCGGTGAGAAGGCGCGCGCCCGGCACACCGCGCGCGGCAAGCTGCTGCCCCGCGACCGGGTCGACACGCTCCTGGATCCGGGCTCGCCGTTCCTGGAGCTCGCCCCCCTCGCGGCCGACGGGATGTACGACGGCCAGGCCCCGGCCGCCGGCGTCATCGCCGGCATCGGCCGGGTCGGCGGGCGCGAGTGCGTGATCGTGGCCAACGACGCCACCGTCAAGGGCGGCACGTACTACCCGATGACGGTCAAGAAGCACCTGCGCGCCCAGGAGGTGGCGCTGGAGAACCGCCTGCCGTGCCTGTACCTGGTCGACTCCGGCGGCGCCTTCCTGCCCATGCAGGACGAGGTGTTCCCCGACCGCGAGCACTTCGGGCGGATCTTCTACAACCAGGCCCGGATGTCGGGGGCCGGCATCCCGCAGATCGCGGCCGTGCTCGGCTCCTGCACGGCCGGCGGGGCCTACGTCCCCGCCATGAGCGACGAGGCGGTCATCGTCCGCGGCCAGGGCACGATCTTCCTGGGCGGGCCCCCGCTGGTGAAGGCCGCCACCGGCGAGGTCGTCACCGCGGAGGAGCTCGGCGGCGGCGAGGTGCACTCCCGCGTGTCCGGCGTCACCGACCACCTCGCGCAGGACGACGCGCACGCGCTGCGCATCGTCCGCGACATCGTCGCCACGCTCCCCGCGCGCGGGGAGCTGCCCTGGCGGGTGCGGCCCTCCGTGGAGCCCAAGGTCGACCCGCACGGCCTGACCGGCGCGGTCCCGGTCGACTCGCGCACCCCGTACGACGTGCGCGAGGTCATCGCGCGCGTGGTCGACGGCTCCCGGTTCGCCGAGTTCAAGTCCGAGTTCGGGCAGACCCTGGTCACCGGCTTCGCCCGGATCCACGGCCACCCCGTCGGGATCGTCGCCAACAACGGCATCCTGTTCTCCGAGTCCGCCCAGAAGGGCGCCCACTTCATCGAGCTGTGCGACCAGCGCGGCATCCCGCTGGTGTTCCTCCAGAACATCTCCGGGTTCATGGTCGGCAGGGACTACGAGGCGGGCGGCATCGCCAAGCACGGCGCCAAGATGGTGACGGCCGTGGCGTGCACGCGCGTGCCGAAGCTGACGGTCGTCGTCGGCGGGTCGTACGGCGCGGGCAACTACTCCATGTGCGGCCGGGCGTACTCGCCCCGCTTCCTGTGGATGTGGCCCAACGCCAAGATCTCCGTCATGGGCGGCGAACAGGCCGCCTCCGTCCTCGCCACGGTCAAGCGCGACCAGCTGGAGGCCGGCGGGCAGGAGTGGCCCGCCGAGGACGAGGAGGCCTTCAAGGACCCGATCCGCGCGCAGTACGAGCGGCAGGGCAACGCCTACTACGCGACCGCCCGGCTCTGGGACGACGGGGTCATCGAACCGCAGGAGACCCGGCAGGTGCTGGGCCTGGCCCTGACCGCCTGCGCCAACGCGCCACTGGGCGAGCCCCGGTTCGGCGTCTTCCGGATGTGAGGAGGGGACTTCATGTTTGACACAGTGCTCGTGGCCAACCGGGGCGAGATCGCCGTCCGCGTCATCCGCACGCTGCGCGCCATGGGCGTGCGCTCGGTGGCGGTCTTCTCCGACGCCGACGCGGACGCCCGGCACGTCCGGGAGGCGGACACGGCGGTGCGGATCGGCCCGCCGCCCGCCGCCGACAGCTACCTGTCGGTCGAACGGCTCCTGGAGGCGGCCGCCCGCACCGGGGCCCAGGCCGTCCACCCGGGGTACGGCTTCCTGGCCGAGAACGCCGGCTTCGCGCGCGCCTGCGCCGACGCCGGGCTGGTCTTCATCGGGCCGCCCGCCGACGCCATCGCCCTGATGGGCGACAAGATCCGGGCCAAGGCGACCGTGCGCGAGGCCGGGGTGCCGGTGGTGCCCGGATCCAGCGGCAGCGGCCTGACGGACGACCAGCTGATCGCCGCCGCCCGCGAGATCGGCGTGCCCGTGCTGCTCAAGCCGAGCGCCGGCGGCGGCGGCAAGGGCATGCGGCTGGTGCGGGACACCGCGGCGCTGGCCGAGGAGATCGCGGCCGCCCGCCGGGAGGCCCGCGCCTCCTTCGGCGACGACACGCTCCTCGTCGAGCGCTGGGTCGACCGGCCCCGGCACATCGAGATCCAGGTCCTCGCCGACGGCCACGGCAACGTGCTCCACCTCGGCGAGCGCGAGTGCTCGTTGCAACGCCGGCACCAGAAGATCGTCGAGGAGGCCCCCAGCGTCCTGCTCGACGAGGCCACGCGCGCGTCGATGGGCGAGGCGGCCGTGCAGGCGGCCCGCTCGTGCGGGTACCGCGGTGCGGGCACGGTGGAGTTCATCGTGCCGGGCGGCGATCCGTCCTCGTACTACTTCATGGAGATGAACACCCGCCTTCAGGTGGAGCACCCGGTCACCGAACTCGTCACCGGCCTGGACCTGGTGGAGTGGCAGTTGCGGGTGGCCGCCGGCGAGCCGCTGCCCTTCGGCCAGGACGACGTGCGGCTGACCGGGCACGCCGTCGAGGCGCGCGTGTGCGCCGAGGACCCCGCGCGCGGGTTCCTGCCGTCCGGCGGCACGGTGCTCAGGCTGCGCGAGCCGCAGGGCGACGGCGTGCGCACCGACTCCGGGCTCAGCGAGGGCGCCGAGGTCGGCAGCCTCTACGACCCGATGCTGTCCAAGGTGATCGCCTACGGCCCGGACCGCGAGAGCGCCCTCAGGAAGCTCCGGGCGGCGCTGGCCGGCACGGTCACCCTGGGCGTGCAGACCAACGCCGGTTTCCTGCGGCGGCTGCTGGCCCATCCGGCGGTCGTGGCGGGCGAGCTGGACACGGGGCTGGTGGAACGGGAGGCCGCCTCGCTGGTCACCGCCGACGTCCCGCCGGACGTCTACGCGGCGGCGGCGCTGCTGCGCCAGGCCGCGCTCGACCCCGCGCTCGTCCCCGCGCCCGCCGCGGCGGGCTGGGTGGACCCCTTCTCGGTCGCGGACGGGTGGCGCCTGGGCGGCGAGCCCGCCTGGACCGCACACCACCTGCACGTGCCCGGCCACGACCCGGTGACCGTCCGCGTGCGCGGCACGGCCGACGGCGAGTGGGAGGTGCTGCTCGACGGGGAGGAGACCCCCCGCCGCAGCTCCGGGATCCTGCCCCCGCGGCCGGACGACCCCCGCTTCGTCTGCCGGCTCGACGGCGTCACGCACGCCTTCGCCGCCCTGCCCGACGGCGCCTGGCTCGGCCGCGACGGCGACGCCTGGCACGTCCGCGACCACGACCCGGTGGCCGCCTCCCTCACCCGGGGGGCCCACGCGGGCGCCGACTCGCTCACCGCGCCCATGCCCGGCACGGTCACGGTCGTCAAGGTCGCCGTGGGCGACGAGGTGGCCGCGGGCCAGAGTCTGCTGGTCGTGGAGGCGATGAAGATGGAGCACGTCATCTGCGCCCCGCACGCCGGCACCGTCGCCGAACTCGACGTGACGCCGGGCACGACGGTCGCCATGGACCAGGTGCTGGCCGTCGTCGCCCCGGCGGCCGAACCCGCGGCGGACCAGGCGCGGGAGGAGGCGAAGTGACGACGCTCCCCATGGCCGTGCCCGCCCCGGGCCTGCCCGCCCGGGTGCGCATCCACGAGGTCGGCGCCCGTGACGGCCTGCAGAACGAGAAGACGACCGTGCCGACGGACGTCAAGGCCGAGTTCGTGCGCCGCCTCGCCGACGCGGGCCTGACCACCATCGAGGCCACCAGCTTCGTCCACCCCAAGTGGGTGCCCCAGCTCGCCGACGCCGAGCAGCTGTTCCCGCTGGTGAGCGACCTCGACGTGGCGCTGCCCGTGCTGGTGCCGAACGAGCGCGGACTGGACCGGGCGCTGGCGCTGGGCGCGCGCGGCGTCGCCGTGTTCGCCAGCGCCACCGAGTCCTTCGCCAAGGCCAACCTCAACCGCACGGTGGACGAGGCGCTGGCCATGTTCGAGCCGGTGGTGGCCCGGGCCAGGGCCGAGGACGTCCGGGTGCGCGGCTATCTGTCCATGTGCTTCGGCGACCCGTGGGAGGGCGCGGTCCCGGTCGAGCAGGTCGTCCGGGTCTGCCGCGCCCTGCTCGACATGGGCTGTCACGAGCTGAGCCTGGGCGACACGATCGGCGTGGCCACCCCGGGCCACGTGCGGGCCCTGCTGACCGCGCTGAACGAACAGGGCGTCCCCACCGACGCGTTGGGGGTGCACTTCCACGACACCTACGGTCAGGCGCTCGCCAACACCCTCGCCGCGCTCCAGCACGGCGTCACCACCGTCGACGCCTCGGCGGGCGGTCTCGGCGGCTGTCCGTACGCCAAGTCCGCCACCGGCAACCTCGCCACCGAAGACCTCGTGTGGATGCTGCGGGGCCTCGGCATCGACACCGGCGTCGATCTCGGCCGTCTCGTCGCCACGAGCGAGTGGATGGCCTCCCACCTGGGCCGACCCAGCCCGTCCCGCACCGTGCGCGCACTCGCCGCGTCGACACAGCCCCACAAGGAGCAGTGACCGCAATGGACCACCGTCTCTCCCCCGAACTGGAAGAACTCCGCCGCACGGTCGAGGAGTTCGCGCACGACGTGGTCGCGCCCAAGATCGGCGACTTCTACGAGCGGCACGAGTTCCCCTACGAGATCGTCCGCGAGATGGGCCGCATGGGCCTGTTCGGGCTGCCCTTCCCCGAGGAGCACGGCGGCATGGGCGGCGACTACCTCGCGCTCGGCATCGCGCTGGAGGAACTGGCGCGCGTCGACTCCTCCGTGGCGATCACCCTGGAGGCGGGCGTCTCGCTGGGCGCGATGCCGATCCATCTCTTCGGCACGCCCGAGCAGAAGCGCGAGTGGCTGCCCCGGCTGTGCTCCGGCGAGATGCTCGGCGCCTTCGGGCTGACCGAGCCCGACGGCGGCTCGGACGCGGGGGCGACGCGCACCACGGCCCGTCTCGACCCCGACACCGACGAGTGGGTGATCAACGGCACGAAGTGCTTCATCACCAACTCGGGCACGGACATCACCGGACTGGTCACGGTCACCGCGGTGACGGGCCGCAAGCCCGACGGGCGGCCGCTGATCTCCGCAATCATCGTCCCGTCCGGCACCCCGGGCTTCACGGTCGCGGCGCCCTACTCGAAGGTCGGCTGGAACGCCTCCGACACGCGTGAGCTCTCCTTCGCCGACGTGCGCGTCCCGGCGGCGAACCTGCTCGGCGAGGAGGGCCGCGGGTACGCGCAGTTCCTGCGGATCCTCGACGAGGGGCGCATCGCCATCGCCGCGCTGGCGACCGGCCTCGCACAGGGCTGTGTGGACGAGTCGGTGAAGTACGCGAAGGAGCGGCACGCGTTCGGCCGCCCCATCGGCGCCAACCAGGCCCTCCAGTTCAAGATCGCCGACATGGAGATGAAGGCCCACACGGCCCGCCTGGCCTGGCGCGACGCGGCCTCGCGGCTGGTGGCCGGGGAGCCCTTCAAGAAGGAGGCGGCGCTGGCGAAGCTGTACTCCTCCACGGTCGCCGTCGACAACGCCCGCGAGGCCACCCAGGTGCACGGCGGCTACGGCTTCATGAACGAGTACCCGGTGGCCCGGATGTGGCGCGACTCCAAGATCCTGGAGATCGGCGAGGGCACGAGCGAGGTGCAGCGCATGCTGATCGCGCGGGAGCTGGGGCTCCCCGACTGATCCGACGGCCGTGCGGCTGCGAGCCGTACGGCGTCCCGGCGCCGCCGGGAGTCCCGACGACGTCCGGCGTGCCGGCGTCGTCCGGCTCCCGGCGCCGTCGCTCCCCGAACGGCCGCCCGGCGGCCTCAGGCCGTTGCCGCCCGAGGCCGCCGACGCCGTTCTCCGGCAGCCCTGGTGACGCCCCGTCCGCCGCCGACCGGCCGTCAGGCCGCCGGTGGGGGACGGACCCGGCGCGCGCGGCCCCGGTCCTCCGGGCCGCCCTCTGGACACGAGCTGAGGTTAGGCTAACCTACATTCGAACCGTCCTCGGGTGATCCCGCCCCGTTCGAAAGTGGCACACTCATGTCCAACGCCAGAGCCGTCCGTCCCACCCGCCGCGGCATCCTCGCCGCCGGTGGCGCCCTCGGTCTCGGCGCCGTGCTCGCCGCCTGCGGGGACGACGAGTCGGGCGGCAGCGGCTCCGGGTCGTCGGCGAACGCCTCGGCGAAGTCCGGCCCCTGGACCTTCAAGGACGACCGCGGCACCACGGTGAAGCTCGACGCCGTCCCCGCGACCATCGTCGCCTTCACCGGCGTCGGCGCGGCCCTCCACGACTACGGCATCCAGGTCAAGGGCGTCTTCGGCCCCACGAAGACCACCTCGGGCAAGGCCGACGTGCAGGCCGGCGACATGGACGTCAGCAAGCTGACGGTCCTCGGCAACGTCTGGGACGAGTTCAACGTCGAGAAGTACGCGGCCCTCGCGCCGGACGTCCTCATCTCCACGATGTTCGACGGCGCCGGCACCCTCTGGTACGTCCCCGAGGCCTCCAAGGACAAGATCGCCAAGCTCGCCCCGAGCGTCGGCATCTCCGTCTACGACCGCCAGCTGACCGGCCCGCTGCAGCGCATGTGGGAGCTGGCCGAGTCGCTGGGCGCCGACATGACCGCGGCCGCGGTGACCGGGGCCAAGAAGAGGTTCGAGGACGCGGCCGCCCGGCTGCGCGCCGCCGCCAAGGCCAAGCCCGGCATCAGGGTGATGGCCGGCTCCGCGAGCCCCGAGCTGTTCTACGTCTCCGGCACGGACCTCTCCGTGGACCTCGAGTACTTCAAGGCGCTCGGCGTGAACTTCGTCGAGCCGCCCGAGAAGGCGAAGGCCCAGGGCGGCGGCTGGTACGAGTCGCTGAGCTGGGAGAACGTCGACAAGTACCCTGCCGACATCATCATGATGGACGACCGTTCCTCGACGATCCAGCCCGCCGACATCACCGAGGCGACCTGGAAGAAGCTGCCCGCAGTGAAGGCCGGCCAGGTCATCGCGCGCTCCCCCGAGCCGATCCTGTCCTACGACAAGTGCGTGCCGCTGCTGGAGAACCTCGCCGCGGCGCTGGAGAAGGCGAAGAAGGTCGCCTGACGAGGGTGACCCGACGCCGTGGGCGCGCCGCGGGCGCGGCCGCGGCGCCCGCGCCCGCGTGGCGGGGCCGCGTCCCGACGCGGTCCCGCGCCCCTGAGTGAGCCCGCCCCGCCCCACGTCATCAGGAGCCCCCCATGACCACCGCCGTCGCCGCCCCCTTCCGGTTCTTCTCCCTCCAGGTCGAACGGACCCGGCGGCTGTCGCCGTCCCTGGTCCGGGTGAGCCTCGCGGGCGAGGACCTGCGGCACTTCCTCTCCGACGGGCGCGACCAGTCGCTGTCGCTCTTCCTGCCGCACCCGGGGCAGACGGAGCCGCGGGTGCCCGTCGAGCTCGGGGACGGCTGGTGGCAGGGGTGGCGTGAACTGCCGGACGACGTCCGGGCGGTGATGCGTTCCTACACCCTGCGCGCGCTGCGCGCCGACGCCCTCGGGCGGACGGTCGGGATCGACGTCGACTTCGTGCTGCACACCCCCGCCGGTCCCGCCTCCACCTGGGCGGCGCGCGCGGCCGCCGGGGACCGGGTGCTGCTGCTCGGGCCCGCGGTGGCCGACAACCGGGCGATCCGGTTCCGTCCGCCGCACGACAGCGACCTGCTGGTGCTCTGGGGCGACGCGAGCGCGCTGCCGGCCGTCGCGTCGATCCTGGAGTCCCTGCCGGCCGGACAGCGCGCCCGGGTCTGGCTGGAGGTCCACGACCCCGCCGACATCAGGGAGTTGGCGACCCGCGCGGCCGCCGAGGTGACCTGGGTGGTCGGGGAGGGGTCCGTGGACGCCGTCCGCGCGGCCGCGCTGCCGCCCACGGCGAACCCGTACGTCTGGATCGCGGGCGAGTCGGCGTCCGTGAAGGCGCTGCGCCGGCACTTCGTGCGGGAGCGGGGCGTGGACCGCCGCCGGGTCACCTTCGTCGGGTACTGGCGCCGGGGCATGAGCGAGGAACAGCTCCGCGAGACCGCCTAGCGCACACCGCGCCCCCGCAGCAGACCCGCGGGGGCGCGCGCACGTGACCACCGTCACGGCACCCCCAGGATCACGGTGATCAACATTAGGTTAGGCTTACCTAAGTTGATCTGAGGTTCCGTCCCCGAACCGCCCCGCCCAGGACCCCGTCCCCACCCCCGGAG
>NZ_JAHHIT010000107.1 GCF_024539675.1 Streptomyces hilarionis | reverse complement strand
GGACGTGGACGGGGAGGGGGGCGGTCCGGTCGGCGCGTCGGTCCCGGACCGGGCCGACGCGCTCTTCGGGCTGGGCAGCCCCCTCGTGACCAGGAAACTGGCGAGGGTGATCCCGCCGGCGGCCAGGATCGCCGCTTTCAGACCGTCGAGCTGCGCCGAGGCGTAGGAGTCCACCAGGGCATCCACCTCGGCCGGCGGCAGCCCGGCGTCCTCGGCCGCCGAGCGCACCTGCGACGTGGGGACGAAGCTGATGCCGGCCTCCAGGGCGACGCCGGTCTGCCGCTGCGCCTCCTCCGAGAGGGCCGGATGGTCCTCCACCTTGGTGGTGAACGCCTGGGCCAGTGCGCCGACCAGCAGCGATCCGATCAGCGCGGTGCCCAGTGCGGAACCGAGGTTCTGCGCCGTGAACTGCAGCCCGCCGACCTCACTGCGCTCCTCCTCGCCCACGCTGGACTGGACGACGTTGCCCAGCTGGGAGGCGAGCAGCCCCATGCCCACGCCGAGCAGCGCCATCGCCCCGGCGAACTGGGCGTCGTCGATGACCGGATCGATCGTGGCCAGCAGCCACACCACGGCCCCCGCCAGGGTCGCCAGCGCGATCCTGACCACCCGGCGCGGTCCCGCCACGCGCCCCAGCCGGGCGGCGAGCATGGAGGACGCCAGCATGGTGATCGACACGGGGAGCAGGCGCAGACCGGTCTCGAAGGCGTCGAAGCCCTGCACCACCTGGAGGTACAGCGGGATGGCGAAGAACAGTCCCAGCAGGATGAGGTTCTGGCTCAGCAGGCATGTCAGGCCGGAGCGCAGCGCCGGTGTGCGCAGCAGCGTCAGATGCACCAGCGGGTCGGCGCCCCGGGCTTCGCGGCGTCGCTCCCAGTGCGCGAAGAGGGCGAGGACGGCCGCCCCCGCGCCGACGACGAACAGCGTGGGCGCGAAGCCGAGGACGGTGAAGGGCGCGTTGCGCGGCTGCACCCAGCCCCAGGTGCCGCTCTGGAGCACCCCGAGCACGCAGAGGGCGAGCCCGGCCGCCGACAGCGCCGCGCCGACGCCGTCGAGGCGGGGGCGCGGGTCGGCGCGCGGGGAGTCCGGGATCACGCGCCGGAAGCAGAGCATGACGAGCACGACCACGACCTCGCCGACGAAGACCAGCCGCCAGCTGAGGTACGTCGTCACCCATCCGCCCAGGAGCGGTCCGACGGCGATGCCCGCACCGGCGAGACCGCCGATGACCCCGTAGGCGACGGCCCGGTCGCGTCCCCGGTAGGACTCGGCGACCAGCGCCGCCATGGCCGGCAGGACCATCGCGGCCCCCAGCCCCTCGATGACCGACCAGCCCAGGGCGAGGACCCACAGGGTGGGGGCGGCGGCGGTCAGGGCCGACCCCGTCGCGTAGACGACGAGGCCGAGGAGGAAGAGCCGGCGGCGGCCGAAGAGGTCGCCCAGCCGCCCTCCGGTGATCATGAAGGCCGCCATCACCAGGGCGTACAGGGTGATGACGGCCTGGATGGCGGTCACCTCGGTGTCGAAGTCCTCGACCAGCTGACTGATCGAGACGTTCATGACCGAGGTGTCCAGGACCATCAGGAACTGGGCGGTGCCCAGCACCGTCAGAGCGCGCCAGCGGTTCGGGGTGTTCACCCCTCCATGGCACCCGGGAACCGGCGTCGCCGCCTCACCCGCTACGGGCGAGCCCGACGGCGCGGCCGTGTCCTCGGGCCGGCGCCGCGGGCCGGGCTCGGTCCGACGCCCCGCGGGCGTTCACAGCAGCCCCAGTTCGCGGGCGCGGCGCACCGCCTCGTTGCGGCGGCCGGCCGAGAGCTTCCGGTAGGCGCTCTTGAGGTGGGTCTTGACGGTGTTCACGGAGAGATACAGGTCGGCGGCGATCTCCTGCGTCGACATGGTGAGGGCCAGTCGGCGCAGCACGTCGAGCTCCCGCCCGGTCAGCTCCTCGAGGAGCGGGGGCGGGGGCCCGTCGGACGGCCCGGCGTCGTGGCGGTGCTGCGCGTCCGCCGCGCCCGCGCGCAGGGTGGCGGCGCCCAGGTAGGGGCGGACCCACGGTCCGGCTTCGGTGAAGGGGCGCCGCAGACCGTCGCGCCGGGCCTCGCGCAGTGCCAGGCAGACCAGTTCGCGCGCCGCGGCCCGGTCGCCCGCCTCGTCGGCCGCCTGGGCCCGCACCAGCAGGGCCCGGACCGTCACGGCGGGCCCACCGCGGTCCTCGGGGCGCATCCGGTCGAGCAGCTCGATCGCGGCCGGCGGACGGCCGGCGGCGAGCTCGGCCCGGGCGGACGCCACCGTGCACGCGGGGACCTCGTCGGGCAGCGCCCGCAGCACCTCGACGGCCGTCTCGGGCCTGCCGCCGGCGAGATGCGCGGCGGAGACGACGAGCGCCGTCTGCCCCTGGGCCCAGGGCGAGGCCACGGCGGCCGGCACGGTCCGCCCGGCGGTCGCGAGCGCGGCCCCGATGTCGCCGCGGGCCAGCTGCAACCGGGCGGTGGCGATGGCCCGGCCCGCCTCCATGACGGGGTCCAGCAGCGCCGGGTGCGGTTGCGCCGCCTCGCGCAGGAGGGCCTGGGCCCGGTCCAGGTCGTCGCGTTCGACGGCGACGGCGGCCAGCACCAGCTGTCCCATGCCGGAGCCGGACGGCTGGGGCAGGCCGTAGCGTTCCGTCTCGGTCAGCGCGGCGCGCGCCGTGCGTTCCGCCCCGGCGAGCCGGCCGTCCAGGTAGTCGATCAGGGCCAGCCGGCCCAGGGAGTCCTCGCGCGCGAGCGCCGTCGAGGCCCCGGCGACGGCCCCCGCCGCCCCCGTCAGGGCGGTGTGCGCGTCCTCGAACCGTCCGGCCCACAGGCGCGCGGAGCCCAGGTGGGCGAGCAGGAGGGCGAGGAGCTCGGGGTGCCGGTCCAGCAGGTGGGCGGGGACCTCGCCGCGCAGCGACTCGGCGGCCGTCGCGGCCAGCTCCGCCCGGGCCGGCGCGCCGGTCAGCCGGGCCGCCAGCGCCTCCAGCAGCGCCCAGGTCAGCCGGGCCTGGGCCCGCCCGGGCTCCTCGCCGGGGGGACCCCACCCGGTGGCGGGGTCCGGCGGGCCCGGCGGGAACTCCCCCGGGACCATGGCCGTGCCCTCCGTACCCGTCGCGCCCGCCGTCCGGCCCGGCCCGCCGATGAGGCCCCGCTCCGCGCGGCGCAGATGGCCGAGGCCCCGCTCGACCTCGTGCCGGGACAGCTCCCGGGCGGCTCGGACCAGCTCCGCGGCGGGGCCCGCGGCCTCCGGTCCCATCCGGGAGAACAGCTCGCACAGCTCGTCCGAGCGCAGGCCGGCGAAGAGCCAGCCGATGGCGAGGTCGTCGACCAGCGCGTCCGCGGTGAACTGCCAGTCGCCGGCGGCCGCGCCGTGCCCCAGTGTCTCCGTGAGCGAGCCCGAGCCCCGCAGCCAGCGGGCGGCCCGCCGGTGGAGTTCGGTCTCCAGCCCGGGCGCGCGCACCCGCAGATGGGCCCGGAGGATCTCGGCGAACAGCGGGTGCAGGCGGTACCAGTCGTGCTCCAGGTGCTCGACGAAGGCGTTCGCGCGGCACAGGCCGGCCAGGATGGGTGCGGCGTCGGTGCGGCCGGTGAGCGCGTTGACCAGGTCGGGACGGAACCGGTCGAGGACGCTGACCCGCAGCAGCAGGTCCTGGGTCGCGTCGGGCTGCCGTCTGAGCACCTCCGCCAGCAGGAAGTCGGCGACCGAGGTGCGTTCGGCCTCGAACTCCTTGAGGTAGGTCTGCGGATCCGGGCTCTCGCGCGCGGCGAGCGCGCACAGTCGCAGGCCCGCGGCCCAGCCCCGGGTGCGTTCCACGAGCCCGCGCGTGGCGGGTTCCGGGAGCCGCAGCCCGTGCAGTTCCAGGAGTGCGGCCGCCTCCTCGCAGGTGAAGGCGAGTTCCGCACCCCGGATCTCCGTCAGGGCCCCGGCCGCGCGGTAGCGGTGCAGCGGCAGCAGCGGCTCGGTGCGGGTGACGAGGACGAGGCGCAGGCCGTCGCCGGCGTGGTGCAGCACGAACTCCAGCTGTTCGGCGATCTCCGGGTCCGTCACCCGGTCGTACTCGTCGAGGACGACGACGACCGGCCGGTCCAGGGCGCTGAGTTCGGCGGCCAGCCGTGCGAGCAGCGTCGGCGGCGTCCGGCCCGCGTCGGACGGGCAGCCGATCCCGGCGGGCAGCGGCACGCCGGCCACGCGCAGGGCCTCGAGCAGGTACGCCCAGAACACGCCCGGCTTGTGCCCCGCGGCGTCGGTGGTGAGCCAGGCGACGGGCGTCTCGCGGGCCGCGGCCCAGTCGGCCGTCAGCAGCGTCTTGCCCGCCCCCGCCGGGCCGTTGACCATGGTCAGCGGTGTGCGCAGCGCCCGGTCGAGATGGCCGACCAGCCGCTCGCGCCGCAGGAAGGCCACCGGCCGGCCCGGCACGACGAACCGCGTGCGCAGAAACGGATCCCCCTGGGGATCCGCGTCCGGCGCCGGCCGCTCGGCGTCACTCTCCTCGGACTCGCTCACTGCGCTCACCGCCCCTGGTCCTGAGGTCATGGGTAGCGCTGCGCTCCTCCCCCAATATCCCAGCCTTCGACCGGCGGCGCGCTGCGAGCGGGCGACGGCGCGGGAGGAGCCCCGACCGGCCGGCCCCGGCGGGAGGGCGGGCCGAGCGAGGCGGGCGTCGGAGGAACCGGGCCAGGACTCGTGGATTGGCCTTGGCCGGCGATCGCGCCGACCCCCTAGCGTCGGCGGCATGCGGATTCACATCGTCGACGCCTTCACCGACCGCCCGTTCGCCGGCAACCCGGCCGGGGTCCTGCTCCTCGAGGCGGACGCCTTCCCGGACGACGGCATGCTCCAGAACGTGGCCCTGGAGGTCAACCACGCCGAGACGGCGTTCGCCCACCGGCTTCCCGCGGGCGGCGACGCGGACTGGGCGTTGCGCTGGTTCACGCCGGTCGCCGAGGTCGCCCTGTGCGGGCACGCCACGCTCGCCGCGGCCCACGTCCTGCGCACTACGGGCGCGCATGAGGGGCCGGTGCGCTTCGCCACCCGCAGCGGCGTCCTGGTCGCGACGCCCGCCGAGGACGGTTCGATCACCCTGGACTTCCCGACCGCCCGGCTGACGCGGGCCGAGATCCCCGCCGGGGTCGCCGACGCCCTGGGCGCCGAGCCGCTGGCCTGCTTCGACACCGGCCCGCAGGTCGGCGACCTGCTGATCGAGGTGGCCGACGAGAAGACCGTCCACGCGCTGCGGCCCCGCCACCGGGACCTGGCCGCCTACTCCAGCCGAGGCGTCATCGCCACCGCACGCGCCGAGGACCCCGGCCTCGGATACGACTTCGTCTCCCGGTGCTTCTTCCCGAACGTCGGCATCGACGAGGACCCGGTGACCGGCAGCGCCCACACCGCGCTGGCCCCCTTCTGGTCCGAGCGGCTCGGCCGCGCCGACCTCACGGGCATGCAGGCCTCCCCCCGCTCCGGCCGCGTCCGCACCGGGCTGCGCGGCGAGCGCACGCTGTTGACCGGCCGCGCGGTCACCGTGATCGAGGGGGAACTGCTGGCCTGGTAGACGCTTCCCGGGAGGGGGAGGAGGGCGGGCTCTCGTCGGGCGCCTCACAGCGGCCGCTCACACCGGCCGTTCACGCCGTCGGGAGCCAGCCCACCTTCCCCGCGAGCAGCGCGTATCCCACGAAGGCGCCGATGTCGAGCAGGGAGTGCGCCACCACCAGGGGACCCACCCGGCCCCAGCGCCGGTAGAGCAGCACGAAGACGACGCCCATCACCATGTTGCCGATGAAGCCGCCGATGCCCTGGTAGAGGTGGTAGGAGCCGCGCAGCACGGCGCTGGCCACGAGCGCGGTGCCCGGCGTCCAGCCCAGCCGGTCGAGCCGGCGCAGCAGATAGCCGACGACGATGACCTCTTCGAGGATCGCGTTCTGCAACGCGGACATGATCAGCACGGGGAACTTCCACCAGACGTCCGGGAGGGCCTCGGGCACCACCGTGAGGTTGAAGCCGAGGCCGCGCGCCGCCAGGTAGAAGGCGATGCCGGTGCTGCCGATCACCGCCGCGATCGCCGCCCCGCGGCCGAGGTCCGGCCAGGGCCGGGTGCGGTCGAAGCCCAGCGTCCGCAGCCCGCGCCCGCCGGGCTCGCGCAGCAGGAAGTGCGCGACGAGGGCGACGGGGACGAGCGCGGAGGCGATCCCGAAGAGCTGCCAGGCCAGATCGAGCCAGGGCCGGCCCGGTGCGGCGGAGGCGTTGAGCGTCGCCGCCTGGTCCTTCAGGCCTCCTGGCTTGGTGACGGATCCGACGAAGCTGATCAGCGCGGACACACCGCTCGCACCGAGCGAGAGCGCCAGGACGAGCAGCGTCTCGTCCCGGAGCGTCCGTCGCGAGAGCTCGTCCCGCGGAAGGGAATCGGCCACCTGTCCCGCCTCCACCTGCACACCTGCCTCCAGTCGCGTGGACGCACCGCATCCCCGCCCCTGCCTCGCCAGGGTCTCGGAAGACGGGGCTGGAGACGCGTGTGACAGGCCGCCGGGGGGACGGGCGCCCGAACGAGGCCGCCTTCCTTCACCGGCCGCACGCGGGTAGCCGCCGCGGTCGCCGAACGGAAGGACGGCACCGTCATGGGACGTCACAGCTTGCCCGATGCTCGCCCGGCCGATGGCATCGACCCCCGCGGTCGGCGGCAGCCGCCCTCGCTCCGCCCGGTCCGCGGCCTCGCCGCCCGCTTCGGCCCGCCCCGCACCGGCCGCCCGTCACGACCGCGTTCGGCGCGCCGCAGCCGGGCGGGCCCGCGCCGCACGGAGGCGCTCCGGGCTCAGCCCAGGGCGGCCGGCTCCGGCGTGCCCACGGGCCAGGTGTGCACGGGCTCGCCGAGGTGCATCAGCTCCGCGTAGCGCCGCGTGGTGGCGGCCAGCGCCGCGTCGCGCGACAGCCCCGCCTCCAGCGCCCGGTGGAACGTCGCCACCTGCCAGGTCGCGCCGTTGACCCGGCGTCGGCAGCGCTCGTCGATGACTCCCAGGTACAGATCGCGGTCGGCGGGCTCCACGCCCCACGCGTCCAGCCCCGCCTCCGCCAGCGGCAGCAGCTCGTCGCGGACGAGGCTCACCGCGTCGACCTCGACCAGGCCGCCGAGCCGCCCGCGCCGGGGCCACTGGAGCCGCGCGTCGATCCCGTCGCGGCAGGCCGCCTCGAAGTTGGCGGCGGCCGTCTCGAAGGGGAGCCGGGACCACACCGGCCGGGACTCCTCGGCCAGCGACCGCACGAGGCCGTAGTAGAAGGCCGCGTTGGCGATCACGTCCGTCACGGTCGGCCCGGCGGGCAGGACCCGGTTCTCCACCCGCAGGTGCGGGACGCCGTCGGCGATGCCGTAGACGGGCCGGTTCCAGCGGTACACCGTGCCGTTGTGCAGCACGAGTTCGGCGAGCGAGGGCACCCCGCCGGCGTCCAGGACCTCCAGCGGCTCCTCGTCGTCGCAGATCGGCAGCAGCGGCGGGAAGTAGCGCAGGTTCTCCTCGAACAGCTCGTGGGCCGAGCTGATCCACCGCTCGCCGAACCAGGTCCGCGGCCGCACGCCCTGCGCCTGGAGCTCCGGCGGCCGGGTGTCGGTGGCCTGCTGGAACAGCGGGGGACGCGACTCCCGCCACAGCTCGTGGCCGAACAGGAAGGGCGAGTTGGCGCCGACGGCGATCTGCGCGGCCGTCACCGCCTGCGCCGCGTTCCACACCGCGGGGAAGCGGGCCGGCGTGACCTGGAGGTGCAGCTGCACGGAGGTGCAGGCCGCCTCGGGCACGATCGACTTCGACGTGCACGACAGCCGCTCGACCCCGTCGATCTCCAGGGCGAAGTCCTCGCCGCGCGCGGCCACGATCTGGTCGTTGAGGAGGGTGTAGCGGTCGACGTCGGAAAGGTTGGAGGACACCAGGTCGTCCCGGTCGAGCGTCGGCAGAATACCGATCATCACGATTCCGGCGTCGACCTCGCCCGCCTTTCGATGGGCATATGCCAGCGACGTGCTGATTTCCTCCGCGAGCCTGTCGAATACCCGGCCGCCCAATCGGTGGGGGGCTATGTTGACTTCCAGGTTGAACATGGCGAGTTCTGTTTGGAAATCCCGGCTCGCGATCCTCTCCAGCACCTCGCCATTCAACATTTTCGGCTGGCCGTCGGCGCCCGCGAGATTCAGTTCGATCTCGAGTCCCATGAGATTCTTGGGGCGGTCGAAGCGCTTCTGGGCCAGCAGTCGCTCGAGCCCCGTCAGACACCGTCGGAGCTTGTCCCGGTAGTGCTGACGATCGGACAGGTCGAATGCGCCTGCCACGACCTTCTCGCCCATCGAAGCGTCCCTCCTCGTACGGCGGCCGGCCGTCCCGGCCACCGGGTGTCCCCGACAGGAAGGATGATGCCCAGCCCGGCGGATCGATAACGTCCCCGACGGGCCACGGAGCCCGCTACGCTGACCGAAAGCCGTCCGCGGGCGTTCCCTTGGCACATTCACGGGGCATGCGGCACGGGGCCCTTTCGCGAATCAAGGTCTCGTGAAAAACGCCGACGAGAATGGGCCGTCCGCTACGCGCGCATAACCCGAGGTCACCACGGCGCACCCCCCGGTGAACCGGGACGATTCCCACGAATCGCCGACCGAATGAACCCTTGCCCGGTAACCGCGGATCGACTAGATGAAACACAGTCTGAACACATGTCGTATAAACTCCGCGAACAAGGCAGAGAAGGTTGGCGCCCACGGTCGAAGGAGCCTGTCGTCGAGGTGACGGCAGGCCGCTCGCGCACCCGAGCCCCCAGGCCCGGCCCCCGCCTCTCCGACCCCCCGAGAGCTAGCTGACAGCGCCGTCCGCCCCCGCCCTCGCGCCACCGTGCCTGTCGAATGAGAGGCGACCCACCATGCCTTTGCATGTCCCCCCGGCTCCCGCGCCCGCCCTGCGCACCGTCCTCACGGCACTCGGTTCCCCCACCGCGGTCCGCGAGGCGCATACGCCCGCCCTGCGCACCGCCCAGCAGGAGGCCGTCCCGGACCATCCGCTGCCGCTGCACGTCCTGGACTCGATCAGCGCGGAGGGCGTGGCGCAGACCCGGCTGGCCGGCTGGCGCTTCCTGATCCGCTGCGCCGACCGCGCCGTGGCCGCGGCCGAGACCCGGCTCACCCCGGACGGCTGGGCGTTCTCCCACTTCTTCGAGGGCCCCTACATCGCCTCCACCGAACGCGCCCTGCGCCAGGCCGAGTCGGCGGCCCAGCCCTTCCAGGCGCGGCTGCTCTCGGTGCCCGGGCTGTACATGCTGACGCTGTGGCTGCACGGCGACTGCGCCTCGGACGGCACCACGGGACACCCCGACCCGGCCGACCTGCTGGTGCCGCTCGCCCCCGCGCCGCCCGGCATCGCGGCCCACCGCCCGCACCGGGTCGCCGAACTCCTGCCGGTGCTGACCCTCCGTGTGACCCCGGCGCCGCCCCCGCTCCTCGGCTCACCCGCCTGACCCGGCCCGCGGGCGCGCCCGCCGGGCGCGTCACGCGCCGCGCCCCCGTCCCGTACCCCGTCGCCGCGGCCCCGGCGTCGGGGTACGGCCGCGTCCGGCGGCCCGCGCCCGGAGAGGCCGCCGCAAGCGCGCCGAGAACGCCCCGGGAGAGCGCCCGAGGCCGGACGGGTGGGGAGGACTAGCCCTATCCGGCCACCGGGAACCACCCGAAGTGACAGTGCGGTTGAGATGAACCGCCCGCGCGGGTGACGCGTCATGAACCTGTGAGAAGCGGTGCCGCGAAATCCCTGCGGAACGACCTCCGTGGGGCAACACTGGGTTCCGACGACTTATCACAACGGGGGGCGGCCATGAACGAGGCTTCAAGCCGCGGGACAGACACGACCGACACGACAGCCACCTCACTCATCACGCCAGAGCGGAAGTTCCCATCCATGTGCCAGCACCAGCCACCGTGCCCGACAGCGACCTCAGCCGACAGGGAGTCCGCCCGTCTCGTGGCGCACCACCCGGAACAGGGCTGGAGCCTGCTGTGCAACGGCGTCCTGCTCTTCGAGGACACCGGTGAGCTCCTGCCGGACGGCCGCGTCATCGCCCCCCACCGGGTCGTGACCGCCGCCTAGTGCCTGTCCGGACGGCGCGGGACCGCCGTCCGGAGTCCTGTGGGGCCGGCCGCAGACGCTTCTGCGCACCGGCCCCGACGCGTGTCCGCAGGCGTTCACTCCCCGTAGTCCCCCGGCTGCGGGGCGGGAGCGACCGGGTTCCGCTCCCCGGGCGTCTTCCCACGGCGGCACACCTTCCGGAAGACTCCTGGAAGTTTCGGCGCGGCGACCGCGGCGCGGTGACGGAGGTGGGGGAAGTGACGACACAGGACAGGGCGCCCGCGGCCGGCGGCAGAGTCACGATCACGGAGATAGCCCGCCGGGCCGGCGTCTCCGTGCCGACCGTGTCCCGCGTGGTCAACGGCCGCTCCGACGTCTCCCCGCAGACCCGGGCCAGGGTCGAGGACCTGCTGCGCCTGCACGGCTACCGCAAGCGCCCCACCGCCGCCCCGGCCCGCGCCACGCTGCTCGACCTGGTCTTCAACGATCTCGACAGCCCCTGGGCGGTGGAGATCATCCGGGGCGTGGAGGAGGTCGCCCACGCGGCCGGCGCGGGCACGGTGGTCTCGGCGATCCACGGCCGCTCGGGCGACGCCCGCGAGTGGATGCGCAACCTGCGCTCGCGCGCCTCCGACGGCGTCGTCCTCGTCACCTCGGCGCTGGAACCCACCCTGCACGAGCAGTTGCGCATCCTGGGCGTCCCGCTGGTCGTCGTCGACCCCATGGGCTCCCCCGCCGACGACACCCCCACCGTCGGCGCGGCCAACTGGTCCGGCGGCCTCGCGGCCACCGAACACCTGCTGGCGCTGGGCCACCGCCGGATCGGCCTGATCGCGGGCCCGCCCAGGCTGCTGTGCTCCCGGGCCCGCTTCGACGGCTACCGCGCGGCCCTGGAGGCGGCCGGTCTCGGCGTCGACGAGAGCCTCGTCGTCCCCGGCGACTTCCGCCCCGAGTCGGGCTTCGCCGGCTGCACCGCCCTGCTCGACCTGCCGCAGCCCCCCACCGCCGTGTTCGCCGCGAGCGACCAGATGGCGCTCGGCGCGATCGAGGCGCTGCGCCGGCGGGGCCTGCGCGCCCCGGAGGACATGAGCGTCGTCGGCTTCGACGACCTGCCCGAAGTGCGGTGGTCCGCGCCGCCGTTGACCACCGTCCGCCAGCCCCTGGCCGACATGGGCAAGCTCGCCGCCCGCACGGTCCTCGGCCTGGCCCGCGGCGAGCGTCCCGACTCGCCGCGGGTGGAACTGGGCACGGAGCTGGTGGTGCGCTCGAGCACCGCGCCGCCGCGCGGGCCTAGCTGAGCGCCTCCCGGATCGCCCGGTAGGCCGGCTTGGGCGCCAGCTGCTCGTCCCAGGGCAGCGCGGCCCCCTCCTCGGGGAACACGGCGGGAATCCAGGAGTACTTGTCGGTGTAGTCCCAGACGGTGACGCCGACGCAGCGCCGCACGGTGACGCACGCCTTCGTCAGGTCCCGGTACCACTCGGCCTGCTGGGCGAGCTTCTCGTCCGTCGCGGGCATCAGCATCCGCACGTCGACCTCGGTGAGCGCGGTGTCCAGGCCGAGCCGGGCGAAGCGCCGGAGGTTGTCCGGCAGCGTCGTCGGATAGCCGTACTGCAGGGCGAGATGAGCCTGCATGCCGATGCCGTCGAGCGGGACGTGCCGGGCCTTCAGCTCCTTGGCCAGGGCGTGGTAGGCGTCGCTCTTGGGGCCGACGGCCTCGATGTTGTAGTCGTTCAGGTAGAGCTTCGCCTTCGGGTCGGCCTCGTGGGCCCAGCGCAGGGCGTCGGCGATGTACCCGGGGCCGAGGGTCTTGTAGAACACGGTCTCCCGGTAGGTGCCGTCCTCGTTGAACGCCTCGTTGACGACGTCCCAGGAGTAGACCTTGCCCCGGTAGTGGCGCACCTCGGTCTGGATGTGCTTCTTCAGGACGGCCCGCAGCTCGTCGGCCGTCCACTGCCGGCCGGTGAGCCAGTCGGGCAGCTGGCTGTGCCAGACGAGCGTGTGGGCGCGGACCTTCTGGCGGTGCCCCCGGGCGAGAGCGACGATCTCGTCGCCGGCCGTCCAGTCGAAGACGCCCTGCTGCGGCTCGGTGGCGTACCACTTCATCCCGTTGCCGGGCGTGATCATGTCGAACTCGCGGCCGAGGATCTTCGTGTAGGCCGCGTCGGTGAGTTCGGGGTTGTCCGTGGCGCTGCCGAAGTACCGGCCGTGGCGCTGGGCGAGTTCGGCGAGGGTGGCCGGCGGTTTCCCGTGGTCCGGCCGCTCGTGCGCCTGGGCGGCCGGACCGGCGACGGCCCCGGCGGCGACGAGGACGGCGGCGAGGGCTCCGGCGAGTCCGAGCCGGGCGCGGACGGCTGTGCTGGGCATGGTGCGACTCCTCACGTCGGGTGGGTGTGAGCCGTACGGTCCGCGGGCGCGCGTCATCCCTTGGTGGCGCCCGCGGCGAGGCCGCCGACGAGCTGGCGCTCGGCGACGGAGTAGAAGGCCAGGGCGGGGACCATGGCGAGGACGAGGTAGGCGAACACGCGGGCGTACTCGGCGGAGTACTGGCCCTGGAACTGCTGGACGCCGATCGGGACGGTCCACCAGGTGGGCTCGTTGAAGACCAGCAGCGGCAGCAGGAAGTTGTTCCAGCTGCCGACGACGGCGAGGACGGACACCGTGCCGAGGGCCGGCCTGGCCATGGGCAGCAGGATCCGCCAGAAGAAGCCGAGGGGCCCGCAGCCGTCCAGGGTGGCCGCCTCCTCCAGTTCGGCGGGGATCTCCCGGAAGAAGCCGCGCAGGATGACGATGGTGACCGGCAGCCCGAAGGCCGCCTGCGGCAGGATCACGCCCAGCGGGTTGTCCAGCAGACCCAGCGAGCGCAGCAGCAGGAACAGCGGCAGCGCGGCCACCGCGAAGGGGAACATGAGCCCCATCGTGAACAGGGTGAACAGCACCTCCCGGCCGCGGAAGGCGAACCGGGCGAAGGAGAACGCGGCGAGCGCGGACACCGCGACGACCACCACGGTCGTCCCGACCGCGATGAGGGTGCTGCTGCCGACCAGCCGCCAGAACGAGCCGGAGCCGAGGATGTCGGTGTAGTTGGAGGGGACCCACGGGTCGGGCAGCCCGATGGGGTTGCGGGAGAGCTGGTCGGTGGACTTGAAGCCGGACAGCACGGCGTAGACGAGCGGGACGGCCATCACGGCGCCGGCGATCCCGAGCACCAGGTGCAGCGGAAGGGTCCGCCCCCTGCGGCCGCCCGGGCGGGCCTCGCGGTCGCCGCGGCGTGGGCCCCGGTCGGTCCCGCGGGCGACGGGGCCGGTCTTGACGACGCTCACGAGCCGCCTCCTCGCATGGTCGTGGTGGCGCCCTGGAGGTCGCGGCGCAGCACGAACCGCTGGTAGGCGAGGGCGAAGACGAGACAGATGCCGAACATCGCCACGCTGATGGCGCTGGCGTATCCGACCTGGTAGCGCTTGAAGCCGTACTGGAACATGGTCACGGCCATGGTCTCGGAGTGGTGGTCGGGCCCGCCCGCGGTGATGACCCACACCAGGTCGAAGAGCTGGATCGCGCCGATGACGGACAGGAACACGCTGATGCGCAGGGTCGGCGCGAGCAGCGGCAGGGTGACGTTGCGGAAGCGCTGCCAGGGGCCGGCTCCGTCGATCAGGGCCGCCTCGGTCAGCTCGGCGGGGATGGACTGGAGTCCGGCCAGGTAGAGCATCATGTGGAAGCCGAAGTACTTCCACGTCATGACCAGGAAGAGGGTCGCCATGACCGTGGAGGGGTCGGCGAACCACTGTCCGCCCACCCCGTCGAGACCGACGGCCCCGAGCACGTGGTCGGCGAGACCGTCGTCCGGCGCGAAGATCATGCTGAACAGCACGCCCGTGATCGCCTCGGAGAGGATGTACGGCGCGAAGAACAGCATCCGGTACAGGGCCCGGCCGCGGATACGCTGGTTGAGCGCGACGGCCAGGGCGAGCGCGAACGGCAGTTGCAGGACGAGCGAGAGGCCCACCAGCAGCAGACAGCGCCACAGGTCGCCCAGGAACACCGGGTCCTGGAAGAGACGGGTGAAGTTGTCGCCGCCGACGAAGTCCTCGGGCATGCCGAAGCCGCCCCAGCGGAAGAACGCGGCGTACAGCGCGAACATCATCGGCAGCAGCACGAGCGTGCCGAACAGCACCAGCGCGGGGACCTGGAAGGCGACGGCGGTCAGCCAGTGCAGCGCCCGCCGCCGCGCCCGTCCCCGGCCCGCGCCGGGGACGGCAGGCGCGGGTGCGAGGTCCGGACGGCTGCGCTTGTCCGGGAGGAAGGTGGAGGTCATCGCGGGCTACTGCTCTTCCTTCGCGACCTTGGTGATCGACTGGGCGACCTGCTGAGGCGACTTCGAGCCGGATATCAGGGCGGCGACGCTGTCGTTGACCTCCTGGCCGAGGGCGGGCGCGTACGCCTGGTCCAGGTAGAGCTGGAAGCCGGTGGCGCCCTTCAACTGCGCCTGGACGGCCTTGATGTTGGGGTCGGTGAGCGCGCTCTCCGCGGCCGGGACGACGGGCAGCGTGCCGGTCTTCTTGACCAGGGTCGTGTCCGTGGCGGCGGAGGCGAAGAACTTCAGGAAGTCGACGGCCGCCTGGGGGGCGCCCTTGCGCAGCGCGTGGCCGCCGCCTCCGCCGAACACCTCGGTGATGACGCCCTTGCCGCCGTCGACCGCCGGGAACGGGAAGAACCCGAGGTTCGCGCCGAGCCCCTTGCCCGCGTCGGCCTCCACGACCGGCGCCCACTGGCCCATGAGTTCCATCGCCGCCTTGCCGTTGCCGACGGCGGCGGCCTGGCCGGTGGGGCTGGAGTAGGCGGCGCCGAGGTAGCCCTTCTGGAACGGTTGCAGGTCGACGAGGTCCTGCAGATGCTGTCCGGCCTGGACGAACCCGTCGCCCGTGAAGTCCTTGTCCTCGCCCGCCTTGCGCAGGGCGTCGACGCCCGCGGTGCGCATCGCGAGGTACGCCCAGTAGTACATGCCCGGCCACTTCTCCTTGCCGGCCAGGGCGAGCGGGGTGATCCCGGCGGCCTTCAGCTTGCGCACGGCGTCGAGGAAGCCGCTCCAGGTGGTCGGGGGTCCGGCGACGCCGGCCTGCTTGAAAAGGGCCTTGTTGTACCAGAAGCCGATCATGCCGATGTCGAAGGGGACGCCGTAGGCCTTGTCGTCGATGAGGTAGGGCTGGCGGGCCACCGACAGCAGTGCGTCGCCCCAGCCCTTGGTCCGGTCGGTGAGGTCCTCGACGAGCCCGGCGTCGACCTGCTGCCGCAGAACGCCGCCGCCCCAGGTGTGAAAGATGTCGGGAAGCTTCCCGGAGGCGGTGAGCGCCGTCATCTTCGACTTGTAGGCGTCGTTCTCCAGCTGGACGATCTTCACCTTGACCTTGGGGTTCTGCGCCTCGAACTGCTTGGCCAGCGCCGCCCAGACGTCCTTCGTCGGCTGGGTGGTGGAGATGTTCCACCACTCGATCGTGGTCGTCCCCGACGACCCGCCGTCCGAGTCGTCGCCGCCGCAGGCGCTCAGCGCCGTCATGCCGAGACCGGCCGCGGCGGAGGCCGCCAGAAAGCCGCGGCGGGAGAGTGCCGGGTCGCCCATCGTGCGCTCCTTGAGAGATCGAAAGTTTCGAACCAGATCCAGAAAGCTTCGCTGCTGCCGCACCCTAGAGACACCCTCCGACGCGAGGCAACCCCTTGAACGCAGGCAATCCAGAGGCCCGTTCGGAGAAGCACCCCACCTGGGGCCCTTGATCACCTCGAAACATTCGGGTTCTTCAGCGAACTTTACGAAGCGGGACGGCCCCCACGGCGCTGTCGGCCGTATCTCCTGCCCCGCGCGAGGTGACGCTCAGTGTCGTGACCACCGCTCCCGACCGGTCCGCGACCGGTCTTAACGCAAGCTTGACGCCCTCCCGACCCCCATCCGCAGGCCCGGGCGTCACTCTCCGCTTACGCTGATGCCGCCGTCCGCGTGATGGCCGAAACCACACGCCGGACCGCATCCCTGGAGCACGCGATGGCCACCACCGCCGAACACCCCCCGCCCGGCCGCCTGCGCGCCTGGATGCTGGAGGGCCTGTCCGACATGGGCAAGGGGCACGCCCCCAGGAGCCGGCCGCCGGCTCGCAGCCGCCCCCGGCTCCCCCGGGACAGCGCTGGTACCGGGTCATGTGCCTGACGGGCGTCGACTACTTCTCGACCCTCGGGTACCAGCCGGGCATCGCCGCCCTCGCGGCCGGGCTGCTCTCCCCCGTGGCCACCGTGGTGCTCGTGGTGGTCACTTTGGCGGGCGCACTGCCCGTCTACCGTCGGGTCGCCGAGGAGAGCCCGCACGGCGAAGGCTCCATCGCGATGCTGGAACGCCTGCTGTCCTTCTGGAAGGGCAAGCTGTTCGTCCTCACCCTGCTCGGCTTCGCCGCCACCGACTTCCTGATCACCATCACCCTGTCCGCGGCCGACGCCTCGACCCACCTCGTCGAGAACCCGCATCTGACGGCCGCGCTGCACGACCGGCAGCTGGTGATCACGCTCGTCCTGGTGGCGCTGCTCGGCGCGGTGTTCCTCAAGGGCTTCCTGGAGGCCGTCGGCGTCGCCGTCGCCCTGGTGGCGGCCTACCTGGCCCTGAACGCCGTCGTCGTCGGCGTCGGCCTGTGGCACGTCCTCACCGAGGGCCACGTGGTCACCGACTGGGCCGACGCCCTCACCGCCGAGCACGGCAACGTCTTCGCGATGGTCGGCGTCTCCCTGCTGGTCTTCCCCAAACTCGCCCTCGGCCTGTCCGGCTTCGAGACCGGCGTCGCGGTCATGCCCCACGTCCAGGGCGACCCCGAGGACACGGCGGAGCGCCCTGCGGGCCGCATCCGGGACACCAAGAAGCTGCTGACGACCGCCGCCCTGATCATGAGCGTCTTCCTGATCGCCACCAGCTTCATCACCACGGTGCTCATCCCGGAGAAGGAGTTCGAGTCCGGGGGCCGGGCCAACGGACGCGCCCTCGCCTACCTGGCCCACGAGTACCTCGGAAACGCCTTCGGCACGGTGTACGACGCCTCGACGATCGCCATCCTCTGGTTCGCCGGCGCCTCCGCGATGGCCGGACTGCTCAACCTGATGCCCCGCTACCTCCCGCGCTACGGCATGGCCCCGCACTGGGCACGGGCCGTGCGCCCCATGGTCGTCGTCTTCACCCTGATCGCCTTCCTGGTCACCTGGATCTTCGATGCCGACGTCGACGCCCAGGGCGGCGCCTACGCCACCGGCGTCCTGGTCCTGATGTCCTCGGCCGCCATCGCGGTGACCATCGCCGCCCGCCGGGCCGGGCAGCGGGGCTGGACGGGCGGCTTCGCCGTCGTCTCGGCGGTCCTGCTCTACGTGACCGTCGTCAACGTCATCGAGCGCCCCGACGGCGTGAAGATCGGCGCCTGCTTCATCGCCGGCATCATCCTCGTCTCGCTGCTCTCCCGGCTGGCCCGCGCCTTCGAGCTGCGCGTGACCGGTGTGACGCTGGACGACATGGCGCAACGTTTCATCCGGGACATGGCCAGCCGAAAGATACGGTTCATCGCCAACGAGCCCGACCGGCGCGACCGGGCCGAGTACCGCGACAAGATCGAGCAGATCCGGGCCGACAACGACATCCCCGGCGAGGACTTCGTCTTCGTCGAGGTCACCGTCGGGGACCCGTCCGAGTTCGAGGCGGGACTGACCGTGCGCGGAGAGGTCCTGCACGGCCGCTACCGCGTCCTGACCCTGGAGTCCTCCTCCATCTCCAACGCCCTGGCGGCGCTGCTGCTGCACACCCGGGACGCCACCGGCCGCATCCCGCACATCTACTTCGAGTGGACCGAGGGCAACCCGTTCGCCAACTTCCTGCGCTTCTTCCTCTTCGGCCAGGGCGAGGTCGCCCCGGTCACCCGCGAGGTCCTGCGCGCCGCCGAACCCGACCGCGCCCGCCGCCCCCGCGTCCACACGGGCTGACGCCGGGACGGGCGCCCGAGAACATCGACGAACGGACAAGTCGACGACGCACCGCCGGCACCCCCGTCGGCACCGCGATCACCGCCGCTCCGCGATCCACGACGGCACAGAACCTTGCATACCAGACATAAGCCGCCGGGAGCTCTACCGTGACGCTCATGACGACCCTGAGCATCCGCAACCAGCTCGCCGGCACCGTGACCGCCGTCCAGACCGGCGGGGTCATGGCCACCGTGAGGATCCGCCTCGACGGGGGCCAGGACCTCATGGCGGCCATCACCCTGGAGGCCGCGCACCAGCTCGGCCTCGCCCCGGGCACCGCCGTGCACGCCCTGGTGAAGTCGACCGAGGTGGCCCTGGCCGCCGGACAGGTCGCGGGACTGTCGATCCGCAACCGGCTCCCCGGCACGATCACCGGCCTCGCGATCGGCGAGATCATGGCCTCGGTGAAGATCAGCATGGACGGCTGCCAACTCACCGCCGTGATCACCAAGGAGGCGGCGACCGATCTGGGCCTGTTCGTCGGCTCCGACGTCGTGGCGCTGATCAAGGCGACCGAGGTGGCCGTGGCGACGGTGTAGGAAACACGGTGCTCCCCGCCCGGCCGGGCACAGGCGCACGCCCCCGGCGGTGACGGCTCCGGAAACGGCCGCGGGGCCCCTTCCACGACGGAAGGGGCCCTGCGGTCGTCACGCTCGCTCAGTCCTCGTACGCGTCCAGCGGCGGGCACGAGCAGACCAGGTTCCGGTCGCCGAAGGCCTGGTCGATCCGGCGCACCGGCGGCCAGTACTTGTCGGCGGCCGACACCCCGGCCGGGAAGACGGCCTCCTCACGCGTGTACGCGTGCTCCCACTCCCCGCCCAGGGCCGCCGCGGTGTGCGGGGCGTGGTGGAGCGGGTTGTCCTCGGCCGGCCACGCGCCGGAGCCGACCTTCTCGATCTCCGCGCGGATCGCGATCATCGCGTCGCAGAACCGGTCCAGCTCGACGAGGTCCTCGGACTCGGTCGGCTCGATCATCAGCGTCCCCGCCACCGGGAACGACATGGTCGGCGCGTGGAACCCGTAGTCGATCAGCCGCTTGGCGACGTCGTCGACGCTCACGCCGGTCGCCTTCGTGAGCGGGCGCAGGTCGATGATGCACTCGTGCGCGACCAGCCCGCCCGGCCCGTTGTAGAGCACGGGGTAGTGCGGCTCCAGCCGCTTGGCCACGTAGTTCGCGCTGAGCACCGCCACCTGGGTGGCCCGCTTGAGGCCCTCGCCGCCCATGAGGCGCACGTAGGCCCAGGAGATCGGCAGGATCCCCGCGGAACCCCACGGAGCCGCCGAGATCGGCCCCACGCCGGTCTCCGGGCCCGCGGCGGGCTGCAACGGGTGGTTGGGCAGATAAGGCGCGAGGTGCGACCGTACGGCGACCGGGCCGACGCCCGGACCGCCGCCGCCGTGCGGGATGCAGAACGTCTTGTGCAGGTTCAGGTGGGAGACGTCACCGCCGAAGTGACCCGGCTTGGCCAGGCCGACCAGTGCGTTGAGGTTCGCGCCGTCGACGTATACCTGGCCGCCGGCCTCGTGCACCTGGGCGCAGATGTCGGCGACGTGCTCCTCGAACACCCCGTGCGTCGACGGGTAGGTGATCATCAGCACCGCCAGCTCGTCCCGGTGCTTCTCGATCTTCGCGCGCAGGTCCTCGACGTCGATCTCGCCGTCCTCGGCGGTCTTCACGACGACGACCTTCATGCCCGCCATCACCGCGCTGGCCGCGTTGGTCCCGTGCGCGGAGGACGGGATCAGGCACACGGTCCGCTGCTCGTCGCCGTTGCCCCGGTGGTAGCCGCGCACGGCGAGCAGACCGGCGAGCTCGCCCTGCGACCCGGCGTTCGGCTGCAACGACACCTTGTCGTACCCGGTGACCTCGGCGAGCCGCTCCTCCAGCTCACGGATCAGCGTCAGGTAGCCCTGAGCCTGCTCGGCCGGCGCGAAGGGGTGCATCTGCCCGAACTCGGGCCAGGTGACCGGCTCCATCTCGGTGGTCGCGTTGAGCTTCATGGTGCACGAGCCCAGCGGGATCATGCCCCGGTCGAGCGCGTAGTCCCGGTCGGCGAGACGGCGCAGGTAGCGCAGCATCGCGGTCTCGGAGCGATACTGGTGGAACACGGGATGCGTCAGGATCGCGTCGGACCGCAGCAGGCCGGCGGGCAGCGCGTCCCCGGTGGCCGCGTCGAGCGCCTCGACGTCGCCCTCCACGCCGAACGCGGCCCACACCGCGGCCAGCTGGGCCCGCCCGGTGGTCTCGTCACAGGACACCGACACGTGGTCGGCGTCGACGAGGTGCAGGTTCACCCCGTGCTCGCGCGCCGCGGCGACGGTCTGCGCGGCCTTCCCCGGCACCCGCACGGTCAGCGTGTCGAAGTAGGAGCCGTGCACGACCTCGGCCCCGCCGGCCCGCAGACCGGCGGCCAGGACGGCGGCGTACCGGTGCGTGCGCCGGGCGATCGTCCGCAGCCCGTCGGGCCCGTGGTAGACGGCGTACATCCCGGCCATCACCGCCAGCAGCACCTGCGCCGTGCAGATGTTGCTGGTGGCCTTCTCGCGCCGGATGTGCTGCTCGCGCGTCTGTAGCGCGAGCCGGTAGGCCTTGTGCCCGTCCGCGTCGACGGACACGCCCACGAGCCGCCCGGGCAGACTGCGCGCGAACTTCTCGTGGACGGCCATGTAGCCGGCGTGCGGTCCGCCGAAGCCCATGGGCACGCCGAAGCGCTGGGTCGTGCCGACGGCGATGTCGGCCCCCAGCTCGCCCGGCGACTTCAGCAGCGTCAGCGCGAGCAGGTCCGCGGCGACCGTGACCAGCGCGCCGAGCCCGTGCGCCTGGTCGACGAGCGCCTTGAGGTCGCGCACGGCGCCCGAGGCCCCGGGGTACTGCACGAGCACGCCGTTGATCTCCCGCTCGGCGATCTCCGCCGGGATGCCGTCGCTGAGGTCGGCGACGACGACCTCCACGCCGGTCGGCTCGGCGCGGGTCTCGATCACGGCGATGGTCTGCGGCAGCGCGTCCGCGTCGATCAGGAAGAGACCCTTCTTGTTCTTCCCCATCCGCCGCGAGAGCGCCATCGCCTCGGCGGCGGCCGTGCCCTCGTCCAGCAGCGACGCACCGGACGTCGGCAGACCCGTCAGGTCGGCCACCATGGTCTGGAAGTTCAGCAGCGCCTCCAGCCGGCCCTGCGAGATCTCCGGCTGGTACGGCGTGTAGGCCGTGTACCAGGCCGGGTTCTCCATCACGTTGCGCAGGACGACCGGAGGGGTGAACGTGCCGTAGTAGCCGAGCCCGATCATCGGGGCGAGGACCTGGTTGCGGTCGGCCAGGGAGCGCAGCTCGGCCAGCACCTCGGCCTCGGTGCGCGCGCCGGGCAGGTCCAGCGCGTCGGCGTTCTTGATCACGTCCGGGACCGCGGCGGCCGTGAGCTCGTCGAGCGAGCCGTAGCCCACGTGCGCGAGCATCTTGGCCTGCGCCTCGTGATCGGGTCCTACATGGCGCTGCTCGAAGGGGATGCCCTGCTCGAGCTCGGAGAGTGGAATGCGATGGGCGGTCATTACGGAGGCCTCCTGGTCTGACACGACCTTCGTGGGTCACCACGGCGCGGGTACCCGGACGGCCTCCCCCTCTGTCATCTCAACCTGAGAGCTTCACCGGCCGCCCGAAGGACGCCCGACTTTCACCGTCGGTGAGAGCGGAGACCGTCGACGCCGTCGGCACCCGCCCTGCTTTCCAGAGTGACCTCGTCCGTGCGGTACGTGAGCCTGAGAGATTCCGGGGAGGATTTGCTCCTTCGGCGCCTCCGATGTCGCTCGGAGGACTCTCCCGCACGGGGTCAGCAGCCATTGTCAGACTACCAGCGAGGTCAACATCGCCCTCTCGAGTGGCCGCCGATCCCATTGTGCTCTTTTGTAGTGCTAACGGATGAGTTGCGACCAAGTGGGAGGGCCCGTGCAGACCGACATCGATCCGCGCAACCTGATCGGCCGCAAGGCGTTCGACCGCAACGGAACCAAGATCGGCACCGTCGACGAGGTCTACCTCGACGACGCGACCGGCGTACCGGAGTGGGCGGCCATACGCACGGGCCTCTTCTCCCGCGACGCCTTCGTCCCCCTGGAGCCCAGCGAGCTGGTCGAGGGCGCCCTGCGGATCCCCTACGACCGGGCGCTGATCAAGGACGCCCCGGACTTCGGCGTGGGCCGCCACCTCTCCCCGGAGCAGGAACTCCAGCTGTACCACCACTACGGCCTGGACCTGGGCGCTCCTCCCCCGCTGGCCGACCACGACTTCGGCCGCCTGGCCGGCACGGACGACGGCTGAGCCCTCAGCCGCAGGCCCGTATCAGCGTCGCCAGCATCCCGGCCGGGTCGTACAGCGGCCGGGCGCCGTCCGTGACCACTCTGCGCGTGCCGCCGTCGACCGGGTCGGTCCGCGCCCAGGAGGTGGACCCGACGCACAGCTCGACCTCCAGACCGGAGGCGGTGACCTGCCGCCATTCGGTCACCGGCCCCCAGGCACGGACCCGCACCACCTCGCCCAGGGACAGCTCCCGCAGCCAGCCGTCCTCGGCGGCGTAGGCGTCGGGTGCCCTCGACAGCAACAGGAGATCGACGTCCGAGTCGGACCGCGGGGCTCCCCGCGCGCAGGATCCGACGAGCAGCAACCCGGCCACGTCGCCGCGGCCGGCGGCCCACCGGGTCACCCTCTCCGCCACCGAGCGCATCTCGGCCGCCCGCTGCGGCGACACCCCGGCGCCCTCCGCGAAGCGCTCCCCCTCGACGTTCATCCCGGCTCCCCCTCCACGGTCGACACCACCCGCTCGATCTCACTCTGTGTAACCGATGGGCTTCACGGAGAGTTCCCGGCTCCCCACCCCGTGAGTCCGAGGTCCGGGCCCGGCACTCCGGCGGCCGCCGGTCCGTCGCCCGCCTCGGGTCTTCGCCGCACCAGCGGCAGCGGATCAGCCGGCTCCAGACCCGGGTCGTCGGTCCGGAACGTCCGCACCCGCCCCGGCTCGGACTCGGGCGTCTCGAAACGCACCGTCACCCGGCCGAGGCCACTGCCCTGCACCCATCCGTGCCCCAGCTCGGCATGGCGGACGTCGTGCCCGGGCCGCCACTGGTGCTCGGCCACCGCCTGCGCCGCGACGGCGGACCCGCCCGTCGGCTCCTCCACCGGCGCGTCGGCCCGCTCCTCCGCCGCCTGGGCGAACAGGTCCTCCTGAGTGAAGTCCGCCAGCCCGCTGACGCCGACCCCCAGGAGCCGCACGCCGCCGGTCGTGTCCACCGCGTCCAGCAGCCGGGAGGCCGCCTCACGGATCACCGCGGGATCGTCGGTGGGACCGCGCAGCGTCTCGGACCGGGTGAGCGTGGAGAAGTCGTAGCGCCGCACCTTCAGCACGATGGTCCGCCCGGACAGACGGGCCTCCCGCAGCCTGCGCACACACCGGTCCGCGAGCCTGTGCACCTCCAGCTCGACCCGCGTCCGGTCATGGATGTCCACGTCGTAGGTGTCC
Organism: Streptomyces hilarionis; assembly: GCF_024539675.1. Lineage (GTDB taxonomy): Bacteria > Actinomycetota > Actinomycetes > Streptomycetales > Streptomycetaceae > Streptomyces > Streptomyces hilarionis. Next base: position 9,637 of record NZ_JAHHIT010000107.1, on the reverse strand, counting down.
TCGACCGACACGGACTTGGTCTCGCGTTCGGCCACCACCGGGCGGTCGTCCCGCGCGAGCGCCATGGCGTACAGGGCGTGCCCGTGGGCCTTGCCCAGCAGCCTCACGAGCTCGTCCTCACCGGCCTCGGCGATCTCGTCGACCGTGGCGATCCCGGCGCGCCGCAGGTGGTCCCCCGTGGCCGGGCCGACTCCCGGCAGCGTGCGCACGGACATGGGCCCGAGCATCGCCCGCTCGGTGCCCGGCTCGATCAGGACCAGGCCGTCGGGCTTCGCCTGCTCCGACGCGATCTTGGCGAGCATCTTGCACGAGGCCAGCCCCACCGAGCCGGTCAGCCCGGTCACCGCCCGTATGTCGCCGCGCAGCCGGATGCCGGCCAGCCGCGCGGACTCGCTGTCCCAGGCCGCCTCTCCGGCCTCCAGATCCACGAACGCCTCGTCCAGGCTCAGCGGCTCGACCAGGGGGGACAGCGCCCGCAGCAGCGCCATCACCTGCTCGCTGATCGAGCGGTAGAACGCGAAGCGCGGCACGAGATAGGCGGCGTTGGGAGCCAGCCGGCGCGCCTGGGCCATGGGCATCGCGGAGTGCACCCCGAAGACGCGCGCCTCGTAGGAGGCGGTCGCCACCACACCCCGCGGCCCCAGACCGCCCACGACCACGGCCTTCCCGCGCAGACTCGGCTTGGACGCCTGCTCCGCCTGGGCGAAGAAGGCATCCATGTCGAGATGCAGGATCGTGGACGCGTTTCTCACATGTCCGATGCTGCACCACACCACTGACAACGGCGTTCCACCGCTGCCGCCCGCGCCCCGAAGGCCTCAGACCGCCCGGTTGCGCCGACGCGCCAGCTCGTCCGCCGGATTGTGCCCGACGAGCGTCTCCCCGGTGTCCACTCGCTCCCCGTGCAGCTGCGACAGCGCGCTCTCCACGTCCCGCCACACCACGCCCACGGCGATCCCGAAGACCCCCTGCCCGCCCTGGAGCAGGGCGTGGACCTCGTCCGGCGAGCTGCACTCGTACACCGTGGCGCCATCGCTCATCAGCGTCATGCGCTCCAGGTCGCTGAACCCGCGCTCGCGCAGATGCTGAACGGCGCTGCGAATGTTCTGCAACGACACCCCGGTGTCGAGGAAACGCTTGACGATCTTCAGGACGACGACGTCCCGAAAGCTGTACAGCCGCTGGGTGCCCGACCCGTGCGCGGGCCGCACGCTCGGCTCGACGAGCCCGGTACGGGCCCAGTAGTCCAGTTGCCGGTAGGTGATGCCCGCGGCCGCGCAGGCCGTCGGACCGCGATAGCCGATCTGCTCGGACGCCATGGACGTCGCCCCTCCGCTGCTCGGCACGGCCGCCGGTCGATGCGGGGCGTGATCGGCCGCGCCGCCCTGGTGCGGGTATCCCCCGCCCGGGCGCAACCGAGAGCCGGGGGGAGGGTACGGACCGCTTCCCCCGACACCGAGTCCGGGGGCACCCCCAGCCGTACCGTCGCCGCTGCTTCTCACGCCGACCTCCGTCCTTGAACTGCCTTCTCGACGGTAGGCAGTCACCAGGGGTGCGTCAACGATCGCCACACTCGGCACGCCGAGTGATAATCACCCTAGGAGTGGTTTCCCGTGTCCCACCGCGGGGAAAGGCTAGCCGAATGCGCTGAGAACCAGCCGTAGGACGCTCTCAGTGGCCCCCGGCATTTGCCGGAAACGGAGCGGGCGCCCCGGTACGGGACGCCCGTCTCTCGCGCAGGCCGCGCCTACTGGTTGCTGGTGCCGAAGTCCTCGGGAGAGATCTGGTCGAGGAACTCGCGGAACTTCTCCACCTCGTCCTCCTGCTCGTCCGGGATGGCGATCCCCGCGTCGTCGAGCACCGTGTCACTGCCGTAGATCGGCGTTCCGGTGCGCAGCGCCAGCGCTATGGCGTCGGACGGACGCGCGCTCACCTCGACCCCGCTGGCGAACACCAGCTCCGCGTAGAAGACGCCCTCACGCAGATCCGTGATGCGCACCTCGGTGAGCTCCTGGCCGACGGCCTCCAGCACGTCCTTGAACAGATCGTGGGTCAGCGGCCGTGCGGGAGCCATGCCCTGCTGGGCGAAGGCGATCGCCGTCGCCTCGCCCGGTCCGATCCAGATGGGAAGGTAGCGGTCGCCTCCCACTTCACGCAGCAGCACGATCGGTTGGTTGGAGGGCATCTCGACTCGGACACCTACGACATCGAGCTCGTTCACACAGCAACCCTAGGCCGTGCCCGGGACGTTTGGGTAGTCGGGCCGGGAACGGGTGACCGATCCGCCCTGGACGAGACCGCCCGCTCAGGGCAGCCGCACCCCGAGCGCGGTCTGCACCAATGCCGTGTGCAGCCGCACCGTGAGCCCCGCGATCTCCTTGGTACGGGCCTCCGCCAGGACCCTCGTCTGCGGATTGCGGTGCCGCTTCAGCGGAGCCACCACCTGGTCCACGAGTCCGGCCTCGCGGTCCGCCGCGGCCTTCATCACGCGCAGATGCCTCGGTTCGATCCCGAACCGGCCCAGCTCGGAGACGAGCGCCGCCACCGTGGCGGCCTCGGCGTCGTAGACCCCGCCTTCCAGCGGCACGACGAGCCCGTAGGACTCCCACTCCTCGAGTTCGCCCTCGCCGATCCCCGCGGCCGCCAGCAGCTCGGCGCGGCCGAGCCGGGCGACGGTGGGGCCGTCCGAAGGCTCCGGGACGGCCTCGCCGTCGCGCTGCCGGCCCACGGTCGGCAACGGAGCGGCCTCGCCGCGCTCCATGGCGTCCAGATGCTCACGGATGACCTTGAGCGGCAGATAGTGGTCCCGCTGCATCCTCAGCACGTGACCGAGACGTTCGACGTCCCGCGGGCTGAACTTGCGGTACCCCGAAGGGGTCCGCTGCGGCTCGACGAGCCCTTCCGACTCCAGGAAACGGATCTTGGAGATGGTCACTTCGGGAAACTCGTCGCGCAGCGCGTTCAGCACCGCGCCGATGCTCATCGGACCACCGTCCGCGGCGGCGGTGCCGTGTCCGGCACCGCCCCTCGGTGTTCGAAGCATGGACCTTCCCTGGGGGATCCCCCCGGGCAGCGCCCGGGAGCGGGTCAGTAGCCCTGCTGGCTCGCGTAGAAGACCAGCCGGTACTTTCCGATCTGCACCTCGTCACCGTTCGACAGAGCGACCTCGTCGATCCGCTCACGGTTGACGTACGTGCCGTTCAGGCTGCCGACATCAGCGACCCGGAACGTGCCGTCGGGGTTGCGCCGGAACTCCACGTGCCGACGCGAGACCGTGACGTCGTCCAGGAAGATGTCGCTCTGCGGGTGACGGCCGGCCGTGGTCAGGTCGCCGTCCAGCAGGAAGCGGCTGCCCGAGTTCGGACCGCGTCGCACCACCAGCAGCGCCGAACCCAGCGGCAGCGCGTCGACCGCGGCCTGCGCCTCGGGAGACAGCGCCGGCAACTGCGTCTGGCCGGTGACCTCCGCGTCGTAGGCCTCGAGACCGGAGATGGAGATCGTGGAGGTCGTCTCCGACGGACGCTCGGGCGTCAGCCCGGGACGCAGCGGCGCACCGCAGTTGGAGCAGAAGCGGCTGTTCTCCGCGTTGCGGTTACCGCACCTCGTACACACCAGGGCCGACATAGGGGAAAACCCTCCACCCGCACTCGAGGCTGACGGTTGGCCGAAACCTATTCCGCCGGACTGTGCAGGGTCAACAGACGCCGCGCCCTGACCACCGGAAATGTCGCCGCCCGGACCACCCACCTGGTCCCTGAACAGCGGCCGCTGACCTTCGGCGTCAGGCTGCGCACGATGACGGGCGGTCGCGTTCTCGCCACCCTCTCGCGTGCTCTTGCCGAACAACTTCGCAAACAACTTCACGGGCGATTCCCCTTGACCGAAACAGACCCGCCCGTGGGGCAGGACGAACCCTGACTGATTACACCGGTCGAACCGGACACCTTCACAACGTCCGTGCCCACCAGACAGTTTCCACCACGCACCACCCGATCGGTGCGTCGACCCCCCGCAACCTCATGCCCCTGCCGGACGCCCCCCAAGCACTCCCGGTTCACTGACCCGACGACCGAGCGTAGTCAGGCCGCTTCGCTGCTCGCAAGGCGTCCACGACGATCTTGTCGGACCGCTCGACGGTCACGGTGGCCTGCTCCTTCTCCAGAGTCTGCACCACACCTCCCGGGATGTTCAGCGCCGGCTCGAGATCCTGTGGATTACCGATGACCTTGAAACGAAAGGGCGTGTTGATCTTGTTCCCGTCGACGCTCACGCCTTTGCCCGATTCCGTCAGGAAGGTCCCGGCGACCACCCGCACGCCGTTCACCTGGATCGCCTCGGCCCCGGCCGCGCGCAGCTCCTGGATCGCGTCGAGCAACATGTCCGCCTCGACCGTCCCCTTCGTGTCGTCGATGGTCATCGTGATGCCCGGCCCCTGCGCGGCGACCGTCCCCGCCAGAATGCCGAGTTGCCTCTCCTTCTCGACGGTCTGCTTGCGGGCCTCCTCCGCCTGGTCGGAGCTGTTCTCCAACTCCTGCTGCTGCTTCTCGAGACCCTGCTTCTCGTCCTCAAGACGCTGACTTCGGTCGCCGAGTTCATCGAGGATGCGAACAAGATCTTCCTGGCGCGCGCCGCGCAGGGCGTTCCCGCTGTCGCTGTTCGACGCCACCTGGACGGCCAGCCCGAAGCCGAGGCCGAACAGCAGCAGGGCGACGATGAGTTGGGCCCGGGTGATCCGCGGCGGCCAGAGCCCCTGCGCCAGCCGCTGCCGACCGGTCAGCGTGGGCTCGGCCGGCTCCGCGGCCGCGTCGTCCTCGGGCGCCGCCGCGGGGACCTCCTCGGGCAGTTCCTTGCGCAGCCGGTACTCGGGCGTCTCGTCGTTCCCGTCCTGATCGCTCATGACCGTCACGCCCTGAACACGTGCCGGCGGATCGCCGCGGCATTGGAGAAGATCCGGATGCCGAGGACGACCACCACGCCGGTGGACAGCTGCGACCCCACGCCCAACTCGTCCCCCAGGAAGACGATCAGCGCGGCCACCACCACGTTCGACAGGAAGGACACGACGAACACCTTGTCGTCGAAGATGCCGTCCAGCATGGCCCGCAGACCGCCGAACACGGCATCCAGCGCCGCCACCACGGCGATCGGCAGATACGGCACGACGGCTGCCGGAACCTCGGGCTGGACCAACAGTCCGGCCACGACTCCCACGACGAGGCCCAGTACGGCGATCACGATGCGTCCTTCTCAGTTCTCGGCTGTGCTGTACGTACGATCACACTCGGTGCGGCCGGCAGCCGGACGTCGTCCACCACCGAGATGGCCGTCCGGATGCCGTAGTTCTCCTGCAGAGCGTTCAGGTACAGCCCGTCCGCGCTGTCCTGGAACCTCGTGCTCAGGTTCTTCCCGTCCCCCACCGCCAGCACCGTGTACGGCGGCACGAGCGGCTTGTTGTCGACCAGTATCGCCTCACCCGCGGCCCTGATCGCCGACAGCGACGTCAGCCGCTGTCCGTTGATCGAGACGGCCTCGGCGCCCGACGCCCACAGTCCGTTGACGACCCGCTGCATGTCGCGGTCGCGCACCCGGCCGGTGTCGGAGAAGCCCGCGGTCTCTCGCGGACCGCCGCCACCGCCGGAGCTGGCCTCCTTGGCGTCGTCCACCACCAGTTTCACGCCCGGCCCGTGCACCTCGACCGCGCCGGCCAGGATCCCCACCAGGTCCGCCCGCTCGCCTCCGCCGCTCTTCTTGAGCGCCTCCTGCTGCCGGGCGCTCACGTCGTCGCGGAGCTCGTCGACGGTGCTCTCCAGGCTGTCGGCCGCGTCGGTCTCGCGGTCGATGCGGTCGATCAGTTCCTCGCGCTCCTTGGCGACGACCGGAGCCGCCACCCGCGCCTGCACCGCGCCGACCGTGACCACCAGCGCCGCGAGCACCAGACCCGCGGCCAGAACGAGCTTCGCCCGCGCCGTGCGGGGCATCCCCCCGGCGTCCCCGGCGCCCTTGCGGGCGGCCGCCTCGGCGTAGCCGTCGTCAAGGCTGTGATCCATGACGTTGGTGAGCAGCGACATGGAGGCGTCCGGGCGCGACACGCGCGCGGGTGTGCTCCGAACGGGGGGCGGCTGCGGCATGCCGCACATCGTCGCACGTCGCGTCCCCTACCTCCGAACGGCCCCACGCGTGTGCCGGACAGGCCCCCTCGGGGACGACTGTCCGGCACACGCGTGTGCAGGCGGTTCAGCGGCCGGCGCTGTCCACCACCGCCGCCCACTCGTCGAGCAGGGCCTGCGCGGACGCGTCGTCCGGCCCCTCCGCCCACAGATGGGTGACGGCCTCGGCCGGGTCGGGCAGCACCATCACCCAGCGGCCGTCGGTCTCCACCACCCGCACCCCGTCCGTGGTGTCCACGAAGCGCTCTCCCGCCGCTTCGACGACCCGGCGCATCACCAGTCCCTTGACGGCCCACGGAGTCGCCAGATCCCGCTTCAGCACGTGCGCGCGCGGGATGCGCGCGTCGATCTGGCTGAGGGTGAGCTGCGTCCGGGCCACGAGCCCGATCAGCCGCACGAAGGCCGCCGTGCCGTCGAAGACGCTGCTGAACTCCGGGACGATGAATCCGCCCTTGCCGTCACCGCCGAAGATGGTGGTGTCGTCGCGTCCCACTCGGGTGAGGTCGTCGGGCGAGGTCGTCGTCCACTCGACCTGCGTCCCGTGGTACGCCGCGACCTGCTCTGCGATCCGCGTCGTCGTCACCGGAAGGGCGACCCGCCCGCTGCGCCGCTCGGCGGCCACCAGGTCCAGCAGCACGAGCAGGGCGCGGTCGTCCTCGATGATCCGCCCCTTCTCGTCGACGAGGGACAGCCGCTCGCCCACCGGGTCGAAGCGCACGCCGAACGCGGCACGCGAGGAGGCCACGATCTCCCCGAGCCGCACCAGACCGGACCGGCGCTGGTCGCCGGTCTCCGTCGGCCGCGCCTCGTTCAGACCCGGGTTGATCGTGAGCGAGTCCACCCCCAGCTTGCCGAGCAGGCTCGGCAGCACCAGGCCGGCGCTGCCGTTGGAGGCGTCCACGACGACCTTCAGCCCGGACTCCGCGATCCCGGTCGTGTCCACGTTGCGCAGCAGCGACCCCGTGTAGGAGTCGAAGACGCTGGCGGGGAAGTGCAGGTCCCCGATCTCGCCCGGGAACGCCCGCCGGTACTCCTGCCTCGCGAACACCCGGTCGAGCTTCCGCTGGCTGCCCTGGGAGAGGTCGGCGCCCTGGCTGTCGAAGAACATGATGTCGACGGAGTCCGGCACGCCGGGCGAGGTCCGGATCATGATCCCGCCGGCGCTCCCGCGCGCGGTCTGCTGACGCGCCACGGGCAGCGGGACGTTCTCCAGGTCCCGTACGTCGATGGCGCTGGCCTGGAGCGCCGAGATCACCGCCCGCTTGAGCGCACGCGCGCCACGGGAGTGGTCGCGGGCCGTGGTGACCGTGGACCCCTTCTTCAGCGTCGTGGCGTACGCGCCGGCGAGACGCACGGCCAGTTCCGGCGTGATCTCGACGTTCAGGATGCCGGACACGCCGCGTGCGCCGAAGAGGTGGGCCTGCCCGCGGGACTCCCAGATCACCGAGGTGTTGACGAACGCACCGGCTTCGATGGTCTTGAAGGGGTAGACCCGCACATTGCCCTGCACGATCGATTCTTCACCGATCAGGCACTCGTCGCCGATGACGGCGCCGTCCTCGATCCGGGCGGCGCGCATGATGTCGGTGTTCTTGCCGACGACGCAGCCGCGCAGGTTGCTGTGCTGCCCGACATACACGTTGTCGTGCACGACGGCCTTGTGCAGAAAGGCCCCGCTCTTCACGACGACGTTCGACCCGATGACCGAGTGTTCGCGGATTTCCGCTCCCGCCTCGACCTTCGCGTAGTCACCGATGTAGAGCGGCCCGCGCAGGTCGGCGTCCGGGTGCACTTCGGCCCCTTCGGCGACCCACACGCCCGGCGAGATCTCGAAGCCGTCGATCTCGACGTCGACCTTGCCCTCCAGGACGTCCGCCTGGGCCTTCACGTAGCTCTCGTGCGTGCCCACGTCCTCCCAGTAGCCCTCGGCGACGAAGCCGTAGACCGGCTTGCCCTCCTTCATGAGCTGCGGGAAGACGTCACCGGACCAGTCGACGGGCACGTCGGCCTCGACATAGTCGAAGACCTCGGGCTCCATGACGTAGATACCGGTGTTGACGGTGTCGGAGAAGACCTGACCCCAGGTCGGCTTCTCCAGGAAACGCTCGACCTTTCCCTCTTCGTCGACGATCGTGATTCCGAATTCCAGCGGATTCGGCACACGCGTCAGACAGACGGTGACGAGCGCTCCCTTTTCCTTGTGGAAGTTGATGAGCTCGGTGAGGTCGAAGTCGGTCAGGGCATCACCGGAGATGACGAGGAAGGCGTCGTCCTTCAGCGCCTCCTCTGCGTTCTTGACGCTTCCGGCGGTACCGAGTGGCTTCTCCTCGTTGGCATAGCTGAGCTCCATTCCGAGCTCCTCGCCGTCACCGAAGTAGTTCTTGACCAGCGAAGCCAGGAACTGAACGGTGACGACGGTCTCATTGAGCCCATGCCTTTTGAGCAGCCTCAGAACGTGCTCCATGATCGGCCGGTTGGCCACCGGCAGGAGCGGCTTGGGCATGCTCGAGGTCATAGGGCGAAGGCGCGTGCCTTCGCCTCCGGCCATCACGACGGCCTTCATGTCGGAAGCGTCCTCCTAAAGAGACGACGGTCTAGCCGACTTCACCCGTCCAGATTGTCCCGCAGATTCACGCCGCAGGCCATCGAGCCACTGCTGCTGCCAATCGGCGAGGTCAGTCGGCGACAGCGTCCGCACGAACCAGGCGGCGGACCTGTACCACGTACAGGACTCCTGCCCACCAGTACAGGGTTGTACCCCATCCTGCGAACGCCCATCCGAAAATAGCAGCCAGTGACGCCGGCCACCCGCTTCCGTCACTGAGCAGGAGCAGCGGGAAGGCGTACATCAGGTTGAACGTGGCGGCCTTCCCCAGGAAGTTCACCTGGGGCGGCGGATAGCCGTGCCGCCTGAGGATGCCCACCATCACCAGCAGCACCAGTTCCCTCGCAAGAAGTACCGCCGTCAACCACAGCGGGAGAATCTCGCGCCAGGTGAGGCCGATCAGGGTCGAGAGAATGTAGAGCCGGTCGGCTGCCGGGTCGAGGAGCCGGCCGAGGCTGCTGATCTGGTTCCAGCGTCGTGCGAGCTTGCCGTCCAGATAGTCGCTGACCCCGCTGAAAGCGAGTACGAGGAGGGCCCAGCCGTCGCTCTGCGGGCCTCCGAACTCGGGCCGGAGGATCAGCCACAGAAACAGGGGCACGCCGACGAGACGCGCCATGCTGAGGATGTTCGGGATGGTGAGTACCCGGTCTGTCTGAACGCGGGTCTCCTGGACCTCCACCCGGGGGCCTCCAGTAGGAAATGAGCCGACGATGCCCCCTGACCCTACCCCAACGCAAAAAAGCTCTGGCTCTTGGGCTGTGTGCCCAAGAGCCAGAGCTCTAAAAGGAGTTCGGCGGTGTCCTACTCTCCCACAGGGTCCCCCCTGCAGTACCATCGGCGCTGTAAGGCTTAGCTTCCGGGTTCG
>NZ_JAHHIT010000106.1 GCF_024539675.1 Streptomyces hilarionis | reverse complement strand
GGGCGGCGCCGGTGTCGGCGCGGGGGAGGAGGTCCGAGGCGGCGCCGGTGCCGGCGTCGGCGCCGGGGGGCGAGTCGTCCAGTTCCACGTACGGCCGTATCCGCAACGGATCGAAGTCCTCCGCCGCTGCCGCCTCGGCCGTGCGCGTGTCGCGCAGGGCCTCCGAGGCGCGCCGGGCGCAGGCGCAGGACGGGGTGTTGTCGGCCGCGCGGAGCGCGCCGCACTCCGGACACGGCAGTCCCTGCCGCCCCGCCCGCCCCTGCTGCCCCGTCGGATCGATCACGTGTTCGTCCCTCCCCATCCAAACGTCAGAGATTATGCAGATCCTCTCCACAAGTGATCGCCCATGGCCCCGGAATGTCGGATTCCGCCAGAATCCAGGTCGCCTACAAGAGGCCATAACGGGTCACACCGATCACGATGGAGAGGGTCACCAGAGCCCCAGGAGGCATCCATGGCCTTGGACGCGCACAGCAGGACGGCGGATCCGCGTCAGGAACACGTGTCCGGAAACGTCCTCGTCTCGATCGGCGCCCTGCTGCTCGGCATGCTCCTCGCCGCCCTCGACCAGACGATCGTGTCGACGGCCCTGCCGACGATCGTCAGCGACCTCGGTGGTATGGAGCACCTGTCCTGGGTGGTCACCGCGTACATGCTGGCGTCGACGGCCGCGACCCCGCTGTGGGGCAAACTGGGTGACCAGTACGGGCGCAAGCGGCTGTTCCAGATCGCGATCGTCCTCTTCCTGATCGGATCGGCGCTGTGCGGAATGGCGCAAAACATGCCGCAGTTGATCGCGTTCCGCGCCGTCCAGGGCCTCGGCGGCGGCGGGCTGATGGTGCTGTCGATGGCGATCGTCGGCGACATCGTCCCGCCGCGCGACCGCGGCCGCTACCAGGGCCTGTTCGGCGCGGTGTTCGGCGCGACCAGCGTTCTGGGCCCGCTGCTCGGCGGCCTGTTCACCGAGCACCTCAGCTGGCGCTGGGTCTTCTACGTCAACCTGCCCGTCGGCGTCGTCGCGCTCGTCGTCATCGCGGCGGTGCTGCACATCCCGCGCAGGTCGACCCGGCACGTCATCGACTATCTCGGCACCCTCCTCATCGCCTCCGTCGCCACCTGTCTCGTGCTGGTGGCCTCCCTCGGCGGCACCACCTGGGACTGGGCCTCGCCGCAGACCGTCGGCCTGGCGGTCCTCGGGGTCCTGCTGGCCGTGGCCTTCGTCGCCGTCGAGCGGCGGGCCGCCGAACCCGTCCTCCCGCTCAAGCTGTTCGGCATCCGCACCTTCACGCTCTCCGCCGTCATCAGCTTCATCGTCGGCTTCGCCATGTTCGGCGCGATGACCTACCTGCCGACCTTCCTCCAGGTGGTGCAGGGCGTCTCGCCGACCATGTCCGGCGTGCACATGCTGCCCATGGTGGCGGGCATGCTGCTGTCGTCCACGGGCTCCGGGCAGATCGTCAGCCGCACCGGCCGCTGGAAGGTGTTCCCCGTAGCGGGCACCGGCGTGACGACCATCGGCCTGCTCCTGCTGCACCGGCTCGACGAACACAGCTCCACCGCCGCGATGAGCGCCTGCTTCTTCGTCTTCGGCCTCGGCCTCGGCCTGGTCATGCAGGTGCTGGTGCTCATCGTGCAGAACGCCGTCGCCTACGAGGACCTCGGCGTCGCCACCTCCGGCGCGACGTTCTTCCGCTCCATCGGGGCCTCCTTCGGCGTCGCCATCTTCGGCGCCGTCTTCGCGAGCCGCCTGGGCGACAAGCTCACGGAGGCCTTCCGGGGCGTCCCGCTCCCGCCCGGCGTCTCGGCGGGCTCACTGGAGTCCGATCCGCGGGGCATCGCCGCCCTGCCGTCCGACCTGCGCCCGCGCGTCCTGCACGCGTACGCCTCGTCCATCACCGACGTCTTCCTGTACGCGGCCCCCGTCGCGCTCCTGGGCTTCGTCCTGGCCTGGTTCCTGCGGGAGGATCCGCTGCGCGGCTCGGTCACCGCGCCCGACGTGACCGAGACCCTCGCCAGCAACCCCGTCGAGCGCTCCTCCTACGACGAGGTCTGCCGGGCGCTGTCGGTCCTCGGCACCCACGAGGGCCGCCGCGAGATCTACCGGAAGATCACCGCGCGGGCCGGCTACGACCTCCTCCCGGCCGCGAGCTGGCTGCTGCTGCGGATCAAGCGGTACGGCAGCGTCGAGCCGGCGGTGCTGGCCGAGCGCAGCACCGTCCCGCTGCCGGTGATCATCGAGGCGGCCCGGCAGGTCGAGGTGCGCCGGCTCGCCGTGCGCGAGGGCCTCGACATGGTGCTCACCGCCGAGGGCCGTGAGGTCGCCGACCGGCTCGCCGAGGTCCGCGAGGAGTCGCTCGCCCGACTGCTCGGCGACTGGTGGGGCCCCAACCGGCCCACCGACCTCGTCCAGCTGGTCAAGGAGCTCAACGGTGAGCTGTGCGGCTCGGAACGGGAACAGCCGCACGACCCGCGGCCGGCGCCCCGGGTCAGCTGAGCTCCCTCGCGAACCAGTGGTCGGCGTACGGCTCGTCGTTGTGCGCGTCGGTCTCCGCGTAGCCGAGCCGGGCGTACAGGGCCCGGGCCTCGACCAGGTCGCCGCGGGTGTCCAGGATCATCCGCGTGGCGCCCAGCGCGCGAGCGGCCTCCTCGGCGGCCCGCACGAGGAGCGCCGCGCCGCCCCTGCCACGCAGCTCCTCCCGCACGAACACCCGCTTCAGCTCCGCGGTCCCGGCGTGCAGCAGCAGCACGCCCGCGCAGCCGCCCGGTTCGCCGTCGTAGCGTCCCACGAGCAACTGCCCCCGTGGCGGCGTGAGTTCCTCCCAGGTCCGGGCGGCGATCTCCCGCTCCAGCTCGGCCGGATCGGTGCGGCGGCCCTCGTGGAGCAGATACCAGCGGTCGCTGACTTCGGTGTAGTAGTCCCGCCAGAGCGCAGCGGCGACCGGGGAGCCGGAGGGCTCGGGGGCGATGGTCCAGGTCATCGGCTCATTCTGCGACGACGGCCTGCCCGGAAGGCAACCGAATAACCGAGGACGCGGGGCCCTTCCGACGGGCCTTTCGAGGGGCCTTTCGAGGGGTGCCCTCACGGGTCGTCAGACGGGCTGTCCTGCGAAGGGCCTGACGAGCCGTCCGATGAGCCGTCCGACGAACCTTCCGACGAGCCGTCCGACGAACCTTCCGACGGATCTTCCGGCGGACCTTCCGGCGGGCCGGGACGCCCGCCGTTTACGCGATGCAGTCGGGGCAACCCGACAGAAGAACCGGCCCGTGGGGCCGACACACCGGAAGGCAAGGCATGTCCACAGGAGTGATCATCGCTCTGATCGTGGTCGTGGCGGCCCTCGTCGCCGTCGCGGCCGTTCTGGTCGTGAGGGCCCGCGGCTCGCACGGCGGACACGGTCTGAAGCGCCGCTTCGGACCCGAGTACGACCGGGCCGTGGCCCGCCACGACGGAGACGTCAAGGCCGCCGAGCGTGAACTCGGCGCCCTCGTCGAGCGGCACGGCGGACTGCGCGAACGGCCGCTGGAGCCCGCCGAGCGCGAGCGGTTCGAAGCCCGCTGGACGGCCGCGCAGGAGCGGTTCGTCGACTCGCCCCGCGAGGCCGTCGTCGAGGCGGACCGCCTCCTCGCCGAGGTGGCCGGCGCCCGCGGCTTCCCGGCCGGCGACCAGTACGAGGAGCAGGTCGCCGCGCTCTCCGTCCACCACGCCGGCCACGTCCAGGGCTACCGGCGCGTCCACCGCGTCGCCCAGACCTCCACCGGCGCGTACGGGACGGGCGCCGGCGCGGCCTCGGGGCCGGCCGCCGGCGCGCCCGACACGGAGGACATGCGGTCCGCCCTGGTGGAGGCCCGCGCCCTGTTCGACGACCTGATCGCTTCGTCCGGCCGTGGCTCCGAACGCCACCGCGTCCAGGAGGCGGAGGCCCGGGAGCGCTCCGGCCACCGCCCGCAGTTGGGCTTCCACCGTCACCAGACGAAGGAGGGCTGACCGCCATGTCGGACCTGACACCTGAGCGGGGCACGAACGCCGACGACCGCCGCCCGGCGGACGACCGTGCCAAGGCCGCACGGCCCGGCCGGGCCGTCCTGCCCGGAGAGGTCGTCCTGCCGCTCGGCAAGGACCGCTCGTCGAGGGATCACCGCGACGACGGCCCGGTGGCCGAGCCCGGCGCGGCGACGCGCAGGGACACCACCGCGGGCACGGCGGGGACTGCTGGGACTGCTGGGACTGCTGGGACGACGGGCACTGCGGGCACGACGGGCGCCGCGAACCCCACCGGCCCGACGGGCGCGAAGCCCGTGCCGCTCAGCCCCGACACCGTCGCGGGAACGGCAACGGGAACGGGAACCGGAACGGCGGCGACTTCGGGAGCAGGCGTGGACGCCGGCGCGGTGGGCGCCAAGGGCCGTGAGACCGGAAGCACTTCGGCCTCCGGGACTCCGGTCCCGCCGATCACCGCTCCGGCCACCGGCCCGTCCTCGCCGAGGGCGTCCGCCACCTCTGCCGCCTCCGCCGGGGTGTCGACTCCGCCCCCGACTCCGGCCCCGGAGCCGAAGTCGGCGACGCCGTCGACGTCCGGTGGGTACGACGGCCTGTCCCTGTTCCCTGAGGAGGAGTGCGACCGCATCTCCGCGCGCATGCGCCAGGCGGTCGTCGGCTTCGTCGACGGGCCCCGGGACGCCGTGGCGGAAGCGGACGAGGTCCTGGAGGAACTCGCCGCGCGCCTCACCGACGTCGTGGACCGCCGGCGCCGCACCCTGCGCGGCTCCTGGCACCAGCCCGAAGGAGGCAAGGACAAGGCCGCGGCGGCCGTCGACACCGAGCAACTGCGCCTGGCCCTGCGGGACTACCGCGAGCTGACGGAGCGGCTGCTGCACCTCTGAAGTCCCGCGTCCGGCCGGTCCGTCCGGGCGGGCCCGACCGTCACGGGTCGGTCCGCTCGGTCGCGCCTCCGGCGGACCCTCCCCCGGGGGACGTCGCTCCGGCGGACTTCTCCCCAGCCGTCGCCCGGCGCTCCCGCCACTCCCGTACGACCGCTTCCACGTCGTACGGCTTCATGCCCAGCGGGGGCCCGGGCGGCGGCTTGAACATCATGTCGCGCAGCTTGACGTTGACGTCCGTGATGATCTTCCGGACGATGCGCTCCGAGGGCGCCGCGTAGGCCGCCGCGAGCGCGTCCTCCGCCTCCTTGCGCAGGGCGAGCGTCGGCGGCAGCACGGACAGACCCTCCCGGGCCATCTTGCGTCTGATCCACCACAGTTCGTCGTACGGCGTTTCCAGCTCCGCGGGCAACGGCTCGCCCGTCCCCGGCAGTTGATCGAACTGGCCGCGCCGCTCAGCGTCCCGGATCTGCTTGTCGACCCAGGACTCGAACGGAACACCCGGTGGCTTTCGCTCGGTCATGCGTCCATTGTGCCGGACGCGATGTGCCCGGGCGATTTATCATGCGGCCGCTGCACAAACACATTCGGGACCCAGGACGCCGACAGGCATGTCGAAGACATCTCAAGGGGAGCGCACGTGCTCGAACTGACCATGGCCACCGTCTCCGGGACGGAAGAGGGCGCCACGGCCGGCATGCTCATGGCCGACTCGCCCAGCGACCCGGGCGCCGTGCTGCGGGTGGGCAGGGACAAGTCCGTGTGCCGTCTCGTCACGCCCGAGGACTGGCTGTTCGTCTCGCGCGTGCACCTGGAGTTCCTGTGCGGGCCCGACCGCACCTGGCAGGTCTCGTGGCTGCGCGGGTCGCAGGACGAGCCGTCCTCCGAGGTGCGACTGGTGATCGGGCAGTACACCCAGTCGCTCGTGTACGGCGGGACGCTGCCGCTGGCGGGGTCCGGCGAGATCATCGTGTACGACCGCACCGGACCGCGCAGCGTCAACGTCGGTTTCTACCTCGAGGCCTGAGCGCCCACGACGCCCGAACGCCCACGAGGCCGCGAGGCCGCGAGGACCGGGCCCTCGCTGGGCCCGGGAGGCCTGGGCGGGCCGGACGACCCGGGGCTATGCCAGGACGCGTGCCAGCGCGAAACCGTCGTAGCCCTTGGCCCCGACCGTCTGGATCGCGGTGCCGCTCAGTCTCGGGTGCGTGCCGATCAGTTCGATCGCGGCGCGGGTGCCGAGCACGTCCGGGGCGTCGTCGTCGGCGTCCACCACCCGGCCGCCCCGCACGACGTTGTCGACGACGATCAGGCTGCCCGCGCTGGTGAGCTTCAGCGCCCACTCCAGGTAGAGGGCGTTGTTGGCCTTGTCGGCGTCGATGAACACCAGGTCGAACGGGGGCGGGTTCTCGTCGGCCAGCAGCGGCAGCGACTCCAGGGCCGCGCCGACCCGCACCTCGACCACCTTGTCGAGTCCGGCGCGGGCGATGTTGCGGGTGGCGACCTCCGCATGCCGGGGGTCGTACTCCAGCGAGACCAGACGGCCGTCGGCCGGCAGCGCGCGGGCCAGCCAGATCGTGCTGTAGCCGCCGAGCGTGCCGATCTCCAGGATCGACCGGGCTCCCTGGAGCTCGGCGAACAGCTGGAGCAGCTTGCCCTGGTTCGCCGTGACGCTGATCGGCGGCAGGCCGGCGGCGTCGCTCTCCCGCAGAGCGGCGGCCATGATCTCGTCGTCCGGGGCCAGGCGGTCGGTGAAGTAGGCGTCGACGGCGTCCCAGGCCTGCGACTCGCTCATGCGTCCTGCCTTTCCTGTCCTGTCGTGTCCGGTCGTTCCTGCCGGCATCTCTCGTTAGCGATGCTAACTACTCGCGTCAACGGGGCGGGCGCCCCACGAGTTCCTTCCGGTCGAGCCGGACGGCCCTGCGGAACCGAATTCAGCCGTTCGGCCCAGGATGCGCGGCCGTTGGCGCCGTCGTCGTCGTCGCCGTCGTCGCCGTCATGGTCGTGGTGACTGGTGTGGCCGGCGTGGCCGCCCTGACCGGCGTGATGGTGACGTCGTCCGTCCCGGTCACGGCGTCCGTCCGGCGCCGTCCCCAGCGCACCCCCAGCACGACCGCGACCGCGTTCAGGACGAGCAGCGCGCCGGCGAGCGTCAGCAGCCACACCGGGATCCCGGCCGTCACGAGCAGCCGGTCCTCGTAGACGGCCTGCCGGAACGCGGTGTCCGCGGCAGCCCGGCGCAGTTCGTGGTCCCCGGTGATGTCTGAGGGGTGCGGGAACTCCTGGGCCACCGCCGTCAGGAAGGGCGCGCCCGTCGACAGCTCCCGCAGCGGCCCGGTCGTCGCGGTGAGCCGCCCGGCGAACGTCACCCGCGGTCGCTCGCCGCCGATCCGGGAGGCCGGTTCCATGCGGTGGGCGGCGAGGACGTACAGGCCCAGCGACTGCGGCGCGGCCGCCGACCGGGACAGCCGCATCGGGTAGACGACCCGGTCGGAGGCGAAGTCGAGCCGCAGCGGATCGAGCCGGCCGCGCAGCGCGACACCGGCGGTCTCGGGCGCGAGCCGCACCGCGACGTACTCCCAGCGCCGTTGCGCGTAAGGCCGCAGGGAGTCCGCCAGACCGGGGGGCGCGGTGAAGCCGTTGGCGTGGAGCCAGCGATCCAGTTCCGTCGGATCGGCGGCGGTGAGCCGGGCCACGTCGAAAGGCCCGAGCCGTTCGCGCCCCACCACGCCGACCCGGCCCGGCCGTGTCCGGGGCGGGGGCGGAGCGCCGACGGCGTCGCCGGTGGTCAGCGGCCAGTCGCCGTCCTGCGGCCAGAAGTGGTGCCGGGTGCGGCGCACGGGAGCCGTCGCCGCGGCGAGCTGGTCGAACAGCTCCGGGTCGCCGAGCCGGACCGTCGCCCGGTGCGGCACGGGCATGATCCAGGCGGCCCGCTCCGCGTTCCCGTCGACCGTCAGGCTCAGCACGATCTGCTCCCGCGCGCCGTCCCAGCGCACGACGGAGACCTCCCGGCCGACCCTGATCTGCCGCTGGTCGCCCGGGAGCAGCGCGCCGCAGCCGCAGGCGTAGGCCGGGGAGACGAGGGAACCGAGCTGGATCGCCAGCAACGTCACGAACACGGCCACGACCCGTAAGCGCAACCGCGGATCGCGGACCGTTCCCGGTGCGCGGACCACTCCCGGTGCGTGGCCCACTGCCGATGCGCGGCCCCCGCCCGATGTGCGGACCCTGCCCGATATGCGGATCCTGCCCGATGCGCGGACCCTGCCCGATGTCCGGTGCATGCCGGTGTCCCCTCCAGTCCGCCTCGCGCACTCTGCGTACGCCCCACTGCACACATGGTGCGAACGACGGTACGGCGCGGGGGCGGATCCCGTTCGCGGCGCCTTCCGGATCCCGCCCTTCGCGGAAGCAGGCCCTCTCGGTACGGACTATGGTCTTCCGGACAAAAGATGGTCAGGCGGCGCGAACGAGGCGGAGGCCGACGAAGCGTGGCGAATGCGGAGCACAGCGGGCGGACGGCGGAGACCTTCGGGGAGACCGCGCTCGAGACGACGAGAGCGCGTCTGCGCGCGGCCCGCCTCGGCCTCTGGCTCGTGGCGGCGGCCCTCGCCGTGCGCCAGGTGGTCGTCGTCCTCGGCACCCCGCGCGCGGAGCGGCTGACGGACCTGGAGACCTGGGTCGGACCGGACGGCGTGCTCCACGTCGGCGGTTCGCTCTACGCGTCGACCCGTTTCACCGGCACGCCCTTCACCGGGCTCGTCCTCAAGCCGCTCACCAGGGCGGCCGAACAGGCCCTCGGCTGGGGCTGGACCTTCGGCACCCTGCTGCTGGTGGCGGCCCTCGCCGTGGTCCTGGCCCGTGCCCTGCCCCAGCCGGTCGGCAGGCGGACGGCGCTGCTGGCCGCGCCCGTCGCGAGCAGCCTGCTGATGCTCTCGCTGCCGGTGCGCAACACGCTCTGGCTGGGCCAGACCAGCGTCGCCCCCGTCCTGCTCGTCCTGCTCGGCTGCTTCGTCGCACGGGATCGGCGGGTCGCCGGCGCCCTGGTCGGGGTGGCCGCCGCCCTCCAGCCCACGGTGCTCCTCTTCACCGTCCTGCTGTGGTGCACGGGCCGCCGCCGGACCGCGGCGGCGGCCGGCGCCACCTTCGCCGCCGGCACGGCGCTCGCCTGGGCGGCGATGCCGCACGACTCGTCCCTCTACTGGGTGCACCACCTCGCGGGCGCCGGGCTCGGCGGCGAGGCCGACGCGCTCGCCAACCAGTCCCTGCACGGCGCCCTGCTCCGCCTGGGCCTCACCGGACCGCTCGAGATCGGCCTGTTCCTGTCGCTGGGCGCGGTCGTCGCCGCCCTCGGCGTGCGCCGGGCGATCCGTTACGCCCGGGACGGCCAGCTGCTGCTCGCGGTCGCCCTGACCGGCTGCGCGGCGATCGCCGTCTCCCCGACGACCTGGCAGCACCAACTGCTGTGGGTCCTGCCGACCGTCGTCGGCCGGGTCGGCCGGCGCGCGTCCGACCGCTACGTCTGGCCCGTGGCCGTCGTCGTGGTGATGACCCTCCCGGGCGCCATGACGCTGCCGCACATGGAGGTGCTCCGCCCGCTGCGCGACAACGCGGTGCTGCTCCTCGCGCTCGCCGCGGCGACCGTCGTCCCGTTCCTTCCGCGGACGTCCCCCCACTACCGGACGCCGATCCCGACCGAGTGCGCCGAGCCGGTGCCCGCCCGCGTGCGGCACGT
Organism: Streptomyces hilarionis; assembly: GCF_024539675.1. Classification (GTDB taxonomy): domain Bacteria; phylum Actinomycetota; class Actinomycetes; order Streptomycetales; family Streptomycetaceae; genus Streptomyces; species Streptomyces hilarionis. The sequence continues at coordinate 23,794 of NZ_JAHHIT010000106.1, read as the reverse complement.
CCCGCTGCTGCCCTTCCTCAAGCGTGTGCTCACCCGCCCCAACCTGCTGCTGGAGCTTCTGCTGCTGCGCGTGACGTACGCGGCGTACCAGCAGGTGCGGCTGGCGGCGACGGGCGGCACCAACTCGGGCGGACGGGCCCGGGCGGAGGCCCACGGCCGAGACGTCCTCGGCCTGGAACGCCGTCTGCACCTCGACATCGAGCGCGGCGTCAACCACTGGGTGGTCGGCGTCACCCGGTTGCGAGACTTCTTCGACTTCTACTACTCGTCGCTCCACTTCGTGGTCCCGCTGGCCGTCCTCGCCGTCCTGTACTGGCGCCGCCCGGTCGACTACCGCTGGGCCCGCTCGTCCCTGGGCTTCGCCACCCTGCTCGCCCTGGTCGGCTTCTGGCTCTACCCGCTGGCCCCGCCGCGCCTGATGCCGGGCCTCGGCGTCGTCGACACGGTCCACGGCGTCCAGGACTTCTCCAAGCCGGACTACGGCACGCTCACCTCGCTGACCAACCAGTACGCGGCCATGCCGTCCCTGCACTTCGGCTGGTCCCTGTGGTGCGGCCTGGTCATCGCCGTCGTCGCGCGCGGCCGGTGGACGAAGTCCCTGGGCCTGCTGCACCCCCTGTTCACGGTCTCGGCCATCGTGGCCACCGGCAACCACTGGGTCCTGGACGCGGTGGGCGGCGCGGCGGTGGTGTGCGCGGGCTTCGGACTCTCCTACGCCCTGATGGGCCCCCGGGCCCTCACCACGACGCCGGGCCGCACGACGAAGCCGAAGCCCCCGACGACGCAGGCACCCCCGACGACTCCGGCATCGCCGACGACTCCGACACCACCCACGCCGCAGCCCACCTCCACGCCACCACCGCCGTCGGCATCGTCGTCGGCCCGGTCGGCGGAAAAGACCCGACAATGAGCTGATCGCACATCAGGCGGGAGCGGGGAGGACCGGACGGTGAGCTCCACGGGGACGAGCGGCACGGGGACGAGCGGCACGGGGCGCCGACCGCTCGGCGGTGGGGCGGACGTCGGCAGGAAACGGATGGGACCCCTGCGTTGGCTCCTGCTCTCGACGCTGACGTGCGCAGCGGCCTTCCTCACCTGGCTCTGGGGAGCACTCGCGGGCGGCCTGGACGTCGCGGAGACCTGCACGCTCTACCGAGGGCAGCGCTTCGACGGCGCCTACCGCTCGCGCCACCTGGACGAGTCGACCCGGTGGTTCCCCCTCCACAACCAATGCAACGCCACGTACGACCTGGTCCCGGCCTGGATCAACCCGACGGTGGCCTTCCTCGCCCTCGCCACCGCCGCCGGCCTGCTCATGACGGGCTGGACGACGGGAACCGCACTCCGAGCGCTCCGGACCCGCCGCGCGGACAGGGCCTCCGGCCCGTTCACGGGCGGCGACCGATGACCGCTTCCAGCCACTGAAGCCCCGCCGACGATCGCATGCCGTGCGGGACGAACCGCCGCGCACGGGCACACGCCACGCTGCTCACCAGGCCATATACGCCCACCGGTTGTCACCTACGAACACTGAACGGATGTGCAATCCAAGCCAGATGGGTCTCAGGGGGCCGCTGCGCTCGGTGATAAATCCTTGACCCAATGTGAGAGGACAGTTTGAATACGCTTACTTTTTTGAAGATCTTGTGACTCTGGGGGCGGGGTTCTGTGCAGGTCGTACGGGGGACGTCAGGTGCGCCCGGCCGCCATGGACGCGGCAGACGTGGTCGGCGTGGCGGACGTGGCAGATACGCCGGCGCGCAGGTCACCACGGTCGCCGTCGCCCTGCTGCTCGGCCTGGTCGCACTGCCCGCCGAGCAGGCCGCCGCGTCCGCGTCCGCGAGGCCTACGACGTCGGCTGCGGCTTCGTCCGACCCTGTCGCCGACGGGTCGATGAGCGAGGAGGACAAGGCCCTCCAGGATGCCCGGACCTCCGGCCAACCCGTCGAACTGATCTCCGCGCGCACGGAGGCCGGCGACACCTGGGCCCTGCCGGACGGCTCGTTCTCGGTGAAGCGGCACGGCACCGTGGTGCGACTGTGGCGCGGCGGCGCGTGGGTCGCCGCCGACCCGACCCTGGCCTTCGCCGCCGACGGAACCGTGGTGCCGAAGGCGACGTCGGTCTCGGTCAGGTTCTCCGGTGGCGGAACGGGCCCGATGCTGACGGGAGTCAAGGACGGCCGCACCCTCTCGCTCACCTGGCCCAAGGCCCTGCCCAAGCCGACCCTCGACGCCAACGTCGCCACGTACGCCGACGCTCTGCCGGGCGTCGACCTCCAGCTGAAAGCGGAGGTGGAAGGTTTCTCCCAGCTGCTCGTCGTCAAGACCGCCGAAGCGGCGGACAACTCGGAACTGGCCGCGCTGAAGTTCTCGATGAACACGGTCGGTCTGAACGTCTCCGAGGACGCCGACACCGGCATGCTCGCGGCCACGGATCCCGCGGGGCAGACCGTCTTCACGAGCCCCGCGCCTTCGATGTGGGACTCCCGGCCGCCTGCCGCTCCGGCGCTGCGAGCCAAAGCCGCGTCGGCCCGCACGACTGCTGCCGCGACGGGTGACGACTCCGGAGCGGGCAACGTCTTCGAACCCGGTGCCGGCGCGCGGGAAGCACAGATGCAGGCCGAGGTCAGCGCCGACGCTCTCACCATCACCCCGGACCAGGACCTGCTGACCGGCGCGAAGACGACCTACCCCGTGTACATCGACCCCAGTTGGGCCTGGGGCGAATGGCAGCACTGGACCCGCGTCTACCAGGCCTACCCCGACAACTCCTACTGGGACGCCAAGGGCGACGTGCGCGTCGGGTACGAGGCGGAGACCGGGGGACAGAACCGGATCTCGCGCTCCTTCTTCCAGCTCGACACCGGTGACGTCGTCGGCGCGCACATCAAGAGCGCCACCTTCCGGGTCCGCAACACCTGGTCCTGGTCGTGCCAGGCCCGACCGGTCCAGCTGTACGAGGTCGGAGACATCTCGAAGAAGACCACCTGGAACCACCAGCCCGCCCAAATCGGATCCGCCCTGTCCACGGTGAACGACTCGAAGGGGTGGAGCAAGGACTGCGCCGCCGGCAACCTCGAGTTCGACGCCACCGACGCGGTGAGCAGAGCGGCCGGGAAGCGCGAACCCAGTGTGACGCTCGGCCTCTACGCGAGCGACGAGGCGGACACCTTCGGCTGGAAGCGGTTCGACCCGAAGACCGCCACACTCGAGATCAAGTACAACAACCCTCCCAGGACCCCCGCCGGCCTGGGCACCAACCCACGCACCAGCTGTGCCGCGGGCGGAACCGTGGGCAACACCGTCGTCAGCGTCCACGCGAAGATCGACGATCCCGACGGTGGCAATCTCACCGCCCAGTTCCAGGTTTTCAAGACCGGTACGCCGGCGGCGGTCGTCGACGCCTCGGTGCCCGCGCTGAGAGGGCGGGTGGCCACGCTGGTCCTGCCCGCCGCGAGTACGCCCACGGGGGCCTACACCTGGAAGGTGCGCGCCAAGGACCCGGACGGGGTGTACTCGGACTGGAGCACCACCTGCAAGTTCAGCCTCGACCGCACCCGCCCGAGCAAGCCTCCCGTCATCACGTCGCAGGGCAACGCCTTCCCGAACGGCGACCAGGGCTGGCCGGCCCAGACCGGTCCGGCGCGGTCCGAGGGCAAGTTCCTCCTGGCCCCGAACGGTGTGACGGACGTCGTCTCCTACCACTGGTGGACGGACAGCGATCCCGAGGTGCACGACACCGCTTCGAGCGCTGCCGTCCTCGGCGTCACGCCGCCTTCCTACGGGCCGCACATGATCTACGCGTACAGCGTCGACGCGGCGGGCAACCGCTCCGACACGGCCACCTACCTCTACTACGCCACGCGTTCCCAGGCGAGGGACGAGCCCGGCGACCTCAACGGCGACGGCTTCACGGACATCTGGAACACCGACTCCAACGGCACGCTGCTCACGTATGCGGGACAGGGCAACGGCCAGTTCTCCTCGGCCACGAACGGCGGCGGAGCGTTCCCCTCGCAGCAGGTGGCGTTCAGCGGCGACTGGAAGCAGGACGGCTACAACGACCTGGTCTCTCTGGAGAGCGGGGCGAGCGGCGGCAAGAGCCAACTGCGCGTCTACGCCAACAACGGGACAGGGGTGATCGACGCCGAGTCCGCGCTCACGCTGGCCGTGCGGTGCCCCGTCGCGACCACGAGCGGCAGGTGCAAGGGGGACGCGAACTGGACCGGTGACGATCACTGGTACAACGCGGAGCAGATCACCACGAGCGGTGACCTCAATGGTGATGCGAACCCCGACCTGCTCGTCAAGCAGGGCAAGTACCTGTGGGTCTACTACGGAATGCGGTCGAACGTGCTGCTCGACATGGTTCGCCCCCACCCGGTCCTCGCAGGCGCGGCCGACTGGGACAGGTTCACCGTGGTCGCCCCCGGCGACCTCAACGGTGATGGCATCCCCGACCTCCTTCTGCGGGAGAACGCGACGGGCGACCTCTACCGCTCCTACGGCAAGAGCGACCCGAACGGAGTCCTGGACGCCGCGACCTGGGGGAACGCCGGCAGCCGCGTGAAGATCGCCGCCGCCGTCATGCCCTCCAGCCTCTATCCGGTCATCGGTTCCTCGGGAGACCTCGGCAGCGACGGCATTCCCGACGTCTGGGGCCGCAAGAAGGACAACACCCTGACCGGCTGGGCGGGGCGCAGGACCGGCAGCGACTACAGCGGCCTCGGCACGGGCTTCCTCATCGACGGAGCCGCCGGCGGGCAACGCATCACGGCCGGCACCACGCTCGCGAGCGGCCAGTCCTTCTCCTCGAACTCGGTCAAGCTCACGATGCAGGCGGACGGCAACCTGGTCATCACGTCGAAGGCCAACAAGGTCGTCTGGTCCAGCGGCACCGCCGGCAACAACGGAGCAACCGCACGCGTCCTCGCCAACGGCTACGTCGCGGTCTACTCTGCCGACGGCAGTACCGTGCTGTGGCGTCCCGACGCCGCGAACGGGGCCACCGGCGAGGGGTACGCCCTGCTCCAGGACCGCGGCAGCCTCGTCGTCTACAACGGCAAGGGCCAGTCGCAGTGGTCCAGCAACAGCTCGGTGCGAGGCGACGTCGACGGTGACGGCTACGGCGACATGCTCACCTGGCGCGAGTACGCCGACGGCAGCGACAAGATCCACACCCTGTCGGGTACGTCGGACGGCTCGATCAAGGCGCCACGTGACGCCTTCACGTTCAGCGGCTGGACCGCGGACAGTGTGAAGAAGGTGTCGGGCGACTTCAACGGCGACGGACGCACGGACGTCGCGGCCATGTACTACTACCCGGACCGGTCGACCAAGCTGTGGACGCTGCTCGGCCAGCCCGACGGCACCTTCCGCTCTCCGTTCGTCTCCTGGGGGGCCAACCCCGGCAAATGGGGATTCGCCAACGCGACCCTTCAGGCCGGCGACTTCAACGGTGACGGCCGCGACGACATCGCCGCCTGGTACGCCTCTCCCGACGGCAGCGACACGCTGTACACCTTCACCGCGAACGTGCAGGGCGGGTTCAACACGCTCTTCGCCAGTTGGAGCGGCACGTGGAACCGCGGCCTGGTGAAGCTGACGACCGGCGACTTCGACGGCGACGGCCGGGACGACATCGCCGCACTCGCCGACGCTCCGGCTGACGCCGTCAGCTTCTGGCAGTTCCGAGGACAGCCCGAAGGCGGGTTCAAGGCGCCGGTGCAATCCCTCTCCGTGACCAACTGGGGAGACTGGAACCGCACCGGCTTCTACGCCGGGGACTACAACGGCGACGGCCTCGACGACGTCGCCACCTGGTACGACTACCCCGACACCAGCGACCGGGTGCACACCTTCGTCAGCCTTGCGGCAGCGACCGGGACGTTCGCCGCCCCGAAGATCGCCGTCACCGCGGACCCGGGCAAGTTGAACTACCAGAAGATGCAGATCACGTCCGGGGACTACAGCGGCGACGGACGCGACGACCTGGGCGCGATGCACGACATGGGCGACGGCACGGTGAAGATGCTCACCTACCTCGGCAAGAGCGACGGCACGATGACAGGCCTGGCCAGTTGGGTCGGGGCCTGGGACTTCGTCAACACATCTCTGATCACCCGTAACACCCCCTGAGCGGTCGCCGGGACGCTAGGGCGGTGGTCGTCCATCACCCGCCTCGCGTCCCGCTCACGACCGTTCGAAGCCGCGTAGGCGCTCGCGGCTCGTCACTGAGCTGTTGTCCTGAGAATTCATTCACTGTCACGAGGGGTGGGGCGTGAGCCGGTACGGCGCGCGTAGATGGGGAAGCGTGATCTGCGCTGCCCTCATAGTCGGGTGGCTTCCCGCGAACAGTCTGGCCGCGGCTCCCTCGGCCAAGGGGAACGACACTCCCCGGCCGAAGCAGCCACCGACCGTGGCCGTGGAGCCGGCGGCGGTCGGCAGCACCGACAAGCGACCCGATGCCGCGCGCCCGTGGAAGGCGCCGAAGGTCACCTGGCCGACCGCGGGCACCGCGACCGTGAAGCTCGTCCCGTCGGAGACCAAGGCCGCCCTGCGGAAAGCGGGATCGCTGCCCCTGGCCCTCGCGGCGCCGCCGGCCAGGCGACACGCTTCGGCAAAGTCGCCCGCCAAGTCGGCCACCAAGGCCACCGTCGAACTCGCCGACCGCAAGACGGCCCGCAGGGCCGGTGTCGAAGGCCTCCTGTTCTCGATCGCGGAGCCCACCGGCGGCAGTTCGACGAGCAGTGCCTCGGTCCAGGTGGACTACCGCTCGTTCAAGGGCGCGTACGGCGGAGACTGGGCCGCCCGTCTGCGTCTGGTGCAACTGCCCGCTTGCGCTCTCACCACTCCTGACAAGCCGGCGTGCCGCCTCGCCAGGCCGCTGCCGACGACGAACAACACCAAGGCCGGGACGCTCACCGCGACCGCCCCCCTGTCCGCTGCCTCCATGACGTCCGCGAGGACGTCCACAAGCCCGACCGTACTGGCGGCCACCGCCGCGGCCTCCGGTCCCACGGGTGACTACAAGGCGACCTCTCTCCAGCCCTCCGGCTCATGGACGGCGGGCGGCGCGACCGGTGGATTCTCCTGGTCGTACCCGATCGACGCACCGGCGGTGCCGGGAGGCCTGAAGCCGGCTGTCTCGCTCGGGTACAGCTCCCAGGCGGTCGACGGCCGTACCTCGGCCTCCAACAACCAGCCCTCCTGGATCGGCGACGGCTGGGACTGGCAGCCCGGCTACATCGAGCGCCGCTACAAGTCCTGCGAGGACGACAAGGACAAGGCCGGCGCGACCAACACGACCAAGGTCGGCGACCAGTGCTGGTACAACGACAACGCCGTCATGTCCCTGGGCGGCAAGTCCGTCGACCTGGTCTTCGACAAGGCCGAGGGATGGCATCCGGCCGACGACTCGGCCGAGAAGGTGGAGAAACTCACCGGTGCGGTCAACGGCGACGACGGCACGACCGGCGTCGACGGCAAGGGCGAGTACTGGAAGGTCACTTCGACCGACGGAACGCAGTACTTCTTCGGCCGCAACAGGCTTCCGGGCTGGAGCGACCACGGCACCGCCGCCGACGACCCGGTGACCAACTCGACCTGGACGGCGCCGGTCTTCGGCAACCACTCCGGTGAGCCCTGCTACAACGCCTCCTTCGCCTCGGCCTGGTGCCAGCAGGCCTGGCGCTGGCAGCTGGACTACGTCGTCGACCCACGTGGCAACGCGATGGCCTACTACTGGTCCAAGGAGTCCAACAACTACGGCCGCAACGTCTCGACGACGACCGGCAAGGCCACGGTCACCCCTTACGTGCGCGGCGGCTGGCTGGACCACATCGACTACGGTCTGCGCGACGACGCCGTCTACGCGGGCAAGGCCATGGGCCAGGTCCAGTTCGGCGTGTCGTCCCGCTGCCTGAGCGGCTGCACCTTCGACCAGACCAACGCCTCGCACTGGCCGGACGTTCCGTACGACCAGTACTGCAAGGACGGCTCGACCGAGTGCAAGGACCAGTACTCCCCGACGTTCTGGTCGCAGAAGCGCCTCTCCACCATCACGACCAAGATCCTGACCGGCGGTGTGTACAAGGACGTCGACACCTGGACGCTGGCACAGGACTTCCCGCCTTCCGGAGACGGCATATCCACCCCGATGTGGCTGAAGTCGATTCAGCACACCGGAAAGGTGGGAACTGCCGAGGTCCTGCCCGCCGTCACCTTCACCGGCGTGCAGAAGCCCAACCGCGTCGACAAACTGGGTGACGGTCTGGCGCCGTTCGTCCGGCTGCGGATGTCACAGGTCAAGACCGAGACCGGCGGAACGATCGGCGTCGACTACTACGACCCCGACTGCACCGCCACCACCCTCCCTCCCGCGGACGGAACGAACTCCACCCGCTGCTACCCGGTCAAGTGGCCCTTCGAGGGCGAGACGGCCAAGCAGGACTGGTTCGTCATCTACCCGGTCAAGCGAGTCGTCGAAGGCGACAACCTCGTCGAATCCCCGGACGTCGTGACCGAGTACGCGTACCTCGGCGGCGCCAAGTGGGCCAAGAGCACGGACGAGTTCGCCAAGACCAAGGACCGGACCTACTCCGTCTCCCGCGGGTACGAACGTGTCCAGACCCGCAAGGGCGCAGGCCTGGACGCCCGCACCCTGACGGAGTCCCGGTACTTCCGCGGCATCGACGGCGCCGACGTGAAGGACTCGGCGGGAACGGCGGTCACCGACCGTGAGCAGTTCGCCGGAATGGTGCGCGAGAACGCGACCTACAACGGCGACGGCGGAGCTCTCGTCTCGGCGACGTCCTACACGCCCTGGCGCTCGGCCGCGACCGCGACGCGAGCCCGCACCGAAGCGGACCTTCCCGCCCTCACCGCCTACCACACGGGCGTCGCGGCGGAGGAGACCCGCAGCACGGTCACCGGTGGCATCCGGACGACGAAGACCACACGCGCCTTCGACACGTACGGAATGGTCACTCAGGTCGCCGAGCACGGGGACATCGCCAAGACCACCAGCGACACGGTGGTCGGCGACGAGAAGTGCACCACCACGACCTACGCCCGTAACACCGGTGCCTGGATCCTCGACGCAGTCTCCCGCACCGAGACCGTTGCCCGGCTGTGCAGCGTCACGGCCGAGCGCCCCGCGGACGTCATCGACGACGTCCGCACCTACTACGACAACGCGGCCTTCGGCGTGGCGCCGACCAAGGGGCTGGTGACCAAGACCGACCGCATCAACGGCAAGGGCACCGGCTACGACACGTCCGGATCGGTCCCCAGCGTCTGCGGAACGGCCGGCAACCAGCTCTGCTACGACCAGTACGGTCGGGCACAGGCGGCCGCCGACGCCTACGGCGAGATCACGAGGACCCTGTACTCGCCCGCCACCGGCGAGAACCCCACCACGACGACGGTGACCAACCCCCTCGGCCACACCGCGACGACCAAGCTGGACCCGTTGCGAGGGCAGCCGACGGAGGCGAAGGACGCCAACGGCAAGATCACGACCACGGCGTACGACGGCCTCGGCCGCGTCAGCAAGGTGTGGCTGCCGACCCGCTCGGCGGTGTCCCTCCCCAACGCCCCGAACTACTCCTACGCCTACCTGGTCCGTGCCGACGGTCCCGCGGTCGTCACCAGCAAGCACCTCGACCACAACTCCAAGTACCAGACCAGCTACGCCTTCTACGACGGCCTCCTCCGGGAGCGCCAGACACAGGAGACGTCCCCGGACCGGGCCGGGCGTCTGGTGTCCGAGTCGTTCTACAACACGCGTGGTGAGGCATGGCGGTCATCGGGCGCCTACTTCACGACGGGCGCCCCCGAACCGGTCCTGGTGACCGGGGAAGAGACCAAGTACCCGTCGTCCACCGAGACCGTCTTCGACGGCGCCGGCCGGCCCACCGCCGTCATCGCGAAGAAGTTCGGCGATGAGACGAAGCGCACCACGACCAGCTACACCGGCGACACCACCACGGTGACGCCGCCGAAGGGCGGCACCGCGACCACCACGGTGGTGGACGCGCTCGGTCGGACCGTGGAACTCAAGCAGTACACGGACGCCGCACGCACGTCGTCGCAGTCCGTGGTCTACCGGTACAACAGCCACGGCCAACTCGACCGCGTCACCGACGCCTCCGGGGCCAAGTGGCAGTACACCTACGACGTCCGAGGCCGCAAGACCGACGTCGTCGACCCCGACACCGGCGCGTCCCACACGGACTACGACAAGGGCGACCGGGTCAGCGACGTCACCGACGCCCGCAACGTCACCCTCCACACGGACTACGACGTCCTCGGCCGCAAAACGGCGGTGAAGAAGGGCGCGACGACGCTGTCGTCCTGGACCTACGACGAGGTCGCCAAGGGGCAACCCAACAAGACCACCCGCTACATCGGTGACAAGGCCTACGTCAGCGAGATCACCGAGTACAACGCCTACTACCAGCCTGTCGGCACCAAGGTCACCGTGCCGGAGGGCCTGGGCGTTCCCGCGGCAAGCTATGAGTGGTTCAACTTCTACGACGACAACACCGGGCTGCTCACCCTCACCGAGCAGCCCGCAGTCGCGGACATCCCCGACGAGGATGTCACCACCAACTACGACACGGCGGGGCTGCTGTCGGGATTCAACGCCGGCAGCGGCCCGTTGATCTCGGAGACCGTGTACGACCATTACGGGCGCAACACCCGCCTCGAATACGGGGCGTTCGGTCAGCACATGGCGACCACCAGCGTCTACGACGACCACACCGGCGCGCTGACCGACGCCTACACCGACCGGGACGCGGCGCCCCAGCGGATCGAGGACTCCCACTACACCTACGACCCGTCCGGCAACATCACCCAGATCAACACCAACTACGGCCAGGACGCGGCTCGTACCACGGACACCCAGTGCTTCACGTTGGACGCGCTGGCCCGCATCACCGAGGCGTGGACGAACACGGGCAGCGCGTGCGCGGCTGCTCCCTCTTCCGACGTGGTCGGAGGCCAGGACCCGTACTGGACGACCTACACCTACGACGCGCTCGGCAATCGCAAGACGGAGACCCAGCACACGACGGCCGCGGGCCCGACGGCGGACACGGTCCGCACCTACGCCGAACCGGCCGTCGGCACGCACAACCTCCCCGGCGTCACCCAGACGGGCACAGACCCGCACACGGAGACGTACACCTACACGGCGGGCAGCACCGAGACCCGCACCTTCAAGCAGGGCAGCACGACGACCGTCGGCCAAAACCTGGACTGGGACGACGAGGGCCACCTCAAGTCGGTCACCGACGGCGGCAAGACGACCAGTTACACCTACGACGCCGACGGCCAGCGCCTGACCCGCACCGACTCGACCGGCACGACGCTCTACCTTCCCGGGGGCAACGAGCTCACCCTCGACAAGTCCGGCAAGGCCACGGGCACCCGCTACTACAGCACCGGCGCCCAGACGGTCGCCATGCGCACCGGCGGCAAGCTCACCTTCCTGCTCGCCGACCACCACGGCACGACCACGACCCAGGTGACGGCGGACGCCGCTCAGGCGATCACCCGCCGAAAGACGGGCATCTTCGGCAACGCCCGCGGCCCCCAGCTCGGCCCCTGGTCGGGAGACAAGGGATTCGTCGGCGGCACCAAGGACACGGACACGGGCCTGACCCACCTGGGCGCCCGCGAATACGACCCCTCGATCGGCCGCTTCCTCAGCGTCGACCCGATCATGGACCTGACCGACCCTCAGCAACTCCACGGCTACACCTACGCCAACAACAACCCCATCACCATCACCGACCCGTCCGGTCTCAAACTCGACAACTGCGCCTATTACCTGAACTGCACGGCCAACGGCGGCACCATCGACGAAACGGTGAAGGCCGAGAAGAAAAAAAGCTCCGACGGAGGTGGCAGCAGCGGCAGTAGCAGTGGCGGTGGAGGAGGAAGCAGCGGGGGCGGCGGTGGTGGCTGTTCGTGGTACACCGGCTGCGGCTTGAGCAAGGCTTGGGACGATACGAAGGACTGGGTTTCCGAGCACAAGGTCGTTATCGCCCAGGTCGCCACCGAGGTCGTCGTCGGCGGGCTGTGTCTCGGCACGGCGACGGGTGCAGGTTTCGCAACCGGGGGTGCTGGCTTCGCTGCGGCCGCAGGGTGTGGGGCTGTCGCCGGAGCCGCGAGTTCCGCAGTGGGGAACGTGCTGTCGGACGACGCTGATCACAGCACCTCGGGACAGCTCAGCGACATGGGCGAGGGAGCAATCTGGGGCGCTGCTTCAGGTGCGTTGGGATACGGCCTCGGAAAAGTCGCAGGGAAGATACTAGGTAAATGCCACAGCTTCCTTCCTGGGACGGGAGTACTCCTGGCCGACGGTACGAAGAAGGCCATTGAGGACGTAGAAGTCGGCGACGTAGTAGTCACGACAAACCCGGAAACCGGCGAAACGACGGAGAAGCCCGTTGTTGAGACGATCACCACGGAAGACGACAAGGACTTCACCGAGATCTCCATTGCCGTGGACGGTGAGTACTCGAGCATCGTGGCTACGGACACCCACCCGTTCTGGGTGCCGGAGCTGAAGAAGTGGGTGCAGGCCGGCGACCTCCAACTCGGCCAGACCCTCCGTACAAGCGCCGGGACTCGGGTCCAGATCAGCGCGCTCAGTCACTACACGAAGCGCCAGCGCACACACGACCTCACCATTGAGGACATCCACGCGTACTATGTGCTGGCGGGGGCTACGCCAGTCCTGGTACACAACTGCAATCCGCTCGACGGTATCGCGGACGAGTTGGCAGGCAGCAAGATTACGACTGGTCAGGTCGTTGATGATGCTGGAAATAGAGTCGGAGCTCCTGTATCGAGCGGTGAGAATGGTTCATTCGTGCAAGTGAGGAACGCGCTAAGAAACTCTGGCGTGCCTCACGACGCTGCAGGCGGGTTCGCGGCCGCATCTCATGTAGAAACCAAGATCGCTTTGGCAATGAGAAGTAATGGCGTTCAGAGGGCGACAGTCGTAATCAATAATTCTGACGGGGTTTGTTCTGGTCCCTATTCATGCGCGACTGGGGTGTCTGCAATTCTACCAAGAGGGTCCAGCCTGACATCCGTTTGGCGCACTGAAGAGGGCTGGCATGGCGTAACTATGCTGGGCGGCGGCTAATCTCAAGAGGTGTAATATCTGGTCGGCCCTGCCCTGGGATAGAATCCTCCGGGGTGGGGCCGGTCTAATTTCAGTTTTCCGTATCGCCTCACCTGCGAACATTGGAGGATATTAATGATTCTGACTATTTTCACTGGCGGTAGGACATATCATGCAGCATCGGGAGCTATTCTTAGGCGCTTGATTGGCGAGTTGGTGACCGGCGGGCCCGGCCGAGAACCAGATGTGGTTGGACAGTCAAAGGGTGGCATTCTTGCAACGTTTGTGCTCTTGGCGCCACATAGGGATCCGATGAAATCAGATCGGTATTTTGACAGCTATCTTCAGGTCTCGACAAATCCGCTTACAGGATATGGTGCATTGAGGTGGCAAGTTCCCGAGGATTCCGTAGTTCGAGTGGATCGGGAGATTGCGAGGAGCGTATGGATCTCTAGGAATCCGGAACCGCCGGCGTTGGATCAAAACGTTATTGCCGATTTGGGTGATTGGAGGCTATTCAAGCCCCACAATACGCTGCCGGTATCTGATATTCGTGCGGCCATCGAGGAATTTTGTGAACTAAGAAGCGGTCAGAGGCCTACGGCGATTTGCTGGGATCGTGGAGACTTTGGCGCGTACCACTCTCTGAATGGACAGGCAGATGTGACACCTTCCTACTGTCAGGATCCGTGGTGCAAAGATTCGGGTACACGGCACCCATTGCACTGATGAAGGTTCTCGATGGCGAAAAATAGAATCTCCCTTTCGGTGAGACGGTATTTATTACTCGATCGTGGAGGTTATGCGCGAATTTCGCGTTGATGTCGCTGTTTGTTGAATTTTCATTTACTTTTCGATGTGCGCAAGCGAATTTGATGCCCCGTCAGGCGGTGTCTGGCGAGGCGTCTGCGTGGGCTGACGGCAGTAGTTGACGGCGACGTCAGCGGACGAGGGCTGCGCAGGCTGGCGGTTCATCGCCGTCGCCGTAGGTCGTCTCGGTGATCTCCAAGCTGCCGAGCGCGGTGCTGAGGGTGTCGATGGCGTCGCGCTGGAGGTGGAGTCGGACGTGGGCGTAGACGCTGGCGGTGACGCCGATGTGGGCGTGTCTGAGGAGTTCCTTGATCACGACACGTTCGATTCCCTGTTCCAGAAGCAGGGTGGCGGTGGAGTGCCTGAGGTCGTGAAAGCGGATGCGGCGGAGACCGGTCTTACGGAGGAGCCTGGTGAAGGCACGGGTGAGGTTGGTGGGGTCGATCGGTCCGCCCTGCACCGTGATGAACGCGTGCCCGCTGCGCTGCCACGCGATGTCTGCTGCCTCACGCTCGCGCTGCTGCTGTTCGTGGTGGAGCTTCAGCGAGCGGACGCAGCGGGTGGGGATGGCGATGCGGCGTTCGGAGGCCCGGGTCTTGGTGGGCAGCGTTGTGAGCCCGCCTGCGCTAGAGGGTTCGGCGGATGGCGGCGGTGCCCGCGTCAAGGTCGAGCGCGCCGACGACCAACAACTCGTCAACGCACACGTCTGGGGCGTCAACGCCTACGCCACCCCCGTATGGCATCTTCGCCGACACCAGGAGAGCGGCATGTTCGACACCTACGCCGAGAGCTTCGACGCCGTGTGGGCAACAGCGACGCCCGTGCGAGTGGAAGGCTGACCGTGGCCCGTACCGAGTACTACGACGACCCCAGCGCGCCACAGCCGAACAGCATCGTCGTCGCCGCATCCGCAGTCGTCACCGACGGCCATGGGCGCATCCTTCTTCAGCGCCGCCGCGACAACGACCTATGGGCCCTGCCCGGCGGCGGCATGGACCTCACCGACTCCCTGCCCGGCACGGCCGTCCGCGAGGTCAAGGAAGAGACCGGCCTCGTCGTCGAGATCACCGGACTGGTCGGCACCTACACCGACCCGAAACACATTATCGCCTACACCGACGGCGAGGTCCGCCGTCAGTTCAATGTCTGCTTCACCGCCCGCATCACCGGCGGCCAACTGGAGATCTCCGACGAGTCCACCGAACTCCGGTTCGTACCGCCGGAAGAGATCGGGCAGTTGCCGATGCACCACACCCAACGACTCAGGCTCCAGCACTACCTGGAACAGCGCGAGAAGCCGTACTTGGGCTGAACAGGTTGACGGCAGTAGCGACGGCAACAACCCCGGACACTTACGCACGTCACCGGACCAGCAAACCGCGCTTGACCTGCGAAAAAGCAGGTCGAAGGCTTCGCGTAGAGCTCGTAACACGATCATGCACCCAAGTCCCAGTAGTCGTCACATGGTGGAGCGTGGGAGCGTGGCCCTGGAGCGTGGGTGATGACCTGTGCGGGGAAGAGGGTCTGGATGAGCGTGGTGTGGGCGGCGACGTCGCCGGAATCGGGACTGTTCCACCCGGTTGAGAGACGTTCAGAGGTGGAGGATCTGTCGGACCGCCTCAACGACCTGCGTTCCCGTGGACAGGGCTACGTCGAGGTTCGGTCGCTGGACAGGGAGTTCCCGGTGCTGATCCTGGCCTTCCGGGATGATCACGCGGTCGTCCATCTGATGAGTGGCACCGAGCGGATGTCTCTGCTCGTAGGAGACGGCACGGTGCCCACGGGCGCCGAGGTCGAAGTCCCGATCACGGACGACCTCGCCGCGTTCACGGGCGACTTCGTCCTGGATATCGATCGGGCATGGAACCTGGTGCATGAGTTCACCCAGACGCAGGCGGCCGGCCCTCTGGGTAAGTGGTGTGAGGTGTAGCCAGCAACTCGGAGCGTGATTATGATCGGTGCTTCTTCAGCCGTCTGCAGCAGATGAGGCCGCAGGCCAATGAGATGAAGGCGTCGTGGAGTTCGGTTCGGCGTTCCCAGCGGACAGCGAGGCGTTTGAACTGGTGGAGCAGGGCGAAGGTCTGCTCGACGACGTAACGGAGTTTGCCCAGGCCCTTGATGTTCGGGGCGCCCTTGCGGGAGATGACCGGCAGGATCCTGCGCTTGCGCAGCTCCTCGCGGTTGGGGTTGGAGTCGTAGCCCTTGTCGCCGAGCAGCGAGTCGGGGCGGCGGCGTGGTCGACCGGGCCGTCCGGCCACAGGCGGGATGCCGTCGACCAGAGCGAGGGTCTGGGTGACGTCGTTGACGTTGGCCGCGGTGGTGACGACCTTGAGCGGAGTGCCGCGTCCGTCGCAGATCAAGTGATGCTTGCTGCCCGTCTTCCGCCGGTCGACCGGCGACGGACCGGTGTCGGCACCCCGTTTTTCGCACGGATGTGGGAGCTGTCCACACACGCGCGGGACCAGTCGAGTTCGCCGGCCGCGTTCAACTCGGCGAGCAGAACGCGGTGCATCTGCTCGAAGACGCCGACCTGCTGCCAGCGAACCGGGCGGCGCCAGCAGGTCTGCCCCGAGCCGAACCCCAGCTCCAGCGGCAGGAGTTGCCAGGCTATGTCGTTGTGGAGCACGTAAAGAATGCCTTGCAGACACAGCCGGGTCCGCCACCGGCCGCGGACCTGGCAACCTCTCCGGCCACGGCGGCAGCAACGGCTCGATCAGCACCCACAAGTCATCGTCCACGATCCACGGCCGAGTACTCACACATCACGAACGGCCGAATCAGCACACCAGTCACGGCCCACCACGACACCTCAACAAGATCGTGTTACGAGCTCGTA
The DNA here is from genome assembly GCF_024539675.1 of Streptomyces hilarionis. GTDB lineage: Bacteria > Actinomycetota > Actinomycetes > Streptomycetales > Streptomycetaceae > Streptomyces > Streptomyces hilarionis. The sequence goes on along the minus strand of NZ_JAHHIT010000106.1, from coordinate 7,004 downwards.
GCACACGTGCTATGTACTGGCTGGGGCGACGCCGGTCCTCGTCCATAACTGTGGTCGCACTGCCACCGTTTCGTATGACCTCGACATGGAGCGTACCGGACACGCCATAATTCGAATCGATATGGCCGACGGTCAGTCACAGATTACCGAGCAGGTAATCAATGGAATTCCCGCCAAGCCGGGTCAGTACAGCGGGCTTCCTACCACAGGTGCGCATGCCTTCCCTGAAGATCTCGGTCCTAACATAAGGAGTCTCACTTTCAAGTTGCGGAACGCAGAGGCTGCCTATGGGGCACAAGGGAGGACCATTGATGCGGACCTCGGAGCGTACGACGGAATGGGCAATAGCTGCGTGACCTATCGTGTTGACATCCTGCGGGCTGGTGGGGTCAACCTCCCGGAAGGGCGTCGCGGGATGGCTGTGCTACGAGGAAGGATGAACAGAGGGTGAGTCAAGCAGGTGGCCCGTCCGAGTACATCAAGGTCTTGGCTGAAATTATCTCCAGCCCGAGAGTCGGCGGATTGCATCTTCGTCGAGTGGGTGAACTTCTCGTCGCGCGCGAAGAATTGAATGAGCGTTTCCTGGATTCCGGAAGGCGTAAATTCTCCGATGCTGAATTTGATGACATCGTGATCAAATCGTCAGAGCTTGATGACGAATATGTTCGAGTTTGGCGGGCCTGTGAAGAGGGAACTCAGGAATGGCGCCACTGTGAAGGGCTGGTGGCATTGGCCGTCGCGCTGAAGCAAGCCGCCGATTATTATCGTGGTGTTGCATCCGTCGCCTGATGCTGAACCGGAATGGACATCGGGCGGCGTCACCAGGTTCATTCTGGTGGGGCCGCTCGCGTGCGCTGGGGGCGAGGAGCGCTATGGCGAGCACCGTCTGGCCTAAGTCATCGTGCAATGGTGACCAGGGGGGTGATCGTGTCGAGGTCGCGGAGATATAGAGTGCAGCCGTCGTCGCGGTGCGTTACTCCAAGGCCCCGGCGGGCCCGATCCTCAGGATTGAGCCCGCCGTCTTCTCGGTCCTCTTCCGCCGTCGGACTACAGCCGCTGGATGATCGTCCCCGTAGCCAATGCGCCGCCCGCGCACATGGTGATCAGGGCGAACTCCTTGTCGGTGCGTTCCAGTTCGTGCAGGGCCGTGGTGATGAGGCGGGCGCCCGTCGCGCCGACCGGGTGGCCGAGGGCGATGGCGCCGCCGTTGACGTTGACCTTGGCCATGTCGGCCTCGAAGACCTGGGACCAGCTCAGCACCACCGACGCGAACGCCTCGTTGATCTCGACCAGGTCGATGTCCTTCAGGGACATGCCCGCCTTGCCCAGGACGGCCTTCGTCGCGTCCACGGGGCCGTCCAGGTGGAAGTGCGGGTCGGCTCCCACCAGGGCCTGGGCCACGATCCGCGCCCGCGGCTTCAGCTTCAGGGCCTTCGCCATCCGCTTCGACGCCCACATGATCGCCGCGGCGCCGTCGCTGATCTGCGAGGAGTTGCCGGCCGTGTGGATCGCCGTCGGCATCACCGGCTTGAGGCCCGCCAAGGCTTCCGTGGACGTGTCGCGCAGTCCCTCGTCGCGGTCGACCAGGCGCCACATGCCCTGGCCGGCCGCCTGCTCCTCCTCCGTCGTCGGGACCTGGACCGCGAACGTCTCGCGCTTGAAGCGCTCCTCCGACCAGGCGGTGGCCGCCCGCGTCTGGGAGAGGAGGCCGAGGGCGTCGACGTCCTCGCGGCTCAACCCCCTTCTGCGTGCGATGCGTTCCGCCGCCTCGAACTGGTTGGGGAGGTCCACGTTCCACTCGTCCGGGAACGGTTTGCCGGGGCCGTGCTTGGAGCCCGAGCCGAGGGGGACTCGCGACATCGCTTCGACCCCGCACGAGATCCCGACGTCGATCACGCCGGCCGCGATCATGTTGGCCGTCATGTGCGAGGCCTGCTGCGAGGAGCCGCACTGGCAGTCGACCGTCGTCGCCGCCGTCTCGTAGGGGAGGCCCACGGTGAGCCAGGCGGTCCTCGCGGGGTTCATGGACTGTTCGCCGGCGTGGGTCACCGTGCCGCCGACGATCTGTTCGACCGCGTCGGCGGGGATGCCGGTGCGGCCGAGGAGCTCGCGGTAGGTCTCGCCCAGGAGGTAGGCGGGGTGCAGGTTGGCGAGCGCGCCGCCGCGCTTGCCGATGGGGGTGCGGACTGCTTCCACGATCACGGGTTCGGCGGCCATGGGTGCGGATCCCTTCGGAACTAGTACGTGTTCTAGTTCTGCTCCTTGCAGTCTGCTGACGTGATGTGCGTCACCGCAAGGGTCTTGCAGCCTCAAGGGTCCTGAACTACCTTCGCCGCACTCTGTTTCTGATGGCTCGTCAGACGGCTGGAGCCGCCGATGCCCTGTCCAGCGCTTCCCGACGGGTTCGACTTCACCGACCCCGACCTGCTGCAACACCAAGTGCCCCTGCCGGAGTTCGCCGCGCTGCGACAGGCCGAACCGGTCCGCTGGATCCCGCAGACGGGCAATGTCGCCGGCTTCCAGGACGCGGGGTACTGGGCCGTGACCCGGCACGCCGACGTGAAGTACGTGTCCACGCACCCCGAGATCTACTCCTCCTACCTCAACACGGCGATCATCCGGTTCAACGAGCACATCGAGCGCGCCTCGATCGACGCCCAGCGCTTCATCCTGCTGAACATGGACCCGCCCGAGCACACGCGGGTGCGGCAGATCGTGCAGCGGGGGTTCACCCCGAGGGCGATCCGGGGGCTCGAGGAGCGGTTGCGGGCGCGGGCCACCGCCATCGTCGCGGCCGCCCGTGAACAGGGGGGCGGCTCCTTCGACTTCGTGACGTCCGTCGCCTCGGAGCTGCCGCTTCAGGCCATCGCGGAACTCATCGGAGTCCCGCAGGACGACCGCGCCAAGATCTTCGACTGGTCCAACAAGATGATCGCGTACGACGACCCCGAGTACGCGATCACCGCCGAGGTCGGCCAGCAGTCCGCCGCCGAGATCCTCGCGTACGCCATGGACATGGCCGCCGAGCGGAAGAAGTGCCCCGCCCAGGACATCGTCTCGACGCTGGTGGCCGCCGAGAACGAGGGCAACCTCAACTCCGACGAGTTCGGGTTCTTCGTGCTGATGCTCGCCGTCGCCGGGAACGAGACGACCCGCAACGCCACCACGCACGGGATGCACGCCTTCCTCACGCACCCCGAGCAGTGGGAGCTGTACAAGCGGGAGCGGCCCGCGACGGCCGCCGAGGAGATCGTGCGGTGGGCCACGCCCGTCGTCGCCTTCCAGCGGACCGCCACCCAGGACACCGAGCTCGGCGGCAAGCAGATCAGGAAGGGCGACCGGGTCGGGATCTTCTACGCCTCCGCCAACCGTGACCCCGAGGTGTTCGACCGGCCCGACGACTTCGACGTCACCCGCGACCCCAATCCGCACCTCGGGTTCGGCGGGGGCGGACCGCACTTCTGCCTCGGCAAGTCGCTCGCCGTGCTGGAGATCAACCTCATCTTCAACGCCCTCGCCGATGCGATGCCGGACCTGCGCCTGGTCGAGGATCCGCGCCGGCTGCGGTCCGCCTGGATCAACGGCGTGAAGGAGCTGCGCGTCGACGCGGGGTGACGGGATGCGGATCGGCACAGGGTGCGGATCGGCACGGGGTGCCGGGGGCGCGGGCCGGCGCCCGTGTCGGTCCGGGTCGGTCGCCGAGCACGCCAGGACCGCCGGCGTCAGTCCCGGTCGGCCACCGTGCACGCCAGGACCGCCGACGTCACGGCCGCCAGCAGCAGCGGAACCGACAGGTCGTGGTGGAGCACCAGGACCGCGCCGAGGACCGCGCCCGCGAACATCGCGGTCACGGACCCGGCGCGGCGCGGGGAGTGCGGGCGGGTGCCGTCGCCCGCCCGCGAGTCGGCGGCCAGGCCGGTCAGGGTCATGGTCACGACGGTGGTCGTGGTGAGGCCGCGGACCGCCAGCTTGCGGACCGTCGCGTTGCGCAGCCCCATCGCGAAGGCGGTCAGGGCGATGATCGTGTAGACGGTGGCCGGGGCGTCGTCCGCCGTGACGGCCGCCACGGCCGCTGCGGCGACCAGGAGAAGAGCCTCCGCGCCCAGCGTGACCCGGGCCAGCGTGCGGCGGGAACGCGCGCCCATGCGCCGCGTCACCCGGCCGCCGGTGGCGGCGCCCAGCAGGAAGCAGGCGAGTGAGGCCGCCGTGTGCGGGACCGAGAATCCCGGCGCGCCGGCGGCGGCGAAGCCGAGGACGACGACGTTGCCCGTCATGTTGGCGGTGAAGACGTGGCCGAGGCCGAGATAGGTCACCGCGTCGATCAGGCCGCTCATGGCGGTCAGGGCGAGGAGGGCGGGAACCAGACGCAGGCCGCGTCCGTCGTGTGGGCCCCGGGCCTGCGGATCGCGCGGCGGCTCGGTCGGGTGCTCGGTGCCGGTCATCCGCTCAGTGCAGCACGAAGAGGTGAGGAAACGCCGAAGTCGCCACGGAGGGGTCGTGCAGCGCCGAAAGCGGCGGCCCCGGGGATCGGGGGCCGCCGCTCTCGGCGCGCTGAGCGCGCGTTCTTGGGGGGTGAACTCAGGGGTTCACGGGGGTCCGGCTCAGTACCAGCCGTTCGCCTGCCAGAAGTTCCAGGCGGCGACCGGGCTGCCGTAGCGGGAGTTCATGTAGTCCAGGCCCCACTTGATCTGGGTCTTGGCGTTGCTCTTCCAGTCGGAGCCGGCCGAGGCCATCTTGGAGCCGGGCAGCGCCTGGACCAGGCCGTAGGCGCCGGAGGAGGAGTTGGTGGCGTTGACGTCCCAGCCGCTCTCGTGCTTCACGATGTTGGAGAAGGCCTGGTACTGCGCCGCGTTCGGGATCATCTTGTGCGCGATCGCCTGTGCCTGGGCGGCGGAGGAGGTCGTCGCGGCGTGGGCGGGGGCTGCGGACAGCGCCATGCCCGCGGTGGCGGCGGCCACGGCGATGCCGGTGAGGGCCTTCTTCGGGGAAGCGATGCGACGGATGACGGAGACGGACACGGAGAACCTTTTCCTTCGGGGACGTTGTGGTCGCCTTGCATGCCGGAGTCACGCGGTGCGTGGGCCGCACCGCGTGAGGTGCGGTGGGTGGCTGCATGCCGTGGGGCCGAGGCCGTGAGGCTCGTCGGCGCCGTGCGACGTCATCCAGAGAAACAGGCTTCGACGCTGTCCGCAAAGACCCCTTTTGCTAGTTGTGGCCGTACTCGAGGGGAGAGCGCCTTGTGTGACCTGGATCTCAATGCGCAGGTCAGAGGCGGTAATGGCGTGGGCATGACGCACCTTTTGTCCGACTAGGTCAGGTAGTAGGTGATGTGGGTCATGTGGGGTGGTTCACCGGTCAACGGCCCGTGGGGCGGCCTTCGCGGGTCGGTCCGGGCCTTCGAATGTGACTGCGGTCTCGAAGGCGGCCCTGCGGGTGGCTCTGCGTAGCGCCCTGAGCACCGCCGGGCCGAGGGCGAGCGTCAGCAGCACCGTCACCAGCGCCCGCCCCAGGTCCCAGCCCAGCGACGTCGCCACGCAGTACGCGACGAAGCGGGCCAGGTTCGCCGGGACCGTGCCGTCCGGGTCGAAGGCCACCCCCGAGGCCATCCCGCCCATGAACGGCCAGCCCGCCATGTTCATCGCCGTCCCGTAGGCGAAGGCGGCGAGGAAGCCGTACCCCGCCAGCAGCGCCAGCTCGGCCCGGCCGCGCAGCCGCTCCGGACCCGGCAGCAGGCCCGCCCCCATCGTGAACCAGCCCATCGCCAGCATCTGGAACGGCATCCACGGACCCACCCCGCCCGTGAGCAGCGCGGACGCGAACATCGTCACCGAGCCCAGCACGAAGCCGAACCCGGGGCCCAGGACCCGGCCGCTCAGCACCATCAGGAAGAACATGGGCTCGATGCCGGCCGTCCCCGCGCCGATCGGGCGCAGCGCGGCACCCGTCGCCGCGAGCACGCCGAGCATCGCCACCGCCTTCGCGCCGAGCCCGGACTCGGAGATCGTCGCCGTGACGACCGCCACCAGCAGCACCAGCAGACCGGCGAACAGCCAGGGGGCGTCCTGCGCGTGCGCGTTCAGGGCGGAGCCCGGCGGGGCGAGGAACGGCCAGCCGAAGGCGATCACGCCCACGGCGCCGACCAGCGTCAACGAGGCCAGGGAGCGGGGGCCCAGCCGCACCGGGCGGGGCCGCCGCCGAGAGGTCGTCATCGCAGCGCCCGCCTCACCTGCGCGACCGTGAGCCACTCCTGCGGCGCGAGGATCTTCGTCACCTGGGGAGCGAAGGACGGGGACGAGACCACCACCTGTGCCGTGGGGCCGTCGGCGATCACCTCGCCCTCCGCGAGCAGCACCACCCGGTGGGCCAGCTCCGCGGCGAGTTCGACGTCGTGCGTGGCCAGGACGATCGCGTGACCGGCCGCGGCCAGCCCGCGCAGGACGGCGACCAGCCGGGCCTTCGCCGCGTAGTCCAGGCCGCGGGTGGGCTCGTCGAGCAGCAGGAGCGGCGGCCGGGCGGCGAGGACGACGGCCAGCGCGAGCGTGAGGCGCTGGCCCTCGGAGAGATCGCGGGGGTGGGCGTCGTCCGCGATGCCCGGGAGCAGCTCCGAGACCAGGGCGCGACACGTGCCGGGCGCGGCCTGCGCGTCGCGGTCGGCGGCCGCGCACTCGGCGGCGACCGTCTCGGCGTAGAGCAGGTCGCGCGGCTCCTGCGGGACGAGGCCGACGCGGCGGACCAGGTCGCGGGGGGAGGTGCGGTGCGGGATCGCGCCGCCCGCGCGCACCGTGCCGGCGGACGGCGCGACCAGGCCCACGAACGCGTTGAGCAGCGTCGACTTCCCCGCCCCGTTGCGCCCCATGAGGGCGACGGTCTCGCCGGGCCGGACCGTGAGATCGACGTCGCGCAGTGCTTGGACGCCGCCCCGCCGAACGGCGAGCGACCGCGCCTCGGCGGGCGGCGCGGAGGTGGACGGCCCGGAAACGGAGGGGGAAGAGGAGGAGGGGGAG
>NZ_JAHHIT010000105.1 GCF_024539675.1 Streptomyces hilarionis | reverse complement strand
GGCCGAACGGGTGCGCCCCCTCTTCCCCCCGGGTCCGCCGGCCGGGCGCGGGCGCCGAGGGTGAGGGGGCTCACCCGTTCGGCCTCTCCCCGGGCACCCCTTCGTCCCCGTTCGCGCCATCGTCGTAGGGACAGCGTCGTGCCGTCGTCGCGCAGGGAGCGCTCCACGCGTTCGTGCGCCGGGGCGGGGCGCGGCGGGACGACGAGCGGGAGGGGGATCGGACGTGACGCACTCCGCGCGGCGCGGCGGGCCCCTCGGTCCGGGCGCGGGGTCGTCCGCCGACGGGCGGGGGCTGGCGCGACGGCGCCGGCGGCGCTGGGCGCGGTACGGGGCGGCGGCGGTCGCGGTGGTCGTCCTGGGGGCCGGGGCGGCCGGGTGGGCGCTCTACCTGAAGCTCGACGGGAACATCACGCCCGACGAGGCGGCCGCGGCGGAGCTCGCGCGGTACGCGAAGGAGCGGCCGACGTCGTTGGTGAAGGGCGCGCAGAACGTCCTGCTGATCGGGTCGGACTCGCGGTCGGGGGACGGCAACGACGCCTACGGGCGCGACTCGGGGACCGAGCGGTCCGACACGACGATCCTGCTGCATCTGGCGGCGGGGCGGCGCAGCGCCACCGCCGTGTCCCTGCCGCGCGACCTGATGGTGGACGTGCCGGGATGCAGGCGCCCGGACGGGACGCGCACCGAGCCGATGTTCGCGATGTTCAACTACGCGTTCCAGGCCGGGGGTTCGGCCTGCACGATCCGCACGGTGGAGAAGCTCACCGGGATCCGGGTCGACCACCATGTCGTCGTCGACTTCAGCGGGTTCAAGGACATGGTCGACGCGGTGGACGGGGTGGAGGTCTGCCTGTCGGAGCCGATCAGCGACGAGGCCGCCCGGCTGCGGCTGCCGGCCGGGCGGATCACGCTCGACGGGGAGCAGGCGCTCGGGTACGTGCGCGCCCGCAAGTCGCTGGGCAACGGCAGCGACACCGGGCGGATGGACCGGCAGCAGCGGTTCCTGGGGGCGCTCGTCAACAAGGTGCAGAGCAATGACGTCCTGCTGAATCCGGTGAAGCTGTATCCGGTGCTGGACGCGGCCACGTCCTCCCTGACCACCGATCCGGAGCTCGCGAGTCTGCGCGGTCTGTATGAACTCGTGCGCGGCCTGCGGGACATTCCCACCGAACATGTGCAATTCCTGACCGTTCCGCGGGAGTCGTACGTCTACGACGCCAATCGCGACCAACTGGTGGAGCCCGAGGCGCAGCGACTCTTCGAGCGGTTGCGCACGGACAGGCCGGTGGCGGTCGTCCGGGAACTTCGCACGACATCGACCCCTTCGGAGTCGGGCGGTCACGGAACGTCGCCGCCCCCGACGGCGAACGACGCGGCGCCCGGGGCGATTTCGCCCGGTCCGGTCACACCCACGTTCCGCGGGAACACGGCCGCCGAGCACGCCTGCGGGTAAAGCGCTTGCCAAGCCGAGCCCCAGGGGCGAACAGGAGTTCAAAGAAATAGGGCGAATTGCCCGCTTGTAGGGGCGTGGAATTTGTCACGGCCGTCGCTCGACGCTGAACTGGGCGGATAGTGTGAGCGATCCGGTGCACCCGGCCGTGAGGTCCTTCCTGGGGTCGCGCACCGTGTGACCGAGACCCGAGCGCCTTGAGGGGGAAAGGCGCCGCGTGGCCCCGACGGAGGATTCGGACAACCGTGGACGCGCAAGGCCGTGGGCGGGCGGACAACATCGACCCCGCAGACCAATGGGTGCTCAATCCGGACACCGGTGAATACGAACTGCGACTGAGCACTTCCGCAGCGCAGTCGCCGGTGCCCGGACCTCGTAGATCCGCCTCCGGCGGCTCCGGCGGCGGGAACGGGGGCCCGGCGCGCGCACGCGCCGCCGAGCCGGACCGGCACGCGCCGTCGTCGTCGCCCGGGAAGGCGGCGGCGGGCGCCGACGTGCCCGGCCCGCGCCGGCGCCGCAGCGCGCCGGCGGAGGAGCCGGCGAGCCGGCGTGGCCGGCGGCCGGTGAAGAAGAAGTCGCGGGCGAAGAAGATCCTGGTGTGGACCGGCGGGATCATGGCCTTCGTGGTCGTGGGCACGGCCGGCGCCGCCTACCTGTATCTCGAGCACCTCAACGACAACATCACGTCCGTCTCCGACGACGGCGCGAGCACCGGCGGGTTCAGCAAGGACAAGGCCATCAACCTGCTGGTGATCGGCACCGACAAGCGCACCGGCTCCGGCAACGAGGGCTACGGCGACTCCGGCAGCGTCGGCCACGCGGACACCACGATCCTGCTGCACGTCTCCAAGGACCGCACGAACGCCACCGCGCTCAGCATCCCGCGCGACCTGATCGTGAACGTCCCGGACTGCCAGACCCAGCAGGAGGACGGCACCTCCAAGGTCATCAAGGGCACCGACGGCGTCCGCTTCAACACCAGCCTCGGGCAGGACGGCCGCACGCCGTCGTGCACCGTGCGCACGGTCACCGAACTGACCGGGATCCAGGCGGACAACTTCATGGTCGCCGACTTCAACGCGGTGAAGACGCTGAGCACCGCGGTGGGCGGGGTGGAGGTGTGCCTGGCCAAGGACATCGACGACGACGACTCCCATCTGAAGCTGTCCAAGGGCACCCACCTCATCGAGGGCGAGCAGGCACTCGCCTTCGTGCGCACCCGGCACTCGGTCGGCTTCGGCGGCGACCTGAGCCGGATCCAGATCCAGCAGCAGTTCCTCAGCGCGCTGATGCGCAAGCTGAAGTCGAACGACACGCTCACCAGCCCCACCAAGATGATCAAACTGGCGGAGGCCGGCACGAAGGCGCTGGCCGTCGACTCCAAGCTCGACAGCATCAACAAGCTGAAGGACCTGGGGATGGAGCTGGGCAAGCTCGACATCAAGAACCTGACCTTCACCACCGTGCCGGTCGTCGACAACCCGGCCGAGAAGGTCAAGGCCACCGTCGTCCTCGACAACTCCTCGGCGCCCACCGTCTTCCAGATGATCCGCGACGACGTCTCCTTCACCGCGGTGAAGCAGCAGGCGGCGGCGTCCAAGGACGCGGCGGCCAAGGCGGCCGCGGCCCGTCTGAAGGGCGCCCAGTCGGCGGCCTCCGAGGTGCGGGTGCAGGTCATGAACGGCGGAGCGCCCCCCGGCAGCGCACAGGAGACGCTCAACTGGCTTCAGAACGACGAGGGCGTGACGAAGTCCGAGAACGCCGGCAACGCACCCGCGTCGCTGGCGAAGACCACCCTCGAGTACGCGCCCGACCAGGCCGCCCAGGCACGCAAGCTGGCCGCGGTCATGGGGCTGCCCGGCACCGCGCTGAAGCCGGGCAGGAGCGTGCGGAACGCGCAGGGTCTGCCGACCATGACGCTGACGCTCGGCAAGGACTTCAAGGGGGCGGGCGTCCCGCTCACCGCGGCGACGAAGGTGCCCGACACGGTTCAGAAGTCCACGGCCGACAAGGTCCAGTGCGCCAAGTAGGTAACCCTTCGGGCCCGTCGTGCGTCTGACTGGACGCGGGGCGGGCCCGTGTCAGGCGCACGGCGGGGAGGGGCAAGGGGAATGGCGGGGAGCAGCGGGGTGCGGGGGAACGTTTCAGCGGCCGGGGACACGACGTCCGCGGCGGCCGGGGACACGACGTCTTCGGCCGAGCGGGAGCAGGGCGAGCAGCCCGCGCCCGAGGGGGACGACAGACACGGCGGCGGGCGGCGCGGCGGGCGGGAGACGGACCGCAGACGCCGACGTCGACGCGCGTTGCGCTGGTCGGCGACCGTGCTGGCGGTGGTCATACTCGGCGGCGCGGGGGCCGGATACCTCTACTACGAGCACCTCAACGCGAACATCAGGCACGACGACCTGAACATCGGCGACGCCAAGGACCGGGCGGCCGGCACCAAGGCCAACTCGGCCGGCCAGACCGCGCTGAACATCCTGCTGATCGGGTCGGACGCGCGCGACACCGCGGCCAACCAGAAGCTGGGCGGCGCCAAGTACGACTTCGGCGGTCCCCCGCTCGCGGACGTCCAGATGCTGCTGCACGTCTCGGCGGACCGCAGCAACATGTCGGTGGTGAGCATGCCGCGTGACACGCTGCTGGACATCCCCAAGTGCACCGATCCCGACGCCGGCAAGACCTACCCGGCGCTGCGCGGCGAGATGACCAACGCCTCGCTCAGCCGGGGCGGCCCGGGCTGCACGGTGGCCACCTGGGAGAAGCTCACCGACATCCACATCGACCACTTCATGATGATCGACTTCTCCGGCGTCGTGTCGATGGCGGACGCGATCGGCGGCGTCCCGGTCTGCGTGGACGCCAACGTCCACTCGCACACCAGCACCGGCAAGGGCTCCGGCCTGAAGCTGGAGAAGGGCACGCACCCCGTCAAGGGCGAGCAGGCGTTGCAGTGGCTGCGCACCCGGTACGGCTTCGAGGACGACACCGACCTCGCCCGCGCCAAGGCGCAGCACATGTACATGAACTCGATGGTCCGCGAGCTGCGCGCCAGCGCCAAGCTGACCAACCCGAACAAGCTGCGCAAGCTCGCCGAGGCGGCCACCAAGGCGATCACGGTCGACGACGGCCTGAACACCATCGGCAAGATGTACGACCTGGCGGGCGAGCTTCAGAAGGTGCCCACCGACCGCATCACGATGACGACGATGCCCAACCGCTACCAGGGCGAGCGGGTGGTGCCGACGGACGACGCCGGACAGCTGTTCCGGCTGGTGCGCGAGGACATCGCGCTGGACGGCAAGGACGCCCGCAAGGCCACCGCCGCGCCCTCGCCGACGGCGGTCGCCGACCCGGCCGCCGCGAGCGACAGGATCGCGGTGCAGGTGCACAACGGCACGTCCACGAACACGCAGGGCGCGGTCCGCGGCCGGGCCACCGCGGTGAAGCAGGCGCTGGCCGCCAAGGGCTTCACCCAGGCCGTCGCGGACACCTCGGCGGCCACCGCCGTGGCGAAGACGGTGGTCAGCTACCCGAGCGCCGACCTCCAGGGCGACGCCCTGGCGGTCGCCAAGGCCCTCGGCGTCCCGGCGGGCCAGGTCAAGAAGTCCACCGACGTCTCCGGCGTCACGGTCGTCGTGGGCGCGGACTGGCGTTCGGGGACGACGTACAAGGCGCCGGTGAAGAACGACAAGACACCCGACACGGCCGGGGCGATCAACGCCTCCGACACGGGTCAGTGCATGCACGTCGACCCGGACTACACCTGGTAGTCCGGGCCGGGCGGGCTCGCTCGGTGCTCAGCGCGCGTCGCTGAGCACCGGGGGCCGCCGCGACGCGATGACCTTCCTGGCCAGCGCCTTCGGGCTGGTCAGGAAGCCGAAGCCCCACGACATGTGCATGGTGGCGAGGGCGACGGGGATCTGTAGGCGGGCCTTCGCCGGCAGCCCGCTGCCGGCCGGCAGCGAGCCCGCCGCTATCGCCGCGAGGTAGCCGCCGGGGATCACGAAACCCAGCGGGGTGAGCGCCGCGCCCACCACGATCCCGGCCGCGATCGCGCACACCGCGGTCGGCGGCGCGAGATAGCGCAGGTTGATGGACCCCTCGTGGTAGCGGGCGACGACGTGCCGCCAACGGCCGTAGTCCTTGTACTGCTTGGCGAGCGCCCTGACGCTGGGCCGCGGCCGGTAGGACACCCTCAGCTCCGGCGAGAACCAGATCAGCCCGCCGGCCTCCCTGATCCGGAAGTTCAGCTCCCAGTCCTGGGCGCGGATGAACTCCTCGTTGTAGCCGCCCTGTCGCTCCAGCGCCTCGCGGCGGAAGACGCCGAGGTACACGGTCTCGGCCGGGCCGGCCTGCCCTCCGGTGTGGAAGGCGGCGTTGCCCACCCCGATCTTCGAGGTCATGGCCGCGGCGACCGCGTGCTCCCAGTCGTTCTCGCCCTCGGCGTGCATGATGCCGCCGACGTTCTGCGCGCCGGTCTCCTCCAGGAGCCGCACGGCGGTGGCGATGTAGTTCGGCGAGAGCATGCCGTGCCCGTCGACGCGGACGACGATCGGATGGCGCGAGGCCTTGATCGCGGCGTTGAGCGCGGCGGGCGTGCGCCCGGTGGGATTGGGGACCGTGTGCACGCGCGGGTCTTCGGCCACGAGCTGGGCAGCGATCTCGTCCGTACGGTCCGTCGAGGGACCGATGGCGATCACGACCTCCATCTCGCCGGCGTACTCCTGCGCGAGGATCGCTTGGACGGCTCCGCGCAGATGCCGCTCCTCGTTGAGGACGGGCATGATGACGGACACTGCGGGGAGCTGCACGTCGGGCTTGGCGTTCATAGGGGGCTCACGTTACCGCGAACGGGGGACACGGCCCGCCCCGCCGGGTGCGCTGCACCGGTCCGCCGATCGTATGGGCCTATGTTCCAACGGCTACCACCGCCCTACGGCCGCAGCCCGGAGGTGCCCCGTATGCCCATCACGCCGTCCCGGTTCCCGCGCCGTCCCCACCCGCGGCGCCCCGTACCCCGTCCGCCCGCCCGACGCAGGCGCCCCCGCTGGGCCGTACGGGCGGCGACCACGCTGTCCGTGGTGCTCCTCGCGGCCGCCGGCATCGGCCACTCGGTGATCAGCAGTCTCGACGCGGGCATCGCGCGGGTCGACCCCTTCAAGGACATGAAGAACCGGCCGCGGGCCGGCCACGGCATGAACGTCCTGCTGGTCGGCACCGACGGCCGCGACCGCATCACGCCGGCGGAACGCAGCCGGTACCGCCTGGGCGGGGCTCCCTGCCACTGCACCGACACGATCATGATCGTGCACATCTCGGAGGACCGGGAGCGGGCCAGCGTGGTCAGCCTCCCGCGCGACTCGTACGCCCTGACGCCCCCGCACACCGACCAGGTGACGGGGAAGGAGCACGGCGGCCATCCGATCAGGCTCAACGCGGCCTACGCGGAGGGCGGTCCGCAGCTCACGGTCCGCACGGTCGAGAGCATGACGCACGTGAAGATCGACCACTACCTGGAGGTCGACTTCGCCAGCTTCATGAAGACGGTGGACGTCCTCGGCGGCGTGCCGATCTGCACCCCGCTGCCCCTGAAGGACGCCTACACGGGCCTGGACCTCGCACCCGGCCGGCACACCCTCCAGGGCGGCGAGGCGCTCCAGTACGTGCGCTCCCGGCACGCGGACGCCTCGTCGGACCTGGGCAGGATGAAGCGCCAGCAGCGCTTCCTGGCGGCCCTCGTGGACCGGGCGACCTCCTCCGGGGTGCTGCTGAACCCGCTGCGGTTCCGGGACGTGACCCGGGCGGTGCTCGGCTCGGTGCGGGCGGACCGGGGCTTCGGCGCCGACGAGCTGCTCGACCTCGGCCGGGCGATGCGCACCTTCTCCCCCGCCTCCTCGGAGTTCGTCACCGTGCCCATCGGCCGGATGGGATACCTGGTGAAGGGCATCGGCTCGACGCTGAAGTGGGACCCGGCGAAGTCCGCGCGCCTGTTCGCGTCCCTGCGCGACGACGAGCCCCTCGCGGCGACGACCCGGGCGATCGGCGCCCGGGTCGTGCGGGTCCCGGTGGCGCCGCAGCGGATCCGGGTGCAGGTCGAGAACGGCACCCGCACACCGGGGCTCGGACGGCGGGTCGACGCGGCGCTGGCGGCGGCCGGCTTTCGCGCGACCCGGCAGCCGGTCGCCGCGGCCGGGCCCGCCACCCGGCGCACGGTCGTCGCCTACGACCCCCGCTGGGACCGCTCGGCGAAGTCCCTCGCCGCCGCCCTGCCGGGCAGCGAGCTGCGGGCCGTGCCCGGGCTCGGGCCGACCCTGAAGGTGATCGCGGGCGCGGACTTCCGGCAGGTGCGCCGGGTACGGGCGGCGGACGCCGAACAGGGCGGCTTCGGGGTCGTCCGGGGCGACGAGGTGGGGTGCGCCCAGGACGGCTCGTGAGGGGCGCTCGCGAGGCGACCGCCCGGCTGGCGCGAGGCGCCCGGGGGGCGTAGGACGGGAGAGCGGGCGCCGGGACCCGCCCGGCTCCGTTTCCGCCCCCCATGCCCAGGACCCCCAGGAGGAGCCATGACCGAGCCCGGGACGATGACCCCGATGAGCCGGCAGATGCAGGACTGCGTCGAGGCGTGCATGTCCTGCCACAGCCTGTGCGAGGAGACCATGAGCTCCTGCCTTCAGATGGGCGGCCAGGCCCAGATGCAGATCATGCGCGCGCTCATGGACTGCTCCGAGACGACCCGCATGTGCGCCGACATGATGATGCGCCGCTCGCCCATGTCCGCCGAGATGTGCGCCCTGTGCGCCAAGGCCTGTGACATGTGCGCCGAGGCGTGTACGACCATGCCGGACGATCCCCAGATGACGCGCTGCGCCGAGTCCTGTCGCCGCTGCGCCGAGATGTGCCGCACGATGGCGGGCGCCACGATGTGAGCACCGCGGTGTGAGCACCACGACGTGAGCACTGCGCGACGAGCCAGGGGCGCCCCCGAGGGGACGCCCCTGAACTGTGCCCGCACCGGCCTCAGTTGCCGGTGACGGTGACCTTCTCGTCGTTGTTCAGCTCGTTCACCAGCTGCTTGACCTTCGTCTTGTCCCAGACGAGGTTGCCGCCGGTGGAGCCGGAGATCGGCATGTTCAGCGAGGTGCCGTCGCCGCCGTTGACGCCCTTCATGGCGAAGAACATCGACCCCAGGTCGTACAGCCCCATGTCCTTGTCGACGATGAGGGAGTCCAGGCCCGCGCTCATCGTCGGGTAGAGCTTGAAGGGGTTCAGGACCGTGCCCGGGGTCGCCACCTCGTGGGCGAGGGCCGCGAGGAACTTCTGCTGGTTCTTGGTGCGCTGGAGGTCGGACGCGGCGAAGGCGTGCCGGGTGCGGACGAAGGCGAGCGCCTCCTCGCCGTTCAGCCTCTGCTTGCCCGCCTGGAAGTCGGCGCCCGAGTACTTGTCCTTGAAGGCCTTGTCGATGGTGATCTCGACGCCGCCGACCGCGTCCACGATGCCGGCGAAGCCGGCGAAGCCGATCTCCACGTAGTGGTCGATGCGCAGGCCGGTGTTGAACTCGATCGTGCGCACCAGCAGCTCGGGGCCGTCGGTGGCGTACGCGGCGTTCAGCTTGATGTGCCGGCCGGTCCCCTTGTACGTCTTGCCCGACTCGGAGCCGACGAACGTCGGGAGCTCGACGTCCGAGTCACGCGGCAGCGAGACGAGCGTGTCGCCGTTCGACCCGACGTGCAGGATCATCATCGAGTCGGTGCGCTTGCCCTCGGCGGAGCCGGTGTGCAGCTTCTTCTTCTCCTCGGCGGACATGCCGTCACGGCTGTCCGAGCCGACGATCAGGTAGTTCGTGCCGTCGCCGCCCTCGGGCCGGTCGATGACCTTCGACAGGTCGACCTCGCGGCGGAGCTTGCCGTCGGCCCAGAAGTAGGTGGCGACGCTCGTCACGACGAGCACGGTGACGAGGCTGATCGCCGTCCACTTGATGCGGCGGCGCCAGTTCGGCGCGGGCCGCGGGGCGCGGGAGTCGAAGTCGCCGGGGCCGCCGGAGTCACCGCCGCCCCCGTAGACCTGGCCCGTGCTGTAGCCGCTGTCGTAGCCGGTCTGCTGGGCGTTGGTGTAGTCGCCGTGCCCCTGGCCGTTGACGTACGACGGCTGCTGGGGGACGCCGGCTCCCTGCGGCGGGGCGGTCGGGCCGCGGCGGACCTGCCGCATGACGCGAGCGCTCTCGGGCTGCGCGCCGGCGCTGCCGCTGCCGTACCGGTTGCCGCGGTCCCTGTCGGACCATCCCTCGGGCCAATCGTTCATGCGGACCAGTGTGCAGGGCAGGGCACCGTGCCGTACAAGGGCCGTCGGAGAATCAGGGCCGCGCTGTTGCCAAGCTGACACAAAGTCCCGGGTTGTCCCCCTCGGCATAAGGTGGAGGACATGACAGACCAGGTCACCGCGGCGGACTCGGGCAGCACCCCGGACATCCCGGGCAAGCCGACGTCCGCGTCCCGCACCACCCTCAGCCACATCATGACCCACGCCGACACCAACCTGCTGGGGACGGTGCACGGCGGGGTGATCATGAAGCTCGTCGACGACGCGGCGGGCGCGGTGGCCGGCCGGCACTCCGGCGGGCCCGCCGTCACCGCGTCCATGGACGAGATGGCGTTCCTGGAGCCGGTCCGCGTCGGCGACCTCGTCCATGTCAAGGCGCAGGTCAACTGGACCGGCCGGACCTCGATGGAGGTCGGGGTGCGGGTGATGGCCGAGCGCTGGAACGAGTCCGCCCCCGCGACCCAGGTCGGCTCGGCCTACCTGGTCTTCGCCGCCGTCGACGCCGACGGCAAGCCCCGCGTGGTCCCGCCGGTCCTGCCGGAGACCGAGCGCGACGAGCGCCGCTGCCAGGAGGCCCAGATCCGCCGCACCCACCGCCTGGCACGCCGCCGGGCGATCATGGAGCTGCGCGAGCGCCGGGTGGCGGAGGGCTTCGACGACTGAGGCCCGCGCCCGCGTCGAAGGCCGGGCGCTTCGACGGCCTCTGGCGTCGACGGGTGAGCGCGCGCCCGCGTGCCGCCGCCGGTCAGGCCGTGGGCGCGAGCAGGGCCGCCAGCTTGCCGAGGGCCTCGCGCCAGCCCTCCTCGTGCAGCGCGCGCCGCCGCTCGGTGGCGAAGCCCTCCTGGGTCAGGACCAGCTCGGTCGAGTCGCCGGCGCGGTCGTGCAGGGTCAGCGCGACGACCGTCTCACGGTCGTCGGGGTCGGGTTCCTCCCAGCGGAAGGTGCAGCGCAGCAGCCGTGGGGGATCGACGGCGAGGTACTGCCCGGCGAGGTGGAACACCGGCCCCTCGGGGGGCCGCATCGTGATGCGGTAGGTCCCGCCGGGTTCGGGGTCACCGCGCGCGTCGGGGACGGTGAAGCCGTCGGGGCCCCACCAGCGGGCCAGCTCCGTGGGATCGGTCAGGGCGCGGAAGACGGCCGGCGGCGCGGCGGGCAGCACGCGCCGCAGGCGCAGCGTCAGGCCTTCGTCACGCGCCATGGAGCACCTCCCGACTCCATCGTGGCCCCGCACGGCCGCGGCCACCACACGCACCTCGCCCTCCGTCCGGCGAACGGACGGAGGGCGAGGGACGCACGCCGGGACGCGGGGTTCCCGCCCGGCGCCCGGGGCCTTTCGTTCGGATCAGGTCGGCCGAAAGGGACTGCGCTTCTCGGCCGCCGACATGATCCGAACGACGGGGCCCTAGCTAGGGCAGGTTGCGGGCCATCACGATCCGCTGGACCTGGTTCGTGCCTTCGTAGATCTGCGTGATCTTGGCGTCGCGCATCATGCGCTCGACCGGGTAGTCACGGGTGTAGCCGTAGCCGCCGAGGAGCTGGACGGCGTCCGTGGTGACCTCCATCGCCACGTCCGAGGCGAAGCACTTGGCGGCCGCGCCCTGGAAGGTGAGGTCGGAGTCCAGGCGCTCGGACTTGGCCGCGGCCGCGTAGGTGAGCTGGCGCGCGGCCTCGATCTTCATGGCCATGTCGGCGAGCATGAACTGGATGCCCTGGAAGTCGGCGATCGGCTTGCCGAACTGCTTGCGCTCCTGGACGTAGCCCTTGGCGTAGTCGAAGGCGCCCTGGGCGACGCCGAGGGCCTGCGCGGCGATCGTGATGCGGGTGTGGTCCAGGGTCTTCATGGCGGTCGCGAAGCCCGTGCCCTCCTCGCCGATCATGCGGTCGGCCGGGATGCGGACGTTGTCGAAGTAGACCTCGCGGGTCGGGGAGCCCTTGATGCCCAGCTTCTTCTCCGGGGCGCCGAAGGAGACGCCCTCGTCGGACTTCTCGACGACGAACGCGGAGATGCCCTTGGAGCGCTTCGACGGGTCCGTCACGGCCATGACCGTGTAGTACTCGCTGACGCCGGCGTTGGTGATCCAGCGCTTGACGCCGTTGAGGATCCAGTGGTCGCCGTCGCGGACCGCCTTCGTCTTCATGCCGGCCGCGTCCGATCCGGCGTCCGGCTCGGAGAGGGCGTACGAGAACATCGCGTCGCCCTTCGCCAGCGGCGACAGGTACTTCTTCTTCAGGTCCTCGGAGCCGGAGAGGATCACCGGGAGCGAGCCCAGCTTGTTCACCGCGGGGATCAGGGAGGAGGACACGCAGACGCGGGCGACCTCCTCGATCACGATGACCGTCGCGAGGGCGTCGGCGCCGGCGCCGCCGTACTCCTCGGGGACGTGCACGGCGTGCAGGTCGCTCGCCACCAGCGCGTCCAGCGCCTCCTGCGGGAAGCGGGCCTCCTCGTCCACAGCCGCCGCGAACGGCGCGATCTTCGCCTCGGACAGGGAGCGGATGGCGTCGCGGAGCATGTCGTGCTCCTCGGACGGGCGGTACAGGTCGAAGTCAGCCGATCCGGCCAAGGTGTCCTCACACTCCAAAGACGCTGCGTTTACCGACGCTAATTACCGTTAAGTAACTCAAATTTTAATGGTCCCGCCGATGCCAGTGATACGTGAGTTTGGCGACAGGGGTCCGGCTCCGGTGATCTGCCCGGTGGGGGGCGCCGACACGCCCCGACTATGCTCGGGCGCGCAGTGACGGCAACCCCCACCAGGAGCATCCATGGCCCTCAAGATCACCGTGATCGGCACCGGCTATCTCGGCGCCACGCACGCCGCGGCCATGGCCGAGCTGGGCTTCGAGGTGCTCGCTCTCGACGTCGTCCGCGAGAAGATCGAGATGCTCGAACGCGGCGAGACCCCCATGTACGAGCCGGGCCTCGAGGAGCTGCTGCGCCGGCACGTCGCCGGTTTCGAGGGGTCGAGCGGGCGGCTGCGGTTCACCCAGGACTGGGCCGAGGTGGGGGCCTTCGGCGACGTCCACTTCGTCTGCGTCAACACGCCGCAGAAGCACGGCGAGTACGCCTGTGACATGTCGTACGTCGAGTCCGCGGTGGCCTCCCTCGCCCCGCACCTGGCGCGGCCGGCCCTGGTGGTGGGCAAGTCGACGGTGCCGGTGGGCTCCGCGGACCGGCTGGCCCGCACGATCGCCGCGCTCGCGCCGGCCGGCGAGGACGCCGAACTGGCCTGGAACCCGGAGTTCCTGCGCGAGGGGTACGCGGTGCAGGACACGCTGCACCCGGACCGGATCGTGGTGGGGGTGCGCAGCGAGCGGGCCGAGGCGCTGCTGCGGCAGGTGTACGAGACGCCCGTCGGCGAGGGCACCCCGTTCGTGGTGACCGACTTCCCCACGGCCGAGCTGGTGAAGACGTCGGCCAACTCCTTCCTCGCCACCAAGATCTCCTTCATCAACGCCATGGCGGAGGTGTGCGAGGCCGCCGACGGCGACGTCGCCAAGCTGGCCGAGGCCATCGGTTACGACGACCGGATCGGCGCGAAGTTCCTGCGGGCCGGGATCGGGTTCGGGGGCGGCTGTCTGCCCAAGGACATCCGCGCGTTCATGGCCCGGGCCGGCGAGCTGGGGGCGGACCAGGCGCTGACGTTCCTGCGCGAGATCGACTCGGTGAACATGCGCCAGCGCGGGCGGATGGTCGAGCTGGCGCGGCAGGAGCTGGGGGGCGGGTCGTTCCTGGGCAAGCGGATCGCCGTGCTGGGCGCGACGTTCAAGCCCGACTCGGACGACGTCCGCGACTCCCCCGCGCTCAACGTCGCCGGGCAGATCCATCTGCAGGGCGGTCAGGTCACCGTGTACGACCCGAAGGGGATGGAGAACGCGCGCCGGCTCTTCCCGACCCTGGGCTACGCCGATTCGGCGCTCGACGCCGTCCGGGGTGCGGACGCCGTGCTGCACCTCACCGAGTGGCGGGAGTTCCGGGACCTGGACCCGGCGGCGCTGGGCGAGGTCGCGACGACCCGGCTGGTGCTCGACGGACGCAACGCGCTGGACCCGCAGCTGTGGCGCAAGGCGGGCTGGACCTACCGGGCCATGGGCCGCCCGACCGCGTAGCGGCCGCGGGCGACGCCGGTTCGGCCGAGGCTCAGTCGGCCGAACCGGCGTCTTGCTGCATTCTGCACCACCGGGCTGTGGCCCGGCCGGTGAACCACCCCTGAACCGCCCCCGAGCCGCCCCCGAGCCGATCGGCGGGTTACTTGGCCCGGTAGCGGCGCATCTTGGCGCGCGCCCCGCACACCTGCATGGAGCACCAGCGGCCCCGGCCCGCCGGGCTGCGGTCGTAGTACGCCCAGTGGCAGGTCGTGGCCTCGCAGGCCTTCAGCCGGGTCCAGGTGCCCTCGACGAGCGCCTGGGCGACGGCGGCGGCCGTGCGGGAGAGGAGCGGGGCGCCGCCGGCGGGGCCGGAGGGCGCGAGGCGGGCCGAGCCGTCCTGTTCGTCGACGGCGACCACGAGGGGCGCGGACGCCAGCAGCTCGCCCAGCGGGGTCACCGCGCGGTGCGGGGCGTGGCCGGCGTGCGCCAGCAGGGCGGCGCGCAGGGACTCGCGCGCGCTGGCCGGGTTCTACGCCGAGGTGCTGGGCGGCACCGTCGAGGGCGACGGGGAGTGGGTGGACGTCCGCACGCCCGACGGCCGGTCGCTGGCCTTCCAGGCCGCCCCCGGGTTCGTCCCGCCGCAGTGGCCCGCATCGCAGCGGTCGCAGCAGTTCCACCTCGACCTGACCGTCACCGACCTCGACACCGCCGAACGCGGCGTGCTCGCGCTGGGCGCGAAGCCGCTGGACACGGCGGACCGCTCCCGTGACTGGCGTGTGTACGCCGATCCCGCTGGGCACCCGTTCTGCCTGTGCCGCTGCTGAGACCGCCGCGGCGGCGCACATCTGCACACGTCCGGCCCAGGAGGTCCCATGCCGCCCGTCGCCCGCTTCCGCTCCGTCGTCCTCGACTGTCCCGATCCGCGCGCGCTCGCCGCGTTCTACGCGGCGGTCCTCGGCGGCACGCCCGAGGCCGAGGACGGGGTGGACGACTGGTTCGTGCTGCACGTGCCCGGCGGCCCCCGGATCGCCTTCCAGCAGGTGGAGGACTACACCCCGCCCGAGTGGCCGCGCGCCGACCTCAACCCCCAGCAGCTCCACCTCGACCTCGACGGCGGCGCCACCTGGGAGGAGATGGACGAGGCCCACGAGCGGGTGCTGAAGCTGGGGGCGCGCCCGCTGGACCTGGAGGACCGGGAGACGAAGGACTTCATGGTGTATGCCGACCCGGCGGGCCACCCGTTCTGCCTGTGCCGTGTGGAACAGCCCCTGGGCTGACCCCGGGGCCGCCCCGCGTCCCCGGGCGGCCGCACCCGGGCGCGGGCAGGGTCAGACGTCCGTCGTGTCCAGTTCGGTGATGCGGACCGTCGACGGCTTTCGGCGTTCTCGTGCCGCGCGCGCCGCGAAGTCGGCCGAGCGCAGGACGCGCTGCATGTTTCCCCAGGTCAACAGGGCGATGTCGGACTCCGGCCAGCCACGGCGCAGGAGCTCGGCGATCAGCTGCGGGTAATCGGGGGCGGCGTCGGAGGCCGTCGGCGCGTCGTGCGCGCCGGACAGGCCCACGCTCTCGGGGCCCGCGATCGCGCGGACGTGGTCGAGATGGTCGGCCACGTCCCGCACGTCCGGCCCGGTCCGCTCGGGCGACGACGGCACCAGGCACAGCCCCTTCGCCGCGCCGAGCTCGGCGAGCAGCGCGTCGGACAGGTTGTCGGGGTGGGCGCGCAGGGAGCGGGCGGCGGAGCGGGTGCACAGGACCGGCGTCTTGGACAGCGCCAGGGCGCGGGCGGCCGTGGCGTCGGAGGCGCCGGACAGGTCGGCGAGCACGCCGAGCCGGTTCATCTCCCGCACGACCTCCTCGCCGAACCGGGTCAGCCCCGCCTCGCCCGCCCACGAGGCCCCGGCCAGGGTGAGGACGCGCAGCCCGAGGGACTGCAGCACCCGCAGGATGCCCAGGGAGTCGTCGAGCGCGGCGGCGTCGGCCGGCCCGAGGACGACGGCGATCCGGCCGCAGTTGCGGGCGTCGATGACCTGTCCCGCGCTGCGGGCCGGCCGCAGGCCCTCGGGATGCGCGGCGATCACCGACCTGACGAGGTCCAGCTGCTCCAGGGTGGCGCCCACCGCCCGCTCCCCCACGGCACGCTCCGGCAGCCGCAGCGACCACAGCAGCGCGCCCACGTGCCCTTCGCGCAGCCGCAGCACGTGCGTGTCGACGCCGCTCTCGCCGAGTTGCAGGTCGTACCAGGGCAGGTCGCTCAGCGCCCGGGGCAGGGCGCTGTGTCCGTCGATGACGGGATGGGCGGTGAGGAGGGCCCCGGCGCGCTCCAGCGCGCTGCCCGCGCTGCCCGCCCCGCCGGCACTGCTCGCGGCCGGGGGCGGCGGGGCGACGGGGGCTGCCGGCGCGGTGTCGGGGAGCTCGCCGGCCTCGGGGAGGGCGTGCAGTTCGTCCTGGAGGTCGGCCATGACGGTCTCCGTACGTCGGTCAGCAGTACGGCCACCGTCGCACGGCGGGCGGCGCGCTTCCTGGTGGACGGGGCGTTCGGGGGTACGCGCACGGGCGGGCCGTTCGCGCCGGCCCGCCCGTGTGCCCCGACGGCCCGTGTCAGCCGTCCAGCGACTCGATCGTCGCGTGGGACGCCGCGCGCGTCGCCCGCAGGTCGCGCGCCACGTCCTCGGCCGCGCCCAGCACCCGCACCGCGTTCTGCCAGGTCAGCTTGGCGAGGTCGGCCCTGGACCAGCCGCGGTCCAGCAGCTCCGCGATCAGCCGGGGGTAGCCGGAGACGTCGTCGAGGCCCTCGGGGGTGAAGGCCGTGCCGTCGTAGTCGCCGCCGATGCCGACGCAGTCGATGCCGGCGACCTCGCGCATGTGGTCGAGGTGGTCGGCGACCGTGGCGACGGTGGCGACCGGGCGGGGGCGGGTCTCCTCGAAGGCGCGGTGGACCTTCATCGCCTCGGGGGTGGTGTCGAGGTGGTGGAAGCCGTGGGCGCGCATGTTGTCGTCGGCCGCGGCCGTCCAGTCGACCGCCGCCTGGAGGACGAACTTCGGCACGAACGTCACCATCGCCATCCCGCCGTTGGCGGGCAGGCGCTCCAGCACGTCGTCGGGGACGTTGCGGGGGTGGTCGCACACCGCTCGCGCGGAGGAGTGGGAGAAGATCACCGGCGCCGTGCTCGCGTCGAGCGCGTCGCGCATGGTGGTCGCGGCCACGTGCGAGAGGTCGACGAGCATGCCCTCGCGGTTCATCTCCCGCACGACCTCGCGGCCGAACGCGGTCAGCCCGCCGGCCCGGGGCGCGTCGGTGGCGGAGTCGGCCCAGTCGACGTTGTCGTTGTGGGTGAGCGTCATGTAGCGCACGCCGAGCCCGTACAGGCCGCGCAGCACGCCGAGGGAGTTGGCGATGGAGTGGCCGCCCTCGGCGCCCATCAGCGAGGCGATGCGGCCCTGCGCGCGGGCCGTCTCCATGTCCGCGGCCGTCAGCGCCGGGTGCAGGTCGCGCGGGTG
Organism: Streptomyces hilarionis; assembly: GCF_024539675.1. GTDB lineage: Bacteria > Actinomycetota > Actinomycetes > Streptomycetales > Streptomycetaceae > Streptomyces > Streptomyces hilarionis. The sequence continues at coordinate 16,175 of NZ_JAHHIT010000105.1, read as the reverse complement.
GCGGGCGATGAGCCGCCGTACGCAGTCGATCTGCTCCAGCGTCGCCGGGACCGCGTCGGGCAGGTCCGCGCGCACGTAGACGGACCAGTACTGCGCGCCGACGCCGCCGGCGCGCAGCCGGGGGATGTCGGTGTGCAGGCGGGCGTGCTGGTCCTGGGCGACGTCGCGGGCGTCGAGGTCGTAGCGGACCTGTTCGCGCAGCGCCCAGGGCAGGTCGTTGTGGCCGTCGACGACCGGGAACTCGCGCAGCAGCGCGCGGGCCTCGTCCAGCGAGGTGGGCTGTGTCACTGCGCCGTCACTTCCCGAAGCCGAAGCCGTTCGAGCCCTCGACCTTGGCGCGCAGGCGCTTGCCCTTCTCGGTGGCCTGGTCGTTCAGCTCCTGCTGGAAGTCGCGCATCCGGGCGAGGAGGTCCTCGTCGTGGGTGGCGAGGATGCGGGCGGCCAGCAGACCGGCGTTGCGCGCGCCGCCGACGGAGACCGTGGCGACGGGGACGCCGGCCGGCATCTGCACGATGGACAGCAGGCTGTCCATGCCGTCCAGGTACTTCAGCGGGACGGGCACGCCGATCACCGGCAGCGGGGTCACGGAGGCGAGCATGCCGGGCAGGTGGGCCGCGCCGCCCGCGCCGGCGATGATCGCCTTGAGTCCGCGTCCGGCCGCCTGCTCGCCGTACGCGATCATCTCGTGCGGCATGCGGTGCGCCGAGACGACGTCGACCTCGTACGCGATCTCGAACTCGTCGAGGGCCTGGGCTGCGGCCTCCATGACGGGCCAGTCGGAGTCCGACCCCATGACGATGCCTACGACAGGGCTCATTCGGTGATCGTGCCTCTCAGGTATCCGGCTGCGTGACGTGCGCGTTCGAGGACGTCGTCCAGGTCGTCGCCGTAGGTGTTGACGTGGCCGACCTTGCGGCCGGGCTTCACGTCCTTGCCGTACATGTGGATCTTCAGCTGGGGGTCGCGGGCCATGCAGTGCAGGTACGCCGAGTACATGTCCGGGTAGTCGCCGCCGAGGACGTTGACCATGACCGTCCACGGGGCGCGCGGGCGCGGGTCGCCGAGCGGGAGGTCGAGGACGGCGCGGACGTGGTTGGCGAACTGCGAGGTGATCGCGCCGTCCATCGACCAGTGGCCCGAGTTGTGCGGGCGCATCGCCAGCTCGTTGACGAGGATGCGGCCGTCGCGGGTCTGGAACAGCTCGACCGCGAGGTGGCCCACGACGTCGAGTTCCTTGGCGATGTTCAGGGCCATCCGCTCGGCCTCGAGCGCCAGCGACTCGTCGAGGCCGGGGGCGGGCGCGATCACCGTGTCGCAGACGCCGCCGACCTGGCGCGACTCGACGACGGGGTAGGCGACCGCCTGGCCGTGCGGGGAGCGCACGACGTTCGCGGCGAGCTCGCGGACGTAGTCGACCTTCTCCTCGGCGAGGACGGGGACGCCCGCGCGGAACGGGTCCTCGGCCTCCTCGGCGGAGTCGACGACCCAGACGCCCTTGCCGTCGTAGCCGCCGCGGACGGTCTTCAGGACGACCGGGAAGCCCTCCCCCTCCGCCGCGAACGCGGCGACGTCCGCCGGGTCGCTCACGATGCGGTGCCTCGGGCACGGCACGCCGAGCGCGTCGAGCCGGGCCCGCATCACGCCCTTGTCCTGGGCGTGCACGAGCGCGTCCGGGCCGGGGCGCACGGGGATGCCGTCCGCCTCCAGCACCCGGAGGTGCTCGGTGGGCACGTGTTCGTGATCGAAGGTGATCACATCGCACCCGCGCGCGAACTCGCGCAGCGTGTCGAGATCGCGGTAGTCGCCGATGACGACATCGCTCACGACCTGCGCCGCGGAATCCAGTGGGGTGTCACTGAGGAGCTTGAACCTGATGCCGAGCGGGATGCCCGCCTCGTGTGTCATACGAGCGAGCTGCCCCCCGCCGACCATGCCGACTACCGGGAACGTCACGCCCCCAGGGTATCGGCCACGCCACCCGGCCGGATCCGGTGCCTCTTACCTCCGGCTTTCCGGCCTCATACCCGCTGTTTCCCCGCATCTCGGCCGCCGGCGGCCGACCCGTGAGCCCGACCACAGGAAACCGGGAAGAGTGGTGGTTAGCATGGCTGGGTTGACGAAACCGAATCCCGGACGGGGGCCTGTACGACCATGGCACATGGTTCCTCGGGGCTGAAGAGGCTCATCCGTGAGCTGGCCAGGTTCGGAGCCGTGGGCGGAGCGGGCCTGCTGGTGAACCTCGGTGTGTTCAACGCCGTCCGGCATCTCACCGACCTGCAGGTGGTGCGGGCCAGCGTCATCGCGACGGTGGTGGCGATCGCCTTCAACTACGTGGGGTTCCGCTACTTCACCTACCGTGACCGCGAGAAGAGCGGGCGCACCAAGGAACTGACGCTGTTCCTGCTGTTCAGCGCGGTGGGCCTGGTGATCGAGAACGGTCTGCTGTACGCGGCGACCTACTGGTGCGGCTGGGACAGCCCGTTGCAGAGCAACGTGTTCAAGTTCCTCGGGATCGGCATCGCGACGCTGTTCCGGTTCTGGTCGTACCGCACGTGGGTGTTCCGTACGCTGCCCGCGAAGGAGGCCGTGGCCGACGCCGAGGCCCTGCTGGCGGTGGCGGAGCAGGCCCGGCGGCCGGAGCCCAAGGCCACGCAGCGCGTGAGCTGAGCTGCCGCCGGGCGGCGCTCAGCGGACCGTGGGCCCCTCGTCCTGCGCCGTGCGCTTCTGCGGCGCCGTGCGGGACAGGAACAGACCGAAGACCGGCGGCTGGGCCTGGAGCATCTCCAGCCGGCCGCCGTCCGCCTCGGCCAGGTCGCGGGCGACCGCCAGGCCGATGCCCGTGGAGTTGCGGCCGCTGATCGTCCGCTCGAAGATGCGGGCGCCCAGGTCGGCGGGGACGCCGGGGCCCTCGTCGGTCACCTCGACCACGGCCTGGTTGCCGGTGACGCGGGTGCGCAGCGCGACCGTGCCGCCGCCGTGCATCAGCGAGTTCTCGATCAGCGCGGCCAGCACCTGGGCGACCGCGCCGGGCGTGCCCACGGCCCGCAGATGGCGCTTGCCGGAGCTGACGATGGCCCGGCCCACGCCCCGGTAGGCCGGACGCCACTCGGCGAGCTGCTGCTGGATGACCTCGTCGAGGTCGAAGGTGACCGCGGAGCCGGTGCGCGGGTCCCGGGCGTTGGTCAGGAGGCGCTCCACGACGTCCGTGAGCCGCTCCACCTGCGTCAGCGCGATCGTCGCCTCCTCCTTCACCGTGTCCGGGTCGTCGGTGAGGGTGATCTCCTCCAGCCGCATGGACAGCGCGGTCAGGGGGGTGCGCAGCTGGTGGGAGGCGTCCGCCGCCAGCCGGCGTTCGGCGGTGAGCATGCGCGCGATGCGCTCGGCGGAGGAGTCGAGGACGTCGGCCACCCGGTCCAGTTCGGGGACGGCGTAGCGCTTGTGGCGGGGGCGCGGGTCGCCGGAGCCCAGGCGTTCGGCGGTCTCCGCCAGGTCGGTGAGGGGCGAGGCGAGGCGGTTCGCCTGGCGGATGGCCAGCAGCACCGCCGCGACCACGGCGAGCAGCGCCACCAGGGCGATGATGAGCAGGGTGCGGCCGACCTCGCGGGTCACCGTGGAGCGCGGCTCCTGGACGAGGACGCTCTCGCCCTCCTCGCCCTTGGCCGTGGAGCGGATGACGTCGCCCTCGGGCTTGACGCCGACCTCGATGACCGGCCGGCCGGGGATCCGGATCTCGGCGTAACGGTCCTGGGTGACCTGGTCGCGCAGTATCTCGGCGGTGACGTCCTCCGCGCCGACCAGCCGGCTGTCCACGATGCTGGCCAGCCGCAGCGCCTCGGAGTCGACCCGTTCCTGGGCGCTGTTGCTGATCGTGCGGGTCTCGACGATGACGAGGGAGACCCCGAACACGGCGATGACGACGAGCACGACGGCGAGGGTGGACTGGATCAGACGGCGGCGCACGGGCCCCTCCGGACGGTGACTTCACGAACGCGGTGCGGCGGGACCCGCCCGGGAGCGCGGGGAACCGCGTGAGGAGCCCCACCGGCCCGCGGCCGGCGGCGCGCACCGCCCGACCGGGCGCCCCCGGAAGGGCTGCGGTCAGCTCTTCTCGAAGCGGAAGCCCACGCCGCGCACCGTGGCGATGTAGCGGGGGTTGGCCGCGTCGTCGCCGAGCTTCTTGCGCAGCCAGGAGATGTGCATGTCGAGGGTCTTGGTCGACGACCACCAGGTGGTGTCCCAGACCTCGCGCATCAGCTGGTCGCGGGTGACGACCCGGCCGGCGTCGCGCACCAGGACCCTCAGCAGGTCGAACTCCTTGGCGGTGAGCTGGAGTTCCTCGTCGCCCATCCAGGCGCGGTGCGACTCGACGTCGATGCGCACCCCGTGCGTGGCGGGCGGCTGCTGGGGCTCGGACGCGCCGCGCCGCAGCAGGGCCCGGACCCGCGCGAGCAGTTCCGCCAGCCGGAAGGGCTTGGTGACGTAGTCGTCGGCGCCCGCGTCCAGACCGACGACGGTGTCCACCTCGTCGGCGCGCGCGGTCAGGATGAGGATCGGAATGGCGTGGCCCTCGGAGCGCAGCCGGCGGGCGACTTCCAGGCCGTCCATGCCGGGCAGACCGAGGTCCAGGACGACCAGGTCGACGCCGCCCTGCATTCCGGCGTCGAGTGCGGTGGGGCCGTCCTCGCGCACCTCGACCTCGTAGCCTTCCCGGCGCAGGGCGCGGGCCAGCGGCTCCGAGATGGACGCGTCGTCCTCGGCGAGCAGTACACGGGTCATGGGCTGATGGTAGTCCGCGCGGGCGGGGGCCGAAGTGTGATCGTCGACGCTGTTTCTTACCTGGGGACATGCCGGACAGCCGGGACCCCGGCGGAGGTCCGGCCCGCCGCCGATCTTGGTACGGACCTGCGGTCGGTGGATGGGAGGATGATACGGACCTTCAAAACGGCGCCAGGGTTCCATGATCACCTGTGATCCGCGTCTCAAGTCCTTCCATATCCGGCGTTGTGCTGCCGTATGGTGAAAGAACGCCTGTAGTACACAGGGACCTTTGGCGGTCCGCTTGACGCCGAGGGTCTCTTTTGTGTGCGGGCCGGTTCCCGCCGGCCCCGAAAGGAATGACCTGTGGCCGGGCCCCCGACGCGAGGGGGCGTGGATCCCGGTGACCGCCGTCCACCGCTTCGAGACCCGGAGCGGACTCCCCCCGGGCGTAGGGGTGGGCGAGGCGGTCCGCCGGTGCCGGCCGCCCCCCACCGGGCGCGCACCGCGTGAGCGCAGCGCGTCCCGAGAAGCAAGGAACGACATGGCGTCCAGCCTGACGAAGGACTCGGTCCGCCCGGACACCCCCGGCTCCGGGAAGACCTTCTTCGGCCACCCCCGCGGACTGGCCACTCTCTTCATGACCGAGATGTGGGAGCGATTCTCCTACTACGGCATGAAGGCTCTGCTCACCGTCTACCTGCTCTCCGGCGGCCCCGGCGCCGGCAAGGGGAGCATGGGCGGCGGTCTGGCGATGGACGTGGCCACCACCACGGTGATCGTCTCCGTCTACTCGGCGATGGTCTATCTGCTCGCCATGCCGGGCGGCTGGCTGGGCGACCGCGTCTGGGGCCCCCGCAAGACGGTCGCCATCGCCGCCGTGACGATCATGGCCGGTCACCTCGTGCTGGCGCTGCCCGGCGGCCAGGCGCCGTTCTTCGCGGGCCTGGCGCTGGTCGCGGCCGGTTCGGGCCTGCTCAAGGCCAACATCTCCACGATGGTGGGCCACCTCTACGAAGGCCCCGAGGACCCGCGCCGCGACGGCGGCTTCACCATCTTCTACATGGGCATCAACGCGGGCGCCTTCTTCGCCCCGCTGGTCATCGGCACGGTCGGCCAGGAGGTCAACTGGCACCTCGGCTTCGGCCTGGCCGCGGTCGGCATGGCGATCGGCCTCACCACCTTCCTGCTCGGCACCCGCAACCTGAGCCCGCGCAGCGACGTCGTCCCCAAGCCGCTGGCGGCCGAGGAGCGGTCGGCCTGGCTGCGCAAGGGCCTGCTCTGGCTGATCGCCGCGACCGTCTTCTACGGCGTCGTCGGGTTCACCGGCCACTTCACGCTGAACTGGGCGATGATCCCGCTCACGGTCATCGGTCTGGTCATCCCGGCGGGCGTGCTGATGCGCATCAAGCGCGACAAGGAGCTCTCGTCCGTCGAGCAGTCGAAGATGACGGGCTACATCTGGTTCTTCGTCGCGGCCGCCGTCTTCTGGATGATCTACGACCAGGGCGCGTCCACGGTCCAGGCCTTCGGCGAGGGCAAGGCCTCCGGCTCCCTGCTGGGCTTCGACTTCCCGTCCTCCTGGTACCAGTCGCTGAACCCGCTGTTCATCATGGCGCTCGCCCCGGTCTTCGCCTGGGTCTGGGTGTGGCTGAACCGGCGCGGCAAGGAGCCGAGCACCATCGTGAAGTTCTCGATGGGCCTCGTCCTGGTCGGCGTGTCGTTCTTCTTCTTCCTGGTCCCGCTGGCCATGGCGGCCAACGGCACCGCGGTCAGCCCGATGTGGCTGGTGGGCATCTACTTCATCCAGACCGTCGGTGAGTTGTGCCTGTCGCCGGTCGGCCTGTCGGTGACCACGAAGATGGCCCCGGCCAAGTACGCCAGCCAGATGATGGGCGTGTGGTTCCTCGCGGTCACCGCGGGCGACTCCATCACCAGCCTGCTGTCCAACCCCGCCATCGCCGGCGTCGACCTCGGCGGCACGGGCGCCGTCTTCGGGGAGGCGCTCCTCGCGGCCCTCGCCGGATTCGCCGTGTGGATGTACCGCCGCAAGGTCAAGTCGCTGATGGGCGACGTCCACTGACGGTCCGTCACAGCAAGCAGGGGCCGCCGCACCATCCCGGTGCGGCGGCCCCTGTCTCGTGCGGGACGGCTTTCGCGCGAGCCCCTTCGGGCGCCGCCGCGAGGCCGCGCCGCGGGCCCCGGCGTCAGGACCTGGTCTCGACCGACCAGGACCTCGTGAAGCTGCTGAAGCCGCACATGACGGTGGACTTCTGCCCCGGCTTCACCCACGGCCCGAACAGGACCCACGGGATCTCGTGCGGGGTGCCCCGGCCGCGCACCACGTCGCACACCAGCTTCACGCGGTGCTTGCCCACCTTCTTGCCCGAGGCGGACTTCTTGCACGAGGACGTCGCCTTCGGCCGGCCGAGGTCGAGGTGCACCTCGGCCTTGCACCTGTACCTGGCCGCGGCCGCCTCGGCCGGCGCCGCCGTCGCCAGTCCGGCGCCGGCCGCCATGAGGACGGCGGCGAGCGCGCCGCCCGCCGCCTTCTTCCCCCAGATCATTTGCTCCTCTTCCCTCCGCGAGGCATCGGGCGTGATGGTCAATGTTTCAACTGCCTCTTTGCCTCGCGGGCATGTCCGTTGCTCGATCGCTTACGCGAACATCCGGACGGTATGCGAGCGATGATCTTGGAAGCAAACGATCAGCGCCGTTCTGAGCAAGATCTGAGGTGCGCCCTCACCGCAGGCGCCGTCGCCCCGGCAGGAACGTGAACACCGCCCCGCCCAGCAGCACCGCCGTGCCCGCGACCAGGCCCAGGGCCTTCAGCGCCCCGTGGTCGCCGGAGCCCGTCTCCGCGAGACCGCCGCCTCCCGTGGCGGCGCCGCCGGAGGACGAGGACGAGGACGACGAACCGCCGCCGCCCGAGGCGCCACCGGCCTGCTCCTCGGTGTTCAGCGTCAGGGAGACCGCCGTGCTGTCCGGGGTGCACGTGGTCGTCGTGCCGAGGGCCTCGATGACGAGGACGCCCGGCGAGAGCGTGGACTCACCGGTCGCGCCGGGCTTGTACGTGCCGGTCAGGTCGGGGATCTCGATCGGGGCGCCCTGCTTGACGGGGGCCGCGTTGGTCGGGCCGGTCACCTTGACCGAGCCCTTGTCGGAGCCGCCCAGGGTGACCTGCATCGACGGCTTCACGGAGTGGGCCGGGATGTCGATCGGGCTGTTCATGACCGACTTCTTGAACTGCACGGTCAGGCCGTAACTCCCGCCGCCCTTCTTCGCGTTGATCTGCACCGGCGACGTCGCCCGCTTCTCGCCGATGGGCGACTGGCAGGTGTAGGGGATGTCGACGACCTTGCCGGTGAAGTCCGTCCGCCCGGACCCGCCGGTCGGTGACGAGGTCGGGGTGGCCGACGACGACGCGGACGGCGTCCCCGACGGCGTCGACGACGCGCTCTGCGAGGGGCTGCCGCTGGACGAGCCCGAACTCCCGCCGCCGGCCGTGACCGTGATGGTCGCCGAGGGCTGCACGGCCTGGGTGGGCGTGCAGCGCGTGTCCGTCGACAGCGCGTTGACGACGTACGCGTCCGGCGTCAGCGTCACCTGCCCGGCCGCCGTCAGCTTCAGCGAGCCCTTCATGTCGGACAGCGTCATCGCGCCGCCCTTGGGGATCGCCGGGTTCTCGCGCGGCCCCTGCATCGCGATGTCGGCGCTCTGCGCGCCGGCCGCCTTGAGGGTGCCGGACGGCTGCACGGAGTTCGCCGGCAGATCGATGATGTCGGGATTCTTCGACGCGGCCTGCGTGAACTTCCAGACGACGTCGACGGTGTCGCCGACCTTCGCGGTGGCCGGCGCGGTGATCTCGACCTTCGTGGTCCCGTTGACGTCGGGCAGGCCGATGCCCGAGGGCGGCACGCACTTGGTGGCGTACGACACCTCGGCGGCCTGCGCCTGACCTGCGGTCACGCCCAGCAGGACAGCCGCCCCGGCCAGCATGACGGCAGCGCCCGCGGCCACCGCCCGCCTGCGCGCGGGGGCCCGTTCGGGTGGCATGGCTCTCTCGCTCACGTGGATCCCTTCCTGCCGGAGTCGTGGGGTTGAGGGGAGTCGCCGGCCCCGGGAGACCGGTGAGGACGGTCGGGCGGGCGGGTGCGGTCCGGCGGGTGGGGGCGGTCGGATGCCGGGGACGCGAGCGGGCCCGAGGCAGACGTCGAGGGCCTGGGAGCCGCCGCGTCCACGGGAGCCGCCAGGCCGGTGGGAGCCGTCGGGTCCACGGGAGCCGTCGGGGCCGGACCGGTCGCCGTGGCCGGGGTCGCGGGGTTCGAGGGGCGGTCGTCCCGCAGGGCGGGGAGGCGTGCCGTCGAACCCGGGCCGGCGCCGGGGCCGCTGTCGGGGGCGAACCACGGCAGGGTCGTGGTCGCGGCCGCCGGGGACCCGTCCCGCGACGCCCGGCCGGCCGTCCGCCGCCCGTGCCGGGGGGTCCGCGACGCGCCCCTCGCCGCGGGACGCGGGCGCACCCGGTCCACCACCGCCAGCCCGACGCGGAACACCGCCGCCGGGACCACCAGGGCGAGCAGGATCCAGAACAGGGTCACGCCCCACGGGCGGCCCACGCCCCACGGCTGCTCGGCGAGGACCTTCCCGCCGTACTTCAGGGACACCGTGTAGTCGCCGTGGGCGCCCGCGGCCAGTTCGACGGGCAGTTCCACCCGGGCCTTCCCGCCGGGGCGGATCGTGCCGCGCCACTGCCGCTCGTCCCACTGCGGGGCGAACACCCCGTGCGCTGCGCCGACCTGGAAGACGGGGTCCTTCACCTCTCCGGTGCCGACGTTGCCCACGGTGAACGTCAGCGTGCGCGCGGGCGGGGCCCCGAACCAGGTCAGCAGGCCCGAGGAGCCGTCGAGCCGGGTGTCGGTGAGCACGGACAGACGTCCGCCGCCGGTCTGCGCGGGCAGCGGCCGGACCGGGTGCCCGGCCACCTGGAACGCCGCGTCGGCCTGCTCCTTCGTACCGGTGGCGCTGGCCACGTGCACCACGCAGGGGCAGGGCGCCGGGGGCTCGGCCACCGGCAGCGCCTTGCTGAAGCGGCCGTCGGCGTCGGTGGTGACGGCGCGCCCGTCGGCGTTGGCGCAGGAGTTGGTGCCGCCGATCACGCCCCGGGCCGGCGTCGCCTGCCCGCAGACCAGCAGCATCACCAGCGTGCGCGGCCGCCAGCCGCTGCCGCTCACGGTGACCGAACCGCCCGTGCCGGCCTGCGCCGCGGACACCTTCACCGTCGGCCGGTCGGCGGCCGCGGCCGGGGTCGCCGTCGGCGTCAGGGACAGCAGCAGGAGCAGGAACGGAAGCAGCAGGAGCGGCGCCGTCGCCGGTCTCCGCGACACGCCTCTCACGTCAGCGCTCCCCTCGGCCCGGCGTCGGCGGTGGCCGGCCGGCGCCCGCTTCGGCCTCGGCGCCGGCGTCGCAGGGCCACCGCGGCGGCCGCGGCCGACAGCGCGGCGACCGCCGCTCCCGCCGCCGCGCCCGGCGACACGAACCGCGCGGACGCCCGCCCGGTGGCCTGTGCCGCGCCGGGCGCGGTGACCGTCAGCCGCACGGTGACGGCGTCCAGGGCCGGAGGGTCGGGCCAGGGCTCGGACAGCGCGAGCCGGCGGCCCGGCGGCAGACGTACGGGCAGGAGGCGCGGGCCGCGGTCCAGGACGACGCCCAGGACGCCGTCCGCGTGCACGGCGAGGCGGGGGACGAGGTCCGTGGTGCCGCGGTTGACCAGTTCATAGGCGATGCGGTGGCCGTGCACGGCCACGTGCTCGACGGTCAGCGCGGCCAGCCGCGGACCGCCGGTCCGGACCAGCAGCCGGACGCCGCTCTCCCGTCCGGCCGAGTCGCGCACCACGATCCGGCCCACCCGGTCGCCGGGCCGGGCGTCCGCCGCGACCGTCACCGTGAAGGGCACCTCGGCGCGGGTGCGGGCGGGAACGTCGAGGACGGTCGCGGCGAAGACGACCCGCAGACCGGCGCCGGACGCGCGCAGCCGCACGGAGAGCGGGCGGGTCCCCCGGTTGGTCACGGCGACCGTGTCCCGCAGGGCCGTCCCCGGCGGGCCCTCCGCGTAGAACGACGGCCGTCCCGCGCCGGAGGGCGCGGCCGACCAGCCGACCGACCAGCCGACCGGACCGGCGTCCGGCAGGCCGGACGGCAACGCCGGGGACAGCAGCGGCAGGGACAGCAGCAGGACGCGGGCGGTGGCGTACGGCATCGGCGGCTCCAGCGCTCCGGGGTCGGTCAGCGGCGGGCGCGCGCCGGTGGGTTGCGCCTGGACAGCCACAGGGCGCCCGCCGCGCCCGCGAGCAGCACCGTGCCGCCGAGGGTGCCGAGCGCGAGCGCGGAGTCCTCGGGGCCGGTCTGCGGGAGCTGCCCGCCGGAACCGCCGTCGCTCGCGGCGCCGCCGGTCGAGCTCCCGCCCGAGCCCCCACTCGTGCCGCCGCCCGTCGAGCCCCCGCCGGTGCCGCCGCCCTGCGCGGTCACGTCGAGGGTGAGGGAGGGTCCGGGGGTGTTGCTCGGGGTGCAGGTGGTGGTGGTGCCGAGCGCCTTGATGGTCAGCACGCCCGCCGTGAAGGTGACCTTGCCGCTCTTCCTCGGGGTGTACGTGCCGCTCAGATCGTTGATCTTGATGGGGGTGTTCGCGGGGATCGCGGCCTGGTTGGCGGGGCCCGACACGTTCAGGGTGCCGCTGTCGGCGCCGCCCAGCTTGATGGTCGCGCTCGGCTTCATGGATCCCGCGCCGAGCTCGACGGGGCTGGAGGAGACGCCCTTCTGCCAGGACATCGTGATCCGGTATCCGTCGCCGCTCTTGACGCCCTTGATGTCGATCGGCGAGACGGCGCTCTTGTCCCCGATGGGGGTCTTGCAGCCGTAGTTGACGTTGACGACCTCGGCCATGGCCGCCGGGGCGGCCGTCAGCACCGCCGAGCCGGCCAGGGCCGCGGCAGTCGCGAGCACGGCGGTTCGCTTCCGGTTCGACACGGTCCCGTCCCCTCACTCCCACCGCCCCGCCTTACTGACGAGGCATCAGATTGAGCCGTCAAGGTACGCCCGGGGCGATGAGGAGGGAAGAGAAGGCACGGGCCGGAGTTGTGACGATCCGGCCCCCCGACCTGACCGGCACGAACCCCCGCAACCGGCCGCCGAAGCTCGGCGGTCGCAGCGCGCAGGGCCCCGAGGACGAGCGCGCGCCGCACCCCGGCAGCGACCGCGCGCACGGACGTCGACGCGACCGCGTCCGGGCTCCGACGGGGCTATGACGGGACTGCGACGGGACTACGACGAGGAGGCCTGCTCCGCCGTCGTCGGACATCAGGGGTCAGGCGTCATGTATCGGCGGCAGGCGTTAGGCGTCAGGCGTCGGAGGGAAGCCGCCCCCGAGGCCGGCACAGACCCGAACGCCGGGGGCGCGGCCACAAGGCGACCCGGACGGTTCACCGTCCGGCGAGCCGCGAGGAGGCGAGCGGCGAGCGACGCATGCGGCAGTCGGCGAGGCACCGCGTCCGGCGGTCGGTGGGCCGCCGCGTCCGGCGACCGGCGAGCCATGCCCCGGTCCCAGGTGCCCGGCGGATCGCGTGGTCGTGCGCCGTCGTGCGCCGCGCTCGGCGGTCGCCGCAGGCCTGCCGGGCAGGTCGGCCTGCAGGGTCGGCGGCCGGCCGGCCCGGTGTGGGACGTGCGGGGGCCGTCAGGCCGGGGCGCCCAGTTCCGCCCAGACCGTCTTCCCGGCGACGCCCTGGGCGCGCATGACGCCCCAGTCCAGGCAGAGGCGCTGGACGATGAACATGCCGTGGCCGCCGGGGCGTCCCGCGCGGTGCGGGGTGCGGGGCGCCGGCTGGCCCGTGCCGCGGTCCGAGACCTCGACGCGGATCACCTTGTTGTCGCAGCCCAGGACCATCGCGTCCGGCCCCTCGGCGTGCAGGCACGCGTTGGTGACCAGCTCGGAGACGACGAGCAGCACGTCCTCGGCGGCGGCCCGCCGGTCGGCGGTGGCGGCCGGCAGCCAGCCCCACGCGTAGAGGGCCTGGCGGGCGAAGTCGCGGGCGAGCGGAACGACGCCGCTGGCGTCGTCGAAGCTCAGCCGGCGTACCTGACGGCCGCCCGGCGACCCGGGCGCCACGGCAGCCGTGCCCCCGTCGGACGTCCCAGCCCCCCGTACGTCCCCGTGGGACGTCCCGGAAGCGCCGCTGGGCTCCGGGCTGGGCTCCGGGCCGCGGTCGCCCGGCGAGTAAGGCCGGGTGGTGCTCATCAGCGCTTCACCTCACCGATTCCCCGATTGACCGGTTCACCATTCAAGAGTCGGATCTCCGCAGAGTCGTACGTAGCCGGACGGCGTTCGCGTCGGCGCCACCGCCGACATGTGCGGGTTCAGGATGTCTCCTGCCCGGCGTGACGGGCGGGACACCCCCGTTTCTCGCCCGGGTCGTGTCGACTCCGGGCGGACGGCGGAACTCAGCCGTCCTCGTCCTGTCCGTCGCGCTCGTCGGCCAGCGCCGCCTCGACCGTGTCGTGCACGGTGAACACGGCGTCCGCTCCGGTGATCTCGAAGACCCGGGCCACCACGGGGAGCATCCCCGCAAGATGGATCGCGCCGCCGGCCGCCTCCGCCTTGAGGCGGGCTCCGAGCAGCACGTTGAGCCCGGTGGAGTCACAGAACTCCAGGCGTGTGCAGTCGACCACCAGGCGACTGCGACCTCTGGCGAGGCAGGCCTCGAGTGGCTCACGCAACAAATCGGCGGTGTGGTGATCCAACTCACCCGCCGGGGTCACGACGGCACTGGGGCCCTCTTCCCGCACCTCGACCAGAAGCCGGCCCGACTGTGCGCTGCCGACCGTCCCGCGGTCCATGCCGTCTCTTCTCCTGGGGTCGCGAACTGCTTTCTGACGCCCTCGAACACTACGCCCTAGACCCGCGCCTCAACACCCGAACAATCGCACACAAACAGACATAAACGGACAAAGCGCACTTGCGATCGGTCAAGTAAAGCAGGTAGGCCTAGTAGGAACACGCAGACCGACACGGCCGGCTTTGGAGGCGCCGCACACCGTAGTGCGCTCACTGGCTTCGGCAGCCATACGCCGAGAACGATGGAGGACATCATGTCACCCCGGCTCGACGCACCGCATACCCGCGGAGCGACGTCGACACCCCCTCCGGACCAGGAACATCTGGAACCCATCGCACGCAACACGGTGCCGGACGTCGACCCCACCGACGCCCTCGCCGGACTCCCGGAGATCCCCCCGTTCGACGAGGTCGGATCCGTCGACGCGCGGGCCCTGTCCAAGACCCTGTTCGCACGGCTCGAATCCCTCGAAGAGGGCACGCACGACTACGCGTACGTGCGCAACACCCTCGTCGAACTGAACCTCGCGCTGGTCAAGTTCGCCGCCTCCCGGTTCCGCTCCCGCAGCGAGCCCATGGAGGACATCATCCAGGTCGGCACCATCGGCCTGATCAAGGCGATCGACCGCTTCGAACTCTCGCGGGGCGTCGAGTTCCCGACCTTCGCGATGCCCACCATCATCGGCGAGATCAAGCGCTTCTTCCGCGACACGTCGTGGTCCGTGCGCGTCCCGCGCCGGCTCCAGGAGCTCCGGCTCGACCTGGCCAAGGCGGGCGACGAACTGGCCCAGAAGCTCGACCGCGCGCCCACCGTCGCGGAGCTGGCCGAGCGTCTCGGCCTCTCCCGGGACGAGGTCGTCGAGGGCATGGCCGCGTCCAACGCCTACACGGCGTCCTCGCTGGACGCGCAGCCCCAGGACGACGACTCGGAGGGCGCCCTCGCCCACCGCATCGGCTACGAGGACAACAGCCTCGAGGGCATCGAGTACATCGAGTCCCTGAAGCCCCTGATCGCCGACCTCGCCCCGCGCGACCGGCAGATCCTCTCCCTCCGGTTCGTCGCCGGTCTGACCCAGTCGGAGATCGGCGAGGAGCTCGGCATCTCGCAGATGCACGTGTCGCGGCTGCTGTCGCGCACTCTCGTGCGGCTGCGCAAGGCGCTGACCGTCGAGGAGTAGGACCCCGGCAGCACCCGGGAGCGACCCGGGCAGGACCCCGGCGGCACCCGAGCAGGACCCGGCAGACTTCCTTCCGCCGTCCGCGCCCGGACGATCGGCCCGCAACCGATCGCCCGGGCGCGGACGCCTGTCCGCCCGGGGTTCCGTCGCTCCCGGTACGGCCCCTCTCACGCTCCGCTCGCGCCCCGCGCACGCCTCTCCTCGGTTACCCACGGAAACCTCCCCACGCAGCCCCACGCGCCACTAGGGTCGCCCTCACCCCAGACTGACCAGTACGTCAGCAACCGGGCGCACGAGGCGTCCGGCGAGGAGGCGACCTTCATGGCCCGTGCCGACGGAGACGACGACGCGCACGCGCAGACGGCGTCGGACGCGGACCTCAGCGACCGGCTCCGCGCCGCGCCCGCCGCCGCCCACCCGGCCCTGCACGCCCTGCGCGCCCGCCACCGGCCCGCCGTCCTGGCCTACGCCCGCCTGTGCACGACCGGCGAACCCGCGGCCGCACGGCTGGCGGCCGAGGCCTTCACCCTCGCCGCCCGGGAGACGGCACGCGGCGCCGACCCCGGCGGGCCCTGGCGCCACCGTCTCCTGCTGCTCGCCGGGCAGGCGGCCGCGGGCTGGGCCGCCGACGACCGGGCCGTCGCACTCGACGCGAACCTGCTCCTCGTCCTGCGCACGACGGGCCCCGGCGGTCCGGTGCCGCCGATGCTCGCCGCGCTGCGCTCGCTGCCCTCCCGCACCCAGGGCCTGCTCTGGTACGACGTCGTCGAGCGCGAGTCCGCCGAGCGCACGGCCACGCTGCTGGGCCTGACCCCCCAGGACGTCGTCCACGGCGCCGAATCCGCCCTCCAGGCCCTCGCCCGGGCCTGTCTGCGGCTCCGGCTCGCCGCCTCGGACGACCCGCGCTGCGGGGACTTCCGCCGGCTGATCGAGGAGTCCGTGCGGGCGGACGGCGCGCGGCACAGCCCCGACCTCGACGCCCACCGCGCCCGCTGCCCGCACTGCGCGACCGCCTACGAGGAGCAGTGCGCGCTGCGCGACACCCCCCGCGACGCCCTCGCGGAGGGGCTGCTGCCCTGGGGCGGGACGGCGTACGCGCGGGACGGGCGCGAGCCGGTGCGCGCGGAGCGGGCGGCCGTGCGAAAGCCCCGCCGCGGGGTCGTGCTGGCCTCGGTGGCGCTGGGGGTCGCGGTGATCCCGCTGCTGATCGTGCTGGCCGCCCTGGACGACTCGCCCGGCAGCGAGACGGTGGGCTCCGTCGGCGCAGGGCCGTCGACCGCGCCGCAGGTGACCGTGACCGCGACGGTGTCGGTGTCCGCCGCCCCCGGCACCGCCTCCGCCCGCCCGTCCCCCTCCCC
>NZ_JAHHIT010000104.1 GCF_024539675.1 Streptomyces hilarionis | reverse complement strand
ACCCCCGGCCCACCCCCCGGCCCGTCCGCTCCCGCCCTGGCAGCCCTCCGCACCTCGACGAGTGAACCCGCCCGCCCCCTCGGCCGCCCCGGTTCCCGGTCGTGCCCGCTGCCGCGGCAACCCGCTGTATGCGTGCACAGGTGAATCCGGCAGGTCGTCCGGGGTGGGCGGAAAGCCGACTTGTGCTGCGAATATCCGGATGACGTGATCCAGGCCCTCGCATTTGAGCAGGCCGACCGTCAAAAGTGATCGCGGGCCACAGTGAACCTTATGCAAACCCTGCCTGGGTCGACAGCGGGCCGCCTTGCGTACAGGGGCCCGGCGGGAGGTCTTCGGTGCCACCGGCTGTGGCGGCGAGGGCAAATGTGCTTGCCCCAAAGTTTTGTCCCACGGTTCCCTTCGGCGCGGGCGTCGTCCGAGTGCCTCTGTCCGGAAAGACTCCTGCCTAAAATGCGCCGCCGTGGAAAGGGTTGTCGAACGGGTTAGCGTGGCAACTGAAACTGTGTGAACGGCTTTCGAGGAAGATTCATGAACTCCTTATCTGAGGTCCGCTCCGGCGGGGCAGAATGGCGGCATTCCACACGTGACGCAGGGGGAGGCCCGACTCGGGAGCTGCCGCCGGACGGCTCTTCGGTTCTGGTCCGCGCGGGGCACCGGGAACGGTGCTGATGGATCGAGAGAAGCAACTCGCTTGCGTCCGAGCCTGGTTGGCCTGCCCGCAAGCGGCGGTGGGGCAGGTGATCCTGCTGGAGGGCACCGTAGGTGCGGGCAAGACGGAGTTCCTGCGCGAGGTGGCCAAGAGCGCCCAGGCCGGCGAGGCCATCGTCCTGAACGCCGTCTGCTCCGCCGAGGAGCGGGATCTGCCGTTCGGGGCGCTCAGCCAGCTGTTCGACAGCCCTGCTCTGCCCGGGGAACTGCGCGCACGCATCTCCCCGGTCCTGCGCGGCCTCATGGGGTCGACCCGGGCCGAGAGCATGCACAAGGCGGTCGAGCTCAACAGGGCCGAGATCCTGTACGACCTCTTCCTGCCCGTCACGGAACTGGCGGCCACGACACAGGTCGTGGTGTGCGTGGACGACATCGACCACATGGACGTGCCGTCACAGCAGGCCCTGCTGTACCTGGTCCGCAGGCTGAACTCGGCGCCGCTGCTGATGGTGTTCACCGAACTGGTCGAGTCGAGCGGGACCCACTCCCCGTTCCACGCCGAACTCCTGCGCCATGCCTGCGTGGTGCCCGTCCGGCTCGTGCCTCTCTCCCCGGAGTCCGTGCGCACCCTGGTCGACCGGCGTCTCGGCGCGGAAGCGGCCCGGGAGCTCAGTGACGCCTTCATCGCCTACAGCGGCGGCAATCCTCGGCTGGTCGACGCCCTGATCCGCGACGAGCGGCTCGGCGGGGAGGCCCAGGAACAGGGGTACGGACGCGCGCTGTTGAACTGCCTGCACCGCAGTCAACCCGACATCCTGCGCGTGGCCCGCGCCATGGCGGTCTACGGCGACGAGGCCTCGTCCGACGAGCTCGGAGCACTGCTCGACGCGGACCCGGGCACCGTCGAGCGGGCACGGCGCACCATGACCGAGGCCGGGCTGCTGAGGGACGGCCGGTTCCGGCACGTGCTGGCCGCGCGCGCCGTGCTGAACGACCTGCCCGCCGCGGACCGCGTGCACCTGCATCACCGGACAGCGCGACTGCTCTACAGCCAGGGCGCCGCCGTCGCCGACACCGCCCACCACCTGGCCGAGGCCGGTCAGGTCCCGGAGCCCTGGGCGCTGCGCGTGCTCCTGGAGGCGTCGTCGGAGGCGCTGCTGCACGGTGCGGTGCAGCGTGCCCTGCGGTACCTGAACTCGGCCCAGGGGGCCTGCACGAACGAGCGGGACCGCTGGGCGATCCGGGCCAGGCTCGCCCAGGCCGAATGGCAGCTGAACCCCTCGGCGTCGCTGCGGCACCTGATCGCCCTCACCGAGGCGGTCCGCAGCGACCAGTTGGACCCCCACGAGAGCATGCTGCTCGTGCGCCAACTGCTCTGGCTGCACCGTCCACAGGAGGCTGCTGACATCGTTTCCCTGCTGCGCAGGCGGGCGGCGCGTCTGCCGTCCGCGGGAATCGCGCCCCCGCCCGGCACGCCGACGCAGCCGGCGGAACTCCACGACCTGGAGCTGTGGCTGGCCTGTACCTATCCGCCGCTCGCGGGACGGGTGCAGAGCGGGCCCGTGACCACCGGCCCGGAGGGCGCGCCCGCCACCCGGGGCAGGGCCTTCTGGTTGCAGTCGATCGGCGCGCTCTCCGGCGGCCTCGTCCGCAGGCGCAGCGCCGAGATGCAGGAGTGGGCCTCGCACGTCCTCGGTCAGCTCGACCTCAACCACACGGCCCCCTGGGCCGAGGAGGCGACCCTCCTCGCGTTGCTGTCGCTGGTCTACAGCGGCCGGCTGAGCGACGCGGCCCATCGCTGCCGGAGCCTGGACGAGCGCCGCAACGGGCGCTCCTATCCGATGTGGCAGGGCATCCTGGACGCCGCCGACGCGGAGATCCGGCTGCGAGGGGGCGATCTCAAGGGAGCGGTGGAGCACGGGGTGTCCGCCCTGGAGCACGTGTCCGTCCAGGGGTGGGGCACCGCCGTCGGGCTGCCGCTGGGGACGCTGATCCTGGCCCACACCCGCATGGGGGAGTTGGACGAGGCCACGGCGCTCGTCTCCCGGGGCGTTCCCGACGAGATGTTCCAGAGCCGGTACGGACTGCACTACCTGTACGCACGGGGGCACTACTACCTGGCCATGAACCGCACGCGCGCGGCGCTCGGGGACTTCCTCTCCTGCGGTGAACTCATGGGCAAGTGGGGCATGGACCTGCCCGGCATCGTGCCCTGGCGGACCAGCGCGGCCGAGGCATGGCTGTTGCAGGGCAACCGCGACCAGGCCAAGCGCCTGGTGAAGGACCAGTTGGCCCTTCCCGGCCCGGACGACACCGTCAGCCGTGCCCTCGCCCTGCGGCTGATGGCCGTGTTCAGTTCGGCGGGTCAGCGCCCCCGCCTGCTGAGCGAGGCCGCCGACACCCTGGAGGCGGACGGCCGCGCCTACGAACTGGCCAGGACCCTGGCCGACCTGGGCCGGGCCTACTATGCGCTGGGCAAGCACCGCCGGGCGCGGGTGATCATCCGCCGGGCATGGACGGTGGCGCATCTCTGCCGTGCGGAACCCCTGTGCAGGGAACTGCTGCCGGACACGAGCGGTGAGGCGCCCTCCGCGGGGGGCAAGGAGAAGACGACGGCCGTCGCCTCGCTGACCAACTCGGAGCGCAGGATCGCCTCGATGGCGGTCATGGGGTACACCAACCGGGAGATCGCGGAGAAACTGTTCGTCACGCCCAGCACGGTCGAGCAGCACCTGACCCGGGTCTACCGCAAACTGGCCGTCAAGAACCGCCAGAGTCTGCCGGGTTGTCTGCGCGGCGAACCCGGCTGACCCGCCCGGCCCCACGGTGGCGCGCGCCGGACCGGCCGAGGACCGCGGATCTCGCACTACTCGGCCCGTCGCGCCCACCTCGCCTCGGCCCGTTGCACGATGCGGTGCGCGGCGCGCAGCCCTTGCGCGGTGGCCCGCACGGCATTGAGCGAGCGGGAGTCGGCGGCGCCGCCGGCGGTCTCGAAGGGGACGCCGGCGCGGTGGAGCACGGCGGCCGTCTCCCGTCGGCTTTCCTGGCCGGTGGCGAGGACGACATGGTCCGCGGCGATCAGCCGCCGTTCCCCTCCGGCCGCGACGACGACCACGCCGTCGCGGGTGATCTCCTCGTACGTGACGTCGGTGAGCAGGCGTACTCCGCGGGCGCGCAGCTCTGCCATGACCACCCACCGGGTGGAGGGGCCGATTCCCGCGCCGATCCTGCCGCTGCGCCGCATGACGGTGAGCCGGCGGGAGCCGACGGCCGGGGCGGCGGTGGCGGCCGACCCGGGGACGGCCGGCGGCTGCGCCGTCACGGAGAGGGAGGCGAGGAACTCCTCGGGGGTCGGGGCGGGGGCGGAGTCACCGGTGAGGAGGTGCGCCAGGTCGACCGCGATCCCGCCGCCGCCGATGACGGCGACGCGGGGACCGAGGGCGCCGGGGTCGGCGAACGCCCGGGCGTAGTCGAGGACATGCGGCAGGTCGACGCCGGGGAGGTCCGGCCGGTGTGGGCGGACCCCGGTGGCCAGGACCACTCCGTCCAAGGTGCGCAGGGCGGGCACGTCCTCCGCACCGACGCGGTGCCCCAGGTGCACGGGCACGTTCAGCCCGGCGAGTTCCCGGCTCCGCCGGCGTACGGTCTCGGCGAAGTCGGCCTTTCCCGGCACTCGTGCGGCCAGCCGGAACTGCCCGCCGGGCTCGTCGGCCGCCTCGTAGACCTCGACCCGGTGCCCGAGCCTCGCCAGGGTGCGGGCCGCCTCCAGTCCCGCGAGACCCGCGCCGATCACGGCGTAGCTGCCCCGGCGCGCGGGAGACGGCCGAGCCGGGAACTCGTGCTCGTGGCCCGCCCGCGGATTGACCAGGCAGGACACCCGCTCGGTGCCGAAAGACCGGTCGATGCACGCCTCGTTGCAGGCGATGCACAGGTCCACCGACGCGCTGTCCCCGGCACGGGACTTGTCGACGATGGCCGGGTCCGCGAGGAACGGGCGGGCCATGGCCACCAGATCGACGTCACCCCCGGCCAGGACCTCTTCGGCCTGCGCGAGCCGGTTGAAGCGGTTGGAGGCGACGACGGGGACCGTGCCGTGACCGGCTGCCCGCAACGCCCGCTTGACCCGCTGGGCGTACACGGCCCAGGTGCCCGCGGGTACCTGGGCCTGCACGGTCGGGACCGGCGACTCGTGCCAGCCGACCCCCACCGCGAGCGCGTCGGCGCCGGCGTCGGCGAGCTCCACCGCGAGCATGGCCGTGTCCTCCCACGGGGTGCCGTCCTCCACGAGGTCGGCGCCCGACATCCGGAAGAGCACCGGGAAGGCCGGCCCCACCGCGGCCCGTACGGCCCGCAGCACCTCGACGGGGAAGCGCCGGCGCCGCCCGGCGTCACCGCCCCAGGCGTCGTCGCGCCGGTTGGTGAGGGGCGCGGTGAACTGGTTGATCAGATAGCCCTCGGAACCCATCACCTCGACGGCGTCGAAGCCCAGCTCGTACGCCCTTTCGGCCCCTCGGGCGAAGGCGGCGACGGTCTCGGTGACCTGTCCTTCCGTCATCGCCTGAGGAACGGTGCGGGAGAACCTGCTGTACACGGCGGACGGCGCGAGGGGAGGGGCGCCGTCCGTCCCGGGGGCGCCGGGAAGCGCGTACCGCCCGGCGTGGAAGAGCTGAAGGGCGATGAGACCCCCGGCGTCGTGCACGGCCCGTGCGGCCGTGCGCAGCGCCGACCGGTGCTTCGCGTCGTCGAGCACACCGTAACCGGGGCCGCCGGACCCCGCCGGGTCGACCGCGGAGCCGCCCGTGACGACCAGGGCGGCGCCGCCCCGCACACGTTCCGTGTAGAACGCGGCCAGGGCGGCGCCTCCGTCGTCCAGGGTCTCCAGGTTCAGGTGCATGGCGCCCATGACGATGCGGTGCGGCACGGTCAGGCCCCCGATCCGGCACGGCCGGAAGACGTGGTCCAGCATCTGCCCTCCCCTCCTCCCGCTCCTGCCCTCTCAGGCGTCGCGCGTCGGCCGGGGCGGCAGCGCCAGCGCCTCGCCCGCGTCCGCGAAGAACGGCGGCGCGACGACGCTGAGCCCGCCGTCGACCACGAGGGTCTGCCCCGTGATGTAGCCCGCCCCCTCGCCGAGCAGGAAGGCGATGGTGTCGGCCATCTCCCGCACGGTGCCGGGACGGCGCGCCGGGATGCGGTCGAGGACGCCCTCCATGGGCGGCATGCCGTCCACGTGGTAGAAGAACTCCAGCGAATCGGAGTCGATCAGGCCGCCGTTGACCGCGTTGACGTTGATCCCGTAGGGCGCGAACTCCACCGCCATGTACCGCACCCACGACTCCAGAGCGGCCTTCATGCCGCCCAGCATCGCGTAGGTGGGGTAGGCGCGGATGGATCCGTAGGAGGACAGGGCGACGATCCGCCCGCCGTTGTCCATCAGCTTCACCGCCTGCTGCGCCCCGAGGACGAACGGCCGCAGGTTCATCGCGTACGAACGGTCCAGGTGGTGCGGGCCGACGTCGACGATGTTCTTGAACGCGCTCGCGGCGGCGTTGGAGACGAAGTGGTCGAGCCGCCCGCAGCGCCGCGCCACCTCGTCGAACAGTGTCGTGACGCCCTCGGTGGTCTCGATGTCCGCCTGGACGGCGAAGCCCACACCGCCGGCCTCCTCGACCTCGGTGACCGTCTTGTGGGCCAGGTCGGCGTTCTTCTTGTAGTTGACGACGACGGTGCCGCCGCGTTCGGCGAGGGTGAGCGCCAGGGCGCGGCCGATGCCGCGTGAGGCGCCGGTGATCAGCGAGACCTGCTCGCGTCCGGGCGTGTGCCGGCTGTGCGGGTGGTTCATCGGCTCGTTCCCTCTCCGGTCCGGGACGCGGTGCGCTGGAGCAACTCTCGGAAGACGACGGCCTTCTGCACCTCGTTGGTGCCTTCCTCGAAGCGCTGGGCACGCGCGTCGCGGTACACGCGCTCGATCTTCTGCGACTTCCAGTAACCGAGCCCGCCGTGCACCTGGAGCGCCTTGTCGGTGACGGCGGTCAGCATCGTCACGGCGTGCATCTTCGCCATCGACGACTGCATGGACGCGTCGTCCGCTCCCTCCTCGAAGCGGCGCGCCGCGTGCAGGACCAGCTGCCGGGCCGCCTCGATGTCCGCCTCGTTCTCGGCGAGCATGAACTGGATGACCTGGCGCTGGGTGAGCGTCTTGCCGAAGGTCACCCGGTTGCGGGCATATTCGACGGCCAGTTGCTGGGCGCGCTGCGCGAGCCCCACGCAACTCATCGCCACGGAGATCCGGGACGGGGTGAGGAAGCCGCCGAGGAACACCTCCATGCCCTGGCCCTCCGCACCGAGCCGGTGGTCGACCGGCACCGGGGTGCGGTCGAAGGCCAGCGAGGCATGGTCGGTGCCCCTGACGCCCATGGTGTCGGAGGTGTCCTCGACCGTGACGCCCGGGGCGTCACGCGGCACCAGCAGCGCCACCGTGCCCTCGTGCCCGGTGCTGCCCTCGACCCGGGCGGCCAGCAGGTAGTAGTCGCAGCGCACCCCGAAGGTGATCAGGTGCTTGCGTCCGGAGAGGTAGTAGGTGTCGCCCTCGCGCACCACCGACGTGGTGATGTCCGCGCCGGTGCCGTTGCCCGGCTCGGTGAGGGTGAAGGCGATCTTGATGTCACCGGTGACGGAGGGTACGACGAAGCGCTTGCGCTGCTCGTCGTCGGCGTGGCCGTCCATCGACCGCCAGATGCCGTTGACCACGTGCACGATCATGCGGATGGACCCGTGCGAGCGGGAGAAGACCTCCATCAGCTCCATCCAGCGCACGAAGCCGAGGCCCCGGCCGCCGTACTCCTCGGGAGCGGCTATCCGCAGGAACCCCTGGGCGTTCAGCTCGGCCCACAGCTCCTCGGGCACCTGCCCGGTCTCCTCGATGCGCTCCGCCCAGCGTTCGCCGGGCCCCTCCACCCACTGTTCGACCTGGGTGCGCAGCTCGTGGAACTGCTGCTCGTCGCTCATGTGCCACCTCTGTCCTTGTTCCGTCGTTGCGGTGCGCCGTCCGTCATGGCACGGGTCAGCCGGCGTCCTCGTCGTGGGGCCGCAGATCGCGGGCCAGCGCCCGCAGCTCCCACTTGGTGACCTTGCCGATGGGGTTGCGCGGCAGGGCGTCGATGCGCTCCAGACGCTCCGGCCAGTACTGTTTGGCGACCTCGTGGCCGTCGAGGTGACGCCGCATCTCCTCGAACGTCAGCTCCGTGCCGTCCGCCGGGACGACGAAGGCGCACGCGCGCTCGCCGAGGCGCTCGTCCGGCATGGCCACCACCGCGACGTCCTCCACCGCGGGGTGTCCGAACAGCAGTTGCTCGATCTCGGCGACGGGTATCTTCTCGCCGCCGCGGTTGATCACGTCCTTGACCCGTCCGGTGATCCTCAGGAAGCCCTCGGCGTCGATCGTCGCCAGATCGCCCGTGCGGTACCAGCCGTCCTCGGTGAACGCCTGGGACGTCAGGTCGGGACGGCCGAGGTAGCCGTCGAAGACCGTGGGCGAACGCAGTTCGAAGTTGCCCTCGCTGCCCGCGGGCAGCACCCTTCCCTCGTCGTCGGTGATCCGCAGCTCGATGCCGTCCAGCGCGCGGCCGTCGGAACCCCAGCGCTGCCGGGGCTCGTCGCCCGGTGAGGACAGCGCGCCCAGGCAGGTCTCCGTGGTGCCGAAGGCCCCGCACACGTCGGTGCGCAGCACCCGACCGGCCCGCTCCGCCAGGGCCCGCGGCACCATGGCTCCCGTCGCCACGAAGATCCGCAGGTGCTGCGGCGTTTCGCCGCTCTCCTCCACGGCCTTGACGAGGTCGGACAGGAACGGCGTCGCGGCCTGCACGAACGTCGCGCGGTGGTCGTTGAGCGACTGCAACGCGCGCTTGGCGTCCCACTCGGGTTGCAGGATCTGCGGCACGCCCAGGACCAGGGCGAGCACCATGCCGTACAGGAAACCCGTCTGGTGCGCGAGCGGCGACGGCACCCAGATCGCGTCCCGTCCGTCGAGCCCGAGGTGCCGGATCTCCATCGCGGCGGCCCTGACCAGGTTGCGCGTGGGCTGCGTGACCCCCTTCGGCTCGCTGGTGGTGCCCGAGGTGAAGAGCAGCTGCGCGATCGACTCGGGGGTGGGCGCGAGGCCGTCGAGCACCGCCCGGTCGACCGTGGCCGCCGACAGCGCCTGCGCCCAGTCGTGCAGGGTCGGCCCGCCCGCGGGGGACTCGGGCAGCCGGGCGGAGCCGCCCGCGGTGGCCAGGACCACCACGTGTTCCAGGTTCAGTTCCGCGCCGTCCTCGGCGACCAGGTCCAGGACCTCCTCGGCGGGCAGCCGCGAGCGGTGCCGGTCCGCCACGACCAGGACCCGCGCCCCGGAGCGCCGCAGGACGAAACCGACCTCGCGTTTGCGGAAGAAGGGGATGACCGGGCAGCACACGGCCCCGATGCGCAGGGCCGCCAGCGACAGCACCACGAACTCGACACGGTTCGGCAGCTGGTACGCCACGTTCTCGCCCGGCCGCACCCCGAGCCGCAGCAGCAGGGCCGCCGCGCGGTCCACCTGCTCGGACAGCTCGCCCCAGGTCATCATCTCGTCGCGGTCGGAGCGCACGTCGACGACGGCCGTGTCCCCGGGCCTGGCCTCGGCCCTGCGGCGCAGCCACTGCGGCAGCGTGATGCGCGAGGCGTCCTCGGGGGCGAGCGCGTCCGCCGCCGCCACGGGAACCCGGGCGCCCGCACCGTCACCCGCGGGTGCGGCCGAGCCGTGCTCCACCGACATGGGCACCGTGAGCGTGTCCATCGCGTCGAGGAACGTGGGGTACGAGATGCGGTAGGCGTTCGGGTAGGTCAGCGTCGAACGCCCCCGTGCCCGCGACGACGCCACCGCGAGCGACATCAGGATGCGGTGGTCGTTGAACGAGGACAGCCTGGCGCCGCTCAGACCGTCCACCCCCCGTACCCGCAGCGCGTCGTCCGACAGCGCCAGGCGGCCGCCCATGGAGTTGAGCTGGAGCATGGCGGCGGCCCGGTCGGACTCCTTGAGCCGGGTGTGCGCGATGGTGCGGAACACCGACTCGCCGCGCGCGAACGTGGCGAGGGTGGTGAGGATCGGCAGCATGTCGGGGATGTCGCGGCAGTCGACGTCGACCGCGGTGAGCCGGGGTGTGTCCTGCCGCACGCGCAGACCGCCGGCCGCCTCGTCGATCTCCATCGGCACGCCCATGGAGCGTGCGACGCCGAGGAAGTCGAACTCGGGGTGATCGGCCGGTCCGCCCTCCAGCGTCGTGATCCCGCGCAGCAGCACGTCACTGGGGTGCAGTGCCGCCGTGGCGATGCCGAACGCGGCCGAGCCGATGTCCGGCGGCAGCGTCAGCTCGACGCTGCGCGCCTGCTGGCCGGGCGCGATGTCGAAGCGCCGCCAGTCCTCGGAGACGGTCACGGCGAGGCCGAACTGCCGCATCATCGCCACGGTCAGTTCGAGATAGGGGCGTTCGTTGAGTTCGCCCTCCACCTCGACGGTGGTGTGCCGGGTGGCGAACGGCGCCAGCAGGATCAGGCCCGAGACCCACTGGGACAGGGTTCCCGCGACGGTGACGTGGCCGCCCGTGGGTCTGCGGCCCTGGACGCGGACGGGCGGGCAGTCGTCGGCCGACTCCAGCTGCACACCCATCTGTTCGAGGGCGCGCAGCAGCGGGCCGACCGGGCGGCGCCGGAAGTACTTCTGCCCGGTCACCGACACGGCGCGGTCCGACAGCGACGCCAGACCGATCATGAAGTACAGCGTCGTGCCGGAACTGCCGGCGGAGACCGCCTCACGGCGGGGTGTGTAGCGGCCGCCGAGTCCATGCACCACGAAGGTGTCGCCGTCCCTGACGATCCGTACGCCGAGCTCGCGCAGCATGCGCACGGTGTACGCGACATGACGCGCGTCGGACAGCCCGCGCACGCGGCTGACGCCGTCGGCGAGCGAGGCGAGGATCAGCGCACGGTGCGCGTGGTACTTCGAGTGGGGGACCTGGATCTCACCGGTGACACGGTGCTGAATTCCGTTGACGAGAAGGTGCATGGGTCCTACTGCTCCCTGACTGTGGGATGGCGGCCGAGACAGGAGAAGAAGAAGGTCCGAATCCTCACGGCACACCGACGCCGGGGCGTCGGGCACACGCGCGCAGAAAGGGTCGGACGCCGACGTCGTAGGGTCAGAGGTGCGCGAAGGGGAGGGCGGACCGGCTCACTCGGCGGGAGTCTCCGGGCCCCGCCCCTACGTCGGGTCGAGCCGCAGCGCGGAGTGGTTCCGGGGCTCGAACTCCTGGTGATCGGGAACGGACGACAGCGACCGGCCGCCCGGGATCGCCCGCGCTTCCCGGACGCCTCGTGCCCCCTCGCCGGGCGCGGCGGGTCGCGGGTCCGCGCCGGACCAGACGGAGACCAGCGACACGGCCTGCTCCGGATTGAGCCGCGGGTCGCACAGACTGGTACGCCGCACGGCCTTCCCCTCGTACACGGAGACGTCCGCGGCGCATTCGAGGACGTCGTCGGGCGTGGTCTCCAGGTGCAGTCCGCCTGCCGTGCCGCCGGCGTCGGCCACGGCCCGCAGGAAGCCCCTGACCTCTGCCGCCATGGTCGCCAGCAGCCGGGTCTTGTGTCCGTCGGGGCCGACGACGGTGTTGCCGTGCATGGGGTCGCTGAGCCAGACCACCGGATGCCCGGCCCTGCGGACCGCCTCGACGAGCGGGGGCAGCCGGTCGCCGACGTTCTCGGCGCCCATGCGTGCGATGAGGGTGAGCCGGCCGGGCTCCATGGCCGGGTCGAGCCGTTCGCACAGGGCGGTGACCTCCGCCACGGTGGTCGACGGACCGACCTTGACGGCGACCGGGTTGTCGACGCCGGCGACGAGGTCCAGGTGGGCGCCGTCCGGTTGACGGGTCCGCTCACCGATCCACGGCCAGTGGGTGGAGCCGAGCCAGCGACGCCCGTCCCCCGTCTCACGGATCAGGGGCACTTCGTAGTCGAGGACCAGCGCCTCGTGGCTCGTCCACATCCGGGGTTCGGTCAGGGGCGGGTGACCCAGGACGGCGCGGCCGCGCCAGCCCAGGTGCTCCATGACGTCGCTGGCCGTCATGTACGAGGTCAGCAGGCGCAGCGGATCGTGTCGCCGGCTCTCCCGGTCGGCCTCCGGGCCGTTGACCATGTGGCCCCGGTAGACCGGCAGTTCCAGGTCGCCGATCCGTTCGAGCGGCCTGGACCGCGGCTTGGCGAACTGACCCGCGATACGCCCTACCCGCACGACCGGCTTGTGGGTGGCCGTCGTCAGCGTCGAGGCCAGCAGGTCGAGGACCGCGGACTTGCGCGAGACGTGCTCGGCGTCGCACTCGGCCGGGTTCTCGGCGCAGTCCCCGGCCTGCACCACCAGGGCCTCGCCCCGGGCCACCCGGGCCAGCAGCCTGCGCAGCGTGCGGACGTCGTCCGCCTTGACCAGCGGCGGACGTGCGGCCAGCACCTCCCGGATGCGCCGGACCTGTGAGGGATCGTCCCAATCGGGTTGTTGCAGGGCCGGCTTGCGCATGTCGGTCACGGCTTTTCCCACGTCGGGTCTCCGGTTGGATGTCGGTCGAGAGAGGACGGCGATGATTGGAGGACGGTTTCTCGAAGACCCTTCGACAGCCTCCGGCGGGCACCGTGGCGGGCCGGGAACAGCCCGATCGGGATCTCGGCCCCGGTGCACCGCCCGGTCCGGGATCTCCTTCCACCGGCCGCCGACGACGCGGAGCATGTCGCCCGGGATCAGGACGTGCGGGATCAGGGCGTGCGGGTCCTGCCGACGCACACCTCGAGCAGTTCCGAGGGGGAGCGCAGCACGACGTCGGGGCGCTCGGCGAGGAGGGTCTCCTCGTCGCTCTCGCCCCACAGGGCGGCCACGGCGGCCACGCCGGCCCCCCGCGCGCTGGCCAGGTCGGTGACCGCGTCGCCCACCATGATCGTCCGCGTGGGATCGCAGCCGAGCACGCCCAGTGCCTTGAGCACGATGTCGGGGGCCGGCTTGGGGCGTTCCACCTCGTCCGAGCCGATCACGACGGTGAACAGGTCCAGCAGTCCGAGCTGTTCGAGGAGGGAGCGGGCCCGCGGACCGCTCTTGCCGGTGGCGACGGCGAGCCCGATGCCGCGGGCCCGCAGTTCCCTGAGCATCTCCGGCACGCCGTCGAAGACCGGGACGAGATGAGCGAGCCGGTAGCTCTCGCGGACGAACGGGGCCTCCATCTCCAGCGGCAGCCCCATGATCCGCATGATGTCGGGGAAGTAGCGGCCCAGATGGCGCTCGTACTCCTCGAAGGGGGGCTCGCCGTCTCCCACCGCCTCGGCGTAGGCGGTGGTGAACGCCTGGCGCATCACGGCGAAGCTGTTGACGAGCACGCCGTCGAGATCGAAGACGACCGCGGCTATCGGCGGCGCCTCGTCGTCCCAGGTGTCGGGGGACGCGGGGCCCTGGCTGGTTCCAAGCCTGTCCATGACGCTGTGGTGCTCTCCTTCGTGGGGCGGCGGCTCGGGCCGTGGGCCTGCTGCCGCCGGGGTACGGGTTCCGGCCGAACCGCCGCTCGCGCCGGTCACGCCCGGTACGACCGGGTCTTCTCCTGCGCGGCGCGGGCTGACGAGTAGATCCGCTCGATGGCGCCGATGGTGCGGCGCGCCTCGTCGACGGCCCGGCGTGGACGGTCCGGGTCCCGCAGCTGGTCGAGCAATTCGTCGAGCTGGCGGTCGTACTCCGTGCCGACGGGCTCCTCGGGCACCGGGACGGCGCGGGTCCGGCCCTCGTCGGTGCGGATCAGTTCCGGGTGCTCCAGCCGGTTGGGGCTGAAGCCGAACGTGCAGCGCAGGGTCGCGCTGCCCGCCTCGCCCTCGATCCGGACGCGGGTGACGTCGCGCTCCTCGTGCGAGGCCCAACTCGCCTGCAGCGACAGCGAGACGCCGTCGTCGGTGACGAGGAACGCGCGTGCGGTGTCCTCGACGTCGATGCCGCCGTCGTCGCCCGGCGCGCTGCCCCGGCCGTCCTCGGCCTTCTCGGCGCGCCAGGAGACGCGTGCGGAGTCCCGAGCGATGAAGTCACCCGAGACCGTGCCGGTGACCTGCGAGAAGTTCGCGGAGCCGAGCACGGGCGCGGCGATGTCGAACAGATGCCAGCCGAGGTCCACCAGCGCCCCTCCGCCCGACAGCCGGCGCCGGGTGAACCAGCCGCCCGCGTCCGGCACGCCCCGGGCGCGCACCCAGGACAGCTCGACGTGACGGATCGTGCCCAGGTCGCCGACGCTCGCGAGCAGGGCGCGGACGTCGGCGCGGTGACGGGCGGCGCTGCCCGCCAGGAGCCGTGCGCCGCCGACGCGTTCGGCCTCGGCCAGCTGCTCCGCCTCCGCCGACGTCAGGCACACCGGCTTCTCGAGGAAGACCGGGACGCCCTTGTGGAGCAGACCGCAGGCGATCTCGCAGTGCAGGTGGTTGGGGACGGCCACGACGGCCAGGTCCACCTGAGCCAGGTCCGTGTCGTGCACCGCCGACAGGACCGGGGTGTCCGGGAACTCCGCGGCGACGGCCGCGCGCGAGGCGGGGTCGGGGTCGATCGCCGCGTTCACGGCGAAGCCGGGATGGCGGCGCAGTCGTGGCAGCCAGATGGAGCGTGCCGCCCAGCCGAGCCCCACCACGGCGGTGCGGATCGGCGGGCCGCCGTGCGTGGCCGCGCTCATGAGCCGAGGACGTCGGCTACGACGGCGGCGACCTCGTGCATCTGCTCCTCGGTGCCGAGCAGCGTGCGGTGGTGCAGCCACAGGCAGTCGGCCGTCAGCGCCTCGGAGTGGGGGCAGCGGCGCGCCAGTTCGTCCACCGACAGGTCCGGCGCGCCCCTCTCCCAGAAGGCGTCCGTGCGGTAGACGGAGCGGAACGCCACGAACGCGGGGACCCCTCGCTCGATGAGCGTGTCGACGACCTGCGCGCGCCGCTCCTCGGTGATGCCGGGGACCCGGAACATGGCCATGTAGTGCGGGTTGCGGTCGGCCCGGGGGTCCATGCGCTGCGGCTGCACGCCGGGGATCTCGGCGAGCAGCGAGGACAGCAGCGGCCAACGGTCCTCACGGGTGCGGATCTGCCCGTCCAGGCGCGCGAGCTGGGCGCGCAGCACGGCGGCGGAGAACTCGTTGAGCCGGAAGTTGGAGCCCGAGGTGCGGTGGAAGTAGCCGCGGTCGCCGTGGGGGCGTCCGCAACTGTGCCGGACGAAGGCGTGTTCCGCCATCTCGGCGGTCGGGAACAGCACCGCACCGCCCTCGCCGGCCGTCATCAGCTTGCCGTTCTGGAAGGAGAACGCGGCCACCGAGCCCAGCTCGCCGACCCGTCGGCCGTTCCAGGTGGCGCCCTGAGCGTGTGCCGCGTCCTGGATCAGCGGCACTCCGGATTCGGCGGCGACCTTGTCGAGGGAGTCCATGTCGGCGAACTGGCCGGCCATGTGCACGGGCATGATGGCGCGGGTCTTCGACGTGACGGCCTTGGCGGCCTCGGCCGGATCGATGCAGTACGTCTCCGGGTCCACGTCCACCGGCACCACGACCGCGCCCAGGCGCTGGGCGGCCTGCGACGAGGAGATGAAGGTGAAGGCGGGCACGATCACCTCGGTGCCGGGGCCGACGCCCATGACCTCCAGAGCCAGTTCGAGGGCGTGCGTGCCGTTCGTGACGGCCAGTGCGTGCTCGCTCCCGTGGTAATCAGCGAACTCCCGCTCGAAGGCGTCGACTTCGCCGCCGCCCATGCGCCACCACTGACCCTGCTCCAGCGCACGTATGAGGCCGGTCCGCTCCGCGTCGTCGTACTGCGGCCACGCCGGAAGGTCTGAGCCCAGTCGCACACCACTGCTCATGCTGTTCCTTGCTCCTTCGGTCTACGCGCATGCGAATACTGCCGCGGCGAACGCCACGGAGGTCACGACACGGAACCGCCCTTCATGGGGCGGTGGTTCACGCGGACGCCGACGCCGGGACACGAAGTCGGCGCGGTCCGCGCGGATCGGCGGGGCGGATCGGCAGTAGCCGCCGGACGGGGGTCGGTCGTCGCGATCAGCACGCTAACCCAGTGGCGGCGAGGCGTCATTCCCCTGCCGACCCCCCTATGTTCCCCCTTGTGATTGGGCGCATAGCGATCAGTCGTGATTCCCGGTCGACGGCCGTGCTACAAAAAGCACTTCCCGAAGGTTCCGCACAGACAAAGGGTGCGCATTGAGCAGGCTTCTGTTGGTGAACGGGCCGAATCTGGGCATACTCGGGAGTCGTCAGCCCGAGATCTACGGAACGGACACACTCGCCGATATCGAGGGATGGGTCGCCGAGGAAGTGGGGGACCGCGGCTGGAAAGTGGAGGCGTTCCAGCACGACGGTGAGGCGGAGATGATCCGCACCATCCAGGGCAACTACGACTCGGTCGGCGCGATCGTCAATCCCGCCGCCCTGATGATGGCCGGCTGGGGACTGAGGGACGCGCTGGCCGACTATCCGCGCCCGTGGATCGAGGTCCACCTCTCCAACGTCTGGGCCCGAGAGCAGTTCCGCCACGAGTCGGTGACCGGACCGCTCGCCACCGGCGTGATCTTCGGACTGGGCGCGACGGGCTACCGGCTCGCCGCCCGCGCCCTGCTGGAGAAGGTCACCGACCGCTGACGCGGCGCCACCGGCCGCGAGAGACCCCCTGCTTCCCGTGGAGCCGCGCCCGCGCGACGCCCCCACGGACACGACCGAAAGCCGAGGACACGACACCATGCCCCAGGTACAGACGGCGGAATCAGTGCTGGCCGCCCACCGCGACCGGCTGCGCCCCGTCGACCGGATGATCCCGGAGGCCGCCGCGCTGCCGGAGCCCGGCGAAGGCGAGGAACTGCTGGAGGTGGACGGGGCGCAGGGTCTGCTGACCCACACCCGCGTCGACGCCGACGCGCTGGAGGCGGTGCTCGGCCCGCTCGACCGCTGGGAGCTGACCCCACGGGTCGCCGGGCCCGACGAGATGGCCGCTCTGCTCACCCGCTGGCAGCAGTACATGCGGAGCCACCCGGCACGCCCCGGCGCGGACTCCATGGCCGCCCTCGAGTGGCCCAGCCGTGACGTGGGCATGACCCGCGTCCTGCGCGCCTTCGGATTCGTCCCCGAGTTCGTGATGATCGGCCGGGTCAAGGGCACCGACCTGGTGCCCGAGGCGCGCCGGGTCCACGTGCGGCGGGCCACCCCCGCGGACAGCGAGGAGGTGTTCGCGCTACAGATGGTGGAGACCCGGTTCGACGCCGCCGTCAGCGGCGCCGTCGAGCGCGCCACGACCGAGGCGCTGCTGCGCGAGGAGATCACCGCGTCGTTCAAGCGCGACGAACCGCTGATCTGGGTCGCCGAGTACGAAGGCGGCATCGTCGGCATGCACCGCGGCGAGGACCCCTCCGAACCGCAGCAGGCGTGGCTCGCGACGAAGATCACCGCCACCCCCGTCGCGCACCTGGTCTGCCAGGCCGTCAAGGAGGGCTACCGCGGACTGGGCATCGGCACCTCCCTCGCCAACCACGTCCACACCGAGCTGGACGCCATGGGCATCGGCGCGTCGGTCGGCTACCACGCGATGTTCAACCCGATCTCCACGCCGTTCTGGCACCGCCACGGCTGGCGGCCCTACTGGAACCGCTGGATGCGCACCCCGGCCGTCTGAGCGCGCCGTGCCGAGAATCCGAACGAGCCCTGTGGAGGGGAACATGCTGGTGAAGGCGCTCGAGGAGCGGGCCGCCTCCGCTTCGGACCTCACGGCCCTCGAATGCGAGGGCGTGGAGCTCACTTTCCGGGAGGCGCACGAGCAGGCCAACCGGCTCGCCCGCCACCTGGTCGCCCAGGGGGTGGGGCCCGACCGCGTCGTCGCGGTGATGCTGCCGCGTTCCACGGACCTGCTGGTGGCGCTGCTGGCGGTGCTCAAGGCGGGCGGGGCCTACCTGGCGCTCGACCCGGAACACCCCGCCGAGCGCGTGGACTTCCAGGTCCGCGACGCCGCTCCCGTCGTCCTGCTGACGTCGACCCGCATCCCCGCCGACCGCACCGACCTGGGCGTTCCCCGGGTGGTGCTGGACGACCCCGCGACGGCCGCGACGCTCGCCGGACTGCCCGCCGGCCATCTGACGGACGCCGAACGGGCCGCCCCGCCGGGACCCGAGGACCTCGCCTACGTCATCTACACCTCGGGTTCCACCGGCACCCCCAAGGGCGTCGAGATCCCCGTGCGCGCCCTGCACAACCTGCTGGAGGCGATGCGCGAACGGCTGGCCATGCAACCCGGTGAGCGCATGCTGTCGGTCACCACCGCCACCTTCGACATGTCGGTGCCCGAGCTGTTCCTTCCGTACTACACCGGTGCCCGCGCGGTCATCGCACCGCGTGCGACCGGGCAGGACCCGCAGGCGCTGGGCGATCTGATCGTGCGCGGAGGGATCGGCACCGCCCAGGCCACTCCCACGCACTGGCACATGCTGGCCACCGTCTGCCCCGAGGCGCTGCGCGGCCTGCGCATCCTCATCGGCGGCGAGGCGCTGTCGGAGAAGCTGGCGGCGGCGCTGCTCGACCTCGGCGCCGAGGTCGTCCAGTGGTACGGGCCCACGGAGACCACCGTGTGGTCCACGGTCCACCCGGTCACCGGCCCCGAGGACGCCGCCGTCATCGGCAAGGCCCTGCGCAACACCCGGCTGTACGTCCTCGACGAGGAACTGGCGCCCGTCGAGGCCGGCGCCGAGGGCGAGCTGTTCATCGCCGGCGCGGGAGTGGCCCGCGGCTACCTCAACCGGCCGGAGCTGACCGCCGAGCGGTTCCTGCCCGACCGCTTCGGTGACGGCCTGATGTACCGCACGGGCGACGTGGTGCGGCTGCGCCCGGACGGAGACCTGGAGTACGTCGGCCGTGCCGACCACCAGGTCAAGCTGCACGGCTTCCGGATGGAACTCGGTGAGATCGAGGCCGTCCTGGAGCGGTCCGAGGACGTCGACCAGGCGGCCGCGACGGTGCGCGAGGACCGGCCCGGCGACCGTCGCCTCGTGGCCTACGTGACGGCCGCCCCCGGCCGCGAGCCCGACGTCAGGGAGCTGCGCGACTTCGTGGCGGACGCACTGCCCCTGTACATGGTGCCGTCCGCCGTGGTGGTCCTGGAGGAGTTCCCGCTCACCCCCAACGGCAAGCTCGACCGCAAGGCGCTGCCGGCCCCGGTCGTCGCGCGCACGGCGATGGTGGAGACGCACCTCACGCAGTCGGAACTGCTCCTCGGCCGGCTCTTCGCCGAGGTCCTCGGGGTGGAGCAGGTCGGACCACGCGACAGCTTCTTCGACCTCGGCGGCTCCTCGGTCCTCGCGGCACGGCTGCTGGCCCGGGTGCGCTCCGAGATGCACCTGGAGCTGTCGATCCGCATGCTGGTGGAGTCCCCGACGCCGGCCGAGCTGTCCCGGCGGCTGACGGGCGAGGAGCCGCAGGACTCCTTCGACGTGCTGCTGCCGCTGATGACCCGGGGCACGGCGCGGCCCCTGTTCTGCATGCGCCACCTCGGCGGCACCGCCTGGTGCTACGGAGTGCTCGCCCAGCACTTCAGCCTGGACTACCCCCTCTACGGCCTCCAGTCGCACACCTTCCAGGAGTACGACCACCCCGTCGACAGCATCGCGGCCATGGCGGCGGACTACGCCGACCGCATCAGCGGCGTGCAGCCCACCGGCCCCTACCGCCTTCTCGGCTGGTCCTTCGGGGGCATCCTCGCCCACGCCGTCGCCGCCGAGTTCCAAAAGCGCGGCGAGGAGGTCGAGTTCCTCGGCGTGTTCAACACCAACCCGCACATCACGGCCAAGGAGGACCGCGACGAGCAGGGTCTGATCGAACTGATCCTGCTGATCAACGGCAAGGACCTCGCCGAGTACCGGCGCCCCCTCAGCTACGACGACGTCGCCGAGTTCGCCGACATGGCGACCAACTACGCCTGGCGCGGCAGGAAGAGCGCGGCCGAGACCTTCGTCGAGACCATGCTGACCGACCTCGGCGCCTGGAAGGCCCACACGCCCGAGAAGTACAGCGGCGCCATGCACCTGTTCGCGGCCGATCCCAGCCCGGTGGCCGAAGCGGCCTCCAGCGAGGCCTGGGCGCCGTACGTCGCGGGCGAGATCGTCCGACACGAACTGGGCTGCGGCCACGAGGAGATGCTCAGCAGCCCTCGGGTGCTCCGCCAGGTCGCGCAGATCGTCACCGACCACCTCAGGGACTGACCCCGCCGGGAGGCAGCCATCCCCTACCACCTGGGCATCGACGTGGGCGGCACGAAGGTCGCCCTGCGCGCGGAGCACACGGACGGCACCGTGCGCGAGGCCGGCTTCCGGTGGCCTTCGCCCGCCGACGCCCCCGTGCGCCCGGCGGCGGACCTCGACCTGCTCGCCCGGCAGGTCCGGGACCTGTGCGCCGGCGTCCCGGACGGGCTGGCGGGCGTCGGACTGGCGATGCCCGCCACCCTGGACGCGGCGGGCACCGTCACCGCCTGGCCCAACCGGCCGGCCTGGACCGGCCTCGACCTGCGCGGCGCGCTGCGCGAGGTGTTCGGGACCGCGCAGGTGCGCTGCGCCGACGACGGCGACCTCGCCGCGCTCGCCGAGGCCCGTGCGGCGAACCGTCCCGACCTGCTGTACCTCGGCGTCGGCACCGGCGTCGGCGGCGGGATCGTCCTCGGCGGCAGACTGCTGCCCGGACCCTCGCGGGGCTCCTGCGAGGTCGGCCATCTCCTCGTGGACCGGTCCGGGGAGCTGTGCGACTGCGGGCGCCGCGGCTGCGTGCAGTCGGTGGCCTCGGGCCCCGCCGTCCTGCGCAGGGCCGCCCGCGCCCGCGGCGCCGAGGTCACCTTCCCCGAGCTGGCACAGGGCTTCGCCGACGGCACACCGTGGGCGGCCGACGCCGTGCGCGAGGGCTGTGCGGCCCTGGCCGCGGCCGCTGTCGGGGTGGCCGAACTGCTCGGCCCCGCGCTCGTCGTGGTCGGCGGCGGATTCGCCGACGGCCTGGCCGGCTTCACCGAGACAGTCGCCGCGGAGACGGCGCGACTGGCCCGCCCCGGGTTCGCGCCCCCGCCCGTGGAATCCGCCCGCCTCGGCGGACTCTCCTCACTGCACGGCGCGGTCCTGCTGGCCAGGGGCCGCCTCCCGGAGAACTGAGACCGGGCGCGGCAAGGGGCCGGTGCCCCTCGCGGGCGCCCGATGGCCCGGCCCCGCCGGGAACGACGCGGACCGCGCCGTTCCCGGCGTTCGCATCCCCTTCTCAGGCCGCCGCGCGCGGCATCTCCGCCAACACCCGCGCGACGACGTCCTGCGGCACGTCGCGCACCAGCTCGGCCCCGTCCTTGCCGTCCAGCACGAAGGCCGGCCCCGACGTCGCCTTCTTGTCCAGCCGCACGAGCTCGATCAACCGGGCCGCAGCGACGTCCGCGGGCAGCTCGTGCGGCAGACCGTAGTGCCGCACCACCTCCAGGTGCTCCGCCGCGCGCCGCTCGTCGATCCGGCCCAGAGCCCGCGCGAGCCGCCCCGCGAACACGGTGCCGACGGCCACCGCCTCGCCGTGCCGCAGCCGGAAGTCCGTGGCCACCTCCAGCGCGTGGCCCAGGGTGTGGCCGTAGTTGAGCACATGGCGCAGACCGGTGTCGCGCTCGTCGGCGGACACGATCTGCGCCTTGCGCGCCACACTCGCCGCGATCTGCTCCGGCAGCGGCAGCCCCCGCAGGTCGCCGGCGCCGATGAAGTGGCAGCGGGCGATCTCCCCGTAGCCGTTGAGCATCTCCCGCTCGGGCAGGGTCGTGAGGTAGTCCGTGTCGCACAGCACCGCGCTGGGCTGCCAGTAGGCGCCGATGAGGTTCTTGCCCTCGGGCGTGTTCACGGCCGTCTTCCCGCCGACGCTCGCGTCCACCTGCGCCAGCAGCGTGGTCGGCAGATGCACCACGGGCACCCCGCGGTGGAAGAGGGCGGCGGCGAGACCCACGACGTCCGTCGTGGTGCCGCCGCCGACGGAGACGACGACGTCGTCACGGGTCAGGCCGAAACGCACGAACCTCCGGCACAGCGACTCGACCGTGGCGAGCGTCTTGTCCCTCTCGCCGTCGCGCGCTCGCAGGACCAGCGCGGGCACGCCGGGGTCGGGCAGCCAGTCGTCCGGCCGGGCCGAGACCACCGCCGCGCGCCGCGCTCCCAGCCCCTCGACCACCGCGGACAGCGAGTGCCGCACCCCGGGACCGATGTCGACGGGATAGGCGCGGTCGCCGAGTTCCACCCGGATACGGGTGTGTTGGGATGCCGAATTCGTCATGTCCGAGTGTGTCCCTTTCCCTGCTGTCCCGCCGTCGAGGGAAAGCCGCCGGGAAAGGAAATCCCGCTCCCGGAGCACGGGCGGAAATGCGGTGGCCGCTCATCGGTTCTGCATTTCGGGCCGACGTCCGGTAGTGCGGCGCCTCTCAGTACGGTGACGGAGCCTAATACCTCGGTACGCCGCCCCAAACCCCTGACTTTTGTTTTTGGTCACTCTTCAAGTTAGGGACGCATAGGGGGGTGATGAGGGGGTGTGGCGGAGCGGCGGATGACAAGACTGTGCCGGGTAGGGCGAACCGTCTGCCCTTGCGGACTGCCCGTCTGCTCTCGCCCCGGAGGGATGACGACACATGTTGCGCACGGAGCTGATCCGGCCTCTTCCCGAGCTGCTGGTGGACCAGGCCCGGAATTTCGGCGCCAAGACCGCCTACCGGGACGCCCGACGGAGCGTCAGCTACACCGACCTGGAGGCGCGGACCCGGCGACTGGCCGGACACCTGGCCGAGTTGCGACTGCAACCCGGCGACCGTGCGGCCATCTGCCTGGGCAACCGCGTCGAGATCGTCGAGAGCTACTACGCCATCACCCGGGCCAGCGCCATCGGCGTCCCCGTCAACCCGCAGAGCAGCGACGCGGAACTCGCGCACGTCCTCGACGACAGCGGCGCCCGGATCGTCATCACCGACCACCTCCACGTGGAACAGCTGCGGCGCCTGCTCGCCGACCGTCCGCACCTGACGGTCGTCCTCGTCGGCGACGAGCCGGTGCCGCCGGGCTCCGGCTTCCTGCCCTACGAATCGCTCGCGAGCCGGGAACCCGCCATGCCGGCCCGCGACGACCTCGGCCTCGACGATCTGGCGTGGATGCTCTACACCTCGGGCACCACCGGCAGGCCCAAGGGCGTGCTCTCCACCCAGCGCAACTGCCTGTGGTCGGTGGCCGCCTGCTACGTGCCGGTGCCCGGCCTCGGCCCCGAGGACCGCGTCGTGTGGCCGCTGCCCCTCTTCCACAGCCTCTCGCACATCGCCTGTGTGCTCTCCGTGGTGGCCGTGGGCGCCGGCGCCCGCATCGTCGACGGCCTGTCGGCGGAGGACGTGCTGACCGCGCTGGAGGAGGAGCGCGCCACCTTCCTGGCCGGCGTGCCCACCCTGCTGCACTATCTGCTCGACGCGGCCCGCGACCGCGGCTTCACCGCGCCATGGCTGCGCGTGGCCCTGGTGGGCGGCGCGGTCACCACGGCATCGCTGCGCCGGTCGTTCGAGCGCGTCTTCGGCGTCCCCCTCATCGACGCCTACGGCTCCACCGAGACCTGCGGCTCCATCACCGTCAACTGGCCCTCGGGCGCTCGTGCCGAGGGCTCCTGCGGCCTGCCGGTGGTGGGCCTGGGCGTACGTCTGGTGGACCCGGGGACCGGCGAGGACGTCGCCGACGGGCAGGAGGGCGAGGTGTGGGTGCGCGGGCCGAGCGTCATGGCCGGCTACCACAACCAGCCCGAAGCCACCGCGGCCGCCTTCCACGACGGCTGGTACCGCACCGGCGACCTGGCCCGCCGGGACGAGGCCGGCTACTTCACGATCACCGGCCGCCGCAAGGAACTGATCATCCGCGCCGGGGAGAACATCCACCCGGGAGAGGTGGAGGAGGTCCTGCGCGGCGTCCCCGGCGTCGCCGACGTCGCCGTGGTCGGCAAGCCGCACGACGTGCTGGGCGAGGTGCCGGTCGCGTTCATCGTCCCCGGCCCTCAGGGACCGGACACGGAACGGCTGTTCACCGAGTGCCGCGAGCGCCTCTCCTACTTCAAGGTGCCCGAGGAGCTGTACGAGATCGAGGCGATCCCGCGCACCGCCTCGGGCAAGATCGTGCGGCATCGGCTGCTGGAGACGCCCGCGCGGCTGCGCGCCACCAGCAGCGGCCTGTACGACGCGCTGTTCCGCGTCGACTGGATACCCAGCTCCCCGCTCTCCCTGGGCGCGGCCCCGGGCGAACCGGGCGACTGGGCGCTGGCGGGCCCCGACCCGCTCGGCCTGGCCGCCGCCCTGCGGGACGCCGGCACACCGTGCGCGGTCCACACCGACCTGGCCGCCGCCCGCGGCGGCAGCGGCGTCCTCCTCGCGGACCGGACCGCCCACGACGCCGGGGCCGGCATCGAGGAGTTCGTCGCGGCCCTGCACGACTGGCCCGCCGACGACCGCAACGACGGCCTCACCCTCGTGGTCCTCACCCGGCGCGCCCTGGCCGTCGGCGACGGCGAGGACGTGGAGGACCCCGCGCACACCCCCCTGTGGGGTCTGGTCCGCGCCTTGCAGAGCGAGCACCCGGGCAGAATCGTGCTCGCCGACCTCGACAGCGACGGTCTCAGCGAGGACGGCGCGCGCTCCCTGGCCGCCGCCGTGAACGCCGGTGAACCGCAGTTCGCCATCCGCTCCGGCGTCGCCCTGCTGCCGCGCCTCGCCCGGGTCTCCATGGACCGCGAGGAGCCGCCGCTCCCGCTGCTCGACCCCGAAGGGACGGTCCTGGTCACCGGCGCCGCCACCGCCCAGGGAGCCGCGCTGGCCCGCCACCTCGTGACCGCCCACCACGCCCGCCACCTGCTGCTGGGCTTCACCCCCGGATACGGCGACGAGAGCGTGCAGGCGCTGTGCGCCGAACTCGCCGCGCACGGCGCCCGCGCCACCGCCGCGGCGTGCGACGCGAGCGACCGCGCCGCGCTCGCCGAACTGCTCGCGGACGCCGGCCGGTCGCCGCTGACGGCCGTGGTGCACGCGGAGGAGATCACCGGAACCGGCGCCGTCGCCGCCGCGGCGCACCACCTGCACGACCTGACCGCCGACCACGACCTGGCCGCCTTCGTCCTGTGCTCCTCCCCCCTGGGAGTCCTGGGAGCCCCCGGCGCCGGTGACATCGCCGCCGAGAGCGCCGCCCTGGAGGCGCTGGCCCAGCACCGGCGCGCCCGCGGTCGACCCGCGTTGTCCCTGGCCTGGGGACCCTGGAAGAACGGCGCCGTCGAGAGCGCCGTCCCCTTCGCGGCGGGCGAACTCACCGAACAGCAGGCCCTGGTGATGTTCGACGCCGCGCACGCCGCGGGCGAGGCCGCGTTCGTCGCGATGCGTCTCGACAACGCGGCGCTGCTCACCGGCCCGGTCCCCGCACCCTTGCGCGGGCTGGTCGACACCACGGCGCACGAGGAGCGCGCCGAGACCTCGGAGCTGCGCGGCGAACTGGAGGGCCTGCCCGCCGAGGAGCAGCGGGAGATCGTGCTGCGGCTGGTGCGCACCGAGGCCGCCGCCGTCCTCGGACGCGCCGGAGTCGGGGACGTCCCGGCCGACCGGGCCTTCAAGGAGCTCGGGTTCACCTCCGTGATGGTCGTGGCCCTGCGTGACCGGCTCGGCGCCGCCACCGGACTGCGGCTCCCCGCGACCAGCGCCTTCGACCACCCCACCCCCGAGGCCCTGGCGCGGCGGCTGCTGGCCGAGGTCCACGGCGAGCCCGCCGGCCTCCCGGCCCCGCCCGCCCCCGCCGCGGTCCGCGACGAGCCGATCGCCATCGTCTCGATGGGCTGCCGGCTGCCGGGCGGCGTCACGTCACCCGAGGACCTGTGGCGTCTGGTCGCCGACGGCGGCGACGGCCGCTCCCCGTTCCCGTCCGACCGGGGCTGGAACCTGGAGGAGCTGTACGACCCCGACCCCGACGCCGCCGGGAAGTCGTACGTCACGCAGGGCGGCTTCCTCGACGACGTGGCCGGCTTCGACGCCGAGTTCTTCGGGATCTCGCCGCGCGAGGCGCTGGCGATGGACCCGCAGCAGCGGCTCCTCCTGGAGACCTCCTGGGAGGTCTTCGAACGCGCCGGCCTGGACGTGGAGGCCCTGCGCGGCACGGACGTCGGCGTCTTCGCCGGGGTCATGTACCACGACTACACCACCCGGGCGGGGCGGCCGGCCAAGGAGATCGAGGGCTACCTCGGCGTGGGCGGCGCGGGCAGCGTCGTCTCCGGCCGGGTGTCGTACACCTTCGGCTTCGAGGGCCCCGCCGTGACGGTGGACACCGCGTGCTCGTCCTCACTGGTGGCCCTGCATCTCGCCGCCCAGGCGCTGCGCGCGGGGGAGTGCTCCCTGGCGCTGGCGGGCGGTGTCGCGGTGATGTCGACCCCGGGCAGCTTCGTGGAGTTCTCGCGCCAGCGCGGACTCGCTCCCGACGGACGCTGCAAGGCCTTCGCGGCCGCGGCCGACGGCACC
This sequence comes from Streptomyces hilarionis, assembly GCF_024539675.1. Taxonomy (GTDB): domain Bacteria; phylum Actinomycetota; class Actinomycetes; order Streptomycetales; family Streptomycetaceae; genus Streptomyces; species Streptomyces hilarionis. The sequence goes on along the minus strand of NZ_JAHHIT010000104.1, from coordinate 7,382 downwards.
GCCTGGTCCGAGGGCGTGGCTCTGCTGCTGCTGGAGCGACTCTCCGACGCCCGCCGCAACGGCCACGAGGTCCTCGCCGTCGTCCGCGGCTCCGCCGTCAACCAGGACGGCGCCTCCAACGGCCTCACCGCCCCCAACGGCCCCTCCCAGCAGCGTGTCATCCGCCAGGCCCTGGCCAACGCCGGCCTCACCCCCGCCGACGTCGACGCCGTCGAGGCGCACGGCACCGGCACGTCCCTCGGCGACCCGATCGAGGCGCAGGCCCTCCTCGCGACCTACGGCCGGCAACGGCCCGACGACGGCGACCCGCTGTGGCTCGGATCCCTCAAGTCCAACATCGGCCACGCGCAGGCCGCCGCCGGTGCGGCGGGCGTGATCAAGATGGTGCAGGCGATGCGGCACGGCGTGCTGCCCCGCACGCTGCACGTCGACGCCCCGACGCCCGAAGTGGACTGGACCCGCGGCGCGGTCGAACTCCTCACCGAGCCCATGCCCTGGCCCCGGGCCGGGCGCCCTCGCCGTGCGGGAGTGTCCTCCTTCGGCATCAGCGGCACGAACGCCCACGTGATCCTCGAACAGCCCGTAGAGGACCCCGCCGCCACGCCCGCCGACGGCACCGCGGACCCGGTCGAGCGCGCCCTGCCCGACGGGCTCGTCCCGCTCGTCCTGTCCGCCAAGTCCCCCCAGGCCCTGCGCGCGCAGGCCGCACGCGTCGCCGCTCTTCTCGACGCGGAGCCGGCGCCCGCCCTGGCCGACGTCGGCCTCACGCTCACCGGCCGCACCGCGTTCGAGCACCGCGCGGCCGTCGTCGCCGGCTCCGTGGAGGAGGCCCGCGAGGCCCTGGCCGCCCTCGCCGCCGGCGACGGCACGACCGGCGCCGCCACCGACGGCAAGCTCGCCGTCGTCTTCCCCGGCCAGGGCGCGCAACGCCCCGGGACGGGCCGCGAGCTGTACGCGTCGTTCCCGGTGTACGCCCGCGCCTTCGACGAGGTCTGCGCCGCCCTGGACCCCTGGCTGGAGCGCCCGCTGCGCGACGTCGTCCTCGCCGAACCCGGCACCGCCGACGCGGACCTGCTCGACCGAACCGCCTACACCCAGGCGGCCCTGTTCGCCGTGGGAGTGGCACTCTTCCGACTGGTCGAGTCCTGGGGGGTGCGCCCCGACCTGGTCGCCGGGCACTCCATCGGCGAACTCGCCGCCGCCCACGTGGCCGGTGTCTGGTCGCTGGAGGACGCCGCGGCCCTGGTCGCCGCTCGGGGCGCGATGATGCAGCGGCTGCCCGAGGGCGGCGCCATGATCGCCGTGCAGGCCACCGAGGACGAGGCCGCCGCCGAGCTCACCGAGGGAGTCGCCGTCGCGGCGGTCAACGGCCCCGAAGCCGTCGTCCTCTCCGGTGACGCGCCCGCCGTCGAAGCGGTGGCCGCGGCGCTCGCGGCCCGCGGCCGCAAGACGAAACGGCTGCGCGTCTCGCACGCCTTCCACTCGCCGCTCATGGAGCCGATGCTCGACGCCTTCCACGAGGTCGCCGCCGGACTGAGCTTCCACACCCCCGCCCTGCCCGTCGTCTCCAACCTGACCGGCGCCCTCGCCGACCCCGCACAGCTGTGCGCCCCCGAGTACTGGGTACGCCACGTGCGCGGAACGGTCCGCTTCGCCGACGGCCTGCGCGCCCTGGACGAACAGGGCGTCACCACCGTCCTCGAACTCGGCCCCGGCGGAGTGCTCACCGCCATGGCGCAGGACTGCCTTCCCGAGACCGTCGACTGTCTCGCCGCACTGCGCGACGGACGGCCGGGATCCGCGACGCTGGTCGCGGCCGTCGGCCGGGCGCACACCAGGGGCGCCCGCGTCGACTGGCCCTCCCTGTTCGCGGGCAGCGGCGCCCGCGCCGCCGTCGTACCGACCTACGCCTTTCAGCACCGGCGCTACTGGCTCGACGCCGATCCCGGCGCCGGCGGCCTCGAAGCCGCCGGCATCACCACGGCCGGCCATCCGCTGCTGACCGCGGCGGTGGAACTGCCCGAGGCCGACGCCGTCACCTTCACCGGACGCCTGTCCCCGGCCGACCGGCCCTGGCTCGCCGACCACGCGGTCGACGGCACCGTGCTGCTGGCCGGCACGGCCCTCGTCGAGATGGTCGTCCGGGCCGGCGACGAGGTCGGACACAGCACCGTCCGCGAACTCGTCCTGGCCGCGCCCCTGCTGCTGCCCGCCGACGGCGCGGTGCGCATCCGCGTGCACGTCGGCGCCCCCGACGAGACCGGCGAACGCCCCGTCGCCGTGCACTCCCGCCCCGACGGCGACGAGGGCCCGTGGACCCGCCACGCCAGCGGCGCCCTGACACGGACCGACCCCGGCGACGCTCCCGGCGCCGACAGCGCCCCGTGGCCTCCGCCGAACGCCACGGCCGTGCCCGTCACGGACTTCTACCGGCGACGCGCCGAGGCCGGCTACGAGTACGGACCCGCCTTCCGGGGACTGCGCGCGGTGTGGACCCGGGGAGCCGAGGTCTTCGCCGACGTCGCCCTCGACGACGCGCACCACGACGACGCCGAACTGTTCGGCCTGCACCCGGCCCTCTTCGACGCCGCCCTGCACCCCAGCGCCTTCGGCGGCATCGCCGAACCGGACGACGGACGGCGTCTGCTGCCCTTCGCGTGGAACGGCGTACGACTGCACGCCTCGGGCGCCAAGGCCCTGCGCGTGCGGCTGTCCCCCGCCGGGGAGAGCGGGCTGTCCCTGCGCGTCACCGACGCCACCGGCGCCCCGGTCCTCGACGTCGACTCCCTCGTCCTGCGCCCCGTGGCCGCCGCACACCTGCGCCCGGCCACCGAAACCGGACCCGAATCCCTGTTCCGCACGACGTGGACCCCGCTGCCGGTGACGGCGCGCGCGGACGCCCCCCACGCCGTCCGCACCCTCGACGTCATCGGCGACGGCGCCTCGGCCGAGGACGTGCACACCCTCACCGGCCGCGTGCTGAAAGACCTCCAGGCATTCCTGGCCGAACCCGACGACACGTCACGGCTGCTGGTGGTCACCAGGGGCGCCGTCGTCGTCCAGGACGGCGAGAGGATCACGGACCCGGCGGCAGCCGCGGTCTGGGGCCTGGTGCGCTCGGCCCAGTCCGAGCACCCCGACAGGTTCCTCCTGGCCGACCTCGACGGACGCCAGGCCTCCCGCGACGCGCTCGCCGCACTCCCCGCCGCGGCCGCGGCCCTGGAGGAGTCGCAATTCGCGGTACGCGACGGCGAGGTCCGCGTGCCCCGCCTCGTCCGCGCCACGACGGCCGGCCTGACGGTCCCCGACGGCGCCGACGCCTGGCACCTGGACACCACCGGGCCCGGCACCCTGGAGAACCTGGCCCTCGTGCCGAACGCCGCATCCGGCCCGCCGGCCCCCGGACAGGTCCGGGTGGCCGTCCGCGCCGCGGGCATGAACTTCCGCGACGTCATGATCGCCCTGGACATGTACCCCGGGCGTGCCGCGATCGGCGGCGAAGGCGCGGGCATCGTCGTGGAGACCGGCCCCGGCGTGCCCGACCTGGCCCCCGGCGACCGGGTCATGGGCCTGTTCCCCGGCGCAGCGTTCGGCCCGGAGGCCGTGACCGACCACCGCAGGCTCGTCCGTGTGCCCCGGGGATGGACCTTCGCCCAGGCCGCCGCCGCGCCCATCGCGTTCCTCACCGCCCTCTACGGCCTGCGCGACCTGGCCGGCCTCCGGCCCGGGGAGTCCGTCCTGGTCCACGCCGCTGCCGGCGGCGTCGGCATGGCCGCCGTCCAGGTCGCCCGACACCTGGGCGCCGAGGTCTACGGCACGGCCGGCCTCGGCAAGTGGGACGCCCTCCGCGCCCGCGGACTCGACGACGCGCACCTCGCCAACTCCCGCACCACCGACTTCGAGCGGCGCTTCCTCGACGCCACCGACGGCCGCGGCGTCGACGTCGTCCTCGACGCACTGGCCGGCGAGTTCGTCGACGCCTCCCTGCGCCTGCTGCCGCGCGGCGGGCGCTTCCTGGAGATGGGCAAGACCGACGTCCGTGACGCCGCCGACGTCGCCGAACGCCACCCCGGGGTCGACTACCGCGCCTACGACCTCGCGGACGCCGACGACGACCGCATCCAGGAGCTGCTGCACGAACTCGTCGGCCTCTTCGAGCAGGGAGCCCTCACCCCCCTGCCGCTGACGGCATGGGACGTGCGACACGCCCCGGACGCCTTCCGGCACGTCAGCCGGGCCCGTCACACCGGCAAGGCCGTCCTGACCCTGCCACGCCGGCCCGACCCCGACGGCACCGTCCTGGTCACCGGCGGCACCGGCTCCCTCGGCGCACTCCTCGCCCGTCACCTCGTCACCGAACACGGCGCCCGCCACCTCCTGCTCACCAGCAGGCGCGGCCCGGACGCGCCCGGCGCGCCGGAACTCGCCGCCGAACTCACCGCCCTGGGCGCGAGCGTCCGCGTCGAGGCCTGCGACGTCGCCGACCGCGACGCCCTCGCCGGGCTGCTGGACTCCGTTCCGGCGACCGCGCCCCTGACGGCCGTCGTGCACACCGCGGGTGTCGTCGACGACGGCGTGCTCGCCGCGCTCACCCCGCAACGGACGGCCACCGTCCTGCGCCCCAAGGCCGACGCCGCCCTCAACCTGCACGAGCTGACCCGGGACCTCGACCTCGCCGCCTGGGTGCTGTTCTCCTCGGCCGCCGGCGTCCTCGGCAACCCCGGGCAGGCCAACTACGCGGCGGCCAACTCCTTCCTCGACGGACTCGCCCGCGTCCGCCGTGCGGAAGGACTGCCCGCCGTGTCGCTCGCGTGGGGCCTGTGGTCGCACGCGAGCGGCATGACCGGCGCACTCGCCGAGGCCGACCTGCGGCGCACCGAACGCGACGGCGTGCTCGGCCTGACGGCCGAGGAGGGCCTGGCCCTCTTCGACAGCGCCCTGACCGCCGGGGAACCGGCCCTCGTGCCGATCCGGCTCGACCTGGGCCGGCTGCGCGACCGGGCCGCTTCCGGCCCGCTTCCCCCGATGCTGCGCGCACTCGTGCGCGCCCCGCGCCGGGCGGCCGCCGTCGGCACGGTCCAGGCAGGCACCCTCGCCGAACGGCTCGCGGGCCTCTCCGCGCAGGAGAAGGCCGCCCTCGTCCTGGACCTGGTCCTCAGGGAGGCCGCGACCGTCCTCGGCCACTCCGACGCCTCACTGGTCGTACCCGACCGCGCCTTCAAACAGGCCGGGTTCGACTCGCTCACCGCGGTGGAACTGCGCAACCGGCTCGCCAGGGCCGCGGGCACCAGGCTGCCCACGACGGCCGTGTTCGACTACCCCGCGCCCACCGCGCTCGCCGACTACCTGCTCAAGGCGCTCGACCAGGAGGCCGACCCGGTCGCGGCCAGACTCGAAGCCCTGGAAGCCGCGCTCGACGCCCTGCTGGCCGAGGAGCTGGAGCACTCCGGCGTCCACGCCCGGCTGCGGTTCCTCGGATCGAGGCTCGAGGAAGCCGCCCTGAAGAGCGACCCCGACGAGACACGGGAACGGACCCGGCACCTCGAAGCCGCCACCGCCGACGACGTCTACGCCTTCATCGACAACGAGCTCGGGCTCGGCTGACCCGCCAGGCACGCGAAGAGGAGATCAGGTTCCATGACCACCGACGAGAAGGCTCTCACCTACCTCAAGCGGGTCTCGGCCGAGCTTCAGCAGACGCGGGAGAAGCTGCGCGAGGAGCAGCACCGGCGCACCGAACCCATCGCCGTCGTGGCCATGGGATGCAGGCTGCCCGGAGGCGTGACCTCCCCCGACGGGCTGTGGCGACTGCTGTCCGAGGGCGCCGACGCCGTCGGCGACTTCCCCGCCGACCGCGGCTGGGACCTCGACGCCCTCTACCACCCCGACCCGGACGTGTCCGGCACGTCCTACGTCCGCGAGGGCGGCTTCCTCGACGACGTGGCCGGCTTCGACGCCGAGTTCTTCGGCATCTCCCCGCGCGAGGCGCTGGCGATGGACCCGCAGCAGCGGCTCCTCCTGGAGACCTCCTGGGAGACCCTCGAACGCGCCGGGATCGACCCCTCCACCCTCAAGGGCCAGAGCGTCGGCGTCTTCACCGGCGCCGCCGGGCAGGAGTACGCCCCCCGCATGGGCACCGGCTCCGAGGAGATCGAGGGGTACGTCCTCACCGGCGGCGCGGGCAGCGTCGTCTCCGGACGAGTGGCCTACACCCTCGGCGTCGAGGGCCCCGCGGTGACGGTCGACACCGCGTGCTCGTCGTCACTGGTGGCGATCCACCTCGCCGCTCAGGCGCTGCGGTCCGGCGAGTGCTCGCTCGCGCTGGCGGGCGGCGTCGCCGTGATGTCGACCCCGGGCGCCTTCGTGGAGTTCTCGCGCCAGCGCGGACTGGCCCCGGACGGGCGCTGCAAGGCGTTCGCCGCCGCGGCGGACGGCACCGCCTGGGCCGAGGGGGTGGGCGTCCTGCTGCTGGAGCGGCTGTCGGACGCCCGCCGCAACGGCCACGAGGTCCTCGCCCTCGTCCGCGGCAGCGCGGTCAACCAGGACGGCGCGTCCAACGGCCTGACCGCGCCCAACGGTCCCTCCCAGCAGCGTGTCATCCGGCAGGCGCTGGAGAACGCCCGGCTGTCCCCGGCGGACGTCGACGTGGTGGAGGCGCACGGCACCGGCACGTCCCTCGGCGACCCGATCGAGGCCCAGGCGCTCCTCACCACCTACGGCCGCTCCCGCCCCGAGGACGCGCCGCTGTGGCTGGGTTCGCTGAAGTCCAACATCGGTCACACACAGGCCGCCGCGGGCGTCGCCGGTGTGATCAAGATGGTGCAGGCGATGCGGCACGGCGTGCTGCCGAAGACGCTGCACGTGGACGCCCCGACGCCCGAGGTGGACTGGTCGGCGGGCGCGGTGCGGCTGCTGACGGAGGCGCGGGAGTGGCCGGAGCGGGACGTGCCGCGGCGTGCCGGTGTGTCGTCCTTCGGCATCAGCGGCACCAACGCCCACGTGATCCTGGAAGAAGCCCCGCGCGAGGACCCCGCCGACACCTCTGCCCCGGCACGCACGACCCCCGCCGGCGTCGTCCCGCTGGCCCTGTCCGGCGCCACCCCCGAGGCCCTGCGCGCCCAGGCCGTCTCCCTCGCCGGCCACCTGCGCGCCCACCCCGGCGTCCCGCTGCACGACACCGCCCTCTCGCTGCTGACCACCCGGACCCGCTTCGCCCATCGCGGTGTCGTGGTCGCCGAAACCCATGAGGAGGCCGTGGAACGGCTGGAGGCCCTCGCCGTCGCCCCCGACGCCGCGCCTGTCGCACCCGGTGGTTCGGGTGTGGTGTTCGTGTTTCCGGGTCAGGGGGCGCAGTGGGTGGGGATGGCGTTGGGGTTGTTGTC
>NZ_JAHHIT010000103.1 GCF_024539675.1 Streptomyces hilarionis | reverse complement strand
GTGCGGGGGGGGCGGGTCATCTCGCCGTGGGGTTGCGCAGGCGGAAGAACTCCTTCCAGCCGACGCCGCCGCTCGGCTCCGGTGTGAGGGCCTCGTTGATGCCGCTGGCGCCGGGACGCCGCCGGGGCAGCGCCGTCGCGTCCGGGCCCGGCGGCCCGGCCCGCGGCGGCGCGGCGGGCGGCGCGGGCTCGCGGGGCCGCAGTCCGCCGCCGTCGGCGGGCAGCCGGACCGGGATCGGGTGGGGCGCGTCCACGCACTCCAGGAGCCCCTCGCCCAGCATCCGGGCCACCTCGACGGTGACGGTGTAGACCCCGCGACCGGTGCGGAAGGCCAGGTCGCGTGCGGTGCGCCGGCCGTCGGCGTGCGCGAGCAGCTCGCACCGCAGATCGCCGAGGCGGGTCGCCGCGCAGGAGACGGGGGCGGGCGTGGGCCGCTCCCGGTCCGGGCGGACGGGGTACGGCAGCGCCAGCAGCGCGCGCAGCTTGCGGGAGGCCTCCTGGAGCAGCCGGGTGGGCGGTTCGCCCACGGCGACCGCGGCGGGCGGGGGCCCGGCCCCGGGGCCGCGTTCGCAGCCGTCGACGCTGCCCGCGACGACGGCGAACGCGGCGTCCTGGAGGGACATCGCGCAGACCACCCGGAGCTGGGCGGCCCCCGCGTAGCCGTGGGCGATCAGCCCGGCGGCCGGCCAGCGCGCGCCGCCCGACTCGCGCACCAGGGCGGCCCACTCCTCGCCGCCGATCCGGCCGGAGCGCAGCAGCAGCGCCTCGGGGCCGGGCGCGCCCGGCGACTCGACGGCGACGACCAGCCCACCGCGCAGATGGAAGGCGCCGCCGGGCGAGCCGGACACGCGCACCTCCCCGGTGAAGCCGTCCCGGCCGCACGCGGCGAGGTCGCGTGCGAGCAGCTCGTAGCCCGACATCACTCCCCTTGGGCCTCTCGCACATACGCCTGACGCGTAGCACTGAGGAGGGAAGGTGTATCAGCCTGCGCCCGTGGTCCAGAGCGGGATTTCCGACCTGCCCCCAGCTGACGGAAGTTGCCCCGCCCGGCAGCCCAATTCGCTTGTCGGAGACGTTATTTGACCGAGTGGGACACCGGGCCGGACCTCATGCCTCGCCCTCGATCACCCGCACCGGAAGCGGCCGCAGGGCCTCGCGGAGGGCCTCCGCCAGCTCCCGGTACTCCTCGCCTCGCGCGGCCCCGGCACGCATGGCCAGGGCGACGCGGCGGGCGGGCGCGGGGTCGGCGAATGCGGCGGTGAGCAGGTGGGTGCTGCGGCTGGTCTCGACGGTGACGGCGGTGCGCGGCAGGAGCGTGCAGCCCAGGCCGCCGGCGACGAGCTGGACGAGGGTGGACAGCCCGGCGGCGGTGGTCGTCACCGGCGCGTCCCCGCGGCCGGCCTCGCGGCAGATGTCCAGCGCCTGGTCGCGCAGACAGTGCCCCTCGTCGAGAAGCAGCAGGTTCAGCTCCCGCAGCGCCTCGCGCGCGATGCCCTCCCGCCCGCCGAGCTCGTGGCCGAGGGGCGTGACCAGCACGAAGTCCTCGTCGAACAGCGGGAGTTCGACGACGCCCGGCGCGCCGAGGGGGACGGCGAGCAGCAGCAGGTCGAGCCGTCCCGTGTGCAGGCCGTCCACGAGGCCGGCGGTCTGCTCCTCGTGGACCTGGAGGTCGAGGTGCGGATAGCGCTCGTGGACCAGCCGCAGGACGGTCGGCAGGAGGTAGGGCGCGACGGTGGGGATGACGCCCAGGCGCAGCGCGCCGGTGAAGGGGGCCCGCAGCGCCCCGGCCTCCTCCATGAGCGCCTCCACCTCGCCGAGGACCGCCCTCGCCCGGACGACGAGCCGCTCGCCGGCCGGCGAGAGCAGCACCTTGCGGGTCGTACGCTCGAGGAGGGTGACCCCGAGGGCCTCCTCCAGGGCCGACACCGCGCCGGACAGGGCGGGCTGGCTCATGCCGATCGCGGCCGCGGCGTCCCGGAAGTGCAGATGCTCGGCGACGGCCGCGAAGGCCCGCAGCTGGGCCAGACTGGGCGGCCGCCTCAGGGCCCCGGAATTACGTGCAGTCACTGATAACCACCTTCGATCAACGCAATCGAGTGTAGTCATTTCCTGAATCAATGCACCCTGTGCCACGATCGAATCCGTCCAACCCAAGGGAGGCGTCCGCGATCCGGACGCTCCCTCGCTGCAAGGAGAGCGTGTGCTCACTGTCGGTGACAAGTTCCCCGAGTTCGAACTGACCGCCTGCGTCTCGCTGGAGAAGGGTGCGGAGTTCGAGCAGATCCACCACAAGTCCTACGAGGGCAAGTGGCTCGTGGTCTTCGCGTGGCCCAAGGACTTCACCTTCGTCTGCCCGACCGAGATCGCCGCCTTCGGCAAGCTGAACGAGGAGTTCGCCGACCGCGACGCCCAGATCCTCGGCTTCTCCGGCGACTCCGAGTTCGTCCACCACGCCTGGCGCAAGGACCACCCGGACCTGACCGACCTGCCGTTCCCGATGATGGCCGACTCCCGGCACGAGCTGATGCGCGACCTCGGCATCGAGGGCGAGGACGGCTTCGCCCAGCGCGCCGTGTTCATCGTGGACCCGAACCGCGAGATCCAGTTCACGATGGTCACCGCGGGCTCCGTCGGCCGCAACCCCAAGGAGGTCCTGCGGGTCCTGGACGCCCTGCAGACCGACGAGCTGTGCCCCTGCAACTGGACCAAGGGCGAGAACACCCTCGACCCGGTCAAGCTGCTGGCCGGGGAGTGAGCTGAGATGTCCCTCGACTCCCTGAAGTCCTCGATACCGGACTACGCCAAGGACCTGCGCCTCAACCTCGGCTCGGTCATCGGCAACTCCGAGCTGCCCGCGCAGCAGCTGTGGGGCACGGTGCTGGCGACCGCGATCGCCTCGCGTTCCCCGATCGTGCTGCGCGAGCTCGCGCCGGAGGCGAAGGCCAACCTCTCGCCGGAGGCCTACACCGCGGCCCGGTCGGCGGCCGCCGTGATGGCGATGAACAACGTCTTCTACCGCACCCGCCACCTGCTGTCGGACCACGAGTACGGCACCCTGCGGGCCGGCCTGCGGATGAACGTCATCGGCAACCCCGGCGTCGACAAGGTCGACTTCGAGCTGTGGTCGTTCGCCGTCTCCGCGATCAACGGCTGCGGGCTGTGCCTCGACTCCCACGAGCAGGTGCTGCGCAAGGCGGGCGTCTCCCGCGAGACCGTCCAGGAGGCCTTCAAGATCGCTTCGGTGATCCAGGCCGTCGGCGTGACCCTGGACGCGGAAGCGATCCTCGGCGACTGACGTACGCGGCCGCGCGAAGGCCCCGCACACCTCACGGGTGTGCGGGGCCTTCGTCGTCGTCAGGCGTCCGGGGCCGGGGGTTCCGCGGCCGGGCCGGGCGGGGGCTCGGCGCCTCCCGCCGGGGCCGCCGTCACCGGGGCCACGTTCGACGCCGTGGCCCCTCGCGGGCGGGGTGCGTGCCGCAGGGCCTGCTCGCGCGAGTACGTGTGCAGGTAGCCCACCACCGTGTTGGTCACGGCCACCAGGGGCACCGCCACGATCGCGCCGCCGATGCCCGCCACCATGCCGCCCGCCGCGACCGACAGGACCACGGCGAGGGGGTGCACCCGCACCGCGCGCCCGAGGATGAACGGCTGGAGGATGTGGCCCTCGATCTGCTGCACCGCGAGCACGACCACCAGCGTCATCACCGCGGCGAAGACGCCCTGGGTGACCAGCGCGACCACGACCGCCAGCGCGCCGGAGGCCACCGCGCCGACGAGCGGGATGAAGGAGAACAGGAAGATGAAGACGGCGAGCGGGACGGCCATCGGCACGTTGAGGAAGTAGATGCCGAGACCGATGAAGATCGCGTCGATCAGCGCGACGATCACCGTGCCGCGCACGTACGCCGTCAGCGTCGCCCAGGCCCGCGGGCCGGCCCCCGCCACACCGGGCCGGGCCGCGGCCGGGACCAGCTTGAGCGTCCACTCCCAGATGCGCCGGCCGTCGTAGAGCAGGAACAGCGTCGAGAAGAAGGCCAGCAGGATGCCGGTCAGCGCCTCCACCACGACGGTGACGCCTTCCAGGCCCGCCGAGGTGATCGAGTCGGTGTTGTTCCCGATCGCGTCCCGCAGGTTCTTGGCGATGCCGTTGATCTGCTTGTCGGTGACGTGGAACGGGCTGTTCAGCAGCCAGCGGCGCAGGTCGTCGATGCCGTCCTGGACCTGGTCGGAGAGGTTGTCGATGTTCGCCATGACCTGCCAGGTCACGAACCAGCCCATCAGGCCGATGACGACGAACCCGAGGATCGCGGTGAGCGCGGTGGCGGCCCCGCCGGGCACGCCGGCCCGCTTCAGACGGGCCACCGTGGGCTGGAGGAGCGCAGTCAGGAGCAGGGCGACCACGAACGCCATGACGACCAGCTGGATCGCGCTGATGACTCTTATCAGCACCCACAGGGTCCCGGCGAGCACCAGCAGCCGCCAGCCCGCCTCGGCCGCGACCCGGACCCCCCAGGGCACCGCGTGCGCGGGATCGGGGCGTGGGACGGGGACCACGGCCTCCTGCGGGAACTCCTCGGCGGCGGGCGCGGACATCTCGGCGGGCGCCGGTTCCGCCTCGGCGCCCTCCCGCTCGACCTCGGCACGCCGCTCGTCGAGCCGCTCACTCATCTCGCTCAGACCGGCGCCGAGCCGGCCGAGCCACCCTGGCACTCGCGACATGATCCGTCCTCTTCCCCCGTCTCTCCCCACCACTCCCCCTGGAGTCGTCGGTCACGGCCGCTGTCGACCGTACAGGGCGAAAGCCCCTCCCCCTATGACGGGGAGGGGCTGCGCGGGACCGGCGGGGCCGTGAGGGCCCCGGGCGGCAAGGACGGGCGGAGGACCGGGCCCGTCAGTAGGAGCTGTTGGCCTGCCAGTAGTCCCAGGCGCCGCAGGGACTGCCGTAGCGCTCGTTCATGTAGTTCAGGCCCCACTTGATCTGGGTGGCCGGGTTGGTCCGCCAGTCCGCGCCCGCGGACGACATCTTCGACCCCGGGTAGGCCTGGACCAGGCCGTAGGCGCCGGAGGAGGGGTTGACGGCCTTGTAGTTCCAGCCGGACTCGTGCTCCACGATGTTGCTGAAGCACTGGAACTGCCCGCCCGGCACGATCTGCCGGGCGATGGCCTGGACCTCGGCGGTGGAGTACGACCCCTGCTGCACGAAGGTGCTGCCGCCCGAGGCGGACTGCGTGTGGGTCGCGGCCTTCGTCTCGGCGCGCTCCTTGGCCTCCTCGGCCTCTTTCTCGGCCTTCTCGGCCTTCGCCTTGTCCTCGGCGGCCTGCTGCTTGGCCACCGCGTCCTTGGCGGCCTGCTTGCGGGCCGTCTCCCACGCCGCCTTCTTGGCGGTGGCGTCGGCGGCGTTGGCCTGGACGTCGGCCTGCTGGGACAGGGAGGCGGTCTGCACCTCGACCTGCTCGCCTACGGGTAAGTCGGCGAGCAGCGTCGAGCCGCCCGTCGCCTGGGCGTCGTCGACGGGGTGCAGGGCGTTGCCCTGGGCGACTCCCACGACGGCGCCGACGGTGGTGACCGCGGTGGCCGAGGCCACGGCGAATCCCCTGGCGGATATCGGGCTCACTCGGATTCCTTCTGCTGGGTCATCAGATGCATCAGATGAAGGGGGACGACGGCCGGGAGCCGCCCGCGCTCAGTACCAGTGGTTGGCCTGCCAGAACGACCACGCCTCACACGGGCTGCCGTACCGGCTGTCCATGTAGTTCAGGCCCCACTTGATCTGGGTGGCCGGGTTGGTCTGCCAGTCGGCGCCGGCGGAGGCGTACTTGCCGGCCGGCAGCGCCTGGAAGAGACCGTAGGCCCCGGAGGAGGCGTTGACCGCGTGGTAGTTCCAGCTGGACTCGTGGTCCACGATGTTGCTGAAGCACTGGAACTGACCGCTCGGCACCATCTGCGCCGCCATCGCCTGGATCTGCGAGGTGGAGTAGGAGCTCAGGACCGGGAAGTCGCCGGCGCTGCGGCTGGCCTTGGTCTTGGCCTCGGCGCGCTCCTTGGCCGCCTTCTCGGCGGCCTCCTTCTTCGCGACCGCCGTCTCGGCCGCGGCCTTGCGGGCCGCCGCCTCGGCGTCCTTCTTCGCGCCCTCGTCCGCGGCGATGGCCTGGTAGCTGGCCTGCTGCGTGAGGGACGCCGTCTGCACCTGGGCCTGCTGGCCCACGGGCAGGTCGGCGAGGAGCGTCGCGTCGCTCGCCGTCGCCTCTGCGTCGTTGGGCTGCGCGACGCTGCCCGAGGCAACGCCGACGACGCTTCCGACAGCGGTGACCGCCGTGGCCGAGGCCACTGCGAATCCCCGGACCGAGATCCGGCTCACACGGTTTTCCTTCCAGCGTCGTCCGCCTCGTTGACCCTGGCGGACGCGATCGTGCCCTTGACGCTGGTCTCCGAACTGCGGGGTCACAGGAGACACGGGCCCGATGGGCAACTCCCGGAACGGGAGCGCCGCGTGGTGCTCGGGCGGCATACGACGGCGCTATGGAGTTGAACAGTGGTGCAACTGGGTTTCCGTACCCCTGGGGGTACAGGTGTGCCGTATGCGGGGCCTGACAGAACCGAGACTCTGCCGTAACCCGACACCGCAAGGCAATTCCGAGTTGCGTGTGAAAGCTCACACCTGTGGAGACCCCGGGGATTTCGCGAAACCCCCACACACGCCGGCGCCGCCCGGCTAGGCTCACAGCCTTTGCCGAGCGGCGCCAACCGCCTCCTGGCCCCGGTGTATCGGGGCGGGTGGATCAGATCTGTCCGTCCTCCAGCATTTCGGTCACAAGCGCCGCGATCTGGGACCTCTCGGACCGGTTGAGCGTGACGTGCGCGAAGAGCGGATGCCCTTTCAGTTTCTCGACGACGGCCACCACTCCGTCATAACGCCCCACCCGCAGGTTGTCCCGCTGCGCGACGTCGTGGGTCAGGACGACCCGGGAATTCGCGCCGATCCGGGACAGAACGGTGAGCAGCACGTTCCGTTCGAGGGACTGCGCCTCGTCGACGATCACGAAGGCGTCGTGGAGGGAGCGGCCGCGGATGTGGGTCAGCGGCAGGACCTCCAGCATCCCGCGCGCGGTGATCTCCTCGATGACCTCGCGGCTGGTGACCGCGGACAGCGTGTCGAACACCGCCTGGGCCCAGGGGCCCATCTTGTCGGCCTCGGAACCGGGCAGGTAGCCCAGCTCCTGCCCGCCCACCGCGTACAGCGGCCGGAAGACCATGACCTTCTGGTGCTGGCGGCGCTCCAGGACCGCCTCCAGGCCCGCGCACAGCGCGAGCGCCGACTTGCCGGTGCCGGCCCGGCCGCCCATGGACAGGATCCCGACGTCCGGGTCGAGCAGCAGGTCGAGCGCGATGCGCTGCTCGGCGCTGCGGCCCTTGATGCCGAAGGCCTCCCGGTCGCCGCGCACCAGGCGCACGCTGCCGTCGGCCGTGACCCGGCCCAGGGCCTTGCCCCGCTCCGACTGGATGGTCAGCCCGGTGTGCACGGGAAGGTCGGCGACCTCCGGCACGTGCAGGCGGCCCTCCTCGAAGAGGATGTCCACCTGTTCGCCCGCCAGCGTCAGTTCGGACATCCCGGTCCAGCCGGACGAACCGGTGATGGCGAGCTCGGCGCGGTACTCCTCGGCGAGGAGGCCGACCGAGGAGGCCTTGATCCGCAGCGGGAGGTCCTTCGACACGACCGTGACGTCGAATCCCTCGGCCTGAAGGTTGCGGGCCACCGCGAGGATGCGGGAGTCGTTGTCCCCCAGGCGGTAGCCGGTCGGCAGCACGCTGGGGTCCGAGTGATTGAGCTCGACACGGACGGTGCCGCCGAGTTCCCCGATCGGGATGGGGGCGTCGAGGCGACCGAACTTCACCCGGTAGTCGTCCAGCAGGCGCAGGGCCTGGCGGGCGAAGTAGCCGAGCTCCGGATGGTGCCGCTTGGCCTCCAGTTCCGTGACCACGACGATGGGGAGCACGACCTCGTGCTCCTCGAAGCGGGTCATGGCGTTCGGGTCGGCCAGCAGGACGCTGGTGTCGAGAACATAGGTGCGCCGGTCTGGCATACGGCGCTTTGTGCTGGTCACCACGGAAGGACGTACCCCCTCGGATGAGGTCGGGGAGCGACGGAGTGGAGCTGGGCCGGTACTCGGCCGCCCTGCACGGGCCGAGAACCGGCCCCCCGCTGCTTGTTCCGTGCCGTGACCGCACGGTCGGGCTGGTGCAAAGGGCCTCCCGGGCGGACGGCCCCGTGCCGTCCGCTGAGATCCGACACCCGTGGTTCGGGCGTCGACCTGCTTGGCTTATGCCCTCGAACACGCGCCGCCATGCCAGGGCACGGGACGGCGCGCCGGTGAACTCCACGTTACTTCCGCCCCGTGGGGGGTATGCGGAACGCCCTCGCGGGGCCCGTGGACGGGGTGTGCCTCAGCCGCCGTAACGCCGGTGGCGGGCCGCGTAGTCGCGCAGCGCCCGCAGGAAGTCGACCTTGCGGAAGGCCGGCCAGAAGACCTCACAGAAGTAGTACTCCGCGTGCGCCGTCTGCCACAGCATGAATCCGGACAGCCGCTGTTCGCCGCTGGTGCGGATCACCAGGTCGGGGTCGGGCTGGGCGCCGGTGTAGAGGTGGCGGCCGATGAGGTCGACGCTGACGGAGTCGGCGAGGTCCTCCATCGAGGTCCCCTTCTCCGCTGCGTCCACGATCATCGAGCGCACGGCGTCGGCGATCTCCTGGCGACCGCCGTACCCGATGGCGACGTTGACCAGTATTCCGTCGACGTGGGCGGTGGAATCCTCGGCCTCCTTCAGCGCGGTCTGCACGTGGGAGGGGAGGATGTCGGGAGTGCCGACGTGGTGGACGCGCCAGCGGCCGTCGGCGGCGAGGGTGCGCACGACGTCCTCGATGATGCCGAGGAGGGGGACGAGCTCTTCCTGGGGGCGGTCGAGGTTGTCCGTCGACAGCAGCCAGAGGGTGACCACTTCGACGTCCGTCTCGGTGCACCAGCCGAGGAACTCCTCGATCTTGTCGGCGCCGGCCCGGTGACCGTGTTCGGTGGTGGAACCCGCGGCCTTCGCCCAGCGACGGTTGCCGTCCATGATGACGCCGATGTGCTTGGGCACCTGAGCGTGGTCCAGGTGGCCTTCCACCCGGCGTGCGTACAGCCTGACCAGAAGGCCGCGCAGCTTGTCGCGCAGGTTCACGTGATTGTCAGCCCCTCCGTACGGTGCGGTCCCCGCGGGGCGCAGCCTACCCCTGTGCGCACTTGGGCAGAAAAACGGGCCGGTCCGTGGGGGGGAGACGGACCGGCCCGAGGGGGGGTTTCCACCATAACCCTTCGTAAGTGATGCTGCGCGCATCGGCGCGCCACAACTACTCTCCGCAGTCGCGCGGCGACGCGCGGGTGACCGCTTCAGGCATGGTTCCTGGGTGGCTCATGGCCGGAAAATAGCTGATTCACAGGGAATCGACCCCTGATGCCGAAGAAAGTTCAGGTTCGGCGGCGACTCGGGCCTCACCGGCCACTCGCCCGCCCGTCCCCCTGACGGGCTAACCCGGCCGCGAACGCCCGCTTGACGCGAGCGTCACCGCGCAGCCCCCTCCACTGCGCGGTGACGTCCACGCAGCTTTGCTCACGCGAATTGCCTGCGCTTGAACTTACGTGAGGCGGGACGCGGATGCGAACCAGATGCGATAACGATGTGGAAACTCCGTGGAGACGCGTGTCGGTCCGGCCCGGCCGGGGGCGGCCCGACGGGCGCTTCCCGGCCAGGTCACCTGCGGCGGGCCTCGACGAGATGGCGGGCGCTGTGGGCCACGAACGGGCCGTCCGCCTCGATCCGCTCGTGCAGGGCGAGCAGCCGGGGCCGGTGGGCCTCGACCGTGAAGCCGGGGACCATCCACACCACCTTGCGCAGGAAGTGGACGACGGCGGCGATGTCGTGGAACTCGACGCGCAGCCGCTCCGCCCGCAGCTCGACGACCTCCAGACCCGCCGCCTCCGCCTCGGCACGCTCGCGGTCCGGGTGACGGCTGGAGCTCACCTCCTGCGGCTGCGGCCCCAGGAAGTACTCGACGAGCTCGAACACGCTGCGCGGGCCGACGTGTTGGGCGAAATAGGTCCCGCCGGGCCGCAGGACGCGGGCGATCTCGTGCCACAGGGGCCGTACCGGGTGCCTGCTGCTCACCAGGTCGAAGGCGCCGTCCGCGAAGGGCAGCGGGGCGTCCTGAGCGGTCGCGACGACCGCGATGCCGCGCGGCCGCAGCAGCGCGGTGGCCCTGGCGACGTTCGCCGGCCAGCCCTCGGTCGCGACGGTGAGGACGGGGGCCTTGGGGGCGGCGCGGCCGAGGGCGAAGTCGAGGACCTCGCCTCCCCCGGTCTGCACGTCGAGCGCGGCGCTCGCGCCCGCCAGCCGGGCGGCCAGCGACATCGCGTACCCCCAGGAGGGCCGTGCCTCGGTGGCGCGCCCCTCGAACCAGGAGAAGTCCCACCCCTCGGTGGGGACGGCCGCCCCCTCGGCGAGCAGTTCCTCGAACGAGTTCCTGCCCCCGCCGCCCGCGCCGCCGACCTCGCCCGCCCGGCCGCCGTCGGCGTCGCCCGTCGTTCCGGTCCCGGTTCCGGCACCGCCTTTGTCGTCCATACGACGATCGTGGCAGAGCGGCCGCGAGGGCGCCGTCGAATATCCGGCGATCCGGCTGACGCCCCTCGACGGCCGCCCAGGCCCGCCCGCGGTCGTCGGGGCGTCAGCGGCGACGCTCGTACTCCAGCAGCACGACCCCGTTGCCGAAGGCGTGCGATCCGGTGAGCCGCAGCGCGGTCTCGGACGCGGCGCCCGCGAGACCCTGCGGAAACAGGGGCTTGCCCCCGCCGACGAGCACCGGGTGGACGTAGACGCGCAGTTCGTCGACGAGGTCGTGCCGGAGGAAGGCGGCGGCGAGGTCCGCTCCGCCGAGCCCCAGGTCCCCGCCCTCCTGCCGCTTGAGCGCGAGGACCTCCTCGGGGACCACCTCCCGGACGATCGTCGTGTTCCAGTCGGCGCGCTCCAGCGTCCGCGAGTAGACGGTCTTGGGCATCTCGCGCCAGATGCCGGCGAACTCCGCCTCGACGGGGGAGGCGTCGGGATCGGCGTCGGCGGTCGGCCAGTACCCGGCCATCAGCTCGTACGTCGTCCGGCCGCTGAGGAGCCCGCCCAGTCCCCGGATGTACGTGTTGAAGTGCCGGTGCAGTTCCTCGTCGACGCGATGCCAGGAGATGTCACGGCCCGGGCCCTCGATGTAGCCGTCCAGGGACGTCGACATCATCAGGACGATCTTCCGCATGAGAGGGCCCTTCCCGTGTCCCGGCTCGCTACCGTGCAGAGGGTAGCGACGCGGCCGAGGGGAGACGGGTATGGCGCGCTGGCGGGACGGGCGGGGCGAACTCCTCGTGGAGGACGTCCGGGTGCCCCTGGAGATCGCCGCCTCGTACCGGGCGCGGACCAGGGGACTGCTCGGGCGGGACGCGGTGGACGGGGCGATGCTGCTGTCGCCGGCCGGCGGGGTGCACACGTTCGGGATGCGCATGCCGATCGACGTCGCGTACCTCGACCGCGCGCTCACCGTGATCGCGGTGCGCACCATGGCGCCCGGACGGCTGGGGCTGCCCCGGCTGCGGTCCCGGCACGTCCTGGAGGCGGCGGCCGGCGCGATGGCCGGGTGGGGGCTGACGGCCGGGGTGCGGGTGCGGGTGCGTGCGTGAGGCTCAGCCCGCCGTGCGCGGGAAGGTGACCTCCACCCGGCGGTTCTTCTTGCGGCCGGCCTCGGTCGCGTTGTCGGCGATGGGGTACTGCTCGCCGTAGCCGCGGACCTCGAAGGTGATGTCCGGATCGTTCAACCGGCCCGCGAGCTCGGCCTGGACGGCGTCCGCCCGCTGCTTGGACAGGACGTCGCCGTGGGCGGCGGAGCCCAGGTCGTCCGTGAAGCCGAAGACGCGGACCATGGTGGTGTGCTGCTTCTCGATCTCCGCGGCGATCGTGCCGATCCGGGACTTCGCCGCCGGGCCGAGCCGTGCGCTGTCCTTGCCGAAGAGGACTTCGGCCTGGAGGGCGAACGTCACGTCCGCGTTGGTGTCCTCACGTCGCTCGTCCCCCGACTCGTCCTCGACGACCTGCTTGATGTCGAGCACCTTGGGCTCGGCGAGGGTGCCGCCCTCCGGGAGCTTGAGGTCGGGATCGTTGGGGTCCACCCGCACGGGCGCGGTGGCGGTGGGCTCGGTGCCGGGGGGAACGCTGGGCGAGGTGTCGGCCCGCACGACGGGGACGGGGGCGGCGAACACGACGGTGAGGGTGAGGAGGGAGAGGGTGAGGCGGGCACGGGCTGGGCGCATGGCGGACCTCACCCGGAGATCGTGATCGAGGCCGAGGCGAAGGTCGGCAGCTGGAAGGTGACCTCGTCGGTGCCCGACGGGGGCGCCGGGAACTGCATGAAGACCGAGAGGCTCTCCCCGGACTTGACCGTGGAGAACCCCGAGGTCGTGAGCGGACGTCCGTCCGTGTCGCGGAGCACGTAGTAGCGCTTCTTGCCCTTGGGATCGATGAGGGTGGCTCCGCCGAACGACCGTCCGTTGCGCACGATCTCGGTTTCGTTCCCGCTCAGCGCGGCGGGGACGACGACGCTTTTGTCGCCGTCGTTCTTGAGCGTGCCGTTCACGGTCACGAAGCCGCCCGCATCGCGCTCGGCCGAGGAGATGTCGAGCAGGAGACCGTCCGAGCCCTTCAGTTCGGCCAAGGGCGTGTCGGACTGGCCCTCCTGTGCGCTCGGCTTGGAGTCGCTCCCCCTGGACGGCGCCGTGGACGCCTCGGGCTTCTTGTCGTCGCCCCCGCCGCCGCAACCCGTCGCTCCGAGAGCGAGACCCGCCGCCACAGCCGCCGCGATCAACCCCCTGCGGGCCTCCGTCGTGATCCCCATGCCCATGTTTTTGCTTCCTTCGTCGCTCGTGCTTGTTCGGTCAGTCGGCCAGATGGACACGGAAGAGGTCCTGAGGTTCCGGCAGGCTCGTGGGATCGTCCGGATCCGGCGTCCAGTTCTGGTCGTTCTTGCAGGTGAGCTCCGGAAGGGCGTCGTCCGCCGGGTCCTCGCCGGGGGGTTCGACATCGCAGAGCGGGTCGATCACGGCCCGCGCTTCGGCCTTGGAGTGGACGTTCTCCGTGCCCGGGACGATGGAGTCCCCGACGGACTTGTCGGTACGGACGCCGACCCTGACGTCGAGACCGCCCTCGTCGCAGGCGGTGATGCTGGCGTCGTTGCGGGCGGCCAGGTCGGCGGCGCGCGGGCAGGAAGAGACCAGCCCCTGCGCGATGCCGTGCAGGATGTCCGGCCACTTGGCCGGGTCGCGCAGCACCTCGGTCCACCTGTCCGCGAGTTGTCGCCGGGTGTCCTGCGCCGCCGCGAGCGCCGCGGCGTCGGCCGCCGTCTGCGCACCGTTGCGGTTGGCCGCGGCCTGGCCGACGGCGAGATACGCCAACGCGAGAAAGAGCAGGCCCGCCACCACCGTGATGTAGATGGGGAAAGCCTGCCCTGCGTCGCCGCGCGGCCGTGTCAGCCGGTGACCTCGGCGATCTTCGCCGTGATCGCGTCGTAGATCGTCTGCCCGATGTCCGTGCCCGTGATGGCCAGGACGATGGCGACGACCACCGCGATGATGCCCAGGTACTCCACCGCCGTCTGGCCCTTGTCGGTGCGGGCGGTCCGGGCCTGGAGGCGTGCGACGGTGGTGTGGATCCGGTTCCAGTTGGTCATGCTGTTCCCCTCCGGGTGTCGCGTGAGCGGCCCGCTCGGCGCCGGCGCCGCTGTCGGCCGTCCGAGCGTAGGCCGCAACGCCCGTGCCGGATAAGGGCCCGCGGGCCCAATGCCGGGCCCAATCGCGACTCGCCATCGCCCGTCACCCCACCCCTCGCCCGGAGGTCCCCGCCGTGCCCAGCCACTTGGCCGCGGCCTCGGAGCGGCTGCTGCTGTGCAGCTTGGCGAAGATGCGGTTGATGTGGTTCTTGACCGTCTTCTCGCTGATGAAACAGGTGGCGGCGATCTGCCGGTTGTTCATGCCCGACGCGATGAGATCCATGATCTCCGCCTCCCTCCCGCTGAGCGCGTACCCTGCCCCACCCTCTGCCCCCGATGCTCTCACGGTTGATTGCAACTGCGAAAGCGATTCCTCCGAAGTCAGGGAAATAAGGGGGATAGAGTCCGCTTCATCGTGTGCAGTCGCACTCTTTTGGAGTTGTTCCAGGACGGCCGTCGCCGCGGTCGGGGTGAAGTGCGCCCGGCCCAGCGTGACGTCCCGCACCGCCGACACCAGCTCCTGCACGGTGAACTCCCCGTGCACCAGGTAACCGCCCGCCCCGCCGCGCAGGGCCGCCCGGACGACGGCGGCCTCGTGGCTGTAGGTCAGCATCAGCACGTGGGCCGTCCTGGCCAGGTGCGGCAGGGCCGCGAGGCCGTCCACGCCGGGCATGCGGACGTCCAGCAGGACGACGTCGGGCCGGTGCCGGGCGGCGGCCTCGCAGGCCTCACGGCCGTCCGCCGCCTCCGCGACGACGTCGATGTCGTCCCGGTCGCGGAGCAGGGCCGTCAGACCCGCCCGGACGACCGGGTTGTCGTCGGCCACCATGACCCGCACCGGGGCGGGCCGGGGCGGCGGGGGGAACAGGGGGTGCACGGCGCCCGGGTGCGGCGATCGGTCCGGCATGACGTGGCTTCCGTTCGGGTGGGGGGTGTCGTTCACGGGCGGGATCCGGTGAGGGGCAGCTCCAGACGGACCTCGGTCCCGGTGTGGTGCGCGCCGCGGCCGACGTGGAGGCGGGCGCCGATGGCTGCGGCCCGCTCCGCCATGCCGACCAGGCCGAAGTGACCGTCGCGGCGCAGCTGTTCGAGCGTGACGCCGTCGGGCAGGCCGCGCCCGTCGTCGGACACGCTGATGCACAGCGCGTCGTCGTGGACGCCCGCGTGGACGTCGACGCGCGTGGGCCCGGCGTGGCGCTGCACGTTGTCCATGGCCTCCGAGGCGATGGTCAGCAGATGGCGGGCCACCGCGGGCGGGACCGGCAGCGTCGCACGCTCGCCCGTGGCGTGGTAGCTCGCGGGCAGGCCGGTGCGCTCGGCGAACGCCCGTGTGCGGGAAGCCAGTTCCGGCAGGACGTCGATCTCGCGCGCCGGGTCCGGATCGTCCCGGCGCAGTTCGGTGAGGAGTTCGCGGGACTCGGCGGCGGCGCGGCGGGCGGCCCGGGCCACCAGGTCGGCGTCCCGGCGCACCCGCTCCGGGTCCATGTCCGGCGAGCCCGCCGACCGGGCCAGGGCGTCCGCCGCGAGAGCCACGCCCTGGAGGGTCTTGGCCACGGAGTCGTGCATCTCCCGGGCCAGCCGGGCGCGTTCCGCGGCGACCGCCTCGGTGACGGCGAGCCGGGCCCGCACGGCGGTCAGGGCCTGGGTCGCCGAGCCGAAGCTCAGCATGAGCCGGCGCAGGGTGGAGCCCATCGCGCCGGTGATGACGCACAGGCCGGGCAGCAGCAGCCGCTCCGCGACGCCGGTGCCCGGGCCCTCCCGCAGGGCGGCGTAGACCAGCAGCAGGATCAGCGACTGCAGGGAGGCGAAGCAGGCGGCGCCCCGCCAGCCGTACACGATGCCGGCGAGCAGCGGGGTGCAGACGCTGACGTAGGCGAGGGTCGTGTCCGGTCCTGCCGAGACGAGCAGCAGCGCGCCGAACAGGGTGTCCACGGCGAGGAGCGAGGGGTGGTGCAGCAGCAGGGGGCCGAAGCGTTCCCAGTCGCGGAAGAGGACGTAGGAGCCCATGAAGGTGACGACCACGGCCGCGCCCACCAGCCGCACGCCCGTGCCGGGCGCGGCGTTGAGCAGTGCCGGGGGCGCGGCGACGGCGATCATCGCGAGCCGGAATCCGAAGACCTGCCGGCACATCGCCTGGAGGGCGTTCACCTCGAGGGAGACGTCGTCCAGCGCCGACGCCCCGGCGCCCCTGGTCCTCCCGGACCGGGTGAGCGCCGCCCGTGCCGCCGCCGCCCGTGTGCGCGCCGCCCGTGTGGTCGCCGCCATCGCCGTCCTCCCCGCTCGCCTAGTCGCCCGTGAGGGGGCTGAAGTCGGTGCCCGAGCCGAGCAGGAGGCCGGCGCCGAGCAGGAGCATGGTGGCCGGGACCATGAACGTGGTGATCATCAGCGTGGCCCGGGGCACCGCGCGGGCGGCCTTGCGCCGGGCGTTCTGGGCGTCCGTGCGGCGCATGTCCTTGGCCAGCGACACCAGCGTGTCCACGATCGGGGCGCCGAGTTCCTCGCCCTGCTGAAGGGCCGTCACGAACATGGCGACCTGCTCGGAGTCGTTGCGGCGGCGCAGCTCGGCGAAGGCCTCGCGGCGGCTCACGCCGAGGTCCATCTGGCGCAGGGTGATGCGGATCTCGTCCGCCCAGGGCCCCTCGTACCTCGACGCGACCCGGCCGAGCGCCTGGCGGAAGCCCAGCCCCGCGCTCACGACGACGGCGAGGACGTCGAGGAAGTCGGGCAGCGTCCGCTCGATGACGTCCCGGCGGATCCGGATCGCCGCCCAGATGCCGACCTCGGTCCAGAACGCGGCGAACGCGAACAGCAGCAGGGCCAGGACGATCCTGCCCTGGAGGAGGAAGACCAGTCCGCCGAACCCGCCCAGCGCGCCGTACACCGCGCGCCGGGCCGCGTACCGGTCGATGGTCAGGCCGCCCGGGTTGCCCGCCAGGTCGATCTTCCGGCGGTACCTGGCGACCTGCCGGGGACCCATGAGGCGCAGCACGGCGGGGGCGTACCGCATGCCCATCCGGTCGACGAGGGAGTCGACCGCGCCGGTGCGGGTGGCGCCGACCTCCAGGGCCAGCGCCAGGTCCGGGGGCAGTTTGGCGTCGGCCCGGTACATGCGGATCCCGGCGAAGGCGCCCCAGACGGCGAGGCCCATGACGGTCGCGAGCAGCAGTTCCATGGTTCGTGCACCCTTCCCCGCGGCTCAGACGTCGATCCGGGACATGCGGCGGATGAGGAAGAAGCCGACCGCGTACAGCGCGAAGGCGATGATGACGGCGCCCTGGCCGACCGGCGAGCCGGTCATGCGTTCCAGGGCGCCGTCCTTGACCCCGTTCATCAGGAACAGGGAGCCCACCCCGAGCACGGGCACGGCGTAGGCGGTGGTGTTGACCTGCGACAGCTGGGTGCGCACCTCGCGCCGGGTCTCCTTGCGCTCCTCCAGGGTCTCCGTCAGGTTGCGCAGTGCGCCGACGACCTGGCCGCCCGCCCGGTTGGAGAGGACCAGCGTGGTGACGAGGACGACGAGTTCGCGGGAGGGGAGGCGGTCGGCGAGTTCGCCGAGCGCGTCGTCCATGGAGTGGCCGACGGCCAGCTGGTTGGCCACCTTGGCCAGTTCCTCGCCGGCCGGCGCCTCCAGCTCCTCCGCCGCCATGCCGACCGCGGTGCGCAGCGCGAGCCCGGCGTGGGTGGCGTTGGCCAGGATCCGGGCCAGTTCGGGCAGTTGGTTGATGAACTTCTCGATGCGTTTCTGGCGCTGCCAGTTGAGGAACTGCCAGGCGGCCCAGATGCCGAGGAGACCGGCCAGCGGGCCGAAGAAGGGGGCCAGGGTGGCCTGTCCGACCAGCCACAGGCCGGCCACCGCCGCCAGCATGCAGGCGAAGAACTCGCCCGGCGTCACGTCGAGGCCGGTCGCGGCGAGCCGCAGCTCCAGCTTGCGGCCGGCCTTCGTGCGGCGCAGCCGCCGGTCCAGGCCGCGGAACCTGCGCCGGCGGCCGGCGCCGGCGACCTGGCCGGTGTGGGAGAGGCGTTCGACCAGCTCGGCCCGCTGCGCCCGGCCGCGTCCGTAGACGTGCAGGCCGGCGACGGCCAGCACGCAGGTCAGCAGGGCCACGCCGGTGGTCAGGCTGGTCAGGGTGTGGAGGTCCATCGGCGTCACCGGGCTTCCCGTGTCGTCAGTTCGTGGGCCGCTCGCGCCACGCCGAACGCCTGCGGGATCGGCTGGCTCGCCATGTAGAGGCGGTCCGCGGTGCGGCGCGGGAGCGGGAAGTACTCGAAGGCGCCGTGGACGCGGCCGTCGGCGGTCATCGGCTGTGCGTGGAAGCGGGCGATCGTGGCGAGCCGGTACGGCTCCCCGCCGTGGCTGTCGAGCAGGGCGATCTCGGTGACGCGGCGGGCGCCGTCGGCGAACCGGGTGAGCTGGACGACGACGTCCACGGCGCTGTTGATCTGGTCGTGGAGGGCGACGAAGGGGATTTCGACCTCCGACATCGAGGCGAGGGTCTGCAACCGCATCAGGGCGTCCTCGGCGCTGTTGGCGTGGACGGTGGCCAGGGAGCCGTCGTGGCCGGTCGACATCGCCTGGAGCATGTCGAGCGACTCGCCGCCGCGGACCTCGCCCACCACGATGCGGTCCGGGCGCATCCGCAGGGAGTTGCGGACCAGGTCGCGGATGGTGATGCGGCCGTTGCCCTCCACGTTCGGTGGGCGCGACTCCAGGCGGATCACATGGGACTGCTGGAGCTGGAGCTCGGCCGAGTCCTCGATGGTGATGATGCGCTCGCCGTCGGGGATCAGGCCGGACAGGGCGTTGAGCAGGGTCGTCTTGCCGGTGCCGGTCGCGCCCGAGACGATCACGTTGAACTTCGCCTGCACCAGGCCGGCGAGCAGGAACAGCATCTGCTCGTCGAGCGAGCCGAAGCCGACCAGCTCGTGCAGGGTGAAGGAGCGGGGGAAGCGGCGGATGGTGAGGATGGGGCCGGTGAGCGACAGCGGCGGGATGATCACGTTGACGCGCTCGCCCGAGGGGAGGCGGGCGTCGACCATCGGGTTCGTCTCGTCCACCCGCCGGTTGACCGTCGAGACGATGCGTTCGATCGTCTGCATCAGCTGGTCGTTCGACGCGAAGCGCAGGGGGAGCTGTTCCACCCGGCCGCCGCGCTCGACGAAGATCGCGTCGGGGCCGTTCACCATGATCTCGGTGATCGAGGCGTCCTCCAGCAGCGGTTCCAGGATGCCGAGGCCGAGCGCCTCGTCGACGACCCGGCGGATCAGCTGGGCCCGTTCCGCCGTGGACAGCACCGGGCCCTCGCGGCTGATGATGTGCCCGAGCACCCGTTCCAGGCGGGCCCGGCGCTCGGCCGCCGCGAGGGAGCTCATCTCGGCGAGGTCGATCTCCTCCAGCAGCTTGGTCCGGTAGGAGGCGACCAGGTGGCCGTCCTCGGCCCGCCCGTTCTCCTCGGGGGAGGTGATGCGCGCGCGCAGGCTCATGTCGGATGCCCTTCCTTCAGTGGTCGACCGGCATCGTGGCCGTCCGGTGGGCCTCGAAGTCCCCGACGCCGGGGATGACGGACGGGATGGTGACGGTGGACGTGACCTGGACCTCGTCGCCGGAGTACGCGGGCGCGCAGGCCGCGGCCAGCCAGCTGCTGACCGCCCGCGCGCAGTCCCCGGCGTAGTCCTCGTGCAGGGACGCGCTGCGCGCCCCCGTGCGGGCCGCCGTCCCCGCCTGCTGGGCGCCGTAGGCGACCAGGCCGAGCTGGACGACGGCCAGCGCCACGGCGAGCAGCACGGGCAGGAACCCCAGGTACTCGATGGCCGCCTGCCCCCGGTCGCGCCCCCGCCCGCCTCCGCGCTCCTCTCCACGCCCCCGCCGGCTTCGGCGCTCCTGTCCCGGCCCGCGTCCGGTGTCGCTCGCGCGCTCGCGGTACGCCATCTCAGTCGCCGTCCTCTTCCTCGACCGCGCCCGCATGGCCGTGCACGGTGAACGGCAGGTCGAAGGCGCCGGGGAAGAGGACGGGGACGTGCAGGGTGACGTCGGCCGTCACGTAGCCGCTGCCGCCGCAGCTCACGTCGGCGTCCGCCCGCCATGCGTCGGACAGCTTCGCGGTCCCCGCCTCCCGGCACACCGCGTCCCGCTCCCCCGGCCCGGCCGCCGTCCCCGCCCGCACCGCCTCGTCGGCAGCGTTGCCCGCGAGCGTGTAGGTGTATCCCAGGAGGACCAACTGCCAGACCACCACCAGGGTCACGACGATCAGCGGGATCATGCCGAGGAACTCGACGGTGACCTGGCCCGTGTCGCGTGCGCGGGCGGCCCTCGCGCGGGTCCGGGCGCGCGCTGTCGCCTGCCGTGCGCTCATCTCACTCCCTCCGCCGCCGGAACCCCGCCGGGCCCCGGTCCGGGCCGCGTCCGCGCCCGCCGCTCCTGCGGACGAGCGCGGTCTGCGGCGCCTTGACCAGTCCGAGTTCGCCGGCGAGCGCCCACAGCGCCTGGCGGACGGCGCCCTTGCCGTCGAGGGCGTGGACGCGGCCGGCGTCGACCGCGGCCTGGAGTTCCTTGAAGTTGGCGGGGACCGTGGTCGCGGCGACGGCCGTGCCGGTGATCTTCTGGATGAGCGAGGGCTGGATCTCGGTGACGCGGCTGTGCCGGTTGACGACCACGGTCGTCTCCTCCGCCTTGCGGATCTGGAGCCGGTCCCACATGCGCACGGTGCGTTTGGCGCCGCGGACGGCGACCACGTCGGGGGTCGTCACCAGCAGGGCGCGGTCGGCCAGTTCGACGGCGACCGCGCCCGCGCCGCTGAGCTGGGCGCCGCAGTCCACGACCACCACCTCGTAGCGCGAGCGCAGGGCGGTCAGGATCTGGCGGGCGGCGCGGTCGGTGACCTCCTCGCCGCGTTCGCCCTCCCCGGGGGCGAGCAGCAGGGCCACGCCGGTGTCGTGGCGGAAGACGGCCTCGGCGAGGATGCGCGGCGAGATGGCGGCGATGGCGGCGAGGTCGACGACCGAGCGGCGGAACTGCACGTCCAGGTAGGAGGCGATGTCGCCGGTCTGAAGGTCGAGGTCGACCAGGGCGGTGGGGCGGCCGGAGGCCTGTGCGGCGAGGGCGAGCTGGACGGCCGTCAGGGTCGCGCCGACGCCTCCCTTGGCGCCGCTGACGGTGACGACGGTGCCGCCGACGCCGGTGAACACGTCGCCGGCGTGGCCGAGGTGGCGTCGTACGCCGACCGACCACTGGGCGACGGCCTGGACGCGGCTGGCGAGGTCCTCGTAGCTCAGCGGGAGGGTGACCAGGCCGCGGGCGCCGGAGTCCATGGCGGCGGCGAACAGGCCGGGGCCCGCGTCGGTGGTGACGAGGATGACGCCGACCGCCGGGAAGCGCAGGGCGACCTCGCGGACCAGTTCCAGGGCCGGCACCGGGCCGATGCGTTCGTGGACGACGACGACCTCGGGCAGTTCGTCGACGGACTCGGCGGCGAGGCGGGCGAGGGTGTCCACGAGCTGGGTGGAGTCGCCGACCGGGGTGACCGGTTCGGCGTCCGGGAGCTGGCTGAGCAAGGTGGTGAGGGAACGGACCGCGTCCGCGTCGCCGACGGCCGGGAGGATCCTCGTGGGCATGGGCGGCGGCCTCTCACTTGTCCGTGGCGAGTTCGTACGTGCGGTCCTTGTCGGGGACCGCGGCGCTGCCGCCGGGTGCCACGAGGGCGAGGCGCACGCGCTTGGCGAACGACTCCGCGTACGTGATGCGCTGGGCGTCGAGGGTGGACAGCGCGAAGGTGATGGGGACGGCGTCGGTGGCCGAGCGGGCGCGGTCGTTCTCGTCCGGTTCCAGGGCCTTGATCTCGCCGACGTCGAGGACGCGGGCGCCGGTGACGATGATCTTCGACTGGTCGGGGTCGCCCTCCTTGGCGCCCTCGAACGTGGCGTAGACGTTGACCGACGAGCCCGGGGTGATCTTGCCCGCGACCCCGGTGGCCGCGTCGACCATGATGGCGACCTCCTGCTGGCCCGGCTGGAGGGCGGGCTGGTCGACGATCATGTCGCTCTGCAACAGCGAGCCCTTCCTGAGCGTCGTCACGGCGATCTTGCCGCGGATGGCGGCCAGGTCGGTGACGGCGTTGCCGGACAGCCAGCGCCGCGGCATCTCTATCTTCTTGAACTGGTCCGCGCTCAGGGTGGTGTACGGCGCCACGTCGGCGCGCAGCTCGTACGCGGCGACCTCGGGTCCGACCTTGGACTTCACGTCGTCCATGACGGACAGGACGCCGGCGAACGCGCCGAGGGCGCACACCACCGACAGGAGCAGGAGAATCACGCCGCGGCGCTGACGGGAGTTCATGGGCCGGACAACCTCGTCGGGGGTCGGGTCGGACGGGCGGGAACGGACGGGCGGGTCATGCGGGGTCAGCCGCCCGTGGTGAGCGCACGGGCCGGCTGGGCGGTGCGGGCGGTGAGTTCGGCGGCGGCGGGCGGGGTCGCGGAGCAGAAGACGCAGCGGTCGCCGATGACGTCGATGCCGCACCAGTGGCAGACGCTCTGCCGTACCGAGGCGACCAGTTGGTAGAGGACGGACAGGTCGGGCAGGTAGGCGCAGAACTCGATCGCCTTGCCGGTGCCCCACCAGTCGGCCGACTCGGCGGGCAGCGTCGTCTCCCGCAGGCCCTGGGCCTTCCAGGCGGGGGCCAGGACGTCGGTGACCCAGTCGGACTGCAACTGGCCGCGCGCGACCAGCAGCCAGGTGCCGAACTCGGGTCCGGGCAGCGCGGTTTCGGGCGTCGCGCGCACCAGTTGCGGCTGGGGATGGGCGAGGACGCCGAACTGGCTGCCCGGCACCCAGGAGCGGGCGTGCGACTTCAGGCCGACGCCGGGGACGCGGTCGAGGCGGGCGACCGAGCCGAGGAGCGCTCCGGCGTGCAGGTAGTGGGTGAGCAGCCGGCCGGCGGAGGCGATGACGCCGGGGCCGAGGTCGCAGGAGGCGAGCTGGCGCAACTGGCGGGCCAGGACGGCCACCGCGAGCGGCGGCAGGTCGGGGCGGAAGAGCGCGATGCGGTCGCTCTCCAGGAGGGAGCGGACGGTGTGCAGCCGCTGTTCCACGGCGGCCGGGGCGGTCCGCGAGTACAGGACGATCACGTGCCCGTGCTGGTCGACGAGCGTCTGGACGGCGGCGAGCGCCTCGTCCAGCGGCCGGCGGTCCAGGTCGGCGAGGACGGCGGCGGGCAGGGTGCGTTCGTCCTGGGGCGCCAGCGCCAGGTCGGCTCCGGTCACGGCAATGGCTGTTGGCACGCGCAGCTCCCCGATTCCCGCGGTCCGGCCCACCGGAGTTACTCCGGTGCACCGGGGTGACTTCATTGCGTGACTACCTCAGCACTGTATCCAGCGCCCTGTGGCCGGAGAACAGCTTTCCGTGGCTGCCTGACATCTCTTCTTTGCGCAACTCGCAGCAAATCGGGGCAGGTTACGCGCCGGTCGCCTCCACGGGCCCTCCACGGGCGGACCCCTTGACAACAGAATTGGTCTGGACCAACTTGTTGTCATGTCCCCACTTAAGTACGTGACACGACGTTGGCCGAGAGCCGCGGGCGCCCTCGCCGCCGCCCTCGTCCTGTCCCTGACGGGCGCGGCTCAGGCGTCCGCCGCGGACCTGAACAACGCGAGGAACGCCGGCTTCGAGGCCGGCCTGACCGACTGGACCTGTACGGCGGCGAGCGGCACGACGGTCTCCTCGCCCGTGCACGGGGGCGCGTCCGCCCTCAGGGCGACGCCCGCCGGACAGGACAACGCACGCTGCGGCCAGACGGTCGCGGTGAAGCCCGGCTCCACCTACACGCTGAGCGCCTGGGTCCAGGGCGGCTACACCTACCTGGGCGTCACCGGCACGGGCACGACGGACGTCTCGACCTGGACGCCGGACGCCCCCGCGTGGAAGCGGCTGTCGACGACGTTCACCACCGGAGCGTCGACGACCTCGGTGAACGTGTACACGCACGGCTGGTACGGCCAGGCGGCCTACTACGCCGACGACGTCTCCGTGTTCGGCCCCGACGGCGGCGGGGGCGGCGACCCGGCCCCCACCGTGCCGGGCACGCCGGGCGGCCTCACCGTCTCCGGCACGACGTCGTCGTCCGTGTCGCTGTCCTGGAACGCGGCGCCCGGCGCGACGGCCTACTCCGTCTACCGCGGCGGCACGAAGGCGACGACGGTGACCGGGACCTCCGCGACCGTGACCGGGCTGACCGCCTCGACGGCGTACACCTTCCAGGTCACGGCGTCCAACGCGGCGGGCGAGTCGGCCAGGTCGGCGCCGGTGACGGGCGCCACCGCCGCGACCGGCGGCGACCCGGGTACGGGAGGCCTGCCCAGGCACGCCGTGACGGGCTACTGGCAGAACTTCGACAACGGCGCGACCGTCCAGAAGATCTCCGACGTCCCCGCGGCCTACGACATCATCGCGGTCGCCTTCGCCGACGCCACGTCGACGCCGGGCGCGGTGTCGTTCACGCTGGACTCGGCGGGCCTCGGCGGCTACACGGTGGACCGGTTCACGGCGGACATCAGGGCCAAGCAGGCGGCCGGCAAGAAGGTCGTGGTCTCCGTCGGCGGCCAGAACGGCACGGTGTCGGTCAACGACGCGACGTCCGCGGCGAACTTCGCGAACTCGGTGTACGCGCTGATGCAGACCTACGGCTTCGACGGCGTCGACATCGACCTGGAGAACGGCCTCGACCCCACGTACATGTCCCAGGCGCTGCGCTCCCTGTCGGCGAAGGCGGGGCCGGGGCTGATCCTGACCATGGCCCCGCAGACGATCGACATGCAGTCGACGTCCAACGGCTACTTCCGCACCGCGCTGAACGTGAAGGACATCCTCACGGTCGTCAACATGCAGTACTACAACAGCGGTTCCATGCTGGGCTGCGACGGCAAGGTGTACAGCCAGGGCTCGGTGGACTTCCTCACCGCGCTCGCCTGCATCCAGCTGGAGGGCGGTCTGGCCCCGTCCCAGGTGGGCCTCGGCGTGCCGGCGTCCACCCGCGGCGCGGGCAGCGGCTACGTCTCCCCGTCCGTGGTGAACAACGCCCTGGACTGTCTGGCCAGGGGCACGAACTGCGGCTCCTTCAAGCCCTCGAAGACCTATCCCGCACTGCGCGGGGCCATGACCTGGTCGACGAACTGGGACGCGGCGGCGGGCAACGCCTGGTCGTCGGCGGTGGGCCCGCACGTGCACGGGCTGCCGTAGGGCCACAGGAGTGCGGCGCGGCGCCGGCGGGACGGTAATCGGATTGCCCCCCGTCGGCCCGCTCCGGTAGGAAGCCTGCATGCTACGAGGCAGCAAGGTCGGGCTCAGGGCCCGGCACGAGGACGACATCCCGGTCCTGCACGCCGAGCTCTACGACGACGTGGTCAACGCCTCGCGGTCCGGAACCCACCCGTGGCGGCCGCTCACGCCCGGCTCGACGGACTCGCCGCTCGTCGTCGACGACAAGAACGAACGGCAGGCCCCCTTCTCCGTGGTGGAGCTCGACGGCGGCACGCTGGTCGGCACCGCGTCGCTGTGGGGCATCGACGCGCACAACCGGTCCGCGCACATCGGGCTGGGGCTGCTGGCGGTCTCCCGCGGCAAGGGGTACGGCACCGACGCGGTCGCGGCGCTGTGCCACTACGGCTTCGTCGTGCGCGGCCTGCGGCGGCTCCAGATCGAGACGCTGGCGGACAACGCCGCGATGCTGGGCGCCGCCGAGCGCAACGGCTTCGTCCGCGAGGGCGTGCTGCGCTCCTCGGCCTGGGTGATGGGCGCGTTCCTGGACGAGGTGCTGCTCGGGCTCCTGGCCGACGACTGGGCGCCGGCCCGCTGAGGCCGCGCCGCCCTCCGACGGGCCGCGAGCCCCCGGCCCTCAGCCCGTCGGCCGGTAGTGGCCGAGCACCCAGGCCAGTTGGGCGAACCAGCCCTGCAACCGCTCCTTCGGCTTCGCCGTCACCACGCACTCGTAGACCCTGCCGTCCAGATGGACGACGGCGACCATCAGCGCCCTGCCGTCGGGGCGCGCGCGGTAGTGCACGCTGCGGATCTCGGCCCACGGGAAGTCCACGGTGATGTCGTACATCTCGAACGCGACGCCCGACGCGTCGACGACGACCGAGTTGCGCTTGTCGACCGCCAGGAACCCCGGCCCCGCCCCGCCCGGTCCGGGCTGCGGGGCGTGAGGCTGCGCGGCATACGGGGGCGAGGCGTACGGGGGCGAGGCGTACGGAGGCGGGCCCTGCTGCGCGGGGAAGGCCTGCGGCGCGACCGCCCGCGGGGCGTACTGCGGCGGGGGCGGGCCGAAGCCCGGGGGCACGGCGGGCGGTGGCGGCGGCTGGTCTGTCACAGCCCCGAACCTACCCGGCGCCGGCCGAGGCCCCGCTGTCGGTCCGCCGTGAAACATTTCCCTCCCCCCACCGCATTAGTGAGGTGAGGACAGCAGGCAGACCGGCACAGGGGGAACATTCATGAGGCAGTCCGCCCGCGCGGAGGGCTACGCCGAGTTCGCGGCGGCGCGCACCGGGCATCTGTACCGCTCGGCGTGTCTGCTCACCGCAGGGGACACGCACCTCGCCGAGGACCTGGTGCAGGAGACCCTCGGCAGGCTCTACCTGCGCTGGACGCGCGTGTCCCGGGTCGACAACCCGGCCGGGTACGCGCAGACCGTCCTCACCCGCACCTTCCTCGCCCACCAGCGGCGGCGCAGCAGCCGCGAGCGGGCCGTGGCGACGTTCCCGGACGTGGCCGACGGCGGGGCCGCCGACATGCCGCTGCGGCTCACCCTGTTGCAGGCGCTGGGCCGGCTGCCCGCGAAGGACCGGGCCGTCGTGGTCCTGCGGTACTGGGAGGACCGCTCGGTCGAGGAGACCGCCGGCGCGATGAACGCGAGCTCGGCGGCGGTGCGCACGCGCTGCTCCCGGGCGCTCGGCCGGCTGCGGGAGCTGCTCGGCGAGGACATGAGCCTGTACGCCCGCCCCTGAGCCGCCGGCCCTCGCCGCCCCGGCCGAAGACGTTCCCTCCATCTCCCGCGAAAGACGGTGGTTCACCATGCCCGTTGACCAGCACAGCGATCCCTTCGAGGAGCGGCTCGCCGCGGCCCTGCACGAGACCGGCGGCGCCTTCGGCAGCCCGAGCGGCACGCTCGTGGCCGCGGGGCAGGCGCGCGGCCGCCGGCTGCGGCGCAGGGCGGCCGTGGCGGGGGGCGCGGCCGGACTGGCCCTCGTGGGGGTGAGCGGGGCGCTGCTGACGCCGTGGGACGGCGCGCCCGCCGCGAAGCCGTCCTCGGTCGCCGCCGAGGGCAGCGCCGCGCCGAAGGCCTACTCGGCCGACGACGTGGTCCGCACCCTGCGAAAGCTGCTGCCGCGGGGGACGTTCACCACCTCCGACGCGCGCGGCACGGGCGGGGACCTGCCGCCGCTCGCGGTGGGCGCGTTCGACGACGGCAAGGGGGCGGGGTCCGTCTCCGTGGGCCTGGACCGGGTCCGCTCGCAGGGCCGCGAGGTCAATCCGTCCGCCGCCGTGCTGCCCTGCCCGAAGAAGGGCGGGCAGTCGCCCTTCGAGACCTGCACCACCGAGATCCTGCCCGACAGGTCGGCGGTCACCGTCTACCAGGGGTACGAGTATCCCGACCGCCGCGAGGACACCAAGGCGTGGGGCGCGGACCTGGTCACCCCGGCCGGGCACCATGTGAGCGTCATCGAGTGGAACGCCGCCGCGGAGAAGGGCAAGCCGGTGACCCGGCCCGAACCGCCGCTGTCGCCGGCCCGGTTGAAGGCGCTGGCCGCGGCCTCCGACTGGCGCCGGATCATCGACGCCATGCCCGGGGAGAAGGAGGGCACTCCCCCTCCCGGATCGTCCGGCTCGTCCGCCCGGCCCGGGGGGATGGCCGGCTGGCTCATCCTGCGCAAGCTCAGCCTCCTGCTGCCCGAGGGCCTGGACCGCGTCGCGCACGGCAGCCAGGAGAGCGGCTACGCCTACTTCGTCGTCGACGACGGCAAGGGCGCCGGCCTGGTCCAGGTCAACGTGCAGCCGGGGATGTCGGATGCGGCCGGTGAGCTGTACGGCTCCGACGCCGAGACGCTCGCCGACGGCACCCGCGTCGCCACGCGCCAGGGGCCGGGCGAGAAGGGCGGCGAGGGCGTCGTGATGTGGACCGCCGACACCCTGCGCAAGGACGGCCTGCGGGTGGTGGTCAGCGCGTTCAACGCCTCCGCGCAGGACCGGAAGGCGACGCGGGCCGAGCCTGCCCTGACGATGGGGCAGCTGCGGGCGATCGCGCTCAGCCCGCGGTGGCGCAGCGCCGAGGACTGACGGCGGAGGGGACGGCGATGGACTGGCCTTCCGGCTCGGGTCCGGGCGTCGGCGAGCAGGGCGGGAGCCTCCCGCGCCGGGCGCCGCTCGCCGGGCGGCGCGGGCAGACGCGGCCCGTGGCGCCGGTGCGCGCGGCCGGCGACGCCCCGTGTCGCACCGCGGGTCGCGCTCGCGCCGAGCCGCCCGTACGGGCCGGGACGCGGGCGCCTCCCGCCGCGGATCGGCGGTCCGCGAGAGGCGCCTGACGGACCCCGGCCCGACGCCCGGGGCCCCGGCCTTGCCCGGCCCACGGGACGGCCCCCGCACCCGCGCTGCCCGTGCCCGGAATCAGAAGAAGTCCCCCCACGGCTGGTCCGCGATCTGCTTCACGCACAGCACCAGGAACAGCAGGCCCGCCAGCACCAGCATCCCGTTGCTCAGCGGTCCGTTGCGCCACCGCCCGGGCGTGCGCGAGGAGTTCAGCAGCCACAGCAGGGTTCCCGCCAGGAAGGGCAGGAAGGCCGCGCCCAGCACGCCGTAGAGGATGATCAGGCGGAACGGCTGCCCCTGGAAGAGCAGCACGATCGGCGGGAAGGTCAGCCACAGCAGATACGCCCGGAAGGGCCAGGACCGTTCCCGTTCCCCGGAGGCGACCTGCGTGCCGCCGGCGTCGCCGCGGCCGCGGTGCCGGGCGACGAAGTCGGCGAACATCAGGCTGACGCCGTGCCAGACGCCGATCAGCGAGGTGAAGGAGGTGGCGAAGAAGCCGATCAGGAAGAACGTGGCCGTCGCCGCCCCGTACCGCTCCTCCAGGATGTCGCTCAGCTGGACGAGCCCCTTGTCGCCGCTCGCGATCGCCACGTTCGCGGAGTGCAGCAGCTCCGCGCCGACGAAGAGCATGGCCACGACGAACACGCCGGTGGTGAGGTACGCGACCCGGTTGTCGAGCCGCATGACCTTCATCCAGCCCGCGTCGGTCCAGCCCTTGGCGTTGACCCAGTACCCGTAGGCGGCGAGGGTGATGGTGCCGCCGACGCCGCCGATCAGGCCGAGGGTGTTGAGGACGGAGTCCTTCTCGTCCGGCAGGACCGGCAGCAGCCCCGCGAAGGCCTCGCCGAGGTGGGGGGTGACGCGGACCGCCAGATAGACCGTCACCACGAACATGACGCCCACCAGGAGCGTCATGACCTTCTCGAAGACGGCGTACTTGTTGAACCACACGAACACCAGGCCCACCAGCCCGCAGGCGACGGCCCACCACCGCAGGTCCATCACGTGCGGGAAGAGCGCCTGGAGCGGCAGCGCGCTCGACGACATCGCCGCCGCGCCGTAGACGAAGCCCCAGACGACGACGTAGGCGACGAAGAACCAGCTCGTCCAGCGGCCCAGGCTCGCCCAGCCGTCGAACAGGGTGCGGCCGGTGGCCAGGTGCCAGCGGCCGGCCGCCTCGGCGAGGGAGATCTTGACCAGGCAGCCGGCGATCGCCGCCCAGAGCAGGGTGTAGCCGAAGTTGCTGCCGGCGATGAGCGTGGCCACCAGGTCGCCGGCGCCGACGCCGGTGGCGGCGACCACGATCCCGGGGCCGATGTGCTTCCAACTGGACGTGCGCGGTGCGGGTTCGTCGTCGCTTCCGGGGAGAGGCCCGGTGGTCGTGGAGTGTCCCGTGGGTGGTCCCGTGGTGTCCGCCATGAAGGTCAAGAAAGCTCAAAGAGGCCGGGGCGGCAAGAGGGCCCGCGCGATCTGCACCCGATGTGCGCACCCGCTCGCGCGTGTGATCGCTTTCGCCGGATGCGGGCGCAATTACACTTCGCGGCCGGTCATGCGCCGTTTTTCGCATGGTTCCGGCCATCGGCCCTTTGTCGTCCCTTGACCTGTCCATGCCACGGATTGACGATGAGCGGCACCGCACCGCCGCACACGGCACACGCACAGCCCCCCACGACCCGACTCCCCACGAGGAGAGTTCATGCGACTTCGCATTCGCGGATCAGGCGCCGGCGCCGGCATCGGCGGCCGGCGCTCCGCCGCCCTCGCCGCCCTGCTGGCCCTCGCCCTGGCGGCGCCCCTGTCGGCGACGGTCACCGACGCGGCGGCCCGCGGGGCCGTCGGGGCCGCGCCGTCCGCCGACGACGTCCGGCAGTACGAGGTCCACGTCCCGCACAGCACCCCCCAGTTGCGCACCGCGATCGCCGCGTCCGGGGTCAGCGTCGACGAGGCCGACGCGGAGAGCGTGGTGGTCTCCGGCCGCGCCGAGCAGATCCGGCGGCTGCGCGCCCAGGGATACGAGGTCTCCGCGCTCGGCTCGGCGCCGGACCGGGCCGGGCAGGACGGCGGGAGGCTGTTCGACTTCCCCACCGCCGACGCGAAGTACCACAACTACGCCGAGATGACGGCGGAGATCGACCAGCGCATCGCCGCCTACCCGGGCATCATGAGCAAGCGCGTCATCGGCAGGTCGTACCAGGGCCGGGACATCGTCGCCGTCAAGATCAGCGACAACGTGGGCGTCGACGAGGCGGAGCCCGAGGTGCTGTTCACCCACCACCAGCACGCCCGCGAGCACCTCACCGTGGAGATGGCGCTGTACCTGATCCGCGAGCTGGGCGCCGGCTACGGCTCGGACCCGCGGGTGACGAACATGGTGAACGGCCGCGAGATCTGGATCGTCCCCGACCTCAACCCGGACGGCGGCGAGTACGACATCGCCACCGGCTCCTACCGCTCCTGGCGCAAGAACCGCCAGCCCAACTCCGGCTCCTCGTACGTCGGCACGGACCTCAACCGGAACTGGAACTTCAAGTGGGGCTGCTGCGGCGGCTCCTCGGGGTCCACGTCCTCCGAGACCTACCGCGGCGCGTCCGCCGAGTCGGCGCCCGAGGTGAAGGTCGTCGCCGACTTCGTGCGCAGCCGGGTGGTGGGCGGCAAGCAGCAGATCACCGCCGGGATCGACTTCCACACCTACAGCGAACTGGTGCTGTGGCCGTTCGGCTACACCTACTCCGACACGGCGACGGGGATGACCGCGGACGACAACGCCGCGTTCAAGGCCGTCGGGCAGAAGATGGCCGCGAGCAACGGGTACACGGCCGAGCAGTCGAGCGACCTGTACATCACCGACGGGTCGATCGACGACTACCTCTGGGGCACGCAGAAGATCTTCTCGTACACCTTCGAGATGTATCCGACGTCCGGTGCGGGAGGCGGGTTCTACCCGCCCGACGAGGTCATCGAGCGGGAGACCTCCCGCAACCGGGACGCGGTGCTACAGCTTCTCGAGAACGCGGACTGCATGTACCGGTCCATCGGGAAGCAGAGCCAGTACTGCGCCTGACTAGTCGGCGTCCTTGACGCCGGCGCCCTTGACGTCCGTGTCCTCGGCGTCCTTCGCGTCGGCGTCCTTCGCGTCGGCCGCAGCGTCCTCGGCGTCGCCTTCCTCGAAGTAGGCGTCGAGGACCGCGTCCAGCTGGTCCTCCCACTCCTGGAAGCGCGCCCTGGCCGTCGCCTCGATCTCGATCGGGTACCAACGGCGGTCAGGGGTGTGCACCGTGATGGTGAACCGCTTGCCGAACCGGGGCGACTCCGTCTCGACGGCGCCGATCTCGTCCCAGCGGAACTCGCACTCCTCCTCGTCGAGACGCAGGCGCACGCCCCGCGCGTCGGCGGTGAACCGGGCACGGCGGTCGGCGGCCTCGAAGGCGGGGCCGTCGGCCGGCTCCTCCTCCTCGGCCCGGGCTTCGGGCTCGTCGGCGGCGGACTCCCCGACGGCGGGCTCCGCGCCCTTCGCCCCGGCGCCCTTCGCGTCCTCGGTCTCCGCGTCCTCGGCCTTCACCTCCCCGGTGTCGACGACCTCGTCCTCGGTCTGCGACCCGTCCGCCGGCTTCGCGGTCGCGGGCGACGTGAGCCCGGGGATGAATGCCGGGTCGAATCCGGCGCCCTCCAGGGGCTGGCTGCTCGAACCTATGCGCTGCTCCACAGCGGGCAGTATGGTCGAAGATCCTGTGCCGGACACAGCCAGCCCCTACTTCGTTACGGGAGTTGCGCGCCCCGACCCCGGCGAGACCTAGACGAAGAGGCTCAATACGGCCGCCGTCGCGAACCCGGCCAGCGAGAGCACCGTCTCCAGCACGGTCCACGTCCTGAGGGTGTCGCGCTCGCTGATGCCGAAGTACTTGGCCACCATCCAGAATCCGCCGTCGTTGACGTGACTGGCGAAGATCGAGCCGGCCGAGACGGCCATGATGACGAGCGCCACGAAGGACTGCGAGTGGTCGCCCTCGGCGAGCAGCGGCGCCACGATGCCCGCCGTGGTCACGATGGCCACCGTGGCGGACCCCTGGGCGACCCGCAGCACCACCGAGATCAGGTAGGAGAGCACGATCACCGGCAGGCCGATCCCGTTGAAGGCGTCCGAGAGGGCCTGGGCCACCCCGCTCGCCTTCAGGACGGCGCCGAAGACCCCGCCCGCGCCGACGACCAGCAGGATGTTGCCGACCGGCTTCAGCGAGGCCGTCGAGACCGTCTCCAGCGACCTGCGGGACCAGCCGCGCCGGATGCCCAGCAGGTAGTAGGCCAGCAGCAGGGCGATGGTCAGCGCCACGAACGGGCTGCCGAAGAACTCGATCACCGAGCGGCCCGTGGAGGGGTCCAGCGCGATCGAGGAGAAGGTGGCGGCGAGGATGAGCACCAGCGGCGTCCCGATGATCCCGACGACCGTGCCGAGCGGCACCGGGTCCTCGCGCGGCGTCACGCCCTGCGCCCGCTGCTCCTCGACGACGGCCCGCTTCGCCTCCGCCGCCGCCTCGACCATGTCCTGCGGCACGGCGACGAAGACGCGGCGGCCGACCCACGCCGCGTACGCCCAGGCCGCGAGGACCGCCGGGACGCCGCAGACGACGCCCATGAGAATGACCCGGCCGAGGTCGACGTGGAGCAGTGCGGCGGCCGCGACCGGGCCGGGGTGCGGCGGCAGGAACGCGTGGGTCATCGACAGGCCCGCCAGCAGGGGCAGGCAGTACAGCAGGATCGACCCGCCGCCCCGCTTGGCGGCCGCGTAGACGATCGGGGCGAGCACGAAGATGCCGACGTCGAAGAAGACCGGGATGCCGAAGATCAGGCCGGTCAGGCCCATGGCGAGGGGCGCGCGCCGTTCGCCGAACAGGCCGAGCAGCCGGGACGCCAGCACCTCGGCGCCGCCGCTGACCTCGAGGACCGCGCCGAGCATCGTGCCCAGGCCGATGATGATCGCGACGTGGCCGAGGATGCCGCCCATGCCGGACTCGACGGTGGAGACGGCGTCCGAGCGCTGGACGGTCCCGAACAGCTCGGTGACGGACAGGCCGGCCAGCAGGCCGACGGCTATGGAGACGGCGAGCAGGGCGACGAACGGCTGGAGCCTGACCCTGATGATCAGGTGGAGGAGGAGGGCTATGCCGAGGGCGGCGACCGTCAGGAGGCCTGCGGTGCCGTCGATCAGCAGGAGCAGCCCGCCGGTGTGGGGCGGGGCCTCGGCGGGGGCGGCCGCCGCGAACGAGGGG
>NZ_JAHHIT010000102.1:17513-33776 GCF_024539675.1 Streptomyces hilarionis | reverse complement strand
CCTCCCTCCCTCCCTCCGCTCCCGGCCCTTGCCGCCCGGCGGCGACGCGCTCCCGGAGGACGGCCGCCCACGCTCCGGGGACGTCCGTCGGCGTTCGGCAGACGGGTCAACCGCGGCCGGAAAACGCCTCACCGCCGGGAGACGGCCGCCGGTCCGGGGAAGCAGTACCGGTATGAGATTCCTCGTGCGCGACCGGCTCCTCGGGTTCGGTGACGACTACTGGATCGAGGACGACCGAGGCAACAAGGTCTACCTCGTCGACGGCAAGGCCATGCGGCTGCGCGACACCTTCGAGCTGAAGGACACCCGCGGGCAGGTCCTGATCGACATCCACCAGAAGATGTTCGCCCTGCGCGACACCATGGTGATCGAGCGGAACGGCGAGCCGCTGGCCACGATCAGGCGCAAGCGGCTGTCGCTGCTGCGCAACCACTACCGGGTGGCCCTGGCGGACGGCCGCACCGAGCTCGACGTCAGCGGGAGGATCCTCGACCGGGAGTTCGCCGTCGAGTACGACGGCGAACTGCTGGCCGTCGTCTCCCGGCGATGGCTGCACGTGCGGGAGACCTACGGCGTCGACGTCGTGCGCGAGGACGCCGACACGGCGCTGCTGATCGCCGTGTCGGTGTGCGTGATCCACCTCGCCGACAAGGAGCGGGCCGGAGACGACGACTGAGCCGTCACCGGCGCGGGGGCCGCAGGCCGAGCACCCGGTCCTTGAGGGCCGGGAACTGCTCCCGGGTCGCGGCCGTCTTCGCCGGGTCGAAGTCGACGGTGAGGATCTCCTCGCCCGCTCCCGCCTCCGCGAGGACCTCGCCCCACGGATCGACCACGATCGAGTGACCCGCCTGCGGAACTCCGGCGTGCGTCCCGGCCGTTCCACACGCGAGCACGAACGCCTGGTTCTCGACCGCCCGCGCCTGAGCCAGCAGCGTCCAGTGCGCCCGGCGGCGCTCCGGCCAGCCCGCGGGGACGACCAGGGTCTCGGCGCCGGCGTCGACGAGGCCGCGGAACAGCTCGGGGAAACGGAGGTCGTAGCAGGTGGCGACGCCCAGCGTCGTCTCCGGGAGAGCGACCGTCACCAGGTCCTCGCCCGCGGCCATCAGCACGGCCTCGCCCTTGTCGAAGCCGAACCGGTGGATCTTGCGGTAGGAGGCGGCCAGTTCGCCGGAGGGGGAGAAGACGAGGGACGTGTTGTACAGCGCGCTGCCGGCCCCGCCGCTGCCGCCGTGGCCGCCCTCGGCGCGGGCCTCGTCGGACGGAGCCCGCTCCGGGATCGAGCCCGCGTGCAGCCACACGCCCGCGTCGCTCGCCGCCTTCGCCATCGCCTCGGCCGTCGGCCCGTCCAGCGACTCGGCCTCGCCGGCGAAGTCCTCGTAGGCGAACGCCCCCGTCGTCCACAGCTCCGGGAGCACCACGAGGTCGGCGACGCCCGCCTGCTCCCGGACCAGCGCGGCGGCCCTCGACCGACGCGATTCAACCGATTCGCCCTCTTCTACGGCGATCTGGATCAGAGAGGCGCGCACACTACCACCGTCCTGGCATTCGAGTAGCCCACAGGGCCTACGATCGTCACACGAAAGCACTGCCGGGGTGCCTCACAGCAGCGTAACTTGGGGGTCCTCCCGATTCGAGCGCAGCCGAGAACGGGGGGAGTTCCGAGACGCCGCCGACAGCGCCGACAGCGCCGGCTCCCGCTGGCAACGCCGCCACAGCCCACCCGAGTACCGATCGCCGAGGGGTCCCGTTTCCGTGAGTCTGCATCCCACCCTCCAGCCCTACGCCGACGCCTGGACCCACTCCATCGAAGCGATATCCGAGCTGGTGGAACCGCTGGTGGAGGCGGACTGGAACCGCCGGACGCCCTGCCCGGGCTGGTCGGTGCGCGACATCGTGTCGCACGTCATCGGACTGGACTGCGAGATGTACGGCGACCCTCGTCCCATCCACACCCTGCCCCGCGACCTCTTCCACGTCACCAACGACTACCAGCGCTACATGGAGATGCAGGT
The DNA here is from genome assembly GCF_024539675.1 of Streptomyces hilarionis. GTDB lineage: Bacteria > Actinomycetota > Actinomycetes > Streptomycetales > Streptomycetaceae > Streptomyces > Streptomyces hilarionis. The sequence goes on along the minus strand of NZ_JAHHIT010000102.1, from coordinate 31,764 downwards.
CGACGTCCGCCGCCACCACACGGCCCCCGAGATGACGTCCGAGCTGGAGTACACGGTCATCCGCCGCAACCGGCAGCTGCGCAACGAGTCGCGCCAGCCCACGGCGGTGGTGCGCGGACCGCTCGGCACCGAGCTCACGCTCGAGGAGTCCATGCGGCTGCACGCGTTCAACGTGTGGGTGCACGAACAGGATCTGCGCACCGCCCTGGGCCGGCCCGGCAACCTCGACTCCCCCGGCGCGCACATCGCCCGGGACGCGCTGCTCGCCGAGCTCCCGGCGGTCGTCGCCGAGAAGGCCGACGCGCCGCGCAGCTCCGCGGTCGTCTTCGACGTGCACGGCCCGATCGAGTTCCTGCGCACCATCCGCGTCGACATCCAGGGCCGCGGGACCCTGGAGACGGCGCCCGCGCTCGGGCCCGCCGCCGCGTTCACCCTCGACTGGGAGACGTACGTCCGCCTGGCCTGCGGGCGGGTGACGGCGGAGGCGGTGGCCGACCGGGTGAAGGCGGAGGGCGAGCCCGAGCTCACGGCGGCCGTCCTGCGGAACTTCGCGGTCACCAGGTAGCCGGCGCCGGCCGGGTGCGCCTCGCGACGACAGCGGGCCCGTCGTGACGATCACGACGGGCCCGCTGTCGGTGCTCAGGGTGTGACCGGAGGTCAGCCCAGCCTGGCGAAGCCGTAGTTCAGCAGCTTCGTCGCGTCGGTGGCGCGCACCGTCACGCTGGTGGACGCCAGCACCGTGCCCACGACGGTCTTGCCGCCCCGGGTGGCGGCGAAGACGAGGCAGTACTTCGCCTCCGGGCCGGAGCCCGTCTTCACGCCGATGGCGCCGCTGTAGCTGCTCAGCAGCGTGTTGGTGTTGGTCCAGGCCCCCATGGTGCGGATGGAGCCGGTCTTGGTGACGGTCTTGGCGGTGTACGACTTGGTCTTGACCACCGCACGGAAGTTCGCGTTCTTCAGCGAGTTGCTGGCGAGCTTCGTGAGGTCCTTGGCGGTCGAGTAGTTCGCCCCGTTGCCGATGCCGTCGAACGAGTCGAAGTGCGTCTTCGTCATGCCGAGCGTCTTGGCCTTGGCGTTCATCTTGGCGATGAAGCTCTTCACGCGCGCGGCCCGCGTCGTGCCCGTGCCGAACTTGTCGGCGAGGGCGTACGCGGCGTCGCAACCCGACGGCAGCATCAGCCCGTAGAGCAGCTGACGGACCGTGACCTTGTCGCCGACGATCAGCCGCGCGGACGACGCGGTGTTCGCGACGATGTAGTCGCTGTAGGCCTTCTGGATGACGACCTTGGTGTCCAGGTTCAGGTTCGTCTGCGACAGCACGACGTTCGCCGTCATGATCTTGGTGGTGGAGCCGGTGGACATCGTGGTGTCCATGCCCTTGTTGTAAAGCGCCGCACCGGTCGCGTTGTTCATCACGAAGCCGGTCTTGGCGGCGATCGTGGGCGTCGCGACAGCCTGCGCGGGCGCCGCGGTGAGGGCTCCGGTCGCGAGCACTGCGCCGGCGGTGACGGCGACGGCCGCGGCCCTGCGGACTCGGATGCCCTTGATGGCGGTTATCAACTGAAATACCCCGATTACGTCGAATGCCCCTGCGGTGCGGCCAAGTTCATAGGGGGAAAGAGGTGGGCCGCACATGTGTGACACGTAAGTAGCACACAAAGTTGTGCGTCTGCCGGGCAGAATTTCCGATTACTTGATCCGCCCCTTACCCGGACCCCACCCGCCGACGCCCGCCGAACCCCTTCGGACCCCGTCCGCGGGTCCGCATCCTGGACCGGCCCCCGCATGCGTACGCGTTGTATCTATCCTGTGGGCATGCAGTCCTCAGCTCCGCCGGCCCCCGTCCCCGTCAAGCAGCCGCCCGCCGCCGACCGCGTGTACGCCCACGTCAAACAGGGTGTCCTGGACCGCCGTTACGAAGGCGGGGCCCTTCTCACCGAGGGGGAGCTCGCCGAGGCCGTGGGGGTCTCGCGCACACCGGTGCGCGAGGCGCTGCTGCGGCTGGAGGCGGAAGGACTCATCAAGCTCTACCCGAAGAAGGGCGCGCTGGTCCTGCCGGTCTCCGCGCAGGAGATCGCCGACGTCGTGGAGACCCGCCTGCTGGTCGAGGAGCACGCGGCGCGCAAGGCCGTTCCCGCGCCGCCCGCACTCGTCGCACGCCTGGAGGAACTGCTCGCCCAGCAGCGGGAGCAGGCCGCCGCGGGCGACCTGGCCGCGGCCGCCGTGACGGACCGCTGCTTCCACGCCGAGATCGTCCGCAGCGGCGGCAACGAGATCCTGTCCCGGCTCTACGACCAGCTCCGCGACCGCCAGCTGCGGATGGGCGTCGCCGTCCTGCACTCGCACCCCGACCGGATCGCCAAGACCCTCACCGAGCACGCGGAGATCCTCCAGGCGCTGCGCTCCGGCGACGCCGAGCGGGCGGTCGAGCTCGTGCACCGGCACATCGGCTGGTTCTCCCACCTCGCCCGCGGGGAGGTCCGGTGAGCTCCCTGCCCCGCGGCGTGAACTCCACCCTTCCGGGTGACCCTCCCGGCGGACGGCGCGCCATCGCCGTGTGGGGGATCGGCGTCTCGGTCTACTTCGTCGCGGTCATCTTCCGCACGTCGCTGGGGGTGGCCGGGCTCGACGCCGCCGACCGCTTCCAGGTGAACGCCTCGGCCCTGTCGACGTTCTCGATCCTGCAACTCCTCGTCTACGCCGGGATGCAGATACCGGTGGGCCTGCTGGTCGACCGGCTGGGCACCAAGAAGGTGCTGACCATCGGCGTGGTGCTGTTCACGGCCGGCCAGCTCGGCTTCGCCTTCTCCCCGTCCTACGGCACGGCCCTCGCCTCCCGCGCCCTGCTGGGCTGCGGGGACGCGATGACGTTCATCAGCGTGCTGCGGCTCGGGTCCCGCTGGTTCCCGGCCCGGCGCGGTCCGATGGTCGCCCAGCTCGCCGGCCTGGCGGGGATGGCGGGCAACCTCGTGTCCACGCTCGTCCTGGCCCGTCTGCTGCACGGCGTCGGCTGGACGGCGGCCTTCGCGGGCAGCGCGGTGGCGGGCGTGGTGGTGCTGGTCCTGCTGCTGCTCTTCCTGAAGGACCACCCCCAGGGGCACGAGCCCGAGCCGTTCCCGCACCGGGGCGCGGCCTACGTCCGCGGCCAGATCGCCGCCTCCTGGCGGGAGCCGGGCACCCGGCTGGGCCTGTGGGTGCACTTCACCACCCAGTTCCCCGCGATGGTGTTCCTGCTGCTGTGGGGGCTTCCGTTCCTGGTCCAGGCGCAGGGGCTGACCCGGGCCACGGCCGGTGAGCTCCTCACGCTGGTGGTCCTGAGCAACATGGTCGTGGGCCTGGTCTACGGCCAGGTCGTCGCCCGTCACCACGGGGCGCGGCTGCCGCTGGCCCTGGGCACGGTCGGCGCGACGGCCCTGGTGTGGGCGGTGACGCTGTTCCACCCCGGCGACCGCGCGCCGATGTGGCTGCTCGTGGTGCTCTGTTCGGTTCTCGGCGCGTGCGGGCCGGCCAGCATGCTCGGGTTCGACTTCGCGCGGCCGGCGAACCCTCCCGAGCGCCAGGGAACGGCCTCCGGCATCACCAACATGGGCGGCTTCGTGGCGTCCATGACGACGCTCTTCGCGATCGGCGTGCTGCTGGACGCGACCGGCGACGACTACACGCTCGCCTTCTCCTGCGTCTTCGTCCTCCAGGCGCTCGGCGTCAGCCAGATCCTGCGCCTGCGCAGGCGGGCGGCCCGGCGGGAACGGGAGCGGCTGGTGGCGAGCCGGGTGGAGACGGTGCACGTCCCGGCCTGAGGCCCGAGACGGTGCACGTCCCGGCGGGAGCCCCGAGAAGGAACGGACGCCCTTCCCGGCGGCCCGCCGAAGGGGCGCCGCGTCCCGTCACCACGGGGCGCGGCTCCCTCCGCCGGGCCGTTGCGCTCAGCCCCAGGTGATCAGCTTCTTCGGCCGCTCCAGGATCGCGGCGACGTCGGCCAGCACCTTGGAGCCCAGTTCCCCGTCCACGAGGCGGTGGTCGAAGCTCAGCGCCAGGGTGGTGACCTGACGGGGCTTGACCTTGCCCTTGTGGACCCACGGCTGGAGCTTGATCGCGCCGATCGCGAGGATCGCGGACTCGCCGGGGTTGAGGATCGGGGTGCCGGTGTCGACTCCGAAGACGCCGACGTTGGTGATGGTCACCGTGCCGCCCTGCATGGCGGCGGGGGACGTCCTGCCCTCCCTCGCCGTGGACACCAGTTCGCCGAGGGACTCCGCCAGTTGCGGCAGCGTCATGGCGTGGGCGTCCTTGATGTTCGGGACCAGCAGACCCCGGGGGGTGGCCGCCGCGATGCCCAGGTTGACGTAGTGCTTGACCACGATCTCCTGCGCCGCCTCGTCCCAGGACGCGTTGATCTCCGGGTGGCGCTTGACGGCGATCAGCAGGGCCTTGGCGATGAGCAGCAGCGGGTTGACCCGCAGGCCCGCCATGTCCTTGTCCTGCTTGAGCTCCTCGACGAGCTTGAGCGTGCGGGTCACGTCGATCGTCACGAACTCCGTGACGTGCGGCGCGGTGAACGCCGAGCCGACCATCGCCGCCGCCGTCGCCTTGCGCACGCCCTTGACCGGGACGCGCGTCTCGCGTGCCGTGTCGTACGACGCCGCCGGCGCGACCGCGGGGGCCGTGACCGGGGCCGGTGCGGCCGGGGCGGCGGCCACCGGCGCGGCGGCCGGTGCGGCCGCGGGGGCCGGGGCCGCCGCCGCCGCGTGGACGTCCTCACGGGTGATGATCCCGTCGGGACCGGACGGCACCACGGTGGCGAGGTCGACGCCCAGGTCCTTGGCCAGCTTGCGGACCGGCGGCTTGGCCAGCGGACGCTCCCGCACGGCGCTCGCGCCGCCGTGGCCGTTCAGTTCCGCCTGGACGGTGTCCGGGACCTTCGGGACGGTGATCTCCGGGCCCTTGCGCGGCCGGCGCTTGGTGGAGGACACCGCCACGCCGTAGCCGACGAGCACCGGCTGGCGGCCCGAACCCGCCGGCTTCGCCGCCTCGGGCTGCGCGACCGACGCCGTGTCGGCCGCGGGCCGGGGCGTCTGCGGGGCGGCCTGCGGCTGCGCGGGGGCCTGCGCCGGCACCTCGGCGACCGGAGCGGCGCCCGCGCCGCCCGCCACGTCCACCGCGATGATCGACGTGCCCACGTCGACCGTGGTGCCCTCGGGGAAGTGCAGCGAGCGCACGACGCCGTCGTAGGGGATGGGCAGTTCCACGGCGGCCTTGGCGGTCTCGACCTCGCAGACCACCTGGCCGTCCGTGACCGTGTCGCCCGGCTGGACGTACCACTTGAGGATCTCGGCCTCGGTGAGTCCCTCGCCCACGTCGGGCATCTTGAACTCGCGTACGGACGCTTCCGTCATCGTCGTCACGACCTTCTCCTCAGTACGCCAGGGCACGGTCGACGGCGTCGAGCACCCGGTCCAGGCCCGGCAGGTACTCCTCCTCCAGGCGCGCCGGCGGGTACGGGGCGTGGTAGCCGCCCACCCGCAGAACCGGGGCCTCCAGGTGGTAGAAGCAGCGCTCGGTGATCCGGGCGGCGATCTCCGCGCCCGAGCCGAAGAACACCGGCGCCTCGTGGACGACGACCAGGCGGCGGGTCTTCTCCACCGACGTCTGGATCGAGTCGAAGTCCAGCGGGGACACCGAACGCAGGTCCACGACCTCCAGGTTCTTGCCCTCCTCGGCGGCCGCGGCGGCGACCTCCTGGCAGAGCTTCACCATCGGGCCGTAGGCGACGAGGGTCAGGTCCGTGCCCTCGCGGACGACCCGGGCCTTGTGCAGCGGGCCGGGGATGGCCTCCGTGTTGACCTCGGCCTTGTCCCAGTAGCGCCGCTTGGGCTCGAAGAAGATCACCGGGTCGTCGCTCTGGATGGCCTGCTGCATCATCCAGTACGCGTCGGACGCGTTGGACGGCGAGACGATCTTCAGGCCGGACACGTGCGCGAAGAGCGCTTCGGGCGACTCGGAGTGGTGCTCGACCGCGCCGATGCCGCCGCCGTAGGGGATGCGCACGACGACCGGCAGCTTGACCTTGCCCAGCGAACGCGCGTGCATCTTGGCGAGCTGGGTGACGATCTGGTCGTAGGCGGGGAAGACGAAGCCGTCGAACTGGATCTCCACCACCGGGCGGTAGCCGCGCAGGGCCAGCCCGATCGCGGTGCCCACGATGCCCGACTCGGCGAGCGGGGTGTCGATGACGCGGCTCTCGCCGAAGTCCTTCTGAAGGCCGTCGGTGACCCGGAAGACGCCGCCGAGCTTGCCGACGTCCTCACCCATGATCAGGACCTTGGGGTCCGCCTCCAGGGCGTGGCGCAGCGACTCGTTGATCGCCTTGGCCAGGGCCAGGTTCTTGGTGCTCGCGGTGTCCGCCATCTCAGTTTCCCCCCGTGCCCGCGGCGAAGCCGCTCTCGGATTCCGTCGCGAACGACGCCTGGTACGCGGCGAACTGCGCGCGCTCCTCGTCGACCAGCGCGTGTCCGTCCGCGTACACGTTCTCGAAGATCGCGAAACGGTCCGGGTCCGGCATGGCGCGGACCGCTTCGCGCACTCGCCTGCCCAACGCCTCGCTCTCCGCCTCGAGTTCCGCGAAGAACGACTCGTCCGTGTGGTTTGAGGCCTCCAGGTGGCGGCGCAGGCGCAGGATCGGGTCCTTCGCCTCCCACGCCTCGCGCTCCTCGTCGGCCCGGTACTTCGTCGGGTCGTCGGAGGTGGTGTGGGCGCCCATGCGGTACGTGTAGGCCTCGACGAGGGTGGGGCCCTCGCCGTTGCGGGCCCGCTCCAGCGCCCACCGGGTGACGGCGAGGCAGGCCAGGACGTCGTTGCCGTCGACGCGGACGCCGGGGAAGCCGTAGCCCTGCGCGCGCTGGTAGAGCGGGACGCGGGTCTGCTTCTCGGTGGGCTCGGAGATCGCCCACTGGTTGTTCTGGCAGAAGAACACCACCGGCGCGTTGTAGACGGCCGAGAAGGTGAAGGACTCCGCCACGTCGCCCTGGCTGGAGGCGCCGTCGCCGAAGTAGGCGATGACCGCGCTGTCCGCGCCGTCCTTGGCGACGCCCATCGCGTACCCGGTCGCGTGCAGCGTCTGGGATCCGATGACGATGGTGTACAGGTGGAAGTTGTTGCCGTTGGGGTCCCAGCCGCCGTTGTTCACGCCGCGGAACATGCCGAGCAGGTTGGTCGGGTCGACCCCGCGGCACCAGGCGACGCCGTGTTCGCGGTAGGTCGGGAAGACGTAGTCGTCCTCACGGGTGGCCCGGCCCGAGCCGATCTGAGCGGCCTCCTGGCCGAGCAGGGAGGCCCACAGGCCCAGTTCGCCCTGGCGTTGCAGGGCGGTCGCCTCGGCGTCGAAGCGGCGGGTGAGCACCATGTCGCGGTAGAGGCCGCGGAGGTCTTCGGGGGTGACACCGGAGACGTACTTGGCGTACTCGGCGTTCTTGGCGTTCTTGACCCGCTTGCCCTCCGGCGTCAGCAGCTGCACGAGCTCGGGCTCGGCGCTCTTCCTCGCGGTGGTGCGGGCGCGCTCGGTCCCGCCGGCGCCGGCCTTGCTTCCGGCGCTGCGTCGCGGCTTGTGCGCGGCAGTGCTCTCCACGGTCACGTGTGCTCCTCCGTCGGTCCGGCCCCCGGGGTCGCCGGGTGGCTGGGGTCCCCTCGGCTCTCCACGAGCCTGAGGGAGCGGCTCACCTGTTTCCGACACCCGTGCACGGGGTGGGTGTCACTCGGTCGGACCAGGCGTGACAGGTGCCCCGGCGAGCGCCCTGCGATCGACACGTTACCCAGTGCGTCACATTTCTGTGAAACCCCTCCTGACCTGCGTTTTTGCTTGGATTTCCAAGTAAATCGGCAAAGTCGGGAAGGAGCCTGGTCACAGCCTTGCAGGAGGCCGGAGCAACGGCACGTTATCCCGGCCACCCGCGCCACGGGAAGAGCCCTCGGAAAGCGACCTGCGGCCGTTCGGGCGGGTGGACGGGCGGTTCGCGGGCCTTCGGGGGCACCGGGCGACCCGCTCGGCGGACCCCCGGCCGACGCCCGCGGACCGGGCTTCGACACGACCTGACGCGACCGTCCGTGACTCCTGTTGTCGAACGGTGACCATCTGTGACAACGCCCAGCTCACAGGCGCGTGCGGTGGCCTAGCATCGGGCGCGTGCCGCGCTCCTGTGTACCCCCCTCAGTGCCCCACGCGCCCCCTCTGGGCGCGCTGCTCCACCGGTACGCCGCCGGCTCCGCGCTCGCCTGCGAGCCCGTGGCGGAAGGCCTGCTCAACCGCGGGTACCGGCTGCGCACCACCCGCGGGCGCTACTTCCTCAAACACCATGTCGACCCGGACACCGCCGACCCCGCGTCGATCGCCCGCCGGCACCGGGTCACCGAGCGCCTGGCCGATCTGGGCGTCCCGATCGCCCTGCCGCTGCCCGGACGGGACGGCCGGACGGTCGCCGTCGTCGGCGGCCACGCCTACGCCCTGCATCCCTGGGTCGAGGGCCGCCACCGCCACGGCTCCCAGCTCACTCCCGGCCAGTGCGGCCGCCTGGGAGCGCTGCTCGGCGTGGTGCACACCGGCCTGGAGCACGTGATGCGCACGCCGGCCCGGCAGCCGTCGCCGGGGCGCGGAGAGCGGGTGCCTCCGGCGCGCGAACCGGAGCGCACCACCTCGGCCGGGCGCGCTTTCCACGCGGAGCACGCCCCCCGACCGGGGCCCGTGACTCCCGCCGAGGCGGCCCCGCCCGCAAGCGGCCCGGCGGCCCGTGCGGACCCCTCTTCTTCCGCGGGCCGTGTCACCCCCGGCTCCGAGGCCGTCTCCGAGGCTGTCCTCGACGTCCTCGACCTCCCCGGCGGGCCCGAGGCGGCCGACGCCCCGGCCTCCCTCGTCGGCGCGGCCGTCCGGCCCGATCCGGCGGCCCGGAGCGGGACCGGTCCGCACGGCTCGTCCCCCGCTCCCGGCCGGCCCGACGCCCTCGCCGCGAGCCCCGACCCGGCGGACACCTTCGTCCTCATCGACGACCTTCTCGCCCGCGTGCGACGCCACCGCCCCGCCGACTCCTTCGACGAGCTCGCCCGCCACCGCCTCCTGGAGCGGCGGCGGCTGCTGGAACGGCACGCCGACCGACGGCCCCCGCACGGCGGCCCGGTCGGCTGGGTCCACGGGGACTTCCACCCCTTCAACCTGCTCTACCGCGGTGACGCCCCGGCCGCCATCGTCGACTGGGACCGGCTGGGGGTGCAGCCCCGCGCGGAGGAGGCCGTCCGCGCGGCCGTCATCTTCTTCGTCCGGCCCGACGGCACGCTCGATCTGCCGAAGGCGAGGCAGTACGCACGCGCGTACCGGCGGGCGGCGGGGGCCTCACCCGCCGAACTCGCGGCGGCCGTCCACCGCGTGTGGTGGGAGCGGCTCAACGACTTCTGGATGCTGCGCTGGCGCTACGAGCGCGGCGACACCCGCGCGGACTCCCAGTTCCCGGCGTCCTCGGCGCTCGCCGTGTGGTGGACCCGGGAGTACGACGCCGTCCGGGAGGCCTTCACGGATTGACCTGGCCGTGGCGCGGGTCCACCGGTCTTCTCCGGGTCACCTGCGCACGCGCGCGGGACCCGGGCAGGGTCCACGCGCGCGTGGAGGGAACAACGGGCCCCGGGGCGGCCGGCCCGGTCACCCGCCGCCGAGACCTCCGCCGAGGGTGGTGTTGCCCTGGTCCGTCCCGCCCGTCTCGTTGCCCGTGGCCGGCGCGCTCGGCTCCGACGGCGTGCCGCTCGGCTCGTCCGGGGGCTGGCTGCTCTCCTCGCCGGTCGGCTCGCCGCTGGCCGACGAGGACGGCGACGAGGACGGCGAGTACGACGGCGAGTACGACGGCGAGTAGTTCTGGTTGTTGTTCGAACCGGTGTTGTCGTCCGAGGAGTCGCCGCTGGACGTCTCGCTCTCCTCGGCGCTGGGCTTCTCGCTCGGGGCGCTGTCCGACACCGACGGCGAGGCGGACGGCGATGGAGAGGTCCCGTCCCCGCCGGTGCCGTCGCTCTTGTTGTTGAGCGCCAGCGCGACGCCCGCGGCGATGGCGATCACCGCGAAGACGGCGAGGATCCACAGCTTGCCGCGGCCGCTGCCCCGGTTCCCGTGCCCCTCGAAACCGCCGTCGTCGCCGCCTCCGTAGCCGGTGGGCAGGATCGGCTGCGGGATCTGCGAGGTGCTGGAGCCGTCGGCGCCGTGCGGCAGCACGGACGTCGTGCTCGCGAAGCCCCCGGCGGCCGCGCCCGCGGCGCCCGCCGCCCCCACCGGCCCGGTGTTCCAGGTACCGGTGTGGCCGCCCTGGTCGTACAGCATCTGCAGGCCGTACTGGACCAGGCCGCGCATCTCCTCCGCCGTCTGGAAACGGTCGTCGGGATCCTTGGCGAGCGAGCGCATGACCAGGCCGTCCAGCTCCGGCGGGCACTCGCCGCCCGAGGTCTGCGACGGCGGCACCGGGATGTCCTGCACATGCTGGTAGACGACCGACAGCGGCGTCTCGCCGGTGAAGGGGGGCCGCAGCGCCAGGAGCTCGTACAGCAGACAGCCGGTGGCGTACAGGTCGGAGCGGTGGTCGACGGCCTTGCCGAGCGCCTGCTCCGGCGAGAGGTACTGGGGGGTGCCCATGACCATGCCGGTCTGCGTCATCGTCGTGGACGCGCCGTGCAGGGCGCGCGCGATGCCGAAGTCCATCACCTTGACGGCGCCGTTGTGCGTGATGATCACGTTGGCCGGCTTGATGTCACGGTGCACGATGCCGTGCTGGTGCGAGTAGGCGAGCGCCTCCAGCACCCCCGAGGTGATGATCAGGGCCTGCTCGGGGCCCGGCGCCTCGGCGTTGAGGAGGAGGTCGCGGATCGTGCGCCCCTCGACGATCTCCATCACGATGTACGGCACGCTCTGGCCGCCCACGAAGTCCTCGCCGGAGTCGTACACGGCGACGATCGCATGATGGTTGAGGCCGGCCACCGACTGGGCCTCGCGCGTGAAGCGGGCCTTGGACACGGGGTCCTCGGCGAGGTCGGCGCGCAGCAGTTTGACCGCGACGGTGCGGCCGAGGCGTACGTCCTCGGCCGCGAACACCTCGGCCATGCCGCCCCGGCCGAGTCTGCGGGTCAGTCGGTAACGGCCGTCTCCGACCAGCCCTCCGTTGCCCCAGTTCTCCGGCGCATCTGACATACCGCCGCCAGTCGCCTCGGGGTCGGACGGGCCCTGAGCGCGCTGCTGTGCCATCAGTCCTCGCCGTCGTTTTCTGCCCGCGGTGCGCGCGGTGTTGTCACGGTCTCCGTCGGCCACGCTACAGCCTCCGCGCAAGCCGCCGGTCCGGGACGACCCCCGCGACGACCCCCGGGACGGGCCCGGGCGCCGGTCCGGGACGGACCGGCCGTCACATCGGTACTCCGTGCAGCCGTGCAAATTCCGTGTACCGGCCGTACGGCACCTGTAACGCTTCCGCGACGCTTCTTTCTCGTAGGGTCACGGAACGGGCACCGAACTTGACGTGTCGGTGCCCTGCGGCAGACTTGGCCGGGATTAGCACTTCCGATCAACGACAGTCAACGGCGCCAGAGGCCAACGGGGGACGCAGAAGATGAGCCAGGACGGCGCGCAGGGCCGGTATGCGGGGCGGGCGCTCGCCGGCGGCCGGTATCAGCTGCGCGACTTGCTCGGCGAGGGCGGCATGGCCTCGGTGCACCTCGCCTACGACTCCGTGCTCGACCGTCAGGTCGCGGTGAAGACCCTGCACACCGAACTGGGCCGTGAGCAGGCCTTCCGCGAGCGCTTCCGCCGCGAGGCGCAGGCCGTGGCCAAGCTCACGCACACCAACATCGTCTCCGTCTTCGACACGGGCGAGGACGACGTGGACGGGCTCACCACCCCCTACATCGTCATGGAGTACATCGAGGGCCGCCCGCTCGGCTCGGTGCTCGATGAGGACGTGCACCGCCAGGGCGCGATGCCGGCCGACAAGGCGCTGAAGATCACCGCGGACGTGCTGGCGGCGCTGGAGATCAGCCACGAGATGGGGCTGGTCCACCGCGACATCAAGCCCGGCAACGTGATGATGACCAAGCGCGGCGTGGTCAAGGTGATGGACTTCGGCATCGCGCGGGCCATGCAGTCCGGCGTCACCTCGATGACGCAGACCGGCATGGTCGTCGGAACCCCCCAGTACCTCTCGCCCGAGCAGGCCCTCGGGCGCGGCGTGGACGCCCGGTCCGACCTGTACTCGGTCGGCATCATGCTGTTCCAACTGGTCACCGGGCGGCTGCCGTTCGAGGCGGATTCGCCGCTTGCGATCGCGTACGCGCACGTCCAGGAGGAGCCGGTGGCTCCCTCCTCGATCAACCGGGCCCTGCCGCCGGCCGTCGACGCGCTCGTCGCCCGCGCGCTGAAGAAGAACCCGAACGAGCGCTTCCCGACCGCGGTCGCCATGCGCGACGAGTGCCTGCGCGTCTCCGCCTCCTTCCAGCCGGCTCCGCCGAGCATCGTCCCGGGCGCGCAGACGTCCAGCGGGGCGGGCGTCGGGTCCGCGGTGTTCCCGCCCGTCGGCCAGGGCACCCCGCCGCAGGGCAGCGTGCAGACGCCGTACCAGACCGGCCCGAACCCCTACGGCGCGCCGACGCCCGCCGCGTCCTACGGCTACCCGCAGCAGGGCGGCTACCAGACGCCGGCCCCGGCCTACAACCAGCAGGCGTCGCACACGCCGTACAACCTCGGCCCGCAGCCCTCGACCCCGGCGCCCTCGGGCGGCGGTCGCAGGAGCAGCAAGCCGGTCCTCGTCGGCTCGGCCGTCGTCGCCGTGGTCGCGGTCGGCGGTCTGATCGCCAGCCTCACCGTGGGCGGCGGCAAGGGCGACGACGCCAAGGGCGGCAGGACCACGAGTTCCTCGCCGGCGGCGACGAAGGCGGCGGACTACCGCGCGCCGGACACCTCCAAGACGATCGAGTCGACGGAGTGCTCCGAGCCGCAGGAGTCGTACAACGACCCCGACAAGATCCGGGTGCCGAACTTCAGGTTCAAGTACATCGGTTCGGTCAAGGCGTGCTTCCAGGCCGCCGGCTGGCAGTACAAGATCACGAAGATCGACGAGAACACGTACGGCGACGGCGCGGTCATGGACCAGTTCCCCTCCGCCGGCACGGACGTCGACCCCAAGGACATGCCGGAGATCGAGCTCAAGGTCTCCACCGGCAACCCGGCGTGACGGCGGGACGGCGCGTCCGACGCCGTCCGGCCTCCCGCCCCGTCCTGTGACCCGGCCGCCCGCGGAGCCATGGGAAAGGGCCCGGCGTGCGCCGGGCCCTTGACGAGTACTGCGGACGACTGCCGACGACCGGCGACGGCTACAGGTACGGACCGCCCGTCCGGCCGCCCGCGGCGCGCGGGTCGTCCGCGCCCTCCTGGCTCACGCCGGGGGGCAGCGCGCGGCGCATCTGCTCCAGCTGGGCCCGCGCGGCCATCTGCTGCGCGAAGAGCGTGGTCTGGATGCCGTGGAAGAGGCCCTCCAGCCAGCCGACCAGCTGGGCCTGCGCGATGCGCAGTTCCGCGTCGCTCGGCGTCGACTCCTCGTTGAACGGCAGGGACAGCCGCTCCAGCTCCTCCACCAGCTCCGGGGCCAGACCGTCCTCCAGCTCCTTCACCGAGCTCGAGTGGATCTCCTTCAGCCGGGCCCGGCTCGCCTCGTCCAGAGGGGCCGCGCGCACCTCCTCCAGCAGTTGCTTGATCATGCTTCCGATCCGCATGACCTTCGCCGGCTGCTCGACCTGCTCCGTCACCGGGATCTCACGGGAGTCCTCGTCGGCGTCGATGCCGCCGAGCGCCATGCCGTCCTGGCCTACGACCAGGATCTTCTGGGCGTTCTCCGGCGACCTTTCGTTCCTCGGCATCTCCATGCCGTCATTCTCTCGCACGACCCCACCTCATCACCGTGGTGCCCTCCACGAAAGGTGATCCACGCTTTCCGTTCGGCGCAGTCCGGAATGCGGCGAAAATTCGCCGATGCCACGCTTGGTGGGTGTTTTCTTGGCGACCGGTCATCGGGAGGGGGTCACGGACGTGACTCCAAGGCAGTGGGCACAGTGTGGGGCACGGGCGGCCGTGACGGCCCTGGCGGGAGTCATGGTGCTGTCGTACGGGGGCGTCGCGTCGTACGCGGCCGGCTCGGCGCGTGGACGGGTCCCGACGTACGCCGACGCGCCCGCGTCGGCCACACCCCACCCCTCC
>NZ_JAHHIT010000102.1:0-17413 GCF_024539675.1 Streptomyces hilarionis | reverse complement strand
TCGCGCGAACCCGACCGGGCGGGCAGCAGGGCCGGCGAGGGACGCACCCGGCCCGGACGGGCCGACACGGGCGAGGAAGGGAGCGTCGCGTCGTACGCGGCCGGCTCGGCGCGTGGACGGGTCCCGACGTACGCCGACGCGCCCGCGTCGGCCACGCCCCACCCCTCCTCGCGCGAACCCGACCGGGCGGGCAGCAGGGCCGGCGAGGGACGCACCCGGCCCGGACGGGCCGACACGGGCGAGGACGCGACGGCGCAGGACCCCGAGGGCGAGGACGTCTCCGGCGAGGACACGGACACGGAGGACGGCGAGCTGGAGGCCGGCGACGCCGACCACGGCGACGGCAGCGCGTCCCGGCCCGCCGACGCACCCGTTCCCGTGACCTCGGCGCCGCCGGACTCGGTGCGCCAGGCGGCCGCCCAGGGGGAGCGGGCCGACGGGCCCGTCCTACAGATCCTGCCGCTCGGCAGCGGACTGGTCCTCGTCGGCCTCGGCATCGCCCTCGCGATCGCCGCCCTCCGCCTGCGCCGCGGCTGACGCCGGGCGGCCGGCCCGGGCGCCTACGGCGCGACCAGCAGCACCTTGCCGATGTGGCTGCTCTCCTCGACGACCCGGTGGGCGGCGGCCGCGTCGTTCATCGGGACCTCGCGGTCGACGACAGGGCGCACCCGGCCCGCGGCGACCAGCGGCCAGACGTGCTCGCGCACGGCCGCCACGATCGCGGCCTTCTCCTCCAGCGGACGGGCCCGCAGCGAGGTCGCGCTGATCGCGGCCCGCTTGCCGAGGAGCGCGCCGATGTTCAGCTCGGCCTTGGCGCCGCCCTGCATGCCGATGATCGCGAGACGGCCGTTGACGGCGAGGGCCTGGACGTTGCGGTCCAGGTACTTCGCGCCCATGTTGTCGAGGATGACGTCGGCGCCGGCGCCGGCGGTGGCCTGCTTCAGCTCGGCGACGAAGTCCTGCTCGCGGTAGTTGATCAGGATGTCGGCGCCCAGCTCGGCGCACTGGTCCAGCTTCTCCTTGGTGCCGGCGGTGACGGCGATCCGCGCGCCGACGGCCTTGGCCAGCTGGATCGCCATGGTGCCGATGCCGCTGGAACCGCCGTGCACGAGCAGCGTCTCGCCGGGACGGAGGTGGGCGATCATGAAGACGTTCGACCAGACGGTGCTGGTCACCTCGGGGAGTGCGGCAGCCTGACGGAGGTCGACGCCGTCGGGCACCGGAAGCAGCTGGCCCGCCGGCACGGCGACCTTCTCGGCATAGCCGCCACCCGCGAGCAGCGCGCACACCTCGTCGCCGATGTTCCAGCCGGAGACGCCGGGGCCGATCGCGGCGATCCGGCCGGAGCACTCCAGGCCGGGGTAGCGGGACGCGCCGGGCGGCGGGTCGTAGAAGCCCTGCCGTTGCAGGATGTCGGCACGGTTGACGGCGCCGGCCACCACCTCGACCAGGACCTCGCCCTCGCCGGGAACGGGATCGGGAACCTCGTCCCACACCAGCGCCTCGGGACCGCCGGGTTCGGGAATCGTGATCGCATACATGGAGACGACGCTACTCCTCGCCCCCGACGGGACGGCCGCCGTCGAGCGACGGCCGGCCGCGGCGTAGTTCAGGCCGGCGGCAGCGGCGGCACCCCGGGCATCCCCGGAGCGCCGAGCTGGACCTGCGCCCGGTCCGGGCCCACCCGCACGATCGAGACCAGCCGGTCCGTGGGCTGAAGCACCCCGATCGCCGGGTCGTCGTAGGCGAGGACGCGATGCCCCCGCACGACGCTCACGACCAGATCGGCCGTCTCGCGCGGGCCACGGCCCGCCTCGGCCTTGGTGACGGGCCGTTCGACCAGGTCGAGCCCGTCGCCCTGCTGGATGAGGTCCTCCATCACCCGGCCCGCCGCCGGGCTGAGCACGGACAGTCCCAGGAGCCGCCCGGCCGCCCCGGCGCTGGTGATGACCTCGTCGGCGCCCGACTGCTTGAGCAGGGGCGCGTTCTCCTCCTCGCGGACCGCCGCGACGATCTTCGCCCCCGGGTTGAGCTGGCGGGCGGTGAGCGCGACCAGGACGGCCGTGTCGTCACGCTGGGTGGCGATGACGATCCGTCCCGCCCGCTGCACCTCGGCCCGTCTCAGCACATCGCTGCGCGTCGCGTCACCGACCACGCCCTCGTACCCGTCGGCCTTCGCCGCGCCGACCGCCTTCGCGCTCGGGTCGATCACCACGACCTGCTCCTTGCGCAGGCCTGCCGCACAGGCCGTCCGGATCGCGGACCTCCCCTTCGTGCCGAAGCCGACGACGACAGTGTGGTCACGCAAGGGGGCCTCCGGGATCATGAACATCTGAGGGACCAGGGACACGTGTTGATTCATGACGGGCGCGAACCCGCCGGGAACCATGGTGCCCACCGATCGGATCACCGTCAGCAGGGGGCACACGATGAAGGACCACGAACGACGGCCCGGCCCGGCCAGGTTCTCACTGTTCAGGTCCCTCTGGTACCGCTCGCGCACGGAAGCCCGCGACGACGCCGAGGCGGGACGCTCCATCACGATGCCCGTGCGCGTCGGCGCGCCTCCGCTCCAGCAGGTGCTGCGGCGACTGGCCCTGGGGCTCCTGGTGCTGGCCGTCACCACACTCATCGTCTACGCCGACCGTGACGGCTACAACGACAACTCCGACGGTTCCGTCGGGTTGCTGGACGCGGCCTACTACGCGACCGTCACCCTCTCGACCACCGGTTACGGCGACATCACCCCGGTCAGCGACACGGCCCGACTGGTCAACATCCTGGTCATCACCCCGCTGCGGGTGCTGTTCCTGATCATCCTGGTCGGCACCACCCTGGAGGTGCTCACCGAGCGCACCCGTCAGCAGGTCCGCATCCACCGCTGGCGGGCCCGCACCAGCGGCCACATCGTGATCGTCGGCTACGGCACCAAGGGCCGCCACGCGGTGGAGACCCTCGTCGGGCAGGGCATCCCCAAGGACCGCATCGTCGTCGTGGACGCTCAGCGCAAGGCCGCGCTGGTCGCCGGAGACGACGGACTGGTGGCGGTCACGGGCGACGCCACCCGTTCGGAGACGCTCGTCAAGGCCGAGGTCCAGACCGCCTCGCGGCTGATCGTGGCGCCCCAGCTCGACGAGACGGCCGCCCTGGTCACCCTCACCGCCCGGCAGCTGAACCGACGCGCCACGATCGTCGTCGCAGCCCGGGAGGACGAGAACGTGCCACTGCTCAAACAGAGCGGCGCGGACACCGTGATCACCAGCTCCAGCTCCGCCGGACGGCTGCTCGGTGTGTCGATGGTCAGCCCGACCGTGGCCCGGACGCTGGAGAGCCTGATGACCATCGGCAGCGGCCTGGACCTCGCCGAACGCCCGATCACCCAGGCGGAGGCCGGCAAGGACCCCCGCGCCTGCACGGACCTGGTCGTGGCGGTCGTCCGCGGCAAGGAACTGCTCGACTACACCGACCCTCGTCTCGCTCAACTGCACCCAGGCGACCGGGTGATCACCGTGAGCCGAGCCGCTCCGACGTCAGCGCAGGTGTGACGGTGTTTCACGTGAAACCGTGGGGCATCGACACGGCCGGTGTTTCACGTGAAACGAAGGCAGCGGCGTTTCACGTGAAACACGCGCCGAGCCCGGCCGTCGTCCACGGCAGCTCGAGTACGTCCGCCTCCTGACCCACCCGCGCTCCCCCCGGCGGCACGACGACGAGGGCGTCGGCCGCCGCGATGCCCCGCAGCATGGCAGGACCGTTGTAGTGCAGCGGCACGGCGTGGTCGCCCCGCAGGACCACCGGGACGAGCCGGGTGTCGTGCGGGTGCCCGTGCACCGACTCCCGCAACGGCAGCGTGTACGGCTCGGGGGCGCCACGGGCGGCGAGCGTGCGCAGCAACGGCTCGGCGAGCGTGAGCAGGCCGGAGACGGCGGCGAGGGGGTTGCCCGGCAGGCCGACGAGGTGCTGGTTCTCCTTGAGGCGAGCCAGCAGCATCGGATGCCCGGGGCGCACCTTGACGCCGTCGACGAGGAGGTCGGCGTCGATCCGGCGCAGGGTGGGGTGCACATGGTCGACGGGTCCCGAGGCCGTGCCCCCGGTGGTGACGATCAGATCCGCGCCGGACGAGGTGATGGCCTTGAGCAGGGCCTTCGCGTCGTCACGGAGCCGGCGTACGGCGATGACCTCGGCGCCCAGGGACCGCAGCCACGGCGGCAGCATCGGGCCGAGCGCGTCCCGGATGAAGCCGTCGTGCGGCCGGCCCTCGGCGAGTAGTTCGTCACCCAGCACCAGCACCTCGACCCGGGGCCGGGGGACGACGGTCACCGTGTCGTATCCGGCGGCGGCGGCGAGCCCGAGGACCGCCGGTGTCACCACCGCACCGGCGAGGAGCAGTTGGTCACCGGAGCGGCACTCCTGTCCGCGCGGACGGATGTCCTGGCCGTGCTGCATCTCGCGGGTCGGGTGCAGTCGACCGCCGTCGTCGGTGCGGCCGTGCTCGCTGCGCAGCACCGCGGTGGTGTCCAGGGGGATGCGGGCGCCGGTGGCGATGCGGACGGCCTCGCCGTCGGCGAGGGGGGCGGGCGCGGAACTCCCCGCGAGAACGCCCTCCTCCCGTACGTGCCAGGGCCCGGGGCCGGCGACCGCCCAGCCGTCCATCGCCGACGTGTCGAACGAGGGCAGGTCGGTGAGCGCGGTCAGCGGGGCGGCCATGACGAGGCCCAGGGCATCGCCGAGGCCGACGGAGACGGGGGCGGGCCGGGCGGCCGCTCCGGCGGCGCGTGCGGCGATCCTCCGTGCTTCGGGCCAGGCGGTGGCGCGGTGGCGATGTTCCTCGGCGGCCCGGTGGCCCTCCTCCGGGGCCCGCGCGGACGGCGATGCGGCGCCCTCGCGGCGGGCGGAGTGGGGGCCTGCGGCCGGGCGGGCGGAGCCATTGCCCTCCTTCACGAGGGCGAGCGCCTCCTCGACGTCGAGGTCCTCGGCGTCGAGGCCCTGCCGGGCGCCGCGGGGGGTCATCCGGCGTCCGGTCCCGGGCCGCCGTTCCCGGCGGCCTTGTCCGTCCCCGGCGCCTGCCCGGCCCGCCCCTCGGCCGGGGCCCCCTCGGCCTGCTGTTCGCCCTCCTGCTCGGCCTCCTGGGCCCAGCGCAGGGCCAGCGCGGCGGCCTTGCGGGCGGCCTCGGCGACGGCCTCGGAGCCGCCCCCGGCCCGCGCGGCGGCGTAGCCCACCAGGAAGGTGGTCAGCGGCGCCGCCGGCCGGGCCACGCCGTGGGCCGCGTCCCGGGCGAGGTCGAGGAGGACGCCGGTGTCGACGTCGAGCTCGACGCCCAGTTCGTCCTTGACTGCGGAAATCCATTCATCCAGCACGTGGTCATGCTCCCTGATACGGGCCCTGGCGGTGGCGATGTCGTCCCAGGTGTCGCAGTCGAAGGAGCCGACCGGGTCCGGGACGCGGGCGAGGTCGAGTCCGGCGGTCAGCCGGCGCAGGGGCAGCCCGGTGAGGCCGCCGTGGGCGGCGGTGAGCGCCGCCAGTTCGCGGCGCAGCGCGGCCGCGCGGTACGCGGCGACGAGCGGCTGGTCGCGGCCGCCCGCATCGGTGAGCAGCACGCCCTCCGCCGGGCCGGACCGCAGGGCGGTCAGCAGCCGGCGCAGGACGTCCGGCGCGAGGAAGGGAAGGTCGGCGGAGAGGACGAGGACGTCGTCCGCCGTGACGTGGCGCAGACCGGCGTCCAGCGCGGCGACGGGCCCCGCGCCGGGCGGGTCCTCGCGCGTCCAGCGCACGGGCCGGGCGGTGGGGCGGGGGACCGCGACGACCACGGTGGCGCGGGCGTCGGCGCAGGCGCCGAGCACCCGGTCCAGCAGCGTGCGCCCGCCCACCCGCACGCCCGGTTTGTCGGCGCCGCCGAGCCGGTGGGCGCCGCCGCCGGCCAGCACGACGGCGTCATGGGCGGCGGGCTCGTTCGAGGTCACCCCCCGAGTATGGGGGCCGGTCCCGGGGTTTCGGCCCCCGGGACCACGGCGAACGCGCGGAGAGCGGCGACCCGCCGGCGGTCACAGCGTGCGCAGCAGCACCGCCGGCTGTTCCACGCAGTCGGCCACATGACGCAGGAAGCCGCCCGCCGTGCCTCCGTCGCACACCCGGTGATCGAAGGTGAGCGAGAGCTGGACGACCTGGCGCACCGCCAGCTCGCCCTCGTGCACCCACGGCTTGGGGACGATGCGGCCCACACCGAGCATGGCCGCCTCCGGGTGGTTGATGATCGGCGTGGAGCCGTCGACGCCGAACACGCCGTAGTTGTTCAGCGTGAAGGTGCCGCCGGTCAGGTCCGCGGGCGTGAGGCGTCCCTGACGGCCGGCCTCGGTGAGCCGGGCGAACTCCGCGGTGAGCCCCTCGGCGTCCCGCGCGTGCGCGTCACGGACGACGGGCACGACGAGACCGCGTTCGGTCTGCGCGGCGAACCCGAGGTGCACCTGGTCGAACTGGACGACCTCACGGGCGGCCTGGTCGACGGTGGAGTTGAGCTCGGGGAATCGGGCCAGCGCCGCGGTGCAGATCCGGGCGAGGAGCGCGAGGAGGGAGATCTTCGGTCCGCCGGCCGCGTTCATCGCTGCCCGGGCCCGCATCAGTTCGGTCGCGTCGGCGTCCACCCAGCAGGTCGCGTCCGGGATCTCGCGCCGGCTGCGGGAGAGCTTGTCGGCGACGGCGCCCCGTACGCCCTTGAGCGGGACGCGGCGGCCGCCGGTGAGGGCCGCGGGCCCGGACGGCTGCGGAGCCGGCTGCGGGACCGCCTGGGTGGCCTCTGCCCGCGGCACGGCCGCCTTCAGCGCGTTCTCCACGTCCGACCGCAGGATCAGCCCCTCGGGCCCCGAGCCCGTGAGCTCGCGCAGATCCAGTCCGTTCTCCCGGGCGAGCCGGCGCACCAGCGGCGAGATCACGGGGACGGGCCCGGGCGCCTCGGCCGGAGCCGCCGGAGCGGCCGGGGGCGCCGACAGCGTCGGGGCCGTGCCGTCGACCGTGACCGTGGCGGCGGGTTCCGGTCGCGTGGAGCGGACCCGGCGCCTGCGCGCGGGCGCCTCCGAGGTGCCGTAGCCGACGAGCACGTTGCCCGAGCCCCCGGCGCCGGCCCCGGCTTCGGCGACGTCGTCGGCCGGGGCGCCCACCGCGACCGTGATCAGCGGGGCGCCGACGGGCAGTTCCGTGCCCTCCTCGCCGAAGCGGGCGGTCACGACACCGCCGTAGGGGCAGGGCACCTCGACCATCGCCTTGGCCGTCTCGACCTCGACGACCGGCTGGTCGACGGCGACCACGTCGCCGACCTGGACCAGCCAGCGCACGATCTCCGCCTCCGTGAGCCCCTCACCGAGGTCGGGGAGCTTGAACTCCAGCACCTGTGCCATCAGTTCCCGGCCTCCCACTGGAGCCGTGCCACGGCGTCGAGGATGCGGTCGACCCCGGGAAGGTGGTGGCGCTCCAGCATCGGCGGCGGATAGGGCAGGTCGAACCCGGCCACGCGCAGCACCGGCGCCTCCAGGTGGTGGAAGCAGCGCTCGGTGACGCGGGCCGCGATCTCCCCGCCCGGGCCGCCGAAGGAGCCCGACTCGTGCACGACGACCGCGCGGCCGGTACGCCGGACCGACGCGGCGACCGTCTCGTCGTCGAAGGGCACCAGCGACCGCAGGTCGACGACCTCCAGGTCCCAGCCCTCGGCGCGCGCCGCCTCGGCGGCCTCCAGGCACACCGGGACCGACGGCCCGTACGTGATCAGCGTGGCGCTGCGGCCGGTACGCCGCACCACCGCCCGCCCGATCGGCTCGACGTCCGTCGGCTCCTGCGGGTTCCAGGCGTCCTTGGACCAGTACAGCCGCTTGGGTTCCAGGAAGACGACCGGGTCGTCGGAGGCGATGGAGGCGCGCAGCAGACCGTAGGCGTCGGCGACGGTGGCGGGCGTGACGACGTGCAGGCCCGGGGTCGCCATGTAGTAGGCCTCGGAGGAGTCGCTGTGGTGCTCGACGCCGCCGATGCCGCCGCCGTAGGGCACGCGGACGGTGATCGGCAGGGGCATCCGGCCGCGGGTGCGGTTGCGCATCCGGGCGACATGGCTGATGAGCTGCTCAAACGCCGGATAGGCGAACGCGTCGAACTGCATCTCCACGACCGGCCGCAGGCCGTACATGGCCATGCCGACGGCGGTGCCGAGGATGCCGGCCTCGGCGAGCGGGGTGTCGGTGCAGCGGTCCTCGCCGAACTCCTTCGCCAGCCCGTCGGTGACCCGGAAGACACCGCCGAGGGCGCCCACGTCCTCGCCCAGGACGTGCACGGACGGGTCGGCGGCCATGGCGTCGCGCAGCGCGCGCGTGAGGGCCTGCGCCATGGTGGCGGGCTTGAGGGCGACCGTCGTCATCAGTGCGCGCCTTCCTGCTCGGCCTCGAGCTCGGCGCGCAGCAGTTCCTGCTGCTCGCGCAGCTGGGCGGTGGGCTCGGCGTACACGTGGGAGAACAGGTCCATGGGGTCGAGGGCCGGGTCCTGGTTCATCCGGGCGCGCAGGTCGGCGGCCATCGTCTCGGCGGCGTCCCGTGCGGACTGCCTGGCCTCGTCGTCGAGCAGCCCGCGCGCGGTCAGCTCGCGCTCCAGAAGCTCGATCGGGTCGTGCTCACGCCAGGTCTGCACCTCGGCGTCGCCGCGGTAGCGGGTGGCGTCGTCGGCGTTGGTGTGCGCGTCGATGCGGTAGGTGACGGCCTCCACCAGGGTCGGGCCGCCGCCTTCCCGGGCGCGGCGCACGGCGTCGGCGAGCACCTCGTGCACGGCGGCCGCGTCGTTGCCGTCGACCAGACGGCCCGGCATGCCGTAGCCGACGGCCTTGTGGGCCAGCGAGGGCGCGGCGGTCTGCTTGGCGAGCGGCACGGAGATGGCGAAGCCGTTGTTCTGCACGAAGAAGACGACCGGCGCCTGCCAGACGGCGGCGAAGTTCAGCGCCTCGTGGAAGTCGCCCTCGCTGGTGCCGCCGTCGCCGACCATGGCGAGCGCGACCACGTCGTCGCCCTTGAGGCGGGCCGCGTGCGCGAGGCCCACGGCGTGCGGAAGCTGGGTGGCGAGCGGGGTGCACAGCGGCGCCACCCGGTGCTCGTACGGGTCGTAGCCGGTGTGCCAGTCGCCGCGCAGCAGCGTGAGTGCCTCGACGGGGTCCACGCCGCGTGCGACGACGGCCAGGGTGTCGCGGTAGCTGGGGAAGAGCCAGTCGCGCTCCTGGAGGACCAGGGCGGCGGCGACCTCGCAGGCCTCCTGGCCGGTGCTGGAGGGGTAGACGGCGAGCCTGCCCTGCTTGGTGAGGGCGGTGGCCTGGGCGTTGTAGCGCCGGCCGCGCACCAGCTGCGCGTACAGGCGGCGCAGCAGCTCCGGATCGGCCTGCGCGGCCGCGTCGGTTCCGAGGACGCGGTAGGGCTCCGCGTCGGGCAGCAGCGGCGCGGGGTCGGTACGGGGCTGCCAGGCCGGCGGCGGAGTCGGCCGGTATGTGCCCCGCTGCTCCATGACCGTCATGACGGCACCTCCTCGGAGAAGCGGCTACGGGAGGCGTGTCGGCTGTGACCCGCCTCACCTACCGATTGTTCGGTCGTCGGCACATTTTGGCTACAGGCCCCCTCAGGCTGTGGACAAACGGTTCTCCACAGCCTGAGATGGACGCAGTACGTCCATGCTGGGAAGGCGGGGGGACATGGCACCTGAACAAATGGCCGAGGGGCCGCAGAACGGTGCCGCGCTCCCGCCGAGCGGCCCCGCGCCGAGCGGGCCCCCGCCGTCGACCCATCTTCCGCCCTCCGGCGGACCCGCGCAGCCCGGAGGACCCGCACCGTCGGGCGGCCCCACGCAGCCGGGCGGCCCGCCGCCGCCGGGGGGCCCGGCCCCGTCGGGCGGCTCCGCACAGCCGGGGGTTCTCCCGCCGCCGGCCGGCGCCGCACTGCCGCCGGCGCGTCCGCTCGACGCCATCGACCAGGACATCCTTCAGATGCTCCAGGCGGACGGCCGCGCCTCGATACGGTCGGTCGCCGAGCGGGTCCACGTCTCGCGGGCCAACGCCTACGCGCGGATCAACCGGCTCATCGACGACGGGGTCATCCGCGGCTTCGGCGCCCGGGTCAACCACGAGCGCGCCGGGCAGGGCACGAGCGCCTACATCACCCTGAAGATCGTGCAGAACTCCTGGCGGACGGTGCGCGAACAGCTCAGGCAGCTGCCCGGCGCCTCGCACATCGCCCTCGTCGGAGGCGACTTCGACGTCCTGCTGCTGGTGCACACGCCCGACAACCGGGCGCTGCGCGAGGTGGTGCTGACCCGGCTCCAGGCCATCCCCGAGGTGCTCAGCACCCGCACCCTGCTGGTGTTCGAGGAGGAGGACCTGGAGCCGCAGGGCTGAGCCGCGTGCCCGGCCCTCAGGACGCCGGGCGGGTCCGGCCGGCCTGGTCGTCCGGCCCGGCCGGGGCCGTCCGCAGGCCCTCGAAGACCAGCCGCACCACCGCGTCGGCCACCTCGCTCTCGACCATCCCCCGGCCGCCGGGCCGGTACCACTCGACGATCGAGTTGATCATCCCGAAGACCAGTCGGGTGGCGAGCCGCACCTCCATGTCGCCGCGGACGTCCCCGTCGGCGGCGGCCGCCCGCAGCAGGTCGGCGACCCGGTGGTCGAAGTCCCGGCGGCGGTCCAGGGCCCACCGCTCCGTGTCGGTGTTGCCGCGCACGCGCAGCAGCAGCGTCACGTACGGCAGTTCGCCGATCAGCACCTCGACCATGCGCCGGACGACGTACTCGAGGCGGTGCGAGGCGTGTCCCACGCGCGCGTGTTCCTCGTCGAGGATCCCGAAGAGGCCGTCCAGGGCGCGGCTGACGGCCCGTCGCAGCAGTTCCTCCTTGCCGGCGACATGGTGGTAGATCGACGACTTGGAGATGCCGGCCGCCCGGGAGAGGTGCTCCATGGACGTGCCGTCGTAGCCGCGCTCGTTGAAGACCTGGACGGCGACGGAGAGCAGGGTCTCCGGGGTGTAGGTGTCGCGCTTGACGGTGCTCACGACGCGCCCTCCCGCTTCTCGGTGGCGTAGGAGTGCCGGTAGAGCGCCAGGGACGGCGCGTAGCGGCCGCCGGGGTCGCGGTCGTGCAGGTCGTCCAGGAGCGAGTACGCCCACATCCGCCCGAGCCGGCGGCTCCATTCGAAGGGGCCCAGGGGGTAGTTCACACCCAGGCGCATCGCGGTGTCGATGTCCTCCTCGGTGGCGACGCCCTTGGCGACGGCGTCGTGCGCGAGGTCGACGATCCGGGCGACCGTGCGCGCGACGATCATGCCGGGGACGTCGCCGATGACGCTGACGTCCTTGCCGAGCGCCTGGAAGAGGCCGATCGCCTCGGACATGGTCTGCGGGGCGGTGTCCTGCGAGGCGGACAGGGCGATGCGGGTGGCCTTGCGGTAGTCCAGGGCGAGGTCGAAGTAGACGACGTCGCGGAACTCCACGGAGGTCTGGCCGTCGGCGAGGGCCACCTGTCCGCCGCTGGGCAGCACGAGGCGGGTGCCGTGGTCCTCTTCCTCCTCGCGCACCCGGATGCCCGCCTCGCGGATCAGCGCGAGCAGCTCCGAGGCCGGGCCCAGGTCGCCTTCGGCGACGACGTAGGCGGGCGGCTCGGCCTTCTCCGCGGTGTGCGGCTCGGCCCGCTCGGCTCCCTCCCGGTAGTCGTACCAGCCCTGCCCGCTCTTACGGCCGAGGCGGCCCGACTCGACGAGACGGCGCTGGGCGAGGGAGGGCGTGAAGCGCGCGTCCTGGAAGAAGGACTGCCACACCGAGTGCGTCACCGACTCGTTGACGTCCTGCCCGATCAGGTCGGTCAGCTCGAAGGCGCCCATCCGGAAGCCGCCCGACTCGCGCAGCACGGCGTCGATGGTGGCCGGGTCCGCGCCCTGCGCCTCGTAGACGGCGAACGCCTCGGCGTAGAAGGGCCGCGCGATGCGGTTCACGATGAAGCCGGGGGTGTCGGCGCAGGCGACCGGCGTCTTGCCCCAGGAGCGGGCGGTCTCGTACGCGCGCGTGGCCGAGGTGACGTCGGTGGCGTACCCCGAGACCACCTCGACCAGCGGCAGCAGCGGCGCCGGGTTGAAGAAGTGCAGGCCCACGAAGCGGCCGGGGTTGCGCAGGGCGCCGCCGACGGCGGTCACCGACAGGGACGAGGTGTTGGTGGCGAGCAGACAGTCCTCGCCGACCACGTCCTCCAGCTGCCGGAACAGCTCCTGCTTGACGTCCAGTCGCTCGACGACGGCCTCGACGACCAGCGAGCAGTCGGCGAGGTCGGCGAGGGTTTCGGCGGCGTGCAGACGGGCGCGCGCCTCGTCACGGTCGCCGGCCGCGAGGCGGTCCTTCTCGACGAGCCGGTCGAGGCGGGCGCCGATCGCGGCGGCCGCCTCACGGGCCCGGCCCGGGACGGCGTCGTACAGCCGCACCGGGTGGCCCGCGACCAACGCGACCTGGGCGATGCCCTGGCCCATGGTGCCGGTGCCGACGACGGCCACGGGGCTGCTGAGGTCGAGTGCTGTCATGTGCGCGATCCTCCCGCACGGGGTTTTCCACAGATGCGGCAGGCCCCCTTGTCCCGACCGATCGTTCGGTTACTCTAGCGGTGACTGGCTGTTCCCGCCCAGGTTTCCGCCAGGCCAAGAGCTCGACGGAGAGTTCTCAAGACGAGGAGTTGGTCCCGCATGGCCGCCGCCGAACTGACCGCGCACGCTCTGATCGCCCAGCACCGGCCCACCCTCGACGAGGCCCTGGAGGCGATCCGCACCCGCGCGTACTGGTCCCCGCACCCGGAACACCCCAAGGCCTACGGGGAGAACGGCAGTCTGGACGCCGCGGCCGGCAAGGCCGCCTTCGACGCCGTCCTGAACACCCGCCTCGACCTCGGCCAGCCCGGCACCGACGACTGGGTGGGCGGCGAGGTGTCGCCGTACGGCGTCGAGCTGGGAGTGACGTACCCGCACGCGGACGTCGACCAGTTGCTGCCCGCCATGAAGGCAGGACAGCGCGCCTGGCGGGACGCGGGCGCGGAGGTCCGCGCGGTGGTCTGCCTGGAGATCCTCAAGCGGATCAGCGACCGCACGCACGAGTTCGCGCACGCCGTCATGCACACCTCCGGCCAGGCCTTCATGATGGCGTTCCAGGCCGGCGGCCCGCACGCGCAGGACCGCGGTCTGGAAGCGGTCGCCTACGCCTACGCCGAGCAGGTCCGCACCCCCGGCACGGCCGAGTGGAGCAAGCCGCAGGGCAAGCGCGACCCGCTCGCGCTGACCAAGGACTTCACGCCGGTGCCGCGCGGCATCGCACTGCTCATCGGCTGCAACACCTTCCCGACGTGGAACGGCTACCCGGGCCTGTTCGCCTCCCTGGCGACCGGGAACGCGGTCCTGGTCAAGCCCCACCCGCGCGCGGTGCTGCCCCTCGCGCTGACCGTGGGCGTCGCCCGCGAGGTCCTCGCCGCAGCCGGCTTCGACCCGAACCTGGTGGCGCTGGCCGCCGAGCGTCCCGGCGAGGGCATCGCCAAGACGCTGGCCACCCGGCCCGAGATCAGGATCGTCGACTACACCGGCTCCACCGCCTTCGGCGACTGGCTGGAGGCCAACGCCCGCCAGGCGCAGGTCTACACCGAGAAGGCCGGCGTCAACACGGTGATCGTGCACTCCACGGCGAACTACAAGGGCATGCTCGCCAACCTGGCGTTCTCGCTGTCCCTGTACAGCGGCCAGATGTGCACCACCCCGCAGAACCTGCTGATCCCCCGCGAGGGCATCCGCACCGACGACGGCCCGAAGAGCTTCGACGAAGTGGTCGCCGACCTCGCCCGCGCGGTCGACGGCCTCCTCGGCGACGACGCCCGCGCCAACGCCCTCCTCGGCGCGATCGTCAACCCGGACGTCAAGGCGCGCCTGGAAGCCGCCGCGGGCCTCGGCGAGGTCGCCCTCGCCTCCCGCGAGGTGAGCAACCCGGAGTTCCCCGACGCGGTCGTGCGCACCCCGGTGATCGTCAAGCTGGACGGCGCGAAGCCTGACGACGAGGCCGCCTACATGAGCGAGTGCTTCGGCCCGGTCTCCTTCGCCGTCGCGGTCGACTCGGCGGACGACGCCGTCGCCCTGCTGCGGCGCACGGTGCGCGAGAAGGGCGCCATGACCGTCGGGGCGTACACCACCGACGGCGAGGTGGAGGAGGCGATCCAGGAGGTCTGTCTGGACGAGGCGGCCCAGCTGTCCCTCAACCTCACGGGCGGGGTGTACGTCAACCAGACGGCCGCGTTCTCCGACTTCCACGGCTCGGGCGGCAACCCGGCGGCCAACGCGGCCCTCACCGACGGCGCGTTCGTCGCCAACCGCTTCCGGGTGGTGGAGGTCCGCCGGGAGGGCTGAGCGGCTGACGGGGCTGAGTCCTGAGTCCCGCGTGGCCGGCCGGCCACGCAGACGGCGGGCGGCGAGCACGTCGCCGCCCGCGCGGGCCGCAGGACCTCCCCCGCAGGACCTCCGCCGCTGGACGTCCACCGCAGAACGCCCACAGCAGAACGCCCTGTCGGCTCCTGGGCCCAGGAACCCGCGCGGTCTCTGCGGTCCAGGTCCCGCCGCCCCGGGACCGCCGACGCACCGGACCGCCGTCCAGCCGGGCGTCTAGGAGGCGGGCGGACCACCGGTGGGCCGGCCGCCCTGGGCGCTCCAGTGGTACAGCGTCATCGCCACGCTGGTCGCCAGGTTGTAGCTGGAGACCTGGGGGCGCATCGGCAGGGCGAGCAGCCGGTCGGCCCGCGCGCGCAGTTCGGCGGAGAGCCCGCTGCGCTCCGAGCCGAACGCGAGGAGGGCGTCGTCCGGGAGTTCGGTGCCTCGGATGTCGTCGCCCTCGGGGTCGAGTGCGAACACCGGACCGGCGGGCAGCTCGTCGACGGTCGCCCGCTCGACGACGGTCGCGAAGTGCAGCCCCGCCCCGCCGCGCAGCACGGTCGGGTGCCAGGGGTCGAGCGTGCCGGTGGTGACCACCCCGGTCGCCGCGAACCCGGCGGCCAGCCGGATGACCGCTCCCGCGTTGCCCAGGTTCCGCGGGTGGTCGAGGACCACGACCGGAGCGGCCCGGGGCGCGCGCCGCAGCCGCTCCAGGTTGGCGGCCCGGGTGGGCCGCACGGCCAGGGCGGCGACCGCGGTGGGATGCGGGCGCGGCACCAGGGAGGCGTACGTCGCCTGCGTGACCTCGGTCAGCAGCCCGTCCAGCCTCCCGCGCACGTCGGGGGCGAGTTCCCCGGCGAGGGCGAGGGCCGCGCGCCGGTCGACGGCGACCGCCACCGGCACCTCGGCCCCGAAACGCAGGGCGTGCTTGAGCGCGTGAAAGCCGTCGAGCAGCACCGCGTCGTCGGCGAGCCGGTGCCACCGGCCGAGCGGATCGTGGCCGGTCAGGGCGTCGGTCATGTCGTGAACCCTACGCGCGCGGGCGGTGCGTCTCCCCCGTCCGCCGACCCGGGCCCGGCCGGGCCTCCACCGTCGGCCTTGCCGTCACCACCGTCACCGCTATCGCCGACGTCGCTGCCGGTGTCCGTGTCGTTCTCCTTGCCGCGGCCGTAGTCGGAGGACATCAGTTCACGCGCGCGTGCCGCCCCGCGGCCCAGCCGGTGCAGGAACGGGGTGGGCAGGAAGACGGCGTCGGTCGCGATCATCGCCAGCGAGAAGAACGGCAGCCCCAGCACGAGGGCGATCACCGCATGCTCGGTCATCATCACCGCCAGCAGGACGTTCTTCACCCGCCGGTTGAAGAGGGTGAACGGGAAGGCCACCTGCACGATCACGGTCCCGTAGGTGGCGATCATGACCATCGTGCCGCTGGCGGACAGCAGGTCGGCGAGCATGGGCCAGGGGGAGAAGTAGTCCAGGTGCAGCGGGTAGTACACGGCGGTGCCGTCCTGCCAGCGCGAACCCTGGATCTTGTACCAGCCGGCGGTCGCGTAGATCAGGCAGGCCTCGACCATGATCACGACCAGTGCGCCGTTGTGGAGCACGTTCCCGATCACGTCGAAGAGGATCCGCGGCTCCGCCGACCTCCGCAGCCGTCCGACGGCCCACCACAGTCCGTGCACGCACCAGGCCGCCCACAGGAGCGCGGGGATCGTCCACTCGCTGTGGAAGCGGTCCGTCACGGTCACCGCGAGCAGCACTGCGCCGGACGCGGCCCACAGTGCGGGGCCGACCCGGTCCGTGACCCGCTCTCCCCGCGCGCGGGCCTCCTGCTCGCGCCGGGCGCGTCGGGCGTCCAGCGACCACACCCGGCCGCAGCGCATGAAGACCAGGTAGACCGACATCAAGTGCAGGACGTTGTCGCCGCCGTCGCCGACGAAGACGCTGCGGTTCTGGAGCGACAGCACGCCGACCATGAACAGCACCGACATCGTGCGGGTGCGCCAGCCCAGCAGCAGCAGTGCCCCGGAGAGCAGGGCGAGCGCGTACACCAGCTCGAACCAGGCCCGCCCGTCGGACCACATCAGGACCGTGAAGGCACCGTTGGAGTCGATCAGCTGCCGCGCCAGCTCCCAGTTCCAGGGGCCGTCGGGGCCGTACAGCTCCGCACGGTGGGGGAACTCGCGCAGCAGGAACAGCAGCCAGGTCAGGCTGAAACCGATGCGGACCACGGCGCTCTGGTACGGCCCGAGGGCCGACTCCGTGACGCGGGCGATGCCGGCGGACACCGACAAGGAGAACCGGTTCACCTCGTGCCTCCCTCGGTCACGCCGTCCGGCACCGACCACCAGGACAGTTCGCGGTACACCGGGCTCGTCGACACCTTCTCGGTGCTCCATTTCGGCGGGGTCACGTTCGTGGTCCGGGAGCGGACCTGGACCCGCTCGACGACACCGCCGCCGGCGGTCAGACCGCCGCGCTCCAGCCGCAGCACCACGATGCGGCGCAGGTACGTCTCGGCGAGGGCGCCCCGGACGCCGACCGAGCGGTTGTCGTTGTCGTGCGTCGCGGTGAAGAAGTCCCAGGCCCGGCGCAGTTCGTTCTGCTGGGTGTGGCTCGGCACCAGGTTGCCGTCGATGGCCCGGCCGTCCTGCGCGGACAGGTCGTACCAGCCGGTGGTCCGCGATCCGCCGTCCGCGGTGCGCACCTGGGCGCGGACCTGGACGGAGATGTTCTGCTGCAACGGGTTCGGCGCGAACAGCTTCCAGTTCTGCTCGAACTCCGGGTAGATCCAGTCGTCGATCGCCTTGCCGTGCGCCTTGGTGACCGTGTTCGACGGAGCGACGTGCAGGAACACCATGCCGACGTGCAGGCAGACGGCGACGGCGACGACGGCGAGCGCGAGCGCCGCACAGACCTGGTAGCGGGGGGAGAGGGCCGCGACCCCGCCACGCGCCGCACGGGCGGGGTCGGGCCCTCTCC
>NZ_JAHHIT010000101.1 GCF_024539675.1 Streptomyces hilarionis | reverse complement strand
GCCGTGGCCGCCCCGGCCGTCCCGACACCCGCCGCCCCCGACGCGCACACCGAGAAGAAGGCCTGACATGACCCTCCCCTCCGCCACCCCCATCGACGTCCTCCTCGTCGAGGACGACCCCGGCGACGAGCTGATGACCCGCGAGGCGTTCGAGGACAACAAGATCGGCAACACCCTGCACGTGGTGCGCGACGGCGAAGAGGCGCTCGACTTCCTCTACCGGCGCGCAGCCCACCCGAACGCGCCCCGGCCCGACCTCATCCTCCTCGACCTGAACCTGCCCAAGTACGACGGCCGCCAGGTGCTGGAGACGATCAAGTCGGACCCGGACCTCGCGCACATCCCCGTGGTCGTCCTGACCACCTCGGCGGCCGAGGAGGACATCCTGCGCAGCTACCGGCTGCACGCCAACGCCTACGTCACCAAGCCCGTCGACCTCGACCAGTTCATCGCCGCCGTCCGCCAGATCGACGACTTCTTCGTCCAGGTCGTCCGGCTGCCCCGCAGCGGCGCCTGAGCCGCTTCCCGGCGACGCGAGCACGTCATGACCGGGTACGGCGACCTCCGCCCTTCTATGGTGGAAACGCACAGTGTCGCTCGGTACCCAGGCAGGCGGGCAGGACATGACGGAACCGCGGATCGACTATGCGGCGGTCTTCCGGGCCCTGCCCGGCATGGTGGCACTGCTGACGCCCGACCTGGTGTACGCGGACGCCAACGAGGACTTCCTCCGGCTGGCCGGGCGCACCCGCGAGCAGCTGCTGGGCCGCTACATCTTCGACGTCTTCCCCGAGAACCCGAACGACCCGGCCGCGGCCGGCATGCGGGAGACCCGGGACTCGATGCTGCGGGTGGTCGACACCGGTGAGCGCGACACCATGGCACTGCTGCGCTACGACATCGAGGACCCGCAGCGGCCCGGCGTGTGGCAGGAGCACTACTGGAGCCCGGTGAACGCGCCCGTCCACGACGCGGACGGGCGGGTGGCGCTGGTGGTGCACCGGGTCGAGGAGGTCACCGAGCTGATCCACGCCCGCGGCGGCCGGGGCGGCGGCCCCCGGGGCCGTGTGCTGGAGGCCGAGCTGTACACACGGGCCCGCGAGTTGCAGGAGGTCAACGAGCGCCTGCGCCGGGCGCACGCCCGTGAACGCGAGGTCGCCCTGGCGTTGCAGGCGGCGATGCTGCCCGCGCCCGGTCCGACCGGGCCGCACGAGGCGGCCGTGCGCTACCGGCCCGCCATCGGCGCGCTCAACGTCTGCGGCGACTGGTACGACCTCGTCGACCTGCCCGACGACAACCTCGCGGTCGCCGTCGGCGACGTGGTGGGCCACGGCCTCGGGGCCGCCTGTGCCATGGGTCAGCTGCGCAGCGCCCTGTCCGCAGCCTGCCGCGTGGCCGACGGCCCGGCCCAGGCGCTGGAAGCCCTCGGCCTGTACGCGCGCTTCGTCGAGGGCGCCGAGGCGACGACCGTGGTGACGACGTTCATCGACCGCAAGAGCCACACCATCACGTACAGCTGCGCGGGCCATCCGCCGCCCGCGCTGGTGCACCCCGACGGCGCCGTCACGTTCCTGGACCAGGCGACGGACCCGCCGCTCGCCGCGCGTCCCGAACATCTGCCCCGCCCTCAGGCCCACCTCCCCTTCGTCGAGGGCAGCACCCTGGTCCTGTACACCGACGGCCTCATCGAGCGCCGCCGCGAGGACATCGACATGGGCCTGGCGCGCCTCGCCGCATCGCTCACGCACCACCGGCGCCTGCCTCCCGAGAACCTGGCGGACGCGCTCCTGACCGATCTGCTCCCCGCCACCGGCACCACGGACGACACCGCCCTGATCGTCCTGCGGCTGTGACCGCTCCGCCCCCGCCTCCACGAAGAAGGGCCGGCGGCCCCCTTCCTGCGGCCTGCGCGGGCGGACATGCCCGCGGGCGGTGCGGGAAGGAGACGATCGTCCCGCTCCCGACGCCTTAAGGACCGCCGGTCATGACCACTGAGCACGATCCCCTGCACCAGCCGGCCGCCCCGGTGGTGACCGAGCCCGCGCCGGACGTCCAGCTCCAGATGCTGGTGCGGCTGATCGGGCAGGACCCCGAGGCGGCCCTGCCGATCACCCTCACGGTGGGGGGCGGCTTCCTCCACGGAGACCTGATCTCGCACGAGGCCTGGACGGCGGAGTGGGCGCGCAGTCTGCGCGGTTTCGACGGGCCCGGCGCACAACTCCTGGAGCGCTTCCCCGAAGAGGTGGACCGGGCCGTCGCCGACCGGCAGGGACACCCGGCGCCCCAACGGCTCCCCCAGTGGATCCATCTGCGCGACGCCACCACCGCCGCGGGGACGGAAAGGGCCGTCGTCATGCCCCTGTGGCGCGGCCGCCTCGCGGACGTGGCGGGCTGGTCGCTGGGCCGGCCCGCCTGAGGGGTGCGGCGATTCGAACGGGCTGTCCCGGACGGGCACTCGAGGAACCATTTACTCCAGTTGTCCGTACTATCTCTCCAACAGTGCCGAATCCGCGACGTGTCGCCGCCCGACCGGTGAGCATCGGTCCGCGCGGTGACATGCCACCGGTTCGGCGACCGGGGCAGGCCCGTTCGTCTGCCGCTCCCGTCGAGGAAAGGTCGTGTGCTTCATGTCCGAGAACGCCTCCGCCAACGAACTCACCTCTCAGTACACCGCCCAGGTGACCGCAGACCTCGAACGCAACACCAAGGAACAGGAACGGATCGGCGCCGAAATCACCGCTCTCCAGGAGCAGTTGGCGGCCCTCGAACGGGACCACGGCGTTCTGGTCAGCATCCAGCAGGCCATCGACTCGGCGCCGGCGCCGACCGGCCCCGCCCCTGCCGTCGAAGCGGCGGAGCCCGCCGGGAGCGTCACGGTGCCCGCGCCGCGCAAGAAGTCGGCCGCCGCCCCGGGCGCCCGTAAGCGGGCCCAGCCCAAGAAGACCGCCGCGCAGTCCACCCGTTCGGCACGAAAGCCCGCCTCCCGCAAGCGGGCCGCCGTGAAGACGGACACCGCCGGGACGGACGCCGCGAAGACGGCAGCCGTGAAGCCGGACGGCGCGAAGAAGGGCACCGCCAAGGCGAGCCCCGCGAAGACCGGCCCCGCGAAGGCCGGCCCCGCGAAGACGGGTGCGGCTCAGACGGGCACGGCCAAGAAGGACGCCGTGCGCAAGGAGGCGGCCAAGACGGCGCAACCGACGCTGGTCGACCTGGTCCGCGACCACCTCGCGCAGCAGAACGAGCCCCGTTCCGCCGCCGAGATCGCCACCGCCCTCGGTGAGACGCATCCGGAGCGCACCGTCAGGACGACCGTGGTCCGCACGACCCTCGAGGGCCTCGTCGCGAAGACCCAGGCGCAGCGCACCAAGCAGGGCTCGTCCGTGTTCTACACCGCGGCCGACGCGGCGGCGGCGACGGCGCCCGCGCAGGCCGAGAAGGAGCCCGCCACCGCCGGCGCCTGACGTACGCCGCCGCACGGCGTCGCTGTCAGAGGTGGGCCCTACGATCCGGGCATGCGAGCTTCAGGAACGTTCACAGTCGCCGACTTCACGCCGGCTCCGGTGCCGAGCCCCCCGGTCGAGACCGCCGCGCCGGTCGGGGTGGCGACCATGACCAAGTCGTTCGAGGGGGAGGTCGCCGGCCGTTCGGCCACGTTGTTCACGGCCGCCTACGACCAGTCCACCGCCACGGGCACCTACGTCGCGATGGAGTCCTTCGAAGGGTCCCTGCACGGCCGGGCGGGCTCCTTCAACTTCGCGCACGCCGCGTCCACCCGGGGCGAGAGCCGGGAGAACGAGTACTTCGTCGTCGTCCCGGGCAGCGGCACCGGCGAACTGACCGGGATCAGCGGCGCGGGAGGCATCGCCGTCGACGCGGACGGCACCCACCGGATCTGGTTCGACTACCGCCTCGGTCACTGACCCGGCCCCGGCCGGGGCGGTCTCCGGTCGGGGCGGCGCACGGCCGTCCCGACCGGCCGCGGAGCCACGCCGCGGGCTCAGTCCTCAGACCCGCTCCGGCGGGTGAGGCGTCAGGTCGCGTCGGTACCAGGTGCCCGGCTTGCCGCCGACGTCCGTCGGCCCGGCCGGCCCGGTCGGGACGAACCCGGCCCTGACCAGCACCTTGCGGGAGGCGGCGTTCTCGTCCGCCGCGGCCGCCCGCAGGGCGCGCAGTCCGTGCCGGGCCGGCGCCAGCCGGCACAGCTCCTGCACGGCCGCCGTCGCCACGCCCCGCCCGGCGACATGCCGCGCCACCCGGTACCCCAGTGTGGCGACGCCGTCCTGAACGTCGTACAGGTTGAAGCGGCCCAGAACCGGGCCGTCCTCGGCCGTCAACAGGTAGAACACGCAGACGCCGGCCTCCTGCTCGGCCAGCAGGGCCCGGTGGCGGTCGGCGTACCGCTCGAAGAAGTCGTCGCCGCGGTCGCCGACCGCGGCGGCGAAGTAGGCGCGGTTCGCCAGCTCGAAGGCGAGCACCGCGGGGGCATGGTCGGCATGCAGTCGCGTCAGCACGGGCACCGGCCCACGCTACCCCGCCGGCGCAGCGCGGGAGCGGTCAGCGGTGGCTCAGGACGTTGATCACGCGTCCGCCGGGGTCACGGACGAAGAACCGCCGCACCCCCCACTCCTCGTCCTGCAAGGGGTGCACGATCTCCGCGCCGCTGTCCCGCACGAGCGCGTGGACGGCGTCCACGTCGTCCACCTCCACGCTCAGATCCGGTGTGACGGGCGCGGTCCGGTCGGCCGTCATGAAACTGATCTGGGCCGCCGGCGCGGAGGGCGCGGCCAGCGTCGTGATCCAGCCATGGTTCATCACCTCCTCGAAGCCCAGCAGGCCGTAGAACTCACGGCTCTCGTCCGCCTGCTCCGAGCGGAGGACGGGCACGACACGGCGAACGGTCATCGAGGACTCCAGGTGACGGCGCGAGCGTGGGACGCTCTGTGTGTACGGGGCCGCTCCATGAGTACTACGCCGGGCACGTCCTCGGGCCGGGACGGCACGGCGAGGGCCAGGTCACAATGTCCGGGAGGGAAAGGTCACAGCCATGCCCTCTCCTGTTCCTCTCCGTATCTGGCCTAGCATCCGAGCATGACGGTCCTGCCTGACGACGGGCTTGAGCTGGCCGGCGAGTTCCCTGACGCCACCCACGAGCAGTGGCAGCGCCTCATCGCGGGCGTGCTGCGCAAGTCGGGCAAGGACGTCGAGGACGCTCAGGCCGAGGAAGCCCTGTCCACCGCGCTGGAGGACGGGCTGCGCACCCGTCCCCTCTACACCGCGCACGATCGCGCGCCCGATCCGGGCTACCCCGGGTTCGCTCCGTATGTGCGGGGCGGCAGGCCGGAGGGCAACACCGCCGGAGGGTGGGACGTACGGCAGCGGCACGCGGCCGCCGACGGCGGCGCGGTGCTCGCGGACCTGGAGAACGGCGTCACCTCCCTGTGGCTGGTCGTGGGCGAGGGCGGCATCCCCGTGACCTCGCTCGAACAGGTCCTCGAGGGCGTGCTCCTGGACCTGGCGCCGGTCGTCCTCGACGCGGGCGCCGAAGTGGAGCCGGCCGCACGGGAGTTGCTGCGGCTGTACGCGCAGCGGGGCGTCGCCGCCGACGCGGCGCGCGGCAACCTGGGCGCGGACCCCCTCGGTCACGAGGCCCGCACGGGTCTGGCGGGCGACTTCGCCCCGGCGGCCGGACTCGCCCGGCGGTGCGCCGAGGAGTACCCGGGGCTCCGGGCGCTGACGGTGGACGCGCTGCCCTACCACGAGGCGGGCGGTTCGGCGGCGCAGGAGCTGGGCGCCTCGCTGGCGACCGGTGTGGCGTATCTGCGGGAGCTGACGGCGGCCGGGCTGAGCGTCGAACAGGCTTGTCGGCAGCTGGAGTTCCGGTACGCGGCGACCGCGGACCAGTTCCTGACGATCGCGAAGCTGCGGGCCGCGCGCCGGCTGTGGGCCCGGGTGGCCGAGGTGTGCGGGGCGCCGGGCGCCGGCGCGCCACCGCAGCACGCCGTGACGTCCTCGGTCATGATGTCGCGCCGCGACCCCTGGGTGAACATGCTGCGCACCACCATCGCCACCCTCGCGGCGGGCGCGGGCGGCGCGGACGCCGTCACCGTGCTGCCCTTCGACGACGCGCTCGGGCTGCCGGACGCGTTCGCCCGGCGCATCGCCCGCAACACCTCCACGATCCTCATCGAGGAGTCCCACCTGGCCCGGGTGATCGACCCGGCCGGCGGCTCCTGGTACGTGGAGCGGCTGACGGACGAACTGGCCCGTGCGGGCTGGGAGTTCTTCCAGTGGATCGAGGGCGAGGGCGGCCACGCCGCCGCCCTGCGCTCCGGCAGCCTGCCGCAGGCCCTGGCCGACACCTGGCAGGTCCGCAGCGGCCGAATCGCCAAGCGGCGCGAGCCCGTGACCGGCGTCAGCGAGTTCCCGTTCCTCGCCGAGAAGCCGGTGGTGCGCGAGAGCAAGCCCGCGCCGCGGTCCGGGGGTCTGCCGAGGGTGCGCCGCGACGAGGCCTTCGAGGCGCTGCGCGCGCGCTCGGACGCCCATCTCGCGGCGACCGGAGCCAGGCCGCGGATCCACCTGGCGGCGCTCGGCCCGGCCGCCGCGCACACCGCGCGGCTGACGTTCGCCGCCAACCTGTTCCAGGCGGGCGGGATCGATCCCGTCACCGAGGGCGCCTTCGAGGCCAGCGGCGCCACCGAGGTGTGCCTGTGCTCCAGCGACGCGCTGTACGAGGAGCGGGCCGAGGCGGAGGCCGCGCGGCTGCGGGCCGCCGGCGCCGCGCACGTGTTCCTCGCCGGGCGTCCCGCGTCGTACTCCGGCGTCGACGCGTACGTGTTCGCGGGCTGCGACGCCGTCGCCGTGCTGTCCGCCACCCTCGACCGCATGGGAGTTGCGTCCTGATGGGTATCCCCGACTTCTCCGGGATCGAGCTGGGGACCCCGGCCGCCGAGGCCGGCGCCGACGAGTGGCGCACGGCCGTGAAGAAGGCGGCAGGCGGGGACGACCTGCTGTGGGAGACCCCGGAGGGCATCCCGGTCAAGCCGCTGTACACCGGGCAGGACCTGGAGGGCCTGGACTTCCTGGGCACCTACCCGGGCGTCGCGCCGTATCTGCGCGGGCCGTACCCGACGATGTACGTCAACCAGCCCTGGACGATCCGCCAGTACGCCGGCTTCTCCACCGCCGAGGAGTCCAACGCCTTCTACCGGCGCAACCTCGCGGCCGGCCAGAAGGGCCTGTCCGTCGCCTTCGACCTCCCCACGCACCGCGGCTACGACAGCGACCACCCGCGGGTGACCGGTGACGTCGGCATGGCGGGCGTGGCGATCGACTCGATCTACGACATGCGGCAGCTGTTCGATGGCATCCCGCTGGACAAGATGTCCGTGTCGATGACGATGAACGGCGCCGTGCTGCCGGTGCTCGCGCTGTACATCGTGGCGGCCGAGGAACAGGGCGTGCCGCCCGAGAAGCTGGCCGGGACCATCCAGAACGACATCCTCAAGGAGTTCATGGTCCGCAACACCTACATCTACCCGCCGAAGCCGTCGATGCGGATCATCTCCGACATCTTCGCCTTCACCTCGCAGCGGATGCCGCGCTACAACTCCATCTCCATCTCCGGCTACCACATCCAGGAAGCGGGCGCGACGGCCGACCTGGAGCTGGCGTACACGCTCGCCGACGGTGTGGAGTACATCCGCGCGGGCCGTGAGGTCGGCCTG
Organism: Streptomyces hilarionis; assembly: GCF_024539675.1. GTDB lineage: Bacteria > Actinomycetota > Actinomycetes > Streptomycetales > Streptomycetaceae > Streptomyces > Streptomyces hilarionis. The sequence goes on along the minus strand of NZ_JAHHIT010000101.1, from coordinate 26,141 downwards.
GACGTGGACGCGTTCGCGCCCCGGCTGTCGTTCTTCTGGGCGATCGGCATGAACTTCTTCATGGAGGTCGCCAAGCTGCGGGCGGCCCGCCTGCTGTGGGCGAAGCTGGTGCGGCAGTTCGACCCGCAGAACGCCAAGTCGCTGTCGCTGCGGACCCATTCGCAGACCTCCGGCTGGTCGCTGACCGCGCAGGACGTCTTCAACAACGTCACGCGCACCTGTGTCGAGGCGATGGCGGCGACGCAGGGCCACACCCAGTCGCTGCACACCAACGCCCTCGACGAGGCCCTGGCGCTGCCGACGGACTTCTCGGCGCGCATCGCCCGCAACACCCAGCTGCTCATCCAGCAGGAGTCCGGCACCACCCGGACCATCGACCCCTGGGGCGGCAGCGCGTACGTCGAGAAGCTGACGTACGACCTGGCCCGTCGCGCCTGGCAGCACATCCAGGAGGTCGAGCAGGCGGGCGGCATGGCCAAGGCCATCGACGCGGGCATCCCGAAGCTGCGCATCGAGGAGGCCGCCGCGCGCACGCAGGCCCGTATCGACTCGGGCCGCCAGCCGGTGATCGGCGTCAACAAGTACCGGGTGGACAGCGACGAGCAGATCGACGTCCTCAAGGTCGACAACTCCTCCGTGCGCACGCAGCAGATCGAGAAGCTGCGGCGGCTGCGCGCGGAGCGGGACGACGTCGCGTGCCGGGACGCGCTCGACGCGCTGACCCGGGCCGCCGGGGGCGAGGGCAACCTGCTGGAGCTGGCCGTGAACGCGGCCCGGGCGAAGGCCACCGTCGGCGAGATCTCGGACGCCCTGGAGAAGGTGTACGGGCGGCACGCGAGCCAGATCCGTACCATCTCCGGCGTGTACCGCAACGAAGCAGGCGAGTCCCCGTCCGTGGACCGCACCCGCGAGCTGGTGTCCGCCTTCGAGGAGGCCGAGGGGCGCCGACCGCGCATCCTGGTCGCCAAGATGGGCCAGGACGGGCACGACCGCGGCCAGAAGGTGATCGCGACCGCGTTCGCCGACCTCGGCTTCGACGTGGACGTCGGCCCGCTGTTCCAGACCCCGGGCGAGGTGGCCCGTCAGGCCGTCGAGGCCGACGTGCACATCGTCGGGGTGTCCTCGCTGGCCGCCGGACACCTCACCCTGGTGCCGGCGCTGCGCGAGCAGCTGGCCGAGGAGGGCCGCGAGGACATCATGATCGTCGTCGGCGGCGTCATCCCGCCGCAGGACGTGCCCACGCTCCTGGAGATGGGCGCGGCGGCCGTGTTCCCGCCGGGCACCGTCATCCCGGACGCGGCGCACGACCTCGTCAGGCGGCTGTCCGACGGCCTCGGGCACGACCTCTGACGGCCATGGCGATCGACCTCGACACCTATGTGAAGGGCGTGCTCGACGGCAAACGGGCGCTGGTCGCCCGCGCGATCACGCTCGTGGAGTCCACCCGTCCGCAGCACCGGGCGCTGGCGCAGGAGCTGCTCACCGCGCTGCTGCCGCACAGCGGCCGGGCCCGGCGGATCGGCGTCAGCGGGGTGCCGGGCGTGGGCAAGTCGACGTTCATCGACGCGTTCGGCACCATGCTGACCTCGCTCGGGCACCGGGTGGCGGTGCTCGCGGTGGACCCGTCGTCGAGCCGCACGGGCGGTTCGATCCTCGGCGACAAGACCCGGATGGAGCGCCTCGCGGTCGATCCGGGCGCGTTCGTGCGCCCCTCCCCCACCGCGGGCACCCTGGGCGGGGTCGCCAAGGCGACCCGCGAGTCGATCGTGGTGATGGAGGCGGCCGGCTACGACGTGGTCCTCGTCGAGACGGTCGGGGTGGGGCAGTCGGAGACGGCGGTGGCCGACATGGTCGACTCCTTCCTGCTGCTCACCCTCGCCCGCACCGGCGACCAGTTGCAGGGCATCAAGAAGGGCGTCCTGGAACTGGCCGACGTCATCGCCGTCAACAAGGCGGACGGCCCGCACGAGCGGGACGCGCGCGCCGCGGCACGGGAGCTGGCGGGCGCGCTGCGCCTGATGCACGGCAAGGACGCCGTGTGGTCACCGCCGGTGCTGAGTTGCAGCGCCCGGGAGTCCGCGGGTCTGGACACCGTGTGGGAACGCCTGGAACAGCACCGCACGCTGCTCGACTCCACCGGGCGGCTCGCCGCCAAGCGGCGCGAGCAGCAGGTCGACTGGACCTGGAGCATGGTCCGCGACGAACTCCTCGGGCGTCTGCACGCCGATCCCTCGGTGCGGGCGCTCGCACCGGTCCTCGAACAGCGGGTCAGGGACGGGGAGTTGACGGCGACGCTGGCCGCCGAGCGCATCCTGGAGGCCTTCGGCTCTCCCGGCGACCGGGGCGCGCCGGAGGACCGGCGGTGAGGGCGGCGACGCCGTAGCGTGCTCGACGCGGGCCGTCGCGACGCGTCCGGGCCGCCCGCGCGAGGTCGGTCCGTGCGCGACCGACGACGTCCCGGCGTGTGCCACGTCCGTCCCCGCGGACGCGGACGATCGAGGAGGAGACCGACGCCCATGGAGTACCCCGACCTGACCGCGCTCCCCGCCGACGTGCGGGAGATCGCCGAGGAGCGGTCCGCCCTCAACGTGTACCGCATGGTGTTCCACTCGCCCGCTCTGGCTCCCGCGCTGGTGCGGCTGGGCGACGCGATCGCGCGGGGCGCCCTCCCGCATCCGCTGCGCGAGCTCGCCGTGCTGCGCGTCGGACACGTCTACGGCGCGGCCTACGAGATCCACCACCACGAACGGATCGGCCGGAGCCTCGGACTGGACGAGGCCGGTGTGGCCGCCGCCAGGACCGGTTCGCCGCAGGGACTGTCGGCGCAGCAGGCGGCGGTCCTCGCCGTGACCGACCGGCTGCTGGAGCGGCACGCTCTCACCGACGCCGAACGGGCGCGGGCCCTGTCCTTCCTCACCGTCGAGCAGTTCTCCGACCTGGTCCTCACGGTCGGCTTCTACCAGTTGGTCTGCACGTTCCTGAACACCTTCGAGGTGACGACCGAGGGCGAGAGCGCCCCCGGCTGACCCCCGCGCGCTGCCGCACGCCGCTCGTCGTGACGCCCGGCGTCGGGCCGCGGATCGTGGGGCGCCGGTTGCGCCGTATCATCGAGGCCACTCTCGGCGTCCGAGGGGGGGGGGAGGAGTGTGCGGTGTCGCTGACGGACAAGGCCATCGAGCGGATTCGTGAGCTGATCCGCACCGGCGCCCTGCCCCCGGGGTCGAAGCTTCCGCCGGAGGCGGATCTGGCGGCCCAGCTGGGCCTGTCCCGCAATCTCGCCCGCGAGGCGGTCAAGGCCCTGGCCGTGGCGCGGGTCCTGGAGGTCCGCCGGGGCGACGGCACCTACGTGACCAGCCTCCAGCCCAGCCTGCTCCTGGCGGGCCTGGGCGGGGCGGTCGAGCTGTTGCAGGGCGACTCCGCGGCCCTCCAGGACCTCATGGAGGTACGCCGGCTTCTCGAACCGGCCGCCACCGCCTTGGCCGCGACCCGGATCTCGGACGACCAACTGGCCGAAGTGAAAAGCCACTTGGACGCCATGCGCGAGGCCCGTGACGACGTCGAACTGCTCAACGCGCACGACGCCGCCTTCCACCGCGCGGTCGTCGCCGCCACAGGCAACGAAAGCCTGCTGACCCTGCTGGAGGGCGTCTCCGGCCGCACGCTGCGGGCGCGGATATGGCGCGGGCTGGTCGACGACCAGGCCGCGGGCCGGACCCTCGCCGAGCACGAGGCGATCTACGCGGCGCTCACCACCCGCGACGCGGCGTTGAGCCAGGCGGCCGCGCTGATGCACGTCAGCAACACCGCGCAGGCCCTGAGGGAGCATCTGCGCTCGCACCGGCCCCTCCCGCCGGGGACGCCCGCCCCGCGGTGACGAGAGGGCCGCGGCCCTCCCTTCCCCTTTCCGCTTCCCACCCCGGCCGGCTCGCCGCCCGGGCGTCCGGCCGGGTCAGCGCTTGCCGATGAGATCGGCCGGGAACGCGCCCGCGGTCGCGGCCGATCGGGCGAACGCCGAGGACAGGGCCGTCAGACGGGCCACACCCTGCGCGCCGAGGTGCTCGTACGGAGCCAGGTCGAGGCGGTCGGTCTCCCGCTCGACGTCCTCGCGGAGCGCGACGCCTTCCCCGGTGAGCTCGCCCTCGCCGTCCAGCAGTCCGCGCTCCCGCAGGCGCTCGACCGCCGCGTTCCAGTCGTCCTCGCTCCAGCCCCGCGTGGCCAGCACCCATGTGGGCGTCATGCCCCGGCCCGTGGAGGTGTGCGTGACGATCGCCTCCAGCCCGTCGAGGCCCGCGGACGTCAGCACGGCCAGGTGGCCGTCGCCGCGGTGCTCGCGCAGCAGGGTCGCGGCGTGCCAGTACGCGAGGTGGGGCTCGTCGGGGACGGGCAGGTCCGCGTGGGCCGAGTACAGCGGCCGGGCGCCGCGCGCGCAGGCCTCGGCGGCGCGCAGCGCCAGCCCGGCCGCCTCCGCCATCTCCGCGGAGTCCAGGGCCTCCTCCCCCAGCAGCCGGCGCAGCGTCGCGTCGACGGCGCGCAGCCGGGCGGCGAGGACGTCGGCGGGGTCGGCGACCGACCACACGGCGGGCACGTGCCGGGCCACGAGGTCGTGCCTGTAGTTGTAGAAGGCCGCCGTCACCGCCCCCGCCCCGACCGGCCCGAGCGCGGCCGCCCGGGTGGCGAAGTTGACGGCCCGCGGATGGGTGATCCCGAGGGCGCCCATTTCCCGCCCGAGATCGGGCGAGAAGTAGTGCGTGGCGTGCAGGGAGTTGAGGGGGTGGTGACAGCGTCGACCGGCGAGCGGCTCGAGGGCGGAGGTAGTCATGCCCGGCACATTACCGACCGGTCGTTATGTCGACGCTCCGGGGGGCGCGCCCGGGGGTCCGGCCCGTGGTGTCAGTCGTGGGCCGCGGACGTCGGGGCGGGGCCGGTGCTGGCGCGCAGGGAGACGGGCGGGGCGAGGAGGTGGTGGCGGGGCGGGGCGCCGGGGTGGTCGAGCCGCTCGACGAGGAGGTCCACGGCGAGCCGGCCCATCTCCTCGGCCGGCACGTCGGCCGGGGCCGCGGCCGGGCTGACCCGCACCCGCCCCTACCAGATCAACGAGTACGCCACCTCGGCCATGCAGTCCCCGGGCGGCGGCGCCTGGTTCATCGGCCGCCTGGAGCGCGCCGGCGCGGACGGGCTGCGCGGCAACTGGGCCTCGGGCGGGAATCTCCACGACTACGCCGCCAACCTGCTCGCCAAGGACGACGCGGGCCGGTACCTGCCGCTCGGCGAGTGGTTCGTGTACCGCTACTACGCCTCCCAGACCGGCAGGATCGTCGAGCTCGTTCCGGAGGCGGGCATCGACGGCCTGGCCACCAAGGACAACTCCGCCAGGAACGCGAAGGTCCTGCTCGGCAGCGACGGCGCCGCCGGCGCCGTCACCGTCCGCCTGACCGGGCTGGACACCACGTCGGTGGTGGCGAACGGCGGGGTGCGGGCCGTCGTCCGGCGCGTCCCCCACCACGGGGGCGCGGCGGTGGCCGGTCCGCAGACCGTCTCCGACACCGTGCTCGGCGTCAGCGGCCACGCCGCCGCGCTCACCCTGGCGTGGTCGAACGCCGAGGACGCCTACACCGTCACCCTGCTGCCGCCCGACGGCGAGGAGGGCGCCGACTAGACGTCCCCCTCCCGTCGACGCCGCCCCCGTCGGTCCCCCGGCGCCTACGAGGAGGCGTCCGCCGCCGTGCTCGCGTCCGTGCCCGGCAGGGTGACGACGATCTTGCCGAAGTGCCGGCCGCCCTCGAGGTGACGCAACGCCTCCTGGACCCGTTCGGCGGGGAGGACGGAGTCGATCACGGGGGTGATGCCGTGTTCGTCCACGAAGGCGGCCAGTTCTCCGAGCATCTCCAGGGAGCCGGTCTCGATGCCGTGGACGGTGACGTTCTTGGTGACGAACCGGTAGACGTCGACGGTCGCCGAGCGTCCGGCGATGAGGCCGATGAAGCTGATGCTGCCGCCCACCTTGACCGCTTCCAGCGAGCGGTTCAGGTTGTCGCCGCCGACGGTCTCGACGACATGGTCCACGCCCTCGCCGCCGGTCATCCGCAGCACCTCCGCCGCGAGGTCCTCGGTGCGCCGGTAGTTGATCGTGCGGTCGACGCCGAGCGCGCGGAGCCTGTCGAGCTTCTCGTCGCTGCCGGAGGTGACGATGGGAGTGGCGCCCAGGGCGAGCGTCAACTGCGCGGCGAACAGGGCGACTCCGCCGGTGCCGTGGACGAGGACCGTCTCGCCCGGCCGGACCCGGCCGCGGCGCCCGACGGCGTGCCAGGCGGTCACCCCGGCGACGGGCAGCGTGGCCGCGTGCACGTCGTCGAGGCTGTGTGCGGTGCGCACCGCCTCGTCCTGCTCGACGAGCACGTACTCGGCGAGCATGCCGCGGTTGACCGGCCCGCCGACCGGCGACACATAGGTGTCCTCGGTGAGGGGACCCGACCGCCACCGGGGCAGGAACCCGGCCGAGACCCGGTCGCCCGGCCGCCAGCGGGTCACCTCGGAGCCGATCGCGGCGACGGCGCCGACGCCGTCGGAGACCGGCACCACGTCCTGTGCCGGCGTCCAGTGGTCGACGCCTCCCACCACCAGCAGGTCGCGGTAGTTGAGCGACACGGCCGACATCTTCACCAGCACCTCGGTCGGACCGGGCGTCGGCACGGGCACGCGGACCGCGGACAGCCGGTCGATGCCGTCGCCCCTGGTCGTCCACGCGGTCATCTCCTGCGGCGTGCGGGGCGTCGAGGGCATGGCGACGTCCGCGGGTGTGGGGGCTTGTCCGGGCACGTGTGCGTCCACCGTTCCTTCGTGTCGTCCGGGGTCGTCCGGCGCGCGGCGCGCCGGCGTTCGGTGCGTCGTCACTCGGCGTCGCCGACGACGTCGTCCGCGAGGAGCAGGGCGAGCAGACCGGGGAAGCGCGCGTCGAACTCCTCGCGGCGCAGGCGGTTGACCCGCTTCGCGCCCTCGTCGCGCTGCTCCACCAGACCGGCGCCGCGCAGGACCGCGAAGTGGTGACTGAGCGCCGCCTTGCCGACGGGCACGTCGAAACTTCCGCAACTGCGCGTCCAGTCGGCGGAGTTCGCCAGCTCGCGGATCAGGGTGATGCGTACGGGGTCGGAGACCGCGGCCAGCGCCGTGAGCACGGACACCTTCCCGGGATCCGTGTGCACCGGGGCCGCGCGGTGCGAACCGCTCGCCGCGTCCTTGGGCATGGCCCTCCCGTCGTCGCCTGTCTCCGGCCGGCCGGCCGTGCGGTCCGAGGCTCGCAACGCGCGGAGCGACCGGGCCGGTTGTCGAGTGTTCGATGGATATCATACAGTCCTGGTGTTCGCTTCTCGTCGAACACTCATCGAAGGGTGCGGTGGTCCCGTCATGCGCGCGATCGAGTTCCAGGAGTACGGCGGCCCCGAGGTGCTGCGGCTCGTCCGGGCCGAGACACCCGAGCCCGGTCCCGGCCAGGTCGCCGTCGACGTCGTCCACGCCGGCGTGAACTTCGCCGACCTCAAGGCACGCGCCGAGGGCTACCGGGTTCCGTCGCTGCCGTTCCGGCCCGGCCTGGAGGTCTCCGGCCGGATCCGGGCCGTCGGCGAGGGCGTCCGGGGGCTGCGGCCGGGGCAGGAGGTCGCCGCACTGGTGGAGGGCGGTGCGTACGCGGAGGTGGTCGTCGCCGACGCCGTCACCGTCTTCCCGCTTCCCGCGGGTGTGGACCTGCGCACCGCGGCCACGCTCCCCACGGTGGTGCCGACCGCGCACGCCCTGCTCCACGAGGTCGGGCGACTGCGGGCCGGGGAGAGCGTCCTGGTGCAGGGCGCGGCGGGCGGCGTGGGCACGGTGGCAGGTCAGCTGGCCAGGGCGGCGGGCGCGGGCGCGGTGTACGGGGTGGTGTCCTCGCCGGCCAAGGCCGCACACGCGCTCGAACACGGCTATGACGAGGTGTTCACCGGCGACGGCTTCGTCGAGGACGTCCGCCGCGCCACCGGCGGCCTGGGGGTGGACCTGGTCCTCGACCCGGTGGGCGGCGACACCCTGCGGCGCGGTCTGGACGCACTGGCCGTCTTCGGACGCCTGGTGTCCTTCGGCAACGCCGGCGGGGCCGAGCCGTGGCAGGCCGGCCAGTCCGAGCTGTACGCGCGGGGCCTTTCCGTGAGCGGCTTCTCCATCCTGACGCTCGCCCGGACCGCGCCCGACGCGCTGCGCGCCCTCGCCGAGCGCTCGTTCCGCACCGTCGCGGACGGCGGTGTGAGCCTGCCGGTCACCGCGGAGTTCGCACTGGCCGACGCCGCCGAGGCGCACCGGCTGATGGGCGGACGCACCTCGACGGGGAAGCTCCTGCTGCGGGTCGCCGAGGACTGACGGCGACGGGGCGCGTCATCGGACGGCGCGCCCCGGCGGCTAGCGGCGGCTCCCGGCGGTGAGCGGCCCGCCGGCAGCGGCGCTCAGGTCGTGCGCTGCATGCAGACCAGTCGCTCGCGCGCGTCCCACGACTCGGTGACGGCGAAGCCGAAGCGCTCGTACAGGGAGACCGCGTCGGCGCGCCACGCCCACACGGAGAGCCGCACCGTGCGCGTGCCGTCGCCCTCGGCGTGCGCGAGCGCGGCGCGCAGGAGGCCGGAGGCGATGCCGCGGCCCCGGTGCGCCGGGTCCGTCCACAGCCGCTTGATCTCCGACCGGCCGTCGGCGGGCGCGGTGAGCACGAGACAGCCCACCGCGGTGTCCCCGGCGAGGGCCGTCAGCACGACGTCGTCGGCGAACGCGGTCCGCGGGTCCGAGATCTCCGCCCGGTAGCGGTCCGGCAGCGCCTCCACGCCGGCGACGGCCTCGCCCTTCTCGGCCTCGGTCCGCAGGTGGTAGGCCGCCAGCAGGGCGGAGAGTCCGTCCTCGGCGGACACGGCCCGGCCCGGCCGGCGGACGACGGCGACCTCGCCTCGATCAGTCATGGCGTCAGCATCACACGCCCCGGCCCGGACCCGTCGACGCGCCCGCGGTTCGTCCGGTCGGCCGGTCCGTCACCCGTGCCGGTGATCGGCCGCCGGGTTCACCCCGGCGGCCGCCGCCCGGCCCCCACTCTGGGAGCATGCGCCGTCCTCTCGCCCTCGCCGCCGTCCTGGCGGCCGTCCTCCTCACCGGAGGCTGCGTCTCCCTCCCGGCCGGCACCGCGCCGCCGCCCCGGCCGGCCCCCGCCGCGGCCCGCACGCCCTCCCCCGTACCGGATCCCGGGCAGGCTCCCGCCCTCACCGCCCTCGTCGCCACGGACCCGAGCGGCACACCGCGGCCGCACGCCCGCCACCGGGGCACGGCGTCGCGGCGGCTCGCGGGCGGGAGTGACGCGCACCACCGGCCTCCGCGCGCCCGGTTGCCGGTCCGACCGCGCGCCGGTGCGGCGCCCGTGCGTCCCGCGCGGCCCCGGTTCGTCGCGCCGACCGGGCCCCGCCGCCACACCGGACGCCCGGCACGGCCCGCGCGCCCGCGCACCGCGCGGCCCCGGCAGCCGCGGCCCACGTACGACCTGCGCACCGTGTGCGGCTGGTCCCACCGATCCCCAGTGCCGCCCTCGGTCCGAGGACTCTGCGACGCCTACGTCGGCTGAGCCGTGGCGGCTCCCGTGTCGGCCGTGGCGGGCGCCGCCGACGGCGCCGCGGCCCGGCGGTGACCGCGTACACGTCGGGGTCGCGCAGCCGGACCACGCCGCCCAGCTCGCGCAGCCGCCGGTACTGCTCGTAGCGTGCGCGCCGGTCCGAGGTCGCGAGCATGTCGATCTCCGTCATCGGGGCGACGGCCACAGGTTCCTCCTCCGTGACGGGCGGCGACGGTCTCGGCCCCGGCCGGGAACCGTCCCCCGTGTTCGCCGGCTTGTTCGAACATGACGCTTCTTCCTGATCTTGCTCGGCGCGGGCGGCGGCAAACCGGTGGCCACGGCCGACGACGCTCCGGCCGGCGCGTCGCGACCGCTGGGCGACGGGCCGCCGCTCACGCCCCCGGAAGGAGGTTCTCGATCACCGCGCGGGGCAGCGACGGGTTGGCGGCCGCCGCCTCGACCACGCGCGGGTCGGCGTCGTCGAGCAGGTCCACGACGACGGCGGGCGGAAGCCCGGGACGGCCGGCGGCGACCGGTCTCGCCCGACTGCTCCTCAGACACGCGAGCAGGGCTTCGGGCGAGGCGTTGGGATGCCGGGCGATCCCGGGGAGCGCCCTCGGCACGGGTGGATCGTGCCGGACCAGCAGCTCCAGCAGCGCCGGACTCGCGTCCGGGTTGACGGCCGCTCCGGCGAGGACCCGGACCCCGTGCCGGTCGACCATGGCGCGCAGGCGCGCCTCGCCGAGGCCGGGGTGCGGGGCGACCGCCCCGACCACCTTGGCGTCGGGGTCGTCGGCGAGCCGGTCACGGACCTCCGGCGGCAGGTCGCGGCGCCGGGCCAGGTGCATGCGGACGGCCGGGTTCGCCGACCGCGCGAGCCGCGCGACCTCGGCCTCGGTCGCCGCCGCGATGCGCGGGAGCGGGGCCGCTCCGCTCCTGACCGAGCCGGCCAGCTCCGCGAACACGTCGAGCGGCACGTGCGGATTGCCGGCGAGCCCGTGCCGTACGTCGAGGTCGCGGTCACGGGCCAGGACGCGCATCAGCGCGTCGTCGATCGCGGGGTTCGCGGCGACGCCGGCCCGGACGTCGGGAGCGGGATCCGCGGCCAGCGTCCGGTACACCGCCGCGGGCAGGTCGCAGCGGTCGGCGAGCGCCCGGCGCAGTGACGTCGAGGGATGGTCCGCGAAGCCGACGACCGCCTCGACGGGTGTCGCCGGGTTCCGCAGGGCCGCCTGCCGTATGCCGTGCGCGGCGGACTCGTGGGACCCGTCGCAGGAGGCGTCCGACGGCGACGCGCAGCCCGAGCGCGGACACCGCCGCTCGTGCGCCGACGGCGTGGCCTCCTGGTCGCAGACCTCGCAGTGGAGCACCGGCGGCAGCCCGTGGCCGGTGGCGAGCGCCGCGAGCACGTCCGGGGGCGTCGCGTCGTTGGCGGCCGCCGAGCGGCGCACGTCGGCGTGCGGACGGCTCGAGAGGCCGCGAAGCGCCCCGGACGTGGTCCACAGCGCGAGTTCGGCGACGACGCACACGTCCGCGTCCGCGGCCAGGGTCTCCACCACGTCGGCCGGGAGATCGGGGCAGCCGGCCAGTCTCTCCCGGCGCGCGGGGTCGGGGTCCGCCGCGAGAAGGCGGGCCCACTGCGGGCTGCCGGCCCCCTCGTCGAGCAGCGCGAGAGCCACGTCCGGCCGTACGACGGGGTCGACGTCGGCGGCGGTCAGCCGGCCCCCGTAGGCGAGCTGCACCCCGCACTCGGGCACCCGCGCGAACAGGGCGACCGCCTGCGCGTGGTCGAGGTCCGCGCGGTCGGCGAGACGCCAGGCGACATCCGCGTCCGCGACCGCGATCAGCCGGTCGACGCACTCGTACGACAGCGCGGGGTTGGCGGCGAGACCGCACAGGACGTGATCCACCCGAGGCATGATGCCCGGCCCGCGGCCCGTCGGCTCGGAATTTCCCCCGCCGTCGGCTCACCCCTCGCGCCTGTCCACCCCGCCTCCTCAGAGCCCGAGTTGACGATCAATCAAAGGTGTTCGGAAGTAGTCGAGTGGTGGTGCGCGGAGCCGATGCTCCCGGAACGGCGGGGCAGTCGCCCTCACCCACAGCGGGCACGGCCTCGTCCGCTGGTCGGTCCAGGGGGCGCTCTACACCGTCGTCCAGGGCGTGGGCCTCGCCCTCCAGCGCCGCAGGAGCGGCCGGGCCGTCGGCGCCGACGCGCGCGGCTGGCCTGCTCGCCCTCGGCGCGACCGGAGGGCGCGGCGGCGCGCCGGTACCGGCGGAGCGCCGACGCACCGTGAACGACCGATGAGTTCCGGGCGGATCGACGGTCGTAGATCATGGCTGGGCGCGGCGACCGCGCGGGCGGGTGAACACCCGCCCGTCACGCACCGACCCGTCCAAGAAGACCGGACACGAGACCCCGAGGACCCACGATGCGCACCTTGATCAGCACCGCTTTCATCTCCCTCGACGGCGTGGTGGAGGCCCCGGGCGGCGAGCCCGGCTACCGCAACGCCGGCTGGACCTCCAAGAACGTCGAGTTCCTCCCGGAGGCCTTCGAGATCAAGGGCCGCGAACAGGAGGAGGCCACCGCGATGCTGCTGGGCCGCACGAGTTACGAGGCGTTCAGCCCGGTGTGGCCCGGCATGCCGGAGTTCGCCGACTACAAGGAGATGCCGAAGTACGTCGTCTCCACCACCCTCGCCGAGGACGACCTGGTGTCCGACTGGGGCGAGACGACGATCCTGCGCTCGCTCGACGACGTCGCCGCGCTGAAGGAGGGCGACGGCGGGCCCGTCATCATCCATGGCAGCGCCTCGCTGAACCGGGCGCTGTCGGACGCCGGCCTGATCGACCGCTACCACCTGCTCGTCTTCCCTCTCCTGCTCGGCGCGGGCAAGCGCCTGTTCAGCGCCACCGACAAGGACGCCCAGAAGCTGCGGCTCGTCGAGCACCAGGCGTACGCCAACGGACTGCAGAAGAACGTCTTCGACGTCGTGCGCTGACGCCGCGCCGCCCTCCACCGTCGGCGACTCCCGCACCGCCGCGTGGCAAGCTGGTCGGCAGGTGTCTCTCAGGGAGGTCGACCGGTGGAGGACGGCGTGGACTGGGCGCGGTTCGCCCAGCAGATGGCGTCGATGGCACGGGATCTCCTGGCACAGGAGTCGGTCGACGCCACGCTGGAGCGGATCACGTCTTCGGCCACGGAGCTGGTCGACGGGTGCGACGCGGCCGGCATTCTCGTGCTGCGCGCCGGCAGGGTGGAGACGCTCGCCCCCACCGACCAGCTGGTCGTCGACAGCGACCGGTTGCAGGAGCGGCTGGGGGAAGGTCCCTGTTTCGACGCCGCCCGGCACGCCGAGGGCGAGCGGGTCTTCCGGATCGCGAACCTCGCCGGCGAGCAGCCGTCCTGGCCGGCCTACGGTCCGCGGGCCCACGCGCTGGGGGTGGGCAGCATGATGGGCTTCCTGCTGTTCACCGACGACGAGGACCTCGGCGCGCTCAACCTCTACTCGCGCAAGGCCGGCGCGTTCACCGAGGCCAGCGAGCTGGCGGGCTGGCTGCTCGCCTCGCACGCCGCGGTGGCCTTCTCCAGCGCCCGGACCCAGGCCCAGCTGGAGCAGGCCGTCGCCACCCGGCACGCCATCGGCGAGGCCATGGGCATCCTCATGGGCAGCCACCACCTGTCCGAGGAGCAGGCCTTCGACGTGCTGCGCCGTTACTCGCAGGAGAACAACGTCAAGCTCCGCGAGGTCGCCCGGCTGATCTGCGAGCAGGGCGGCCTGTCGTGAGCGTCACGTCGGTGGGGCGGCTCCCCCGGCACGTTGTCTGAACCAGAGAAGCCTGGACCGGGTCAGCCCCATGGGAACGCCGCTGGGCCCGGCATGCTCACCAAGTCCCCTGTCCGGGCTGCCTCACACCCTCGCCGGGAACTCCCTCGTCCCACGTCCCGTTGCGCCGGGCGTCCCGGGCGGCTTCCTCGGGGGCCGGGCCGAGGGCCGGGGCGGCGCCGTCGGGCCCCGCCGCGGCCTCGATCGCGGACCGCGCGTCGGGATGGAAGGCGAAGACCTGGTCGAGCCCGACGACGCGCAGGATGCGCAGCGTGTTGCCGGGCACGCCGGCCAGGGCGACGTCGGCCCGGGCGGCCACCGCGTGGTTGCGCGCCGCGATCAGGGCCGTGATGCCGCTGGAGTCGCAGAACTCCAGCCGTGACAGGTCCAGCACCAGGCGCTGCCCCGCACGCAAGGGGGTCTGGGCGATGCGTTCGCGCAGTTCGTGCGCCGTGCCGTAGTCGAGATCACCGACGATCTCGAGCAAGGGACCGGTGAGCGCCTCGCGGGCGACGATCTTCACTGTTTCATCTCCGGTGATCCGTTGCCGGGCGGGGCGACGCGGGAGTGCGGGGCACTCCGACGCAGAGCAGGGCGGTGTCGTCGTCGACGCCGTCGCCGAGGCTCTCCAGCAGGTCCGTCAGCGCTCCCACCATCTCCCGCGGCGAGGCGCCCGCACGGGCGACGACGAAGTCGAGCAGGGCCCGGTCGCCGTACAGCTCCGCGCGGTCGGGGCCGGTGCGCGCCTCGGTCAGCCCGTCGGTGTACAGCAGCAGGGTGTCACCGGGGCCGAGGGTGGTCGTGGCGGGGGTGAAGGACGCGTGGGGCAGCACGCCGACGAGGAGCCCGCCGGGGGTGGGCAGGAAGTCGGTTCCGCCGTCGCCGCGGACGACCAGGGCGGGCGGATGGCCGCCGGACGCCAGGGTGACGGCGACGCGCCCTGTGTCCGGGTCGGGGGTGAGGATCCCGAAGATCGCGGTGCAGTAGCGCGGGTCCCCGCCGGTGTACCGCTCGTGCAGCACCGTGTTCAGGGTGGTGAGCGCGGTGACCGGGTCGGGGTCGTGCAGCGCCGCGGCCCGCAGGGTGTAGCGGGTCAGGGAGGTGACCGCCGCGGCCCTGGGGCCCTTGCCGCACACGTCGCCGAGGAAGAACGCCCAGCGGGCGCCGTCCAGGGCGAAGAGGTCGTAGAAGTCGCCGCCGAGCCGGTCCGGGGCGGCGGTGTGGTAGTACGTGGCCGTCTCCACGCCCGGCACCGTCGGCAGGGTCGCGGGCAGCAGGGACTGCTGGAGCGCCGCGAGGGCCTCCTGGAGCCGGGCGCGGTCGGCCTCGGCCTGGCGGTGCGCGCGCTCCGCCTCCTGCTTGCGGCGCAGCAGTTCCTCTTCGTAGGCGCGGCGGTCGGAGGCGTCGAAGACGGTCGTGCGGATCAGCAGCGGCTCGCCCTCGCTCCCGTGCTTGACCACGGAGGAGACCAGGACCGGTATCCGGCCGCCGTCCGCCTTCCTCATCTCGAGGGCGATGCCGTTGATCTCGCCCTTCATCTGGAGCATCGGCGCGAAGTGCGTCTCGTGGTAGAGCTTGCCGCCTACGGTGAGCAGGTCGGCGAACCGCTTGTGGCCCACCACGTCCCGGCGCTCCAGGCCGAGCCAGCCCAGCAGGGTGGCGTTGATCTTGGCGACGGTGCCGTCCATCAGCGTCGACAGGTAGCCGCACGGCGCCGACTCGTACAGGTCCTCGACGCTGTCCTCCAACAGGGCGCTGAACGCCGCGTCGGTCGACGGCGCGTCCTGCGCCTCGGAGGGTTCCGGTGTCTCTCCCGTCGGGGACATCACCGCAGGCCGCGCACGAAGTCGAGGAGGGCCGCGTTGGTCGCCTCGGGCGCCGACAGCTGGGGGCAGTGCCCGGTGGCCGGCAGGGTCACCAGGGTGGAGCCGGGGATCTCGGCGTGCACGTAGGCGCCGACCTCGCGTGGGGCGATGACGTCCTGGACGCATTCCAGGACCAGGGTCGGCACCGTGACGGTCTTGAGGTCGTCCCGGGAGTCGCTCAGGAAGGTGGTGCGGGCGAAGACCCGGGCCATGTCCGGATCGGTGGCGCAGAAGCTGTTCGTCAGCTCCTCGCCGAGCTCCGGCCGCTCGGGGTTGCCCATGATCACCGGGGCCATCGCGGCCGACCAGCCCAGATAGTTCGACTCCAGGGAGGCGAGGAGCTCGTCGATGTCCTCGGCGCTGAAGCCGCCGCGGTAGCCGTCGGAGTCGATGTAGCACGGAGAGGGCGCCACCATCACCAGCGATCCGATCCGCTCCGGGGCCGCACGCGCGGCCAGCACTCCCACCATGGCGCTCACCGAGTGCCCGACGAGGACCGCCTCACGCAGGTCCAGTTCCTCGCAGACGTCGACGACGTCCTGCGCGTAGCCGGAGAGGGACGAGTACCGCCGCTCCTCCCACGCGGCCGGGTCGGAGCCGCCGGAACCGACGTAGTCGAACAGCACGACGCGGTGGTGCTCCGTCAGTGCGGGAACCGTCAGACGCCACATGTTCTGGTCGCAGCCGAAGCCGTGGGCCAGCACGACGGCCGGTCCGTCCGGTCGGCCGGTGACGCGGATGTTGTTCCTGCGACGGATGTCCATACCAACCATCCTGCCATCACCGCGCAGGCCCCCCGCGTCCCTCGCCCGCCGGCCCGGTCGACGGACGTGTGACACGCGCGGGTCTTGGTGCGGGAGGACGGCGGGAGGCAGGAGGCGGCGCTCGACCTCCCCAGGCATCGCGCCGCCACCTGCCGACCGGCTCCGGCTACCCCGTGATCCGCGCAGTAGTCCCCCTTGTTTCACTTTGCTTGTCACGTGTCGCTCTCTGCTCACTGGTCGCCGCTTGTTGATCGACACTTGTCTCTTTTTGTCAGCCCGCTGCGAGGCGGGCGGCCCCGGGCGCCGCGGCCCGGCGGCTCAGCGGCTCAGGTGGCGTTCCAGCCAGTCGGCGGCGCTGCGGCGGAAGAGCCGTCGGTTGTCCGAGCGCAGGAAGTCGTGGCCCTCGTCGCGCAGGGTGAGCAGTTCGGCGGCGACGCCCCGTTCGCGGGCCGCCCGGACGAACTGGCGGGACTCCTGCACGGGCACGTTGGTGTCGTGCTCGCCGTGCACGGCGAGCACCGGGACCCGCAGCGCGTCGACGCGGCTCATGGGCGACAGGGCGTGCAGCAGCTCGCGGTCGCGTTCGGGGTGGCCGTACTTGTGCGCCGCCGACTCCGCGAGCCAGGGCTCGGTGCCCGCGAAGAACGTCAGGAGGTCCGACATGCCGCAGACCGCGACGCCGGTGCGGAACAGCTCGGGGTGCCACACGAGCGAGGCGAACGTCAGGTAGCCGCCGTAGGAGCGGCCCATCACGGCCAGCCGCGTCGGGTCGGCGGGGCCGGCCGTCACCGCGTGGGCCGCGCAGTCGGCCACGTCCTCCAGCGCGGCGAAGCGGCCGGCCCCCAGGTCGGCGTCGACGAACGACCGGCCGTGGCCGGAGGAGCCGCGCACGTCGGGGGCGAACACGTCCAGGCCGCGCCCGGTGAGCTCGTGGTAGAGCGGATGGAAGACCGGGCGTTCCTGTTCCTCGGGCCCCCCGTGCAGATGGATCACACACGGCGCGGGCTCCCCCGCGCGGCGTCCGGGCGCCCGGTAGTACCAGCCGCTCAGCGGCAGCCCGTCGCGGGCCGTGAAGCGCAGCGGGACGGGCCGGACCGGCGGGCGGCCCGGGGGGACGGCGTCCTCGTCCAGCGACGACCAGGGGGTGCGCAGCAGGGACACCCCTTCGTGGGCCCACCACACCCCGGGCCGGCGCTGCGACCCGGACAGCGCCAGCAGCAGGCGTCCGGCGCCGGCCGCGGTGACGCGGGTGACGACCTCGTGGGGAAGCGGGACGGGTCGCGCCGGCCCCGTCGCGTCGGGGGCGGGCCGCCCGCTGGAGTGCCGCGCCGGGGAGGTCTCGACGAGTTCGAGCTCGCTCGCGCCCTGCGCGTTCCAGGCCAGGGCGGCGGTGCGGCCGTCGTGGGCCAGGGCCAGAAGTTCGAGGTCGCTGCCCTGCCGCTCCGCGACGACGGAGATCCCGCCCGCGGCGCCGTCGTCGTCCAGGGCGACGGCGAGGAGCGCCGCGTACTCCCGGTCGACGTTGCTGCGCAGCCAGAGCGTGCGGCCGTCGGGCGAGAACCTGCCGATCCACGGGTCCGCGTCGGCGACCGGCAGGGCGAACGTCGTCGCCGAGTCGTCCGTGCGGCGCACCACCGCCTCGCGGCGGCCGCGCGGGCCTCGGCGCAGGAGCGCGAAACGCCCGTCGCGGCTGAGGTCGCAGGCGCGCAGGGTGGCCGCGTGCGTCTCGGTGGTGAGCAGCACCGGCGAGGTGTGGCCGTCGGGGTCGATCAGGTACACCGACAGGCCGCCGTCGACGCGTACGGCCGCCCCTTCGGCCGGGACGGCGCCCCCGCGGATCGCGCCGGACTCCTCTCCCGCGTCGCCCACGCCCCGCGCCCCGGCTCCGGTGGCCGTTCCGGCTCCGGTGGCCGCGTCGTAGGAGGCGCGGCCGAGGAGCGTCGCGTGACCTCCCCGGTCCGTCCAGCCGGCGGGCGGGAGGGCCGCCCCGGGGTGGCCGTCGCCGGGGAGGCGGTATGGGGGCGGGCGCCCCGAGCCGTCGTCGAAGGAGGGAGCGGGCGGCGCGGCCACCGTGACGGCCAGGCACGAGCCGTCGTGCGCCCAGCAGCCCAGATAGGCGGTGCTGTCCTGGTCGGCGCCGGCGAGGATGCGCCGGCCGGTGCCGTCGGGCCGCACGCACAGCACCCGGGAGTGCTCGCCGCCGCCGGGCGCCGTGGTGTACGCGATCCAGCGGCCGTCCGGCGACCAGGAGACCTCGGTGACGGGGTCGGGCGTGGAGTCGAGCAGCCGCACCTCGCCGCCGTCGACCGGGCCGGCCCACAGCTGGGGCACACCGCCCCGGTCGCAGATGAACGCGGCCTCGGCGCCGTCGACGCCGGCGGAGGGGTACCAGCAGCCGTGCGAGCGCAGCCGGCTCACCGCGTCCCGGGGGCCGGCCGCGTCGGGGAGCGCCACCGGGGGCGGAGCGGCGGCGCACGCGGCGCCGCGCTCGTCGGCGTCCGGGGGCGGCGGGTCCGCGGGCCACGCGAAGGGCGGCCCGAACGTCGCCGTGCGGACGTCGCCGGGCGGCGCCGCGGGCGGCGCGCCGTACGCGGTCCGCCCGTCGCGGTCGTCGGTCACCTGATTCCGTGCGTCTGAAGCCATATCTCCAGCAAAGCCATCTGCCACAGGGCGTTCGCTCCGCGCTTGGTCCGGTGCTCGTCGGGCGCCGCGAGCAGTTCGGCGACGTAGGACTCCTGGAACAGCCCGCGCTCCCTGGCCTCGGGGGCCCGCAGCGCCTCGCGCACGCGCTCCAGGACCGGACCGGCCATGTGGCGGATCGCGGGGACGGGGAAGTAGCCCTTGGGGCGGTCGACGACCTCGCGCGGCAGGAGCTTGCGGCCCGCCTCCTTGAGGACGCCCTTGCCGCCGTCGGCGAGTTTGAGCTCGGGCGGGCAGGCCGCGGCCAGTTCCACGAGCTCGTGGTCGAGGAAGGGCACGCGGGCCTCCAGGCCCCAGGCCATGGTCATGTTGTCTACGCGCTTGACGGGGTCGTCGACGAGCATGACGTGCGTGTCCAGGCGCAGCGCCGCGTCGAGCGCGGTCTCGGCGCCGGGAGCCGCCATGTGCTCGCGGACGAAGCGTCCCGACACGTCGTCCGGGGGCAGCATGTGCGGCTGGAGGATGCGGGCGAAGTCGGCGTGCGGCCGGTCGAAGTAGGTCTCGGCGTACTGCCCGGGTTCGTCCTCCCTGGCGACCGCGGCCAGCTGCGGGTACCAGTGGTAGCCGGCGAAGACCTCGTCGGCGCCCTGACCGCTCTGCACGACCTTGACGTCCTTCGACACCTGCTCGGACAGCAGGTAGAAGGCGACCACGTCGTGGCTGGTCATCGGCTCGCTCATGGCGGCGATCGCGCCGTCCAGGGCCGACGACACCCGGTCGGAGGGCACCATCAGGCGGTGGTGGTCGGTGGCGAACTCCCGGGCCACGAGGTCCGAGTAGCGGAACTCGTCGCCCTCCTCGCCGCCCTCGGACTCGAAGCCCACGCTGAACGTCATCAGGTCGCGCTGCCCCTCGTCGGCGAGGAGCGCCACGATGAGGCTGGAGTCCAGGCCGCCGGAGAGCAGGACGCCGACCTGGACGTCGGAGACCATGCGGCGGCGCACGGCGGTGCGCAGCCCCTCCAGCACCGCGTCGCGCCACTCGTTGGCGCCCATGCCGGCGTGCCCGGGGCGACGCGTGTACGAGGGCTGCCAGTACCGGTGGTCGCGCTGGGTGCCGTCGGGTTCGACGATCCTGACGGTGGCCGGGGGCAGTTTGCGCACGCCGTTGAGCACCGTGCGCGGCGGCGCGACCGTGGCGTGCCAGCTGAGGTACTGGTGGACGGCCGTCGGGTCGAGGGAGGTGTCCACGTCGCCGGCGGCGAGGAGCGCGGGCAGCGACGAGGCGAACCGCAGGCGGTCCGGCGTCCCGGACAGGTAGAGGGGCTTGATGCCCAGCCGGTCGCGGGCCAGGACGACGCGGCCGGTGCGGTGCTCGACGAGCGCGAAGGCGAACATGCCGAGGAAGTGCTGGACGCAGTCGGCGCCCCACTGGAGGTAGGCCTTGAGCACGACTTCGGTGTCGGACGTGGACGCGAAGCGGTGGCCGAGCCCGCGTAGTTCGTCGCGCAGCTCCCGGTAGTTGTACACGCAGCCGTTGAAGACGCCGGTGATCTCGCCGCTGGGGTCGGTCATCGGCTGGGCGCCGAGGTCCGACAGGTCGATGATCTTCAGCCGTCGGTGGCCCAGGGCCACCGCGCCGCGCGTCCAGAGCCCGTGGCCGTCGGGTCCCCGGTCGGCGAGGCGCTCGCTCATGCGCTCGACGGCCGCCGGATCAGGGCGTCGGCCGTCGAAGCGGATCTCTCCGCTCAGACCGCACATGGCGTACCGCCTCCTTTCGACGGACAGGCGTGAGCCCTGGTCGTGCTGCTGGACATGACGAAGCCCTTTCTGAGCAGTCTGGTGGGCAAGGACACGGCTCGCCTGCCGGGCGGGGCCGTCAGCGGCCGACGACCGGGGACAGCGCCCGGGCGCCGGCGGCGGAGCGCGCGCCGTCCGCGGGCACGGGCCGTGCGGCCCTGCGGGCTCCGCGCTCGCCGCGCGTCTCGGCGACGAGCATGTCGACGCAGGCCAGCAGGTCCTCCTCGTGGGCGGCGCGGCGGATGCGGCGGGCGGCGCTGCCGTCGACGAGGGCCTGGTGCGCCAGCGTCCGCACCGTCTCCCAGTCCCCGTGGGCCTCCAGCGCGGGCCGCAGCCGGACGAGCATCCTGCGCACCACCTGCTCGGCGGGCGCCTCGCGGCGGGTCTGCGGGTCCACGAGCGTGCCTTCGAGACCGGACCGGGCGGCACGCCAGGCCGCGCCGCGCAGCCACTCGTGCCGGCCGGCGCAGTGCGGCTCCCGGCGGGCGGCGAGCCGCTCGCGGGCGTCGGCGACCAGGGCGCGGAACAGCCCGGCGATGAGCACGACCGTCTCCGCGCGCGGGCAGGCGTCGCAGATGCGCAGTTCGAGGGTGCGCAGATGGTCGGAGGGGCGGACGTCGTAGTAGATCATCCCGGGGTCGCTGATCACCCCGGACCGGACGAAGTCGTGCACGGCGGCGTCGTACTCGGCGGCGTCCGCGTAGCATCCCGCCGGTCCCGCGGTGGGCCAGCGCTGCCAGAGCAGGGTGCGCCAGCTGGCGTAGCCGGTGTCGGCGCCCTGCCAGAACGGGGAGCTGGCGGAGAGGGCGAGGAGGACGGGCAGCCAGGGCGCCACCGCGCACATGGCCCGGACGGCCGTGTCGCGGTCGGGGACGTCGACATGGACCTGTGCGCCGCAGATGAGCTGTTCGTCGGCGACCTTGCGGTATTCCTCGCTCATGTGGAGGTAGCGCGCGTCGGCGGTGGGGCGGGCCGAGGCGGCCGGGGCCAGCGGGGCGGTGCCCGCGGCCATCACGGCGAGCCCGGACTCCGCGGCCGCGCGGTCGAGCCGCCGTCTCGTCTCGGCCAGGTCCGCGTGGAGGTCGTCGAGTGAGGTGTGCACACCGCTGTTGGATTCGACCGTCGACTGGTGCAGCTCGGTGGTGAAGGTTCGTTTGGGGAGTCGTCGCAGTACGGCGTCGGCGCGCGGCACCAGGAGCCCGCTCTCGACCTCCAGGACGTGGAACTCTTCTTCCACTCCGATACGCATGCTCACGTTCGCTCCTCGGATATGCCCGAACGTCCGCTCAGAGGTCGGACCCGTGTGCTGGGCGGATTCGGCGGCTGATTGCGCGGACCGAGTTCCCCACATACCGTCACATAATCTCCGCAGCGTGCACGTCTGTCGCGGGTCCTTCTCAGACGAGCATGCCGGGTTCGGGCCGTCCGGGCGCGGCGTCAGGGCCGTCGCGGGATGCCCCACGGCACGGACCTCCCCCGCCCGACCGCGAGTCCCCGTCTCCCGGCCGTCGAATCGTCCGCGTGCCCACCGATCGCGTTCCCCGGGCCACGCCGTCACGGCCGCGTGCCGTCCGCTTCCGGGGGCTGCGCGGCACCGGGCAGCGGGTCGTGGCGGAGCAGGAGGAGCGCGATGTCGTCGGTGCGCTGCCCGATGGCCTTGCCCCGCGTCAGCAGGTCGTCGATCAGCAGTTCCGGGTCACGGCCGTCCACCGCGTCGAGATGCCGGGCCAGGTCGGCGATGGAGTCGTCGAGGTCCACGCCCGGCGTCTCGATCAGGCCGTCGGTGTAGAGGGCGAGCAGGGCCCCCGGGGTCACCGCGATCTCGGTGACGGGGAAGACGGCGTCCGGATCGATGCCGAGGAGGGGGCCGGGGACCAGCGCGACCGGCGCGGCAGCGCCGCCGGGGGTGCGGAGCAGGGGCGGCGGGTGACCGGCGCTCGCCAGCGTCACGCGGCCCTCGGCCAGGTCCAGGTGGGTGTAGAGGCAGCTGGTGAACAGGTCGGGCGCCAGGTCGGTGAGCAGCCGGTTGGTCCGGGCGAGCACCTGGTCGGGTGACGCGCCCAGGGTGGCGTGGGCGTAGACGCCGGTGCGGACCTGCCCCATCAGCGCGGCGGCGGCCACGTTGTGCCCCTGGACGTCCCCGATGACCGCGGCCGCGGCCGTGTCGCCGAGCCGGATCAGGTCGTAGAAGTCCCCGCCGATGTCCATCCCCCGGGTGGCGGGAACGTAGCGGGCGGCGACCCGCAGGCCGGCGACGCGGGGCAGGGTGCGGGGGAGCAGCGCCTGCTGGA
The DNA here is from genome assembly GCF_024539675.1 of Streptomyces hilarionis. Classification (GTDB taxonomy): domain Bacteria; phylum Actinomycetota; class Actinomycetes; order Streptomycetales; family Streptomycetaceae; genus Streptomyces; species Streptomyces hilarionis. Next base: position 3,351 of record NZ_JAHHIT010000101.1, on the reverse strand, counting down.
GGCCGTGGGCGAGCGCCAGCTTGGTGTCGTACAGGCCGGCCCGGTCCAGCGCCTGGGCGACCAGTCCGGCCAGGGAGGTGAGCACGGCCCGTTCCTCGGCCGGGAACAGGTGCGGCTGATCGTAGGACAGGACGCAGCAGCCCACGGGACGTCCGGAGATGATCAGCGGCAGGAACGCCCAGGCCTGCTTGCCGCTGACCAGCGGCGCCTCGGGATAGACGCGCCGCATCTCCCCGGGATCGGCGAAGAACGCGGGGATGCCGCTGCTCAGCGCGCGTCCGGCCGGTGTGAAGTCGGTGTCGAGCGGCAGTCCGTCCAGACGCTCGACGGTCTCCCGGCTGTAACCGCGGTGCCCCGTGATCCGCAGCCGGCCGGCGTCGGCCCTGGACAGCACCAGCCCCTGCGCGCCGAAGGCGGGCATGATCTGGTCGGCGACCAGGTCGATGACGTCCTGGACGCCGACGACCTCGGTCAGGGCGGCCGCCAGATGGGTGAGCTGGTAGAGCCGGCCGGCCCGGGCCGGCGCGACGGCGCTCGGGGAGCGGACGGCCTCCGCGACGGCCGGGGGCCGCTCGCCGCTGGGCAGGATGCGGGCGCTGATGCCGCTGGCGTCGGGGTAGAGGTGGATGTCGAGCCAGTGGCCGGGCGGGCGGCACACGGTGAACGACACCGGCTCGCGGCTGATCACCGCCGCCCGGTAGCGGTCCTCGTAGGTCGGGTCGTCGAGCCAGCGCAGGGACTGCCACGGCAACGTGCCGAGCAGCAGCCCGGCGTCGGAGCCCAGCAGTTCGCAGGCGCCGGAGCTGAGATAGGTGAAACGGCCTTCCAGGTCCAGCGCGCAGCTGCCGCCGGGCAGGCGCTCGGCGAAGTCGGCGGCGGCCGGCGCCGGACCGCCCGACCGGCCGGTCCCGGCGGTCACGACGCGGGGTCCGTCGCCGCCGGCCGGAACGCGGCCGTGCGCGTCGGCGTCGTCCAGCAGCCGGGCGAGCCGTCCGCAGCTGGACGTGATGTTGCCCCTCTCCCGCGCGGTCATGTACGGCGGACGGGAGGCCGGCCAGATCAGCAGCAGCGAGCCCCAGCGGCGGCCGCCGGACACCGGGGCCGCGACCAGCGCCAGCGGAAAGGGCAGCACCATGGCGGTGCGCGGGTAGGAGCGGGCCATCTGCTCCTGGCTGCCGACCCACACCATCCGGTCCTCGCGGACCGCCTCGGCCACCGGCGCGGGAGAGGCGGTCGCGACGCGCGCCCACGGCGCGGCGAACTCGGCCGGCGCCCCGCACAGCAGGCCGAGACGCAGCAGCCGCCCGTCGGGCTCGAGGAGGAAGAGCGCGCCGATGGACGCGCCGGTGCGGCGCACCGTCTCCGCGAACTCGGCGTCCAGCTCGCCGTCGCCGACGGCCGGGTCGGCCGCGCTGGTCACGAGGCGCCTCCAGCGTCGGGAGGGAGAGGTCCGCGGACGGCCGGGACCGGCCTTCCGCTCGCCAGGGGTGCGTTCCGGGCGCGCGGGGCGGGCCCCGGGCCCGCCCCTACGAGGACGCTACGCCCCCGGCAGGCGGTCGGCACGCCGTCCGGCCCGGGCCCACGCCGGGACGGGGCGGGCGGGGGCGGCGCCCTGTCACGGCAGGGGGGTGCCGCCGGTGGCGTCGAGGATCTCCGCAGTGAGGTAACCGACGCGGGAGGAGGCGAGGAAGAAGGCGAGGAAGACGTAGGCGGGCGCCATCTCGGCGGGCTGGGCGGGCCGCCCCAGCGGGGACTGCTTGCCGAACTCGGACGTGTCCGGCATCGTCGCCGGGATCAGCGGCGTCCACACCGGGCCCGGGGCGACCGCGTCGACCCTGACGCCGTCCTCGGCCACCGTCTGCGCGAGCCCCTGGGTGAACGTGACGACGGCCCCCTTGGTCATCGCGTAGTCCAGCAGGTGCGGGCTGGGCTTGCAGGCCTGCACCGACGTGGAGTTGATACCGAACTCCCGCACCGCCCGGTCCACCAGCGCACGGCACTCGTCCTCCGAGCGGATGTCGCGGGCCACCGCGACGGCCCTGCGGCCGGCGCCCTCGACGAGGGCCGCCGTCTCCCGGGCGTCCTGCTCCTCCTCGGGCAGGTGGGTGAAGAGCACGTCGGCGCCCTCCCGGGCGAACGCGAGCGCCACCGCCCGGCCGATGCCCTAGTCGCCGCCGGTCACGACCGCCGTGCGGTCGTGCAGGAGGCCACTGCCCTCGTAGGACTCCTCGCCGTGGTCGGGCGGCGGGTCCATGGGGCCGGTCCAGCCCGGATGCTCCTGGTCCTGGTCCGGGAAGTCGGGGCGGGGGTGCTTGCCGGTGGGGTCCTCGGTCACGTGTTTCCTCCTCGGTGTCACGCGCTCACGACGGCTGCGGCCCTCAAGCGCGTTCGGCGCGCACGACGACCAGTTCCTCACGGTCCTCGCCGCCGTCGAGCAGGCCCTGCTCGACGAGCCACCGCCGCCGCGCGCGCAGCACCGGACCGTGGGGCACGGCCGCGCGGTCGGTGACCGTGGCGCTCAGCCCGGCGTCGGCCAGGCGCTCCAGGGTGGCCGAGGTGCCGCAGAGGCTGGAGTGGACGAGCAGCAGAGCGCCCCCGGGGTTCAGGACCGAGGGCGCCTCCGCGCAGATCCGGTCGATGAAGGCGCGGCCGTCGCGGCCCGCGTCCCACGCGCGGGCGATGCCGCGGCGCGGCAGCGTCTCGTCGGGCGACGGGACGTAGGGCGGATTGCTCACCACGAGGTCGTAGGAGCGCCCGGGCACGGCCGCGGTGAGATCGCCGCGGTGGAACCGGACCCGCTGGCCGGCCACGAGGGCGTTGACGCGTGCGGTCAGGACGGCGAGCCGCGAGATGTCGACCGCGGTCACCCGGGCTCCCAGCCGGGCTGCCTGCACGGCGAGGGCCCCCGAGCCCGTCCCCAGGTCCAATACCTCGGTGGCCGCGCCGATGCTCTCGCGGGACAGGGCGCGCGTCAGCAGCCGGGTGTCCCACTGGGGGGCGTACACGCCCGGCGGGGTGAACGTCGGAACCCCGGGCCGAGGCGCCCATGCATCCGCCGTCATCGCCTTCTCCGTTCCGCAGGGCGCCCCTGAGGGGACGCGGTCTTCCGCCCCCACTGGGTGCCCAGCCCCGGGCGCCCCACACACGCCCCTCGCGTCCCAGCGGCGGCCCCGTGCCCCGTGCGCATGCCGCCTCGACGGCCGGGACAGCCGCTGGACGCAAGGCGCCCCAACGGCAGGTCAGAGGGCTGATCCGGTGCGTCAGGGGGTGAGAAAGCCCTCCTGCGGGGGACTTGGTTTCGACGGACGCCACCGGCTCCTCGCTCCCTCGAACCCCGCACTCCCCCACCCC
>NZ_JAHHIT010000100.1 GCF_024539675.1 Streptomyces hilarionis | reverse complement strand
GGTCGCCTTCTCGCTCGGACCGGCCAGCGCCTGCGCCCGGATACCGTGCAGCTCCGCCACGCGCCCACGCGCGTCCGAAGGTTCGGCGGTCACCTGGGGAATGTCGTTGAGGACCGTCACTGTGCCTCCCTCCCTCATGAGCGCGGCCGGACTGTGCCCAGATTAACAAACCGCATATGCGGTTCACAGGGGGCGTGAGGGCGCGCAGACATGAATCAGCCCTGGACAAAGCGCCTGTCGGCCTGCGGCCGGGCGCACATGGCTCCTATCGCCAGCAGAACGGCGAGCGCCATTGCACGCCGGCCCGCTCCGGACGGCGCCACGGCGGGACCTCGGGAAGCGGCTCCTGCCGACGGTCCGCCTCCGCCCGCCCGGCCAGAACCGAGCACAGCACGACGGCCACCGCCGCCAGTTCGTCGTCGTCGGCCCGCCCGCGCTCGACCCGCAGCGCGAGGGGCGCCATGACGCCCGCCTCGTCCATGTCCGGCTCCTTTCGGTTCCGGCCACCGTGCGGCACCGTGCTACAGAGACGCTTCAATGCCGCTTGAGGCGCCGGATCGAACGGCCGGAGCCGGCGTCCGGGCCCTGAGCTGGAGAAACGCTGGAGGATCAACGGATCGCGCGGACCCGTGGCAGCGGCCGCGGACCGCGTCGCCCAACGATCGCGCCCGGAGGCCCCGATTCCTCTGGAAACAAACCCGGTTGCCCTTTATTTTTCTCCCCCACGGCACATCACCCATCTCGTCCAGGGGGAGCGATGACTGCGAGCACGTTCCGGTTCGAAGGTGCGTCGATCGAGCAGACAGCGGTACGAGACGTCCAGTCCCCTTTCTTCTGGTCGCCGGCGCTGCTCAACGGCCACCTGACCACGACGGTCCCCCGGGAGCTGGTGCACCGGGCGGCCGTCGCCGAGGTCATGCTCACCGGCTGGCAGCGCCTGAGCGACACCCGCTTCGCGATGACCGCCCAGTGGCCGCGGGGCCACAGCTTCTTCACCACGGCGAACAGGACCCACCACGACCCCATGATGGCCGCTGAAACGATCCGTCAGATCGGCGCCCTGCTCGCCCACGCCGAGTTCGGCGTCCCCCTCGGACACCAGTTCCTGATGGACGAGCTGACCCTCACGGTGCATCCCGAGGAGATCGGCGTCGGCGGCGCGCCCGCCGCACTGGATCTCGACGTCACCTGTACCGACGTCAGGAAGCGCGGCGAGCGGCTGACCGGCATGTGCTACGAGACCAGGGTGCTGCGCGAGGGGCGGCTCGCCGCGTCGGGGCAGATCTCCTTCACCGTCATCGCGCCGGCCGTCTACCGACGGCTGCGTCCGCAGCGCGTCTTCGACCCCGCCCACCGCCCCCTGCCGCTGACGGCGCCGGTGGCCCCGTCGACCGTGGGGCGTCTGTCGCCCACCGACGTGGTCCTCTCCCCCACCGGCGAGCCGGACCGCTGGCAGCTGCGCATGGACACCCGCCACCCCGTCCTCTTCGACCACCAGGTCGACCACGTCCCGGGCATGGTGCTCCTCGAGGCCGCCCGCCAGGCGGCCACCGCGGTCCTGGGCAGACCCTCGATCCTGCCGCTCGGCCTCGACTGCGCGTTCCTGAAGTACGCGGAACTGGACCTGCCCTGCATGATCGACGCCCTGCGCCTGCCCATGACGTCACCCGACGAAGCGGAGACGGTCCTCGTCACCGGCCGCCAGGAAGGCCGACCCGTCTTCACCTCCACCCTGCACGCCATCCCGTCCGACTGACCCCACCGAACTCACCACACCGAGAAGACCACCACCGCGGACCTGCCCGCCGTCAGGTCCGGGAGACGGCCGCCGCAGGCCGCCTCCCGGACCGCGGAAGCCCCCGCACCAGCCGTTCCGCCGGCTCGGCCCCGGGAAGGTTCCGGTACGCCCCCGGTTAGGGCACGGCATCGGCAGTTCGCGGCCCGTGGTGGCCGCGCACGCCCTTGGAGAACCGCACCCAGAACACCCCTCCGGCCCCTGCCGGCCGCGTACCGCAGGCGAAGCGAGCACGTGGCCCGTGCCGGCGGGGCCATGGTCCCGGATGCCGAGCGAGGTGGTGTTCAGGCGATGCCCTCACCGCCCTCCGCCCGCCTACCCCCCGGCGGCAAAGGCCGTCAGGTGGTCCTCGGCCCATGTCGTGAACGGGCGGGCCGGGTGGCCGGTCAGGCGGCGGACCGTGTCCTCCACGCGCACCTTCGCCCCCGCCCGCTGCCGCCGCGCCGAGGCCAGCAACGCCTCGACGACGTCGGCGGGATGACGTCCGCTCAGCCGGGCGCGGGCTTGGTCCGGGGAGAGTTCCTCGAAGCGCAGGGGGCGGTCCAGCAGCCGGCCGAGCTGGGCCGTCTGCTCGACCGCGCTGATCGGCTCGGGCCCCGTCAGGGTGTGGATCCGCCCTTCGTGTCCGGACTCGGTCAGCGCGCACACCGCCGCGGCCGCGACGTCCCGCGGATCGACGCACGCGTTGACCGACGTGCCGTAGAGGGCGCGTACCACCCGCTCGGAGGCGATGGACGGCGCCCAGCACAACGTGTTGGACATGAAGGCGCGCGGGCGCAGCAGCGTCCACCGCATCCCGCTGCTCAGCAGCAGCTCCTCGTTGGCACGCTGCCAGCGGGTGACGAGGTCGTGCGCGTCGGCGTCCGCGACGGCGGCAGCCGACACCTTGACCACGTGCCGTACGCCGGCCGATCGCGCGGCGCGCAGAAAGCGGGCGTCGTCGTCGCCGCCGACCCGGCTGGTGAGAAGGAACGCGCGGCTCACCCCGCGCAGGGCACGCTCCAGCGAGCGCGGATCGCCGTAGTCGCCGGCGACGACCTCGGCCCGGTGGGCCGTCTGCTGCACCCGCGCGGGGTTGCGGGCCATGACCCGCACCGGGAGGCCGGCGGGGAGGCCCCGCAGCACCTCCCGGCCCGTCGTGCCGGTGGCGCCTGTCACGAGAATCACCGATGTCCTCCTGCGCTGGTCAGGCACCGGTGTGCGAAGCGCTTACTGCCCGACTCTTGAGGCCGCGCGCACCACCGGTTGTAAGATACAAACTGGGCGGTTTTTTGATGAAGGCGGCCCTGGGCTCCGCTGACCGATGTGATCTCCACGAACGGGAGGACTGCCAAGTGGTGAAGCAGGAGCGTGCGTTCCGCACGCGCAGGATCATCCTCGAGGCAGCGGCGAAGGTCTTCGAAGAGCGCGGCTACCAGGCCGCGACCATCTCCGAGATCCTCAGCGCCGCCGGTGTGACCAAGGGCGCCCTGTACTTCCACTTCGAGTCGAAGGAACAGCTGGCCCAGGGCGTGCTCAACGAGCAGGACCAGCGGTTCGTGATCCCCGACCGTGACTACAAGTTGCAGGAGCTGGCGGACGCGGTGCTGCTGCACGCCTACCGTCTCCAGTCCGACCCGATGGTGCGCGCGGGCGTGCGGCTGACCATGGACCAGCATGCGACGGGCCTGGATCGCAGCGGCCCGTTCGTGCGCTGGAGTTCCGTGTGCTGCGAGCTGCTGGAGAAGGCGCGGGCCCAGGGCGAGCTGCTGCCGCATGTCGTGCCCTCCGTGACCGCCGACATCGTGGTGAGCACCTTCGCGGGTGTGCAGTCCATGTCCCAGGTGGTCAGCGACTACGAGGACCTGCGGTTCAGGACCTCCGCGCTGCTGCACCACCTGTTCCCCGGGATCGCCGGGCCGTCCGTCCTCGCGCTGCTGGACCTGTCCGAGTCGCGGGGTGAGGCGATCTACGACGAGATCCGGCGGCGGCTGGACCGGCAGCCGGCGGCAGCCGTCAGCTGAACGCGCCCACACCCACACCCACGCCGGCGCCCGCTCCCGTCATGGCCAGTTGCTGGACGGGCGGGGCCGGCCGGGCGCCGAAGTACAGCTCGAGCGCGTCCTCCAGGGAGTCTCCGCCCGGGGCGGAGGCCCAGGCGACATAGCCGTCGGGCCGTACGAGCAGGGCGTCGCACGGGATCCGGTCGGTGGGTTCGACGTGGACGGTGCTCACCGCCTGGGCCCAGTCGCGGGCCTGTGGAAGGTGGCGGCCGCCGTTCTCGCCGAAGAGGAGCACCAGCGGTCGTCCCGCTCTCAGCAGTCCGATCACGTCCGTGCGGCCCTCCCGCGTCTGGAGCGCCAGGTTCTGCAGAAACCTTCCTTCCCAGGGGGAGGCGCAAGGGGTGCGTGGGGGCAGGACCATGTCCTGGCCGCTGATCAGGTCACTGAGGTGCCGGCTCCCCCGGTCCGCGGCGACCAGCTGGGCGAACAGGGCGTTCAGGGCGTCGACTTCGGGTCCCGAGCGCATCAGGGCGAGCTGGGCCCGCGTGTTGTCGATGACGCTGCGGGCGGCCGGCCGGCGCTCGGCGTCGTAGGTGTCGAGCAGGCCCTCCCCCGCGAGGCCGCGCACCGCGAAGGCGAGCTTCCAGCCCAGGTTGAGGGCGTCCTGCACGCCGGTGCTCAGCCCGAGGGCGCCGACGGGGAAGTGCATGTGGGCCGCGTCCCCCGCCAGGAAGACCCGCCCGTGCCGGTAGGAGCGGGCGAGCTGGGCGAAGTCGCTGAACCGGCTGAGCCAGCGCGGCCGAGAGAAGGCGATCTCCTTCCCGGCGATCCGGCTGATCTCGTCGTGCAGTTCCCGCGCGGTGGGCGGCAGATGGCGCTCGGGGTGGGCGCGGGAGCAGTCCAGGGTCTTGATGTGGGTGCCGTCGCCAGGGATCTCGCGGGCGACGATCCAGCCGCGCGGGGTGCGGTGCCAGCCCGACGGCAGGTCGGCCGCGTCCCGCAGCGTCACCAGCCCGGCCAGCCCGGAGGTCGTCGCCGGGTAGGTCTGCGAGGTGAGGCCCGCGAGCTCCCGGACGATGCTGCGGCCGCCGTCCGCCCCCACCAGGTAGCGGGCGGTGCACTCGACGCGCCCCGAGGGACCGTCCGCCAGGACGCGGACGCCGTCCTGGTCCTGGCTCACCCCGGTCACGCGGTGCTCGCGCAGCACCCGGACGCCCGCGGCCCGCGCCCGCTGTTCGAAGAGGCGCTCGAGCTCGGCCTGAGGACGCTTCAAGAGGGGGCCGGGCTCGGAGGCCGGGGCGGTGAGGGACAGGCCGGGTACGCCGGCGAAGCGGAAGGGGGCCTCGGTCTCTCCCGTCGCCGTGGCGGCCCTGGGGACGAGTTCGCTGAAGTACCCGCGCCGGGCGAGCCCTTGCAGTGCCCGGGCGTGCAGCACCGAGGCCTTGGGGCGCTCGGACACGGACGCCCGGGCTTCCAGCAGGACGGTGGCGACCCCGTAGTCCCCCAGCTCGGCCGCCAGCAACATGCCGACGGGGCCTCCCCCCACGATCACGACCTGCGCACGCACACAACTGTTCACCGTAGGACCTCCCCTTGACCTCGATGTGCAGCGGCAGGGGGTTCGGAGGGACGGCGAGGGCCGGTCCGGCCTGGGAAGAATGCACACGTCGCACGCCCCTCCCCCTGCAGTGACGTTGGAAGCCGACCCGTCCGCAGAGCGGTCGGAGCGGCTGTCGCCAAGGAATATACCGATTGGACGGTTCTTTTCAAGGCCTGCACATTGTCACGAATCCGGACCGTTCCCCTCGGCCCCCGGAGACGATCATCACCGTGCCCCCAACAGTTCCCGACAGCAACGCGCACCCCCTGCACGCCGCCGCCCTCACGACCGAGGACGAAGGCGACGACTCCCCCGGTTCCGCCCGAGGCGGGTGCCCGCACACGGCGAACAACAGGAACGTCATGCGGACGCCCGTTGGCGTAACGGGGACGACATCGACGCCGCCGACCGTCGCAGGCGAGCCGTCGGCCGCGTGCTCCGCGCATATGCCAGTGCGAACGGCCGCCAAGGCGGACGGCCGCCCGGAGGGGCCTTCCGTATGCAGGTGCGAACCATCACCGCGCCCGGCGTGGCTGTACACGAGGGTCGCCGTCGATGTATGGGGCTACGCGGCCGTATACGGAGACGGCGCGGCCGTGCACGAATCCCACCCGAGGCGGGGCGCAGCGCCTCGGTGGAGCCGCGGACGCGGGGGCCCAGGCTGCAGGGGCTGCCGGGGCTGCCGGGGCCGGAGTACCGCGTACGAAGGCCGCCCGGCCGCCCGAGCGCCTGTCGCCCGCCCTCCGCCTCCGCCGTACATCCAAGCCGGCGAGCCGCCGGGGCGGGCCGCCCGCTAGAGCCAGAGCTGCTTCCCCGGATCCGGCGCCGCCGACGACAGGGGGCCGCCCTCCGACCGCTCCGTCTTGCGTCCTTTGCTCCCCGGCGACAGGGTGCGCGGGTCGACGGCCTCCGCGGGCGCCCCGGTGGCGTACAGCCCCTCCGGCTCGGCGTCCCGGTCGTGCGGGAGCAGCCAGAAGACCCGACGGCGGAAGGTGCCCGACGAGCGGGACGGCTTGGCCTGCGGCCCGAGCAACGCGTATCCGACCATGCGTCCGTCGCGGTGGTAGGCCGGCTTGCCCCGTCGGGTCGGCAGCCGGTCCAGGCTCTGACGGACGTAGTCGAGACCGGCTATGTCCTCCAGCCAGACCAGTTGGGCCTCATGGAAGATCTCGTCCTCTCCGATGAGAGCGCTCATGCTGTCTCCTCGTCGGCGACCAGTCCGATACCCGGGTAGTACTTCCGCTGGTTGGACAGGATCATCTCCTTGGGCGAGGCCAGTCCGACGACCTCCCGGACCCTTGCCGCGAAGGCGCGGGACGAGACGGCCGGGGCCCCGTCATTCTGACACCACGTCTTGTAGGCGGCGTACAGCTGGGCTTGTTCGGCTCTCAGCGGGGGTTCGAGCCGGCACGACTCGCTCAGGAACCGGCCGGTGTGGTCCTCCGTCTCGGCGTAGGCGGTGGTGGCGATCCTGACGCGTTCGGGGCCGGCGAGGCCGCGTTCGCCCGCCAGGTAGCGGCGCGCGCCCATGATCAGCCAGTTGAGGATGCCGGGGCCTTCCTCGGTGACGAGGACGTCGGCGAGGTTGTCGATCTTGTGGTCGTCGGAGACCACGCGCTCGAACGGGATGAGACGCATCCGGCGCCAGAACGCGAAGCCGCCGGTGCCCACTTCGGGCCGGTGGTTGCCCAGCAGCCACAGTTTGTGGGTGGGGGCGAAGCTGAAGAAGTCCTGGCGCATCCGGCGGGCCTTGATGCGGTCCCCGCCGGTGAGCAGTTTGACGCGGGCCTCGTCGAACCGGTCGCCGGGCTTGACCTCGCTGCACACGATGACGCGGCGGCCGTGCAGTTCGGCGAGGTCGGTGGGGTGGCCCTCGTAGGGGCGGGCCATCAGGAAACCGGGCGGGGCCGCGTCGGCGTAGTCGCCCAGCAGCTTCACCAGCGCGTCCAGGAGCACCGACTTGCCGTTCTTGCCGGAGCCGAACAGGAACGGCATCACCTGGCCGCCCACGTCCCCGGTGATGGAGTAGCCGAGCAGCAGGTGCAGGAAGCCGATCATCTCCGCGCCCTCGGGGCCGTCGCCGAAGGTGTCGGTGAGGAACCGCTGCCAGCGGGGGGTGGGTATCGGCTCGGGGGCCACGGTGGTGGAGCGGGAGTGGAAGTCCTTGTTGGGATCGGGTGTCCGAAGGGCCCCGGTCCGCAGGTCGACGATGCCGCCGGGCGTGCACAGCACGTAGGGGTCGGCGTCCAGCAGGGCGGCGCCGAGCACCATGCCGGGGGCGGATCTGGCCTGGGTGAGCATCGCGTTCATGCCGCTGGTGCTCAGGGCCCGTCTGCGGTGCTGTTGCAGGGCGGTCGAGGTGAAGTGGCCGCGGGGGTCGGTGGCGGCCAGGGACTCGGCCAGGTCGCCGGCGGCCCACATGACGGTGTCGTCCTCGTCCATGCGCCAGCGGGTGCGGTCCCACCGGAACCAGCCGAGGCCGGGCACGTGCCGGTAGTCCCCGGCGTACAGCTTGACGAAGAGTTTGGCGTTGCCGCGGTCGCTGAGGGTGTCCGGCAGCAGCCCGTCGGCGCTCACCTCGCCCTGCCCGCCCTTGTCCCGCCCCGGCGTACAACGCTCCTGCCCGTTCGCGCCGTTCGTGACGGCCGCGCCGTTCGTGACGGCCGGACCGGTGGTGCCGGCCGTGCCGTGCTGCGGGGTCTTCTGCCCGGGCTGGGCGTACAGGATCTGGGCGGCCACCGCCTGCGGGTCGAAGAGGGTGTTGCCGTTGCCTGACGTCATGCGCGCCCCTCCGAGTGCAGCGGTCGCAGCGTGCCGGCGTTCACGCCGCTGCGGATGATGGCTTCATGGCGCCGTTGCTGTCCCGGTCGGGCCAGTTGGGCCGTCTCCCGCAGCAGGCGTTCGGCCTCCGTCCCGTCCAGCCGTCCGGCGGCCACCAGTCCTCCGGCGGTGTAGGCGGCGCGGTTCAGCTTCTCGGAGAAGCCGGCGCCCTCGGGGGCGGCGGCGCAGGCGGCCACCTCGGCGAGCAGCGCGGCCAGGAGGCGGACGGCGCCGTCCTGGCCGCCCCCGGCGGCGAGCACGGCCTGCCGGGCCCGGGGCGGCACCGGCCTGGGCGACGGTACGGCCGCGGGCGGCAGGTGCCCGGTCCGTTCGAGTTCCCGGGCGAGCCAGTCCGGCAGCGGTGCGGGCGCCCGCACCGTTCCCACGGCCCGGTACGCCCCGGCCTCGGTCACGGTGCCGGGGGCGACGATGTACCCGCCGTGGGCCCGGACGTCGACCTGCCAGGCCAGCGCGCGGGCGCCCGACCCGGTGGAGCACTGCCAGCGGTGCCCCGGCCGGGCCCGGTACCACACGTGCAGGCCTCCCGAGGGGGTGCGGACCCGCAGGGTGCTCTCGTCGTCCGCCGGGGTGACGGCGCCGCGCAGTGCGGCGAGGACCCCGATCGTGTGGAACCCGTTGGCCAGGCCCGTCAGGTCGACGTCCGGCGAGATGTCGATGCCCGGCAGGAGACGGTCCCTGTGCGGCAGCGGGTGCTCGTGGGCGTCGATGTCGAGGACGACGAGACGGGCGGGCCCGCAGGCGATGCCGACGCCCAGGCCCGGGTGGGCGCCCCACCACTGCTTGACCCGGTCGTGGTTGAGGGTCGCGGCGTGGAACCCGTGGCACCAGCGACCTGCCGCGACGCAGCCGCATCCCCGGTGCGTGTGTCCCGGTGTCCGGCAGGCGTCGCAGTTGCCCGCCGGGGTCTTGCGTCCCGGCGCGAGCGGATGGACCGGCCAGCCCTGGGCGGCGCACCATCGGGCGATGGACAGCGACCGTCCGGCTAACGCCGGTTGTGGTGCATGACTACGACACTCCCCCAGCTCAGAGGCCATCGCACCCCCCGTCAGCGACCCAAGCGACTGAGCAACGAGGACAGAGTAGCGAAGCGAACGGGCGGTGAACGGGCTTCTTCTGGGGGTGCAGCGACTGAAGTGCGACCGCCCCAGCGACCCAGACTTCGTCGGTCGCTTTCTCCGTCATGACAGACAGCGCAGGTCACAGGGTCACGGATCGTGAATCAGCGACCGAAGCGACTCTAGGTCTCTATATATGACGCACACGCGCACACGCGCACGCACGCGCCAATGCCCTCATATACCCGGCCCTTGAGTCGCTTCGGTCGCTGACCACCCCACGACAAGCCCCTGACCTGCTGCTTCCGGTCGGCGACCAAGAGCGACCCAACCCCCGCCCGGTCGCTGGCCTTCGGTCGCTGCCGCGCTGCGACAGGTTCGGCCACAAAGACTGAAATACCATCAGGGTTTTGCATTGGCCGGTGGACAGCGACTCAAGCGACCCTGCGGCCGCCCTCCACCACGCCCCCCGCCCGCCCCGCCGGGCCGGGCCCGCACCGGGTATTCGTGCGGCCGCAGACAAGCGCAACTCATCTCCAGCGAGGGCCTCTTGCACGCCACCGACAAGGCGTTTCCGCGAGGTGCGCGCCTGCCGGGTGCACGTATGCGCGAAAACCCCTTGCTCAATGGTCAAGAAACGTTGACCATTACTCGCATGCCTACCGACGACGACCTCCCCGAGACCTTCCACGTCACCACGGACGAGCAACTGCGCGCCGTCTCCAACCTCACCCGCCACCGGATCATGGCCGTGCTCCGCTTCGAGCCGGCGACGATCACGCAGATCGCCGACCGGGTGGGCCTCGCGAAGGGAAGCTCCAGCTACCACGTGCGACTGCTGGAGCGGGCCGGCCTGGTCAAGGTGGTACGGACGCGGAAGGTCCGGGGCGTCACCGAGCGGTACTACGCCATGGCCGCCCGCACGATCACCCTGCCCGACCCGGGCGAAGGAGGCCCGGACATGCTGATGCGGCACGCGGTGGCCGACCTGGAGGCGGCCCCGGCGGACGGCGAGCGCCACGTGCGCATGGCCCATCTGCGGCTCACCGACGAGCAGTTCGCCCAACTGGGAGCACGGCTCCAGGCACTCGCGGACGAGTACCGGGAACTCTCCGACCCCTCGCTGCCGGACGCCTCACTCGTCTTCGCGCTGTTCCACCCGGCGTCGCGCGCGCAGGCCGAAGGGAGCGCCAAGTGACCTCGGACATACGGAAGCTGCCGCCCGGGTTCGGACGGCTGTGGAGCGCCCAGACGATCTCCTCGCTCGGCGACGGGGTCACGCACGCCGCGCTGCCGCTCATCGCCCTGACGCTGACACGGGATCCGATGGCGCTCGCCGTCGTCACGGCCGCCGGCACCCTGCCCTGGCTGCTCTTCGGAGTGCTCGGCGGCGCGCTGGTGGACCGCTGGGACCGCCGACGCACGATGTGGGTCGCGGACACCGCGCGTGCGGCGCTGCTCGCGACCGTGGCGGCGGCGGCCGCGCTCGACATGCTGAGCATCGCGCTGCTCGCGGCCGTCGCCTTCCTGCTCGGCCTCGGCGGCCTCTTCTTCGACACGGCCGCCACCGCCTTCCTGCCGGACCTGCTCCGCCGCGAGCCCGCGCTCCTCGAGCGCGCCAACTCCCGCCTGCGCGGCGCCCAGACCGCCATGTCGGGCTTCGCGGGCCCGCCCGCGGGCAGCGCACTGCTCGCCCTCGGACGGGCGGTTCCGCTGCTGGCCGACGCGGTGTCGTTCCTGCTCTCCGCCCTGCTCGTCCGAACGCTGCCCGCCCTGCCCCGTCCCGTCCCGGAGGCCCGCGAGTCACTGCTCCGGCAGGCACGGGCCGGAGCTTCGTACGTCTTCCGCGACCGGGTACTGCTCGGGCTCGCCCTGCGCCCGGCGGTCGGCAACGTCGCCTTCCTCGCCGTGGAGACCGTCCTGGCCCTCTTCGCGCACGACCGCCTCGGCATCGACGCCTACGGCTTCGGCCTGCTCCTCACGGCGGAGGCCACCGGTGGTCTGCTCGGCGCCGGCATCGCCTCCGCCCTCGGCCGGCGCCTGGGCACGGGCACCGCACTGACCTGCACGGCCGCCGTCGAAGGGCTTGCCATCCTGGGCCTCGCCGCCGCGCCGAACCCCTACGTGGCCGGAGCGGCGCTCGGCGTCTGCGGAGCCGGCATGGGAGCCACCATGGTCCTCGGCCCCTCCCTGCGGCAGGCGATCGTCCCGGCCCGCCTCATGGGCCGGGTCGCCTCCACCTCCCGCATGCTGGCCATGTGCGCCGCCCCCTTCGGGGCCTTCCTCGGCGGCTGGCTGGCCACCGCCTACGACGTCCGCACCCCGCTCTACGCCGCCGCGGGCCTCCTCCTGACGATGACGGCCGTCACGGCGTCCATGACCAGCAACCGCCGTGTCGAAGCAGCACTGCGCGCCGCCGCCCCCGAGGCGCACACCGCCACTCCCCCGGTCGCGGAACACACCACCGCCTGATGAGCGCGGGCGTGAGACGGCCGGCCGGGGCAGTGGCCTCCGGCTGGTGGACGCCCGGCGGCTGGCGGCGGCGGGGCTGCTGACGGCGCTCGGCCCTGGACCGAGCCGCGATCACAGTCCGGTGGCCAGCCAGGCGGTCACGGCCGCGGTGGCGGTGAGGCCGACATTGAGTGCGATCCGGCGGTCTTCTCCGGTCAGGTGAACGGCGATCGCACCGATCTGGAGAAGTACGAAGCCGATGGCTGCGGCCGACGCGAGCCAAGGAGTGGTACCGCTCAGCGGTGGCAGGACGAGACCGGCCGCACCGAGTATCTCGACCGCCCCCAGCGCCCTGAGGGAGGGCAGGGACATACGGTCGACCCAAGCCATCATCGGTCGGAGTTGATCGCGGCTGCGGATCACCTTCAGCGTGCCTGCGTAGAAGTAGAAGAGCGCGAGCAGTCCCGCGACGATCCAGTAAGCGGTGTTCATGGTTTCCGTTCAGGGGGTCCCGGGTTCGCGGGGGTCGTGTCGATTGCGTCGAGTGCCGGGGAAGCCCCGGGAGACGGCCGGTCCGTCGTCCGAGGGGGGACGGACGCGAAGGCCGGGAGCACCGCGGGCCCCGGAGGTTGCAAGGAGGGCGGCCGGCCCTTTCCGCTCCGCCGGCTGACTTCATGCGAGGCCGGTGGCGGGCTGTGTCGCGTAGCGGCTCATAGTGTCGATGTTGGTCTGCGGCGTCAGCGGCTGCCCGGATGCGAGCACCTCCTGAAGGTCGCGGAAGTACTGCACATACAGGTCGGGTGTGAAGGTGCTGAGCATGACGGCGGGTTCGTCGGTCGGGTTGGCGAAGGTGTGCGGGGCCCCGGGCGGAACCATGACGAGCGTCCCCGCGGTGGCGTCGTGGTTCTCGTCCCCGACGGTGAACCGCACGGTGCCGGAGATGATGTAGAAGCCTTCGTCGTGTTGGCCGTGGCGGTGCTGCGGCGGACCCTGCGTACGGGGGGCGAGGACGGACTCGGCGATCGCGAGGCGGTGCCCGGTGTGGCTGCCGTCCTCCAGAACGCGCATGCGCGTGGCGCCCAGAACGATCGTCTCGCCTTCATGGGGACCCACCACCGATACGGCGGGGTCGGCCTGCGACTCGCTGGTCTTCGCTGTTTCGATCATGTTCACCAGTGCAGCGCCGGGGACTCGCGGTGTCCAAGACCCATTCAGCGGAGCCGATACCTGATGGGTATCGTTGCAGAGTGGAGCTACGGACCTTGCGCTACTTCGTGGCGGTCGCCGAGGAACTTCACTTCGGCCGGGCCGCCACCCGACTGCACATGAGTCAGCCGCCGCTGAGCCGGGCGATCAAGCAGTTGGAAGCCGAGGTCGGGGCGCTGCTCTTCGCCCGGTCGACCACCGGCGTCACCCTCACCGCGGTGGGCGCGGTGCTGCTCGACGAGGCGCGAGCCCTCCTCGAACACGCCGACCGCGTCCGGGAACGCGTGGGCGCGGCAGCCGGCGTCGCGACCGTCACCGTCGGCATCCTGGGCGACGGCGGCGACCCGGGAGTGGCCCGGCTGGCCGCGGCCTACCGGCGCAAGCACCCCGGAGTCGACATCCGCATCCGCGACGCCGATCTGACCGACCCGACGTGCGGACTGCGCGCCGGGCTGGTCGACGTCGCCCTCACCCGGGCGCCGTTCGACGAGACCGCCCTGACGGTGCATGCGCTGCGCACCGATCCGGTCGGCGTCGTCCTGCGCGCCGACGATCCGCTGGCCCGCCGCGACGAGCTGCGGCTGGCTGAGCTGCGCGACCGCCGCTGGTTCCAGTTCCCGCAGGGCACCGACCCCATCTGGCAGTCGTACTGGAACGGCGGCAGCCCGCGCGAGGGACCTGTGGTGCGCGCCGTACAGGAATGCCTGCAGGCTGTGCTGTGGAACGGCACGGTCGGCCTGGCCCCGCTCGGACACGACCTGCCCGCGGAGTTCACCGTGGTGCCGCTGATCGACATGGCGCCGTCCCGAGTGGTGGCGGTGTGCAACGAGGGAGACACCAACCCGTTGACCCGGTCATTCGTCAAGATCGCGACAGCCGCGTACCGCCACTGAGGACCGGCGGTGGCGCTGCCGGAGCTCGTGAACATTGCGGACGCCGTACCGGTGTCGAAGTCGCTGTCGCCGGCGCCGGATGGCTTCTCGGCGGCACCATCGGAGCCGGCACAGTCACGACCCTGGGCTCACCCACACAGGTGATACCCGCGCAAGTCCACCACCGCTCGCGGCGGTTGACAGCGTCCGTACCGACACCCCGTGTGCCGCACGAGACAGCCGGTACCGTCCGTCCCCCGGCCTCTGAACGCCCCTCAGGGCCCCGCGGGAAAGCCGGCGAGGCCCCGGATGCACGACTGCCTGTCCGACGTCCCGGTGAAGGCCGTACGGCCACGACAGCTGCCGTCCCCGACCGGCGGCGCGGGGGCACCCCCCGCCCCCGCGCTGCCGGTCGGGCACTTGTTCCGGCCCGGGCGCAAGGCCCCTAGCTGACCGCCTGCTTCACGAGCGCGGCGATCTGCTCCTCCACCTCCGGCGTCACCTTGGCCAGGGCGAAGCCGGTCGCCCACATGGAGCCCTCGTCCAGGTTGGCGGGGTCGTTGAATCCCAGGGTCGCGTACCGCGCCTTGAACTTCGCGGCGCTCTGGAAGAAGCAGAGGACCTTGCCGTCCAGCGCGTAGGCAGGCATGCCGTACCAGAGCTTCGGCGTGAGCTGCGGGGCGCTGGCGGTGACGACGGCGTGCACCCGCTCGGCCATGACCCGGTCGGAGTCCTCCATCTCGGCGATCTTGGCGAGCAGGTCCTGCTCCGCCTGCGCTTCCTTGTCCGCCTTGGAGCCGCGGCGCGCGGCGGCCTTCTGCTCCTTGGCGTGGTCCTTCATCGCGGCCCGTTCCTCGGCCGAGAACCCTTCGTATCCGTCGCTCTTGGTGTTGCTCATGGTCACTCCCGTAGCCCGTGGGTCCCGTAGACCGACCCAGCGCGCTCGGCCGAGCCCGGTCCCTGCCGCCAGTACAGCATCCGTTGAGCATCAAGCCCTTGACTTCCGCTAGAGCCTGACTCGACCCGCCCCGACCGGAGTCATCCTGTGCCGACGGGAGTCGTCCCGTGCCGGGCAGGGCGGCGCTCGTGCGACAGCGGCGACGACCATGGCATCGGCGGGGAATCGTATGGACACGGCCCGGTGCCGTCATCCATGATCTGCCGCATGATCCGGCCCGCCACCGTTGACGACGTCGCGGAAATCCACGCCATGATCCGTGAGCTCGCCGAGTACGAGCGAGCCCTCGAGCACGCCCTGGCGAGCAAGGAGCAGCTGCGCGAGGCGCTGTTCGGCGAGCACCCCGCCGCGTCCGCCCTGATCGCCGCCGACGACGAGACGGGCGAGGCTCTGGGCTACGCCCTGTGGTTCCCCCGCTTCTCGACCTGGACCGGCAACCGCGGCATGTACCTGGAGGACCTCTACGTCCGGCCCCGGGCCCGGGGGCAGAAGTACGGCAAGGCCCTCCTCGCCGCCTTGGCCGCGCTGTGCGAGCGGCATGGCTTCGATCGCTTCGAGTGGTGCGTCCTGTCGTGGAACGAGCCCGCCATCGACTTCTACAAGTCGATCGGTGCGGAGTTCCTGGACGAGTGGCGGGTGTGCCGGCTCAGCGGCGCGTCCCTCGCCGGCCTCGCGGCCGAGGCCGGCCGCTGACCGCGTCTGCCGCCTTGCTCACGGCTGGCGTGCCGTCACGACTGTCACGACGTGGAGCCGGTTATGGCGGCCGGCCCGCGCTGTGACCGGGGTGTCTTCTCGCCCACCTTCTTGACCTCGATGGTGCGCGGGTCCACGGCTTCGCCGGGAGCGCCTTCGCGGTAGAGGCCGCCGGGGAGGCTGTCGCGGTCGTGCGGGAGGAGGAAGAAGACGCGGCGCTTGTACAGGCCGCTGTCGGGGTCGGGTTCGGCCTCGTCGTCGAGTTGGGCGTAGCCGACCATGCGCCCGTCGCGGGCGTAGGGGGGCTTGGTGTTGCGGCGCCGGGTCTTGTCGAGGGCCTGGCGGACGTAGTCGAGGTTTTCGGGGTCTTCCAGCCACACGACGTGTGCTTCGTGGGTGAGATCGCCCTCGGTCAGTAGCGAGCTCATGGCTGTCGCCCCTCCTTCGTCTGCGGGGCGGTGTGGCATCCCGCCTCGTGGTGTGGTGGTTCGCCCGCGACTGGACGTGGCCCCGCCGGTCCATGGTAGGCCGGGCGCATACGGGCCGGTAGGGGCCTTGGTGCCCGGCGGGGGCCGGGAGGGGTGTGCGGCGCGTGGTGTCGGTTCATGACGGGCTGTCCAGCAGGGCGAGGCCGGGGTAGTACTTGCGGCCGTTGGATTTGATCATGTCTGCGGGTGAGGCGAGGCCGACTTCCTGCCGGACGCGGGTGGCGAAGGCCCGGGTGCCGGCGGGGCGGATGCCTTCGCCGGTGCTGCACCATGCCGCGTAGGCGGTGTAGAGCAGGCCCTGTTCCACGCGCAGGTCGGGCTGGTTCTCGAGGTCGCTGGTGCAGCATTCGCTGAGGAAGCGGCCGATGTGGTCCTCGGTGTTGGCGTAGGCGCTGGTGGCGATGCGGACGCGGTCCGGGCCTTCGAGGCTGTCGCGGGTGGTGAGGTAGCGCCGGGCGCCCTCGATGAGCCATTGCAGGATGCCGGGGCCCTCGTCGCGGACGAGTTCGAAGGCCAGGTTGTCGATCTTGCGGTGGTCGGGGACGGTGCGTTCGAAGGGCAGGAGCCGGATGCGGCGCCAGAACGCGAAGCCGCCCGTGGAGACCTCGGGCCTGTGGTTGCCGAGCAGCCACAGGTGGTGGGTGGGGGTGAAGGAGAAGTAGTCCTGGCGCATGCGGCGCGCCTTGATCTTGTCTCCGCCGGTCAGCAGCCGGACCCGGGCTTCGTCGAACTTGTCGTTGGGCTTGAGCTCGCTGCACACGATGAGCCGGCGCCCGTGGAGTTCGGTGAGCTCGGTGGAGTGCTCGGAGAAGGCGCCCCGGTCCATGAGGAACCCGGGAGGCGCGGCGTCGGCGTAGTCGCCCAGGACCTGGATCATGACGTCGAGCAGGACGCTCTTGCCGTTCTTGCCGTGTCCGTGGAGGAACGGCAGGACCTGCGCGCCGACGTCGCCGGTGATGGAATAGCCCAGCAGCAGGTGCAGGAAGCTGATCATTTCCTGCCCCTCCGCGTCGTCGCCGAAGGTGTCGTGCAGGAAGCGGTGCCAGCGCGGGGTCTGGGTCTGCTGCGGAGCGACGCTGGTGGCCCGGGAGTTGAAGTCGCGGGTCGGGTCCGGCTTGCGCAGCAGGCCGGTGTTCAGGTCGACGACGCCCGCCGGGGTGCACAGGACGTAGGGGTCGCCGTCGAGGCTGTCGGGGTCCAGGGAGAGGTCCGGCGATGCCTTGGCCTGGGTGAGCAGGGCCTTCATGCCGGTCGTCGACAGGGTGCGCTTCTTGTGGTGGTGGAGCTCGCGGTCGCTGAAGAGGCCGCGAGGGTCGCTGTCGGGCATGTCCTCGGCCATCTCGCCGGCGGCCCACAGGGCAGCCTTCTCGCCTCCGGTGCGCTTCCAGCGGTAGCCGTCCCACGAGAACCAGCCGAGGCCCTCCACATGCCGGAACTGGTCGCGGTAGAGCGTGACGAACAGCTTGGCGTTGCCGCGGTCGGTGAGCGTGCCCGGCAGTGGAGGTGCCACGGCCCAGGACGGAGGGGCGGACGGGGAGGCATGAGCCTGGGCGGGCAGCGGGGCCGGCTGGGAGGCCGGCGGCTGGAGGTCCAGCATCTGCTGGGCGGCGGCGCTGGCGTCGAAGCGCGGCAACTCGGCGCTGCTCATGAACGTCCTTGGAGGAGGAACGGGCGGGCGGCCCCGGCGGTGAGGGCGTCGTCGATGATGCGGTCGTTGCGTGTGCTCTGCCAGGGACGGGCGCGTTCGGCCGCATCGCTCAGCAAGGCCCGTGCGGCGGCTTCGTCGAGGTGTCCCGCGGCCACGAGCCCTCCGGCCGTGTAGCCGGCCTTGTTGAGCTTCTCCGTGAAGGCCGCGCCCTCGGGCATGGCGGCGCACTCGGCCACCTCCCCCAACAACGGGTCCAGGACGGCCTGCCAGCCTCCCGCGGCGCGCGGCCGCCGGCTTCGGGGAACCGCGGGACGGGAGCTGGGGCGGACCGGGGCCTGCTGAATCATGTGTCCGGTCCTCACGAGTTCTTCGCCGAGCCACTCCGGCAACGGCGCGGGCAGGCGTGCGGGTCCCTCGCGCAGATAGACGCCCTGGGCCGTGCGCGTGGTGGGCGCGACGATGTAGCCGCCGTCGGCGCGTACGTCGACCTGCCAGGCGAGCGCGACCTTGGAGCCGGAGCCGGTGGAGCAGCGGAACCGGACGGCGGGGTGGGGGTTGCGGTACCAGATGTGCAGGCCCCCGGAAGGCGTGCGTACGCGCAGGGTGCTCTCGTCC
The DNA here is from genome assembly GCF_024539675.1 of Streptomyces hilarionis. GTDB lineage: Bacteria > Actinomycetota > Actinomycetes > Streptomycetales > Streptomycetaceae > Streptomyces > Streptomyces hilarionis. The sequence continues at coordinate 15,699 of NZ_JAHHIT010000100.1, read as the reverse complement.
TGGGCCGGGTCGGGCTGACGGCGCAGTGCGGCCAGGAGCGCGAGCGTGTCGAAGCCGGAGGCCAGGCCCTGGAGGTCGACGTCGTCGTGGATGGGGATGCCCGGCAGCAGCCGGTTGCGGTCGGGGACCTGCGCGCAGTGCGCGTCGACGTCGATGACGACGAGGTCCGCTCCCCCGCAGGCGACGCCGACGCCCCAGGACGGTGTGCCGCCCCACCAGGCGTCGATAAGGGCAGGGTCGGTGGTCGCCGCGTGGAAGCCGTGGCAGGGCCTGCCGGCGGCCAGGCAAGGGCAGCCCGCGGCCGGGTGGTGCTGTTTCCTGCACGCGGCACAGTTGCCCGCAGGCGTCTTACGGCCGCTTGCGAGGGGATGGACGGGCCAGCCCTGTAGGGCGCACCAGCGAGCCACGGCATGCGGCGTGGCTGGCCGCCCCGCTGCTGTGGGCTCTCTCGTCGCGCCGAGGCCGGGCACTCGTCGTCCTTCTGCCGGGGGTTTGGTCCCTGCTCGGCACGGGAGTGGTGCCGGACTGAAGCCAGGGGCTGGAGGGACCGAAGGGACTGTCTTTCGGAAGAGAGTGTATGACCTGCGGTACTGTGGCGGGCGGATACTCCCCCCGCGTGGCGGGCTATCAGCTTCTCGGTCCCTACGGTCCCTTGAGGGCCTTGTAGGCGGCACCCGGAAAACAACCGGTTGGCCGGAATGCCCCGACTGGGAGCGACCCAAGCGACCGTGCCCGGATACGGGGGGGTGTCCGGTCCCTCTCCTTCGGTCCCTCTCCCTGCCGGGGGACCAAGCCCGCGACGGGCGGAGAACTGGGCTCCGGCAGGGACCGAAGGCCCAGGGACTGAAGCCCAGGGACCGAGAACCCCTTGGGACCCTCTGGTCCCTGGGCTTCAGTCCCTACCTGTTTGCGCAGGTCAGAGGGCTTCCGGTCTCCCTGGAAGGGACTGAAGGGACTGAAAACGCCAATTATCAGCTAGCTGGATACATGTACCTACAGATGCGCACGCGCGTACGTAGGTACGCAGGACTAGCTCATAATTGCCGAGTTGAGTCCCTTCAGTCCCTTATTCGGTACTCCTACCCGTGCTGACCTGCGCTTTTTCCAGGGACTGAAGGGGAGGGACCGAAGACGGCTCAGTCACTGTTCTTCAGTCCCTCCCACGGAGCGCCGGCCCGCTCCGTAAGCCGACCGCCGACTCCCCTGCCTGCCGGCCGGTCCCTGCCGCCTGCCAGGGACCGGCGGCCCCACACAGGGCGGGCGTACGCCCCTGCGGCCACAGCCCCTGGCGACACAAGGCGGCTTGCACCCCCCACCTCAGGTACGGCGGTGCGATTCAAGGGGTGCGCGTCCTACGGACGTTCACGTCGCAGCGCAGCACGATGCTCAGCGGATGGCTTTCGTCCAGGAGGGCGTCGAGGCAGCCAGGTGTTCGCGAACGTTCGGTCCCCCGAGCAGCTGGCAGGCCCGCTTTGCGGGCGGACAGAAATCCCGCCTCTGTTGTCATTGGCATGCCATAGGCTGCCGCTCTGCCGCGTTCACGCACCCGCTCGGGTGCGAAGGGGGGACGCCGGCGCTTCCTTACGCCCGGTGGATGTGGAAACCGGGCTCCTTTCCTGGGGGTTCTCATTTCTGTGCGCAGGCGCAGCATCTCGGCCGCGACGACGCTCGCGGTCGTCCTCAGCTCCGCGGTGCTCACCGCGTTTTCGGCGGGAGTGGCCGTGGCCGACTCCGCCAGGCTTCTTCCGGTGGAGTCGGTCGGCGACATGGTCGTGGACGGCGCCCACCAGCGGGTGTACGTCTCCGACCCGGAAGGAGGCAAGATCGTCGTCACCGACTACGCCGGGACAGTCAAGGCGACCTTGACCGGGTTGTCCGGCGTCACCGGCCTCGCCCTGTCCGCCGACTCCGGACAGGTGTACGCGGCGGTAAAGAACAGCAGCAGGATCGTCTCGCTGGAGACGAACACGTACACCGAGACCGCGAGCTACCCGGTGGGAGCGGCTCCGGGCGACCTGGAAGTGGTCGACGGACGGATCTGGTTCGGCTACGGCTCCAACTTCGGTTCACTCGATGTCTCCGGCGCCGAACCCGTCGTTCACCTCGCCCAGCGCGGAGACGCCAGCTCCTTCGGCGGTACGACGCTGCTCGGCGCGGATCCCGCCGTCCCGGGGGTTCTGGTGGCGGGTGCAGCCGGCGGGCTCGCGGTCTACGACGTGACGGCCGAAGGGGCCGTGCTGCGTGCCAAGGGCGACATGGACACCGCTGTGAAGCAGCTGGACCTGACGCCCGACGGCAAGCAGATCCTCACCTCGTGGGGTGCTCCGGGCTTCGGCTACGGCATCGGCGCCTACTCGACCGCCGACGTCACGGCGCAGAGCGGCTATCCCATCGACGCGTACCCGAACGCCGTGCGGGTCGCATCCGACGGCAGCGTCGCGGGCGGCAGCTTCTCCTGGTACGAACCCGACGTCCACATTCTGCGACCGGGCGCGGCGAAGCCCGTACGTGAGTACGACTTCCCCAACACGGGCAACAGCAGCGGCGCCGACACCCTCGTGGACGGCGCACTGGCCTGGGCCCCCGACAGCAGCCGGGTCTTCGCCATCTCCGTGAACACCGGCGGCGTCTTCACCCTGCGGGCCCTGGCGGACCCGACCAAGGAGCTGCCGACGCTGAAAGTCACGGCTCCGGTCAAGGCGGAACGCGCCAAGAAGCTCACCGCCACCGGCAGACTGACCTCCGCGACCGCGCTTCCCGCAGGCACTGTCCTCAAGGTGACCCGGACGGACCTGGAGTCACCGGCCGGCAAGCTCCTCGCCCCGGTCAAGACCAAGGCGGACGGCTCCTTCACGTTCACGGACGTCCCGCCCGCCGGCGGCAAGGTCACCTACCGGGTGTTCTTTGCGGGCGACGCCTCTCACGCGGCCACCGCCGGCTCCGCAGCGGTGGCCGTCTCGCGCAAGGCGACCGCGCTCACCCTCACCAACAACGGCAAGGTCTACGCGTACGGCAAGGACGTCACGTTCACGGCGCACCTGGGAGCGACGTACAAGAACCGCACCGTGGCCATCTACGTGGACCCCGCCGGTTCCGACAAGCCCAAGAAACTGGTCAGGAACGCCAGGGTCAACTCGCAGGGCAACCTGTCGGCGGTCATCGACATGACCCGCGACACGACTGTCACCGCAGTCTTCGCGGGTGACGCGCGCAGCGCTGGCAAGACCGCGAAGGCCACCGCGGCCGCCTACGCGAGGGTCACGACCGCCGTCTCCCGGCACTACAAGACGGGGCGGATCGGCTCCACGTCGTACTTCTACTTCCACAAGAACACCGCCCCGTTGTTCACCACGACCATGAACTACTACGGGGGCCGCCAGCAGCGCCTCCAGATCCAGGTCCCCTACCAAGGCGCCTGGTACGACACCGACTCCGAGTACTTCCCCGTGGGCGCCAACGGGAAATCGGCTGTCACGCTGCCCGCCCCGGGCGAAGCGGGCATCCGTGCCCGGGTCCGCTCGTCGTACATCGACCGCTCCTCCGGCGACAGCGTCAACGCGACCACGCACGGAGCGTGGAAGTACATCATCTTCACCAACTGAGCCCGGGTCGCGAAGGAATCCGCGACAGCGACATGCACGGCGGCGCGCCCGCCCCGCAAGGGGCGGGCGCGCCGCGCGTTGCGGCGAACCGCCCTCGCCAGAGCCGATGTTGCCCTCATATCTGCCCCTGTAGCCATGGGCAACGGGGCTCGCATGCGGAAGGGTGGAGCGTTCGTCGCTCTCATGACGACGTGGGGAGAAGGGGAGACCGTGCGCGCACAGAGGCATGAGGCCGACCGGGAAGACGGTCAGGGCCGTGGCCGCCGAACCGCCGGCTCTCCGACATTGCTGCCGGGCAAGCTCTCCGTCATGTCACCGCAACAAGCACTGACATTGCAGCGTTTGGCGGGCAACACCGCCGTGGTGCAGAGGCTTCAGGACGAACGCGAGACCCTCGCCTCGACCTCGGCCCCGTCGTCGACCTCGTGCGCGTCGCACGGGCCCGCGGCGACGACGGTGCAGCGTTCCGCGGTGCACGAGGTGCTGGCAGGAGCAGGGCGGCCACTGGACGCCGACACACGTGCCGACATGGAGACACGGCTCGGGGCCGACTTCTCGGACGTGCGTCTGCACACGGGTCCCACGGCCCAGCGGTCGGCGGACGAGATCGGCGCCCGGGCCTACACCTCGGGCAGTCACATCGTCCTGGGCGCGGGCGCCGGGGACCGCCACACCCTCGCCCATGAGCTGACCCATGTCATCCAGCAGCGCCGCGGACCGGTCGCCGGCACCGACCACGGGGACGGACTGAGCGTCTCCGACCCGTCCGACCGCTTCGAACGTGAGGCCGAAGCCAACGCCGGACGCGCGCTGAGCCTCCCGGCGGAACACGCCGCGCCCGCGCCTGCGGGTCCGGAGGGGCACGCGGGTCACAGTCACGGCCACACTGCGGCAGGCAGCGCCGTGGTGGCGCAGCGCATGTGGAACGGCAGGGGCACCACCAGTCGCTCCCGGCGTGCCGGGGCGAACGACGTGGGGGCTCAACTGGCGCGCCAGCAACGCGAACAGATGGAGTACCTGCCCGCCCTGTACATCCCGGCCGAGACGTTCGGCCGCGACGGCAGCCTGCCGCCCCAGCCCACCCTCGCCTACGCGACACCAAGCGCGAACGACGTCGAGATCCTGCGCATGGAGGACTCGCTCCTGCCGAGCGTGCCCCACCGCGACCCCGCCCCGCGCACCGCATGGCCGATGAAGTACCAGTCGGGAGACTTCATCTACCGCGTGGAGATGGTCAACGATCCGCACGCCCAGACCAGTGATCTCCTCATCGACACGGCCCAGCCGTTCCGCATCCTCCGGCGGACCCTGAAGATGCGGCAGGGCGGCGCGTCAGCGGGCCGCACCTACCGCTTCGCGGAACGCTGGGCGCCCAACCCGCAGTACTGGAACCTGCGCGACCCCCAGGACGCCGCCGATGCCGCAGCGCAGGCCGCCGACCGGGGCCTGCCCGCCGAGGAGCGTCTGAGCCCCTACGACGTCGCCGGCTTCTCGCCGCTGCCGACCGACGCCGACCAGCCCTTCGTCTTCTACGTCTCGCCGAACACGGTCGACCCGCACTTCCAGCGCAGGGACGGCACCCAGAAGAACGAGCGCAGGTATCTCAGCGCGGAACGGTTCGACGGAACCGTCGCCGCCGGAGCCGCGGTGACGGGCTACGACCAACAGGCGTTCCAGGGGCTCTCGTCGCCGCACCAGGTGGACCGCCGCACCGGACGCCGCGACCCGGCCCGCGCCATGGGCAACCAGCAGGCCAACCAGCTGATGGGCAACGAGGGGCGCGGGGGCTCCACCGGTGAGCGCCTCGCCTCGCACGAATGGTGCCACCTCGTCGGCGACGGCGACGGCGGCCCGGACCGCCCCGAGAACCTGGTGATCGGAACCAACGCGGTCAACACCGAACAGCTCGCGATGGAGACCGCGCTGCGCCCCTTCGTCGGACGCCTGCGCACCATGGGCTACTCGATCCAGCTCCGCGTCCGGGCCCTGGTCACCCCGGTGGACGATCCGGCGCTTCCCGGCGGCCGGTGCAACGTGGCGCAGTACATCAGCTACCGGATCTCGCTCGTCCCCCACGGCGAACTGAACGCGGCCAATCCGTGGGAGATCCACCGGCAGATCATGGACGGACAGCGCGGCACCATCACCGAGCTCGAGTTCACCTACCTGCACCACACGGTACGGGCCAGGCTGCGCCGGGCCATCGAGGACATCGAGGCCCAGGACGACGACGACCGCATGAGCGACGGCCCGGGCGGCCCGCAGGTGCACCAGGCCGCGTACGGTGCTCCGTACGCCGCTCCGTACGGCTACGCCCCGGCCCTTCAGCCGGCGATGCCCGGTGCGGGCGCCGGGTACTACCAGTACTGAGGCGTCTGCGCGCCGTCAGCTCGCGGTCCGGTCCGCCGTCTCCCGGGCGACGTCGGCGTATGCGTGGAAGAGGACGGGGCGGGCATCTGCGCCTGCCCGGCCGTGCAGAGCCGCCCAGCACCGCGCGACGAGTTCCCTGGCCTGGGTTCCGGGCCAGGGCCGGGGCAGGAGCTGGGGCGGCAACAGCGGGTCGGGTTCCATAGCTCGGGTGAGTTCGGCGGCCAGTTCGACGGCGATCGTCAGGAGTGCGGACACGTCGATGCCCGCCGGGTCGGCGAGCCGGGCGAGGCGGGGACGTGCGATACGGCCGAGGCGGTGATAGCGGTCGGCGATCTCCTGCAGGGGCCACAGCTGACGGGCGAGTTCGAACGGCTCCTGGACGTCGCCCCTGCGCAGGTCCGTGGTGGTGAGGAGGGTGAGCGCGTCACGGGCGCCGAGCCGGTGGGCCGCTTCGTCGAGATACGGTTCCCAGGCGTTGGCGCTCACGTACAGGCCGCCCTGCAGCGGGGCCCCGCCGAGACGCAGGAGCGTCTCACGCAGAGCGTCCCGGGTGGTACGCGCCGATTCAGGCACCGCGAACGCGGCCACGTGCCACACGCCGTCCCAGGGTGTGAGCCCGGCGTCCTGCCGGAAGGCGTGGCGCACGAAGTCTGCGTTCGACGCGAGAGCGCGCGTGGTGTCCGCGGTGGCACGCAGCTGCGCCTTGCGGCCACGGCCTTCGTGCGTGAACTGCCCCTCGTTCGCGAGGCGTTTGATGCACAACCGCACCTGTTGGTCGCTCATGCCCAGGGTGTTGGCGACGGTGTACAGCTCGTCTGCGTCGACGGTGCCGTCCTCACGGATCAGCGCGTGCACGAGCATGCGGGTGGGGACCTCGACCTGGTCCGTCTCGGTGCTCACAGTTGTCCGTTCTTTCTCGTTGCGACGGTGCGACGCATCGTGGTCACCGCTGCGAACCCCAAGAGCCCGCGCAGATAGGGCGTGTGCTCGGTCCGTACGGCTGTGAAGCCGCGCCTCTCGTACAGGGCCCCAGCCCGCGGATTGGTGTCGATCACGTCCAGTCTGATCTCCCGGCAACTCTGTTCCTCCGCGATGGCGGCGACTTCTGCCAGGAGCAGGCTCCCGACGCCCCGGCCGCGCAGTCCCGCGTCCACGGCGATGCCGTCCATGACGAGTTGACCGGGTGCCGGGCGTCGTTCGAACAGGGAGAGGAGCAGGAGCCGGGGCAGGCCTCGCAGGCGTCCGTACGCGCGCAGGACATCGAGGGCCGATCCTCCGGTGAGGCCCCGACCGCCGAGTTGGTACCCGGCGAGGCCGATCAGCCGCCCGTCGAGGAGTGCGCAGACTGCGCGATCGGAGTTCAGGTGGGCGGCGAGGAAGGGCACCGCCTTGTCCGGGGGGTTGAGAGCGGGCCCGAGTTTGCGACCGAAGGCGTCCCAGTACAGCTCGGCCGCCACCCGCTCGGCTCCCGCTGGAACACCTCGCCGGATCGTGATCGCTCCCGTGCCGGCATCCGTCGTGTCCTGTCCCATGCTGTTCCGCCTTCGTTCGCTCCACCCTCGACCTGAAACTATCACTTTTGATACGACCGTTTTAGAGATGATAGTTTTTTGGCTCTCAGGAACCCGCACCGAGGAGGGCCAGCCCCATGCGTCCGAAGATCAGGCCCACACCGCGTCGGCTGCGCACACTCGCGTGGGCCCTCGCCGTCGTCCTGGTCGCGGCCACCGCCCTCGTGGGCGTGGTGCTGTGGCAGAACACCTACGACATGGACGAACAGCGGGTCTCCATCCGTCACGGCGGCCGCACCCTCCACGGCGTACTGGCCACTCCCCGGGACGGCAGCCCGCGCCACGGCTTGGTCGTGTACGTCCACGGCGACGGCCCCGTCAACGCCACCCACGACGACGGCTACAAACCGATGTGGGAGGCGAACGCCAAGGCCGGATACGCCTCGCTGTCCTGGGACAAGCCCGGGGTGGCGGGCGCACCCGGCAACTGGCTCGACCAGAGCATGGACGACCGTGCCGACGAAGCGGCAGCCGCTGTCGCCTGGGCGCGGGCCCGCCCGGACATCGACGGCGACCGGATCGGACTGTGGGGCGCCAGCCAGGCGGGCTGGGTCCTGCCGAAGATCGCCGCCAGGACGCCCGTCAGCTTCGTCATCGCCGTCTCCCCCGCGATCAACTGGCTCCGACAGGGCCGCTACAACCTCCTCGCCGAACTGCGCGCCGACGCCGCGTCGGCCTCACGCACCAAAGCCGAGATCGCCAAGAGCGACACCGTCCGCCGACTGCTGCGCCACCACGCGACCTTCGAGGAGTACGTCGACGCGATGGGCGATGACACGGACGGCATGAGCGCCGACCGCTGGAGCTTCATCTCCAGGAACTACACCGCGGACGCCACCCGAGACCTCACCGCTCTGCGCGGAGTGCCGGTGCTGCTGACCCTGGCCGGCCATGACATCAAAGTCGACACCGCCGAGACCGAACGTGTCTACCGCTCTGTACTGGACGCAGCCGGGGCGCTGACGGTAGCGCGCTACCCGGAAGCCGCCCATTCATCGCTCAGGCAGTCCATCGAGCGATCAGAGATCAGGACCACCCTCACAGCCCTGTTCGCCCCCCGCTCACTCTTCGCCCACGGATTCCTCGACGACCAGCGACGGTTTCTCGACGGTCTCTGACGAGGCGGCGACGGTCGCCCAGCGCACCGAAGCCGTCGGCCGCATGCGTCCGCTTCCGCGGCGGGGCTGAAGCGTGCGCGGATCAGCTCAGAACAGGCCCGCTCCGCAAGCCACACGACTCAAGACCCACTCCCCCGCCACCGGCATCTGACGCTCGGCCGCCGCATCGGCCGCACCGGGTGATTACGGCGTAATCACCTGACCCGGACGACACCACTACGCGGGAATCGAGTCCCCTGTCCCGGCAGACACGACGAAGGGCCGGAGCGCTCTGGCGCGCCCGGCCCTCGTGCACTGCTGGCAGCAGCTCCTGATGGCTGCATGGTGATGGCGGTGACCTTGCTCAGGTGGCGGGGACGGCCTGGCTGTCCCGGTGCTTGATCAGCAGATCCAGCATCTTGTTGAACTCGTCGGGCGGCATCTTGTAGATCAGGTGCTGCGCGGCGTACACACCGTCCTCGTAGGGGAACCGCTTCGGCTTCTGCTCCCCCGCACCGGCCGTCACTTCGGCCGTAGGCCCCTGTGTGGGCACCGACGCCAAGGCCTCCGCCGACTGGTGTAGAGCCCCGTCATCAACGGCAGCCTGCGCAGACCTTGCTGATGGGTCGGCCCCTGGTTCCCCTGCGGCCTCGCCCTGGACGCCGGGAGCGGAGCCGCCGGTGATTACGCCGTAATCACCCTCCGGCTCCTGCTGGCGCTGAGGGACCGAACGCTCCACGGCCTTCTGGCTCTGCGGCGTGAGCGGGTGCGCCTTGGCCTCTTCCTTCCGGGCCCGCTCGGCCTTCAGCCCTTCCAGGGCCGCTTCCTGCTCATGAGCTGGTTTGTTGCCGACCGCGCGCAACAGGTCGATCGGCTCATCGCCGATGCGTTCTTGCAACGCGGGGGTGAGATGGAGAAGAGCCAGGCGCTGCGACACCCATCCCTGTGACCGATGGAGTCGCTTGGCGAGGGCCCTTTGGCTTCCGTGGATGGCAAGGAGGCGTTGGAGGGCGCGGGCTTCGTCGATCTCGTCGAGATCCTGACGGTGGATGTTGGCGACGAGAGCGGACTCCAGAAGTTCCTCGGACGTGGTGCCCTGATCGTCGCTGACCATGACCTTGATGGTGGAAAGGCCTGCTTCACGAGCGGCCGAGAGACGGCTGCTGCCATCGATGACGACATGGGTGGTGTCCGGCTCGAGGTCGGTTTCCTTGTCAGGGTTGGCCCTGACGTAGGCGTCGCGGTTCATGACCGTGATCGCCACCTTCTGCCCATGCGTCGCCAGGCTGCCGGCGAGGTCGGTGAGATCGCCCAGAGAGGAGCGCGGGTTGTCGGGGTTGACGCTGATGCGGCGGACTGCAAGTTCCGACGGGGGTGCGATGCCCTCGGTGGGAACGCCTGTGGCTGCGGCAACGGCCTGACGGCGTGCGCTCACCGAACGCGTGGCTCCGCCAAAGCGTCCGGCGCCCAGCTGATCGGCCTTGCTCATACGATCTCCCTGGCCAACGCGCGCATGCCGATCGCCTGCTGAGACTTGGGCGCGTACGACAGCAACGGCTGCTTCATACGAACGGCTTCCTTCTGCTCCTTGAGGTCACCGATGAGCCCGACGACCCGGGGATCCTTTATGTCGACCCACCCTTGCAGGGAGGACGTGGCGATGTAGCCGCGCCGGGAGTCGTAGAGATTGACGACGATGCCGAGGTAGTCGATGTCCACCTGGAGGTCGCCGCGCAGATCGTCGATCTGGGTGGTGAGCAGCTCGTAGGCGTCGGCGGAGCTGTCTTCCGCCTGGACCACGATGAGCGCGCCGGACTGGCCCGGGCTTTCACCGTCGCGCCGACGGCCGTAGTAGGCGGCGGCATCCATGCTGAGGCCGAGACTGGGGGGACAGTCGACGAGGATGACGTCGTAATCGGCTTCGAGAGGAGCGAGGGCCCGTTCCAGGGCTGCTTCGCGGGCCCGCACGGCGGACAGCCGCACGTCCAGGAGGAAGGCGTCGTTGCAAGCAGGCAGAAGGTGAAGGCGTCCGCCGAAGGTGCTGTCGTCGATGGAGACGATGAGGTCGCGGAGGTCGCCCTTGGGGTCACCCGCCATGTGGTTGGTGAGGCTGTCACCGCTCATCGGCAGGGGAGCGGCGCCCAGTTGGTTGCTCAGGTGGCACTGCGGGTCGAAGTCGACGAGGAGGACGCGCAGTCCGAGCCCGGGCAGGTTCTCGATGTCGAGCGGGTCGCCGGCCGGGGGAGCGTCGGGATGCGCGTCGCTGGCCCGGAGGGCCTTGGCGAGTGCCTTGGCGACTCGTACGGCGTGCAGGACGTCAGAGTCCTCGGCGAGGGCTTCACCGAGGCCGGCGGTGATCGCCGTCTTGCCTACGCCGCCTTTCTGGTTGCAGACGATGATGCGGCGGGTGACGGAGGGCCGCTCGATGTCGGGGGCAGGGTTGGTGTCCAGCCAGAGCTGGACGGACTGAGCGAGACCCTGGATGAGGGAGACCCCTCGATCGGCGGCGACTCGCCGGAAGTCCTCCCACTGCCCGGGGGGCAGGAAGGTGGAGAAGGAATCGGCGCCGGCGGTGTCGACGGGCGCGGTGGCCGAGGCCAGACCGCACCAGTCGCTGATGCCCTGCTCCACGGCACTCTGAATGTCGATGCCGTGCTGCGCCGTTCTGATTTTGAGGTTCTGCCGGAGCCATCCCGGCAGCTTGGAGACGACCTTCTCGCGGTCGCTTGAGGTGGCTGGCGAACTCATGCAGGACACCATACTAACGTCGATGATCGATAGCAGCATTGACGCGTTAGGTAGACCAAGTTGCTGCTTCGAGTCGACGCCCCGGGAGTGATTACGCCGTAATCACCACTGGCGTCACGTGAGCTGACCGTCATACAGGACGTCCGTGGGCAAGGCGATCGCATGCTGCACTCCCATCTGGTGCGGGTCTGAGGGGTGATTACGACGTAATCACCCCTCAGACCCGCACCAGCAGACACCGACCAGACATGCAGAAGGGGGCGTCCGAACCTGCCGGACGCCCCCTTCCGGGTGAGAGGCTCACGCGCGTCGTCGCACCAGGTTCAGAAGATCCTTGATGGAGTCCCGGCGCACCCAGGCGATCAGGACGAGCGGCACGATGAGGATCAGCGGGGTCGCCGCGTTCTCGCCGTTGAAGACGGCCACCTGGACGATGAACGCCCCCAGCATGAGCGCGCTGAGCGCGACCGCGGCCACCGACTGCAGCACCGGAACCAGCAGGGCCACACCGCCGGCGAGCTCCAGCACGCCGATCACGTACATGCCGGTGCTGCCCCAGCCGATCTTCTCGAAGGAGTCGACGGCGTAGGAGTTCGCGATCAGCTTGGGCAGGGCGCTGGCGATGCCGTAGAAGAGGGCGAGCAGCACCTGCACCGTGCGCAGGGCGATCTGAGCACGGCGGCCGCGGGCGGCGGAGGCGACAGAGGTGACGGGGACGACGGGAGCGGTGGTCTCGGACATCTGATTCTCCTGTGCTGCGCGGGGTGATGAGCGGCACGTGCCGCTGTCACAGGGATAGACCACGTGCTACGCCAGAACTCATCGGTCGTTCCTCGGCCCGATGTCTCTGACCCCGGTCGCAGCCCCCTCAGGACTGAACGAACGGTGGAAGGTGAAAGCGTGCGGTGCGGAGCCGTGGTCGTGGAGGTCCTCCAGCCTGGCAACACCGTCCCGCCAGGTGGGTATTACTTCGTCGGACACCCACCAGAAGACGTAGTTCGGGTGTCCTGTTCTCTCGAACCAGTCGTGACGCCTGTTCAGCGCCCGACGGTGAAGACCGGTGTAGACGGCGTCGAAAGCGGGGACCAGGTCGGTCCAGAGGGAGAGGGTTGCCGCCAGGGCGGTGGTCTCCACCGTACGGCCCTTGCCATACCAGGTCGGTACGGTGAACTCCCCCCAGGCACCCCAGTCCGCCTCGAAGAGCGCGCCCTGGTCGCCGTCCGCCGCTTCCGCATGAGCGAGGTACCCGGGGTACCGACTGATCTCCCGGTAGACGGCTCCACCGATGTCGTAGAACTCACGCGTGAGAGGCGTGGGATCGACGAGAGGTGACTTCAGGACACCGAACGTGTACAGCGCGAGACGCGGCATGGGTCTCTCCCTGGTTGGGGACTGGTGCGTGCCCGGTTCGGTGGGAACTCCCGTCCGACCGCGGGCGATTGCCGAAGACCACGTGAAGGTAGCTGCCTCCGTGAGTCCTGTCGAAGTTGCGTTTTCCCTGCCCAAGTGGCCTCTTGCATCGGTCATTTCGGGGCCCTGGCTGCAACGGAGGGCACGTGTGCCGGTGCCGCAGGGGAACGTAGGACCGTGTGAAAAGTTCCCCTGTCGGGGCAGCAAACCTCAGCAACGGTGACGTAGGTCGTTATGGGAGCGAGTCAGACGATGGTCCGAAAGCGATGAGAGACCGCTGGTAGAAAACCACGAGACACGAAAAGACGTTTTGTCGACCTGATGGCTGAATAGGTCTCCCGTTCGTGAGATAGCGCTCCCGGAAGGGAGGGGGAAGAGCTATCCTCGGGCCGTACCCGCTCGCCGGACTACCTGACTCTGTGTACAGGCGCGTCCTCAGGAGCGGGACCGCAGAAGCATCAGACGTGGTCAAGCCACATCTGACGAGGGCCGCCGTTCCCCAGCTTTGGCCAGAGGGGGAGCGGCGGTTTCATGTGTAGAGCCCTGAGCAAGCGCTCACTCTGCGTAACTGATCTGCAGTGTCATCACGGTCGGGAGCGCTCTCATCTCTTCGCATTTTTAATCTCGACTTCTACTGTTGAACAGGCAATTAAGTATTCGAGATCAATTAGCTGGTAAATTTCCATTCGGCTGGAATTAGCTGCGCGACTCACGGCGATTCGCTAATGCGATTTGCTCACGCTCCGTGTGTCAGTCACTACACACCGCTTGCCGCAGTCGAGCTGACGAGACGAAGTCTTCATACAGGACTAATCGTGCAAAAAATTCGTGACCGCGCCCCCTGACCTCTGGCGGTGTGGCCTTGGTCTCACCTGAAGAAGTGCCTGCGATCCGATCGGAGCCGAAAGAGTGAGGCGAAAACGGCAAACATGGTGACCTACTGGTCAGTAAGAGGACGAATCTGACCACATTTCAGATGACTGGTAGGCAAATGCGGTCAAGGTGCGGGGTATTGTACTCCCTGCCGCTGACACCACTTCAGGACGCGCCACCACAGCCCCGACAGGCTCAGTTGCTTTCGCAGATCTATAGGCGTATTAATCCATTCACTGCACTGGCGCAGCGAACCCCGAACGACTCTGGCCAAGAAGCTCAGTTCGGGGTTTTGTCCTCGTCAGAAGGGGCGCCCTTCGGGGCGCCCCACACAGTGGAGTGGCTGTATGAACGAAGACCATCAGAGTTCCACGGGCCCGTCAGGGCCTGCGGCGACCACGGGAAGTAACCCTCCCCGGGTCTCCACCACACCGATCTCTCCGGGGACACCCCCCGACGATGGTCGGCGCCGGCTCGAAGTACACATCGACCGGCACCTGGAGCTGCGGCTTTACATCTCGCCGCGGCTGCTCCGGTGGCTGGCAGGAAGCGCTGCCACCCTCGGGGGCGGCGTCTGGTACTTGATCCACTAACCGCACATGCGTCAGAGCAGCAGAGGCTCCGGTCCCGTGGGGGATCGGAGCCTCGCTCGTATCAATGGGTGGACGGAGGAGAGTGCCACCGCTATGAGGATCCTGTCGACGCCCACAGAGGCCTCTGAACGCCTGTCTCGCAGCCCCAAATCAATGGCCAAGGCGATTACTCTCGTGCTTCCGAAAAAGGCCCAGAGAGCCTCCTCCCAGAGACCAGTAGCTGTAGTGAGTTGTGACAGAAGCTCTTTTTGTTCTGTTTGTACGGTTTTGCGAACCGAGTGTCATCCGCGAGCTCAATATGGCACTCAGTGCCATATTGAGAAACCGGTCTGACTCCGCGTGCCGAAACAGGCTTATTAACCGCTTTCTCGTGATCATGTGATCCTCTGCACGTGGGCACGCGCAGCCGGCATGACGGTTCCTGTGCGGGCGTTGGCTTTCGCCTCCTGGACCCGACCTGTGCGATCACGCCAGCGCCCCCGGAGCGGGCAGAACGGTTACCGACGTACTTGACGGATCCTGACATCCTGTCTTGCCCCCCTCACCGAGGGGGGGGCAGCTGAACTTGCAGAGAATCTGCGCCACTTCAGAGAACCAGTCTCTTAATTTGGGAGAGTTTCCCTGTCCGGATCACAGGTGATTCTTCAGCTCCACGATTCTAAAATTCTGACTGTATTTCAGGTGGCTAGGCGTCAGGGAGCCAGGTAGGGTTCTCTCTGCGTATCGGAGCCTGAGGCGTTCCTGGCTGTGGTGGGCCAGGTGGGGACGGGGAACGCTGGAGCGCAAGCATCCAGCAAGCCGCTGGCCTGCGGGGGTGTATCTGGCCCAAGGAGAGGCGAACGTTGCTTCGGGCCTGCAAGCTGCAGGCCGGCCGAGGTGGAGGCGGTTCCTCGACTTCCTGCACGGGCTCCCGACTTATTAGTGGTGACCTCCCTTCAGTTTCCAACCAGCAGAAACCAGCAGAACCCACCAAACGCGCGACCTGAAAATCTCAGCTCCGTAAGAGAAGCCCGAGAAGCGAGCTCCGAATATTCGACGGGCAGAAGTCGCAGGATGACTTGTCGGGATGGTGGCCGAGTTCCAAATTTTACACAGGGCAGAATGTGATGCCTCAGTGCCCTCAAGGCTTCTTGCTGTATAGATGTATTAGCTGGCAAGTAGAGGAGACACGGCCGTTCACTCGGCACGAAGGCGGCTCAGTTTGAAGCGGCAGGAACGGCGAGACCACAGGAACGAGCACGGCAGTCCTGTAGCTGGCCTGCACTAGCGCGCTTGCGCGATAGTGCACAGTTCGCGCTTGCGCGAACTGTGTTTTTTCGAATTCCGCAAGCGGAATTCTATTTTCCCCGCTTGCGGGGAAATCCGGCGCTGCGTTGGATTTAAATTGCGCTTGCGCAATTTTTTTCTTTATGATCCGGCTTGCCGGATCATGGCC
>NZ_JAHHIT010000099.1 GCF_024539675.1 Streptomyces hilarionis | reverse complement strand
GCGCACCCCCCGCCACCGCCGCCGGCGCCCCCTACGCCACCGGCTCGGACTTCGGCGCGGACTTCGCCTCCGGCCGGGCCCCCACAGGGGATCCGGCCGGGAAGGGGGCCGGCCTCGAAGCCGGCGCCGGGAGCGGCGCGGTCCGGGCGGCCGACGCCACCATGCCGCTGCGGGCGGTGCCCGGCGACGCGACCGTGCCGCTGCACACCGTCGCCCACGGCGGATCCGCACCCGACGCGACGACGGTGCTGCCCGCACCGCTGACCGCGTCCGCGTCCGCGCCCGACGCCGGTGACCTGAGCCTGTTCGAGACGGTGGACGTCGGGGCCGCGCCGCCGGACTTCGAGGAACCGCGCGGCTCACGCCGCCGGCGCACGCTGCTGATCGCGACGGCCGCCGCAGCGGTGGGCGTGGTGGCGGCCGCCGGGTTCACGACCGGACTGTTCTCCTACGACAAGCCCACGCGCGACCGGGCCGTCCCCGAGGACGTGCGGGCGGCCGTGCCGGACACCTCGACCGAGTCGGCCTCCGGCTCGCCCTCGTCGAGCCCCTCCGCGTCGCCGTCCCCCTCCGAGGCCTCGCCGTCCCCCTCCGAGAGCGCCAGCTCCTCGCCCTCCCCTTCGGCGTCGAGCGCCCCGCCCTCGGCGTCCCCGTCGTCGCAGGCGCCCCGCCCCACGCCCAGCGCCCGCGCGAGCGCCTCCCTGGCGCCCGGCAACGGAGCCGCCGGCGGACCGGCGGACCCGGCCGACGTCGTCGTCCTGCAACGCGGCGACAAGGGCGCCGAGGTGACCGAACTCCAACAGCGGTTGCGCCAGCTGTACCTCTACAACGGTCAGACCGACGGCACGTTCGGCAGTGAGGTCGAGGACGCCGTGCGCAACTACCAGTGGTCCCGGGGAACGACGTCGGACGGCCTCGGCGTCTACGGCGCGGCGACCCGCACGGCCCTGGAGGCCGAGACGCAGGAACCCTGAGCCCCCACACCGCCGGGATCACCGTCGGTCGTCACCGCCGCGATCACCGTCGGGATCACCGCAGGGATCACCGTCGGCCGAGGGTCGCCGTCGGCCGGCGCCAGGGTCGCCGTCGGAGCGCCGTCCGGGCGCCGCCGCGTGCCGCGCCCTCGGCGCGCGCCGTCAGGCCGTGCGGATGTGGAGGTGGACGCCGCCGTCCTCGGCGCGCTCCACGCGCACCTGGCGCAGATCGCGCACCAGCGCGTCCGGCGCGTGTGCCGCCGCGCGCGGTCCGACTCCCACGACGCGCATTCCGGCGGCGTGTCCGGCCGCGATGCCCGCCCCGGAGTCCTCGAACACCACACAGTCCGCCGGGGCGATCCCCAGCTCGGCGGCGCCCTTGAGGAAGCCCTCGGGGTCCGGCTTGCTCGCGCCGACCGACTCGGCGGTGATCCGCACGTCGGGCAGTCCCAGCCCGGCCGCGGCCATCCGCGCCGTGGACAGCGGGACGTCCGCCGAGGTGACCAGGGCGTGCGGGACGCCCCGCAGCGAGGCGAGGAACTCCGGCGCGCCCGGCACCGGAACGACGCCGTCCATGTCGGCGGTCTCCTGCGCCAGCATCCGCGCGTTGTCCGCGTGGTTGAGGCGCGCGGGCCGGTCGGGCAGCAGCACCGCCATCGAGGCGTGGCCCTGCCGGCCGTGGACGACCTTCATGACCTCGTCACCGTCGAGCCCGTGCGCGTCGGCCCAGCGCCGCCAGATCCGCTCGACGACGGCGTCGGAGTTCACGAGCGTGCCGTCCATGTCGAGCAGAAGGGCGCGGGCGGTCAGGACCGGCATCAACAGCTCCAGGTGTGTAGGGGACAAGGCGGCCCCGCCCGCCGGTCAGGGAAAACGGGCGGGAGCCACTTTGTTTTCTTACGGTACAAAACAATGCGGCCCCGCCGCCACCCCGGCCGGGACGGCGCGGGAAAGGTCCGGAAGGCGTTCACCCGGCGTTCAGCTCAGCCGGTGACCGCCTCCCACAGGCTCCACACCCCGAGGGCCAGCATCAGCAGCGCCGCGATCTGCGTGATCAGCTTCAGCGGCACCCGCTTCATCAGCGCCTTTCCGCCGACGATGCCGAGCCCGGCCACCGCCCACAGCGCGAGCACCGCGCCGAGGCCGACGGAGAGCGGGTCGTCGTAGCGGGCGGCGAGGTTCGCCGTCATGATCTGGGTGAGATCGCCGAACTCGGCGACCAGGATCAGCATGAAGCCCGCGCCCGCGACCTTCCAGAACGACTGGTCCTCGGGCCGCCGGATCTCCTCCTCGCCGTCGTCCTTCTTGAACATCAGCACGGCGGCGCCGCCCAGGAAGAGGACGCCGGTCAGCGCGTGGACGAGTTGCTGCGGCAGCAGCGTGAGGACGCTGCCGGCCGCGACGGCCAGCGCGACGTGCAGCGCGAAGGCGGCGGCGACGCCGGCGAAGACGTACGAGGCGCGGTAGCGGGTGCCGAGGACGAGGCCGGCCAGGGCGGTCTTGTCCGGCAGCTCGGCCAGGAAGACGACGCCGAAGACGACCGCCGTCACGGTGATGCTGATCAAGGTTCCTCAATCGGTCGGGAAGGCCGCCCCACCGAGAGTCCGCATGCTCTGACCAGACACCTCGGCAGGACAGCGCACACGTCACCCGTGCCGTGCGGCACGGGTGTGCACTGCTTGCCGAAGGTCTCGCTGGCCGGCCCGTACGACGGGCCTGCCTCCGGGCGCCGGCTCAGACGAGCTGAGCAGTATGTCGACGGTCCGGCGAAGAGCTACTCCCCTTCTGCGCTCCCCAGTGTACGAGACGGCCCGCGCGGCCGTTCCCGGAGATCGTTCCGTCGCACACCTTGTCGTGTCATGTGCGCGTCACTAGCTTCTAACCGGTCACACATCTCCCCGCAATGCGCGAGGGCGAGCATTCATCCGCTCGCACTCCAACACCCCGCCTCCCCCAACGGAGTTCGCATGTCGAAGTTCTACGCGCGTGGACGGCTGAGCGTACTCGCCGCCCTCACCGGTCTCATAGCCTCCGCCGGGCTCTTCACCGCCCCGACCGCCTCCGCCGCGCTGCCCACCCCGGTCAGCGCCGCCACCGCCCGGACCTACCTGGCGTCCCTCAGCGTGAAGACCGAGAACCGCACCGGCTACAGCCGCGACCTCTTCCCCACCTGGATCACCATCAGCGGCACCTGCAACACGCGCGAGTACATCCTCAAGCGGGACGGCTCGAACGTCGTCACCGACTCCGCCTGCACCGCGACCAGCGGCACCTGGTACTCCCCCTACGACGGGGCCACCTGGACCGCCGCCTCCGACCTCGACATCGACCACCTGGTCCCGCTCGCCGAGGCCTGGGACTCCGGGGCGAGCGCATGGACCACCGCCCGGCGGCAGTCCTTCGCCAACGACGTCACCCGCCCGCAGCTCCTGGCCGTCACGGACAACGTGAACCAGTCCAAGAGCGACCAGGACCCGGCCGAGTGGATGCCGTCCCTGACCTCGTACCGCTGCACCTACGTCCGCGCGTGGGTGCAGGTGAAGTACTACTACGGCCTCTCGGTCGACTCCGCGGAGAAGAGCGCGCTGACGAGCTACCTCGCCAACTGCTGACGCCTCCCCGACCGGGCCGAGCGCCCTCCCGACCGAACCCGACCACCGGGATCTCCCCGTGACCCTCCGTCGTTCCGTACCGTACGGGGCGACGGAGGAGGGTGATCGCATGGCCGAACTGCGGCTGGGTCCACTGCTGAGGTACGCCGAGGGCTCCACGGCGACGGTCTGGGTCGAGGCGAGCCGCCCGTGCACCGCCGAGGTGCGCTGCGCCGACGGCGCGGGCGGCAGCGCCGCGACCTTCCAGGTGGCCGGCCACCACTACGCGCTGGTCGAGGTCGGCGGCCTGACCCCGGGCACGGAGACGGCGTACGAGGTCTTCCTCGACGACGCGCCCGTGTGGCCGCTGCCCGACTCCCGCTTCCCGCCCTCGCGGATCCGCACCCTGGCCGCCGACGCGGCACAGGTGCGCGTCGCGTTCGGCTCGTGCCGCTGGGCCGCGCCCCCGGCCGGCGGCAAGGACCCCGTCGGTCCCGACGCCCTGGACAGCCTGGCCCTGCGGCTCGCGGCCGACCCGGCGGGCGAGCGGCCCGACGTGCTGCTCCTGCTGGGCGACCAGGTCTACGCCGACGAGATCTCCGACGCCACCAAGGAGAAGATCGCCGCCCGCCGGGGGCTCGACGACGCACCCGGGGCCGAGGTCGCCGACTACGAGGAGTACACCTGGCTCTACTACGAGTCCTGGCTCGACCCCGAGGTGCGCTGGCTGCTGTCCACCGTACCCAGCTGCATGGTCTTCGACGACCACGACGTCATCGACGACTGGAACACCTCCGCCGCGTGGCTGGCCGACATGCGGTCCACGCCGTGGTGGCACGAGCGGCTGATGAGCGGCCTGATGTCGTACTGGGTGCACCAGCACCTCGGCAACCTGACCCCGGCCGAGCTGGCCGCCGACCCGCTCTACGCGGCCGTGCGCGAGGCCGCCGACGGCACCGGCCCGCTGCGTGACTTCGCCGGCCGCGCCGACACCGACCCCGCCTCCGTGCGCTGGAGCTACCGGCGCGACTTCGGGCCCGTGCGGCTGCTCATGGTCGACAGCCGGGCCGCCCGCGTGCTCGAGGAGGACGAACGCTCGATGCTCGACCCCGGCGAGCGGACCTGGCTGCGCGAGCAGGCCCTCGACGGCCTCGGCTCCTACGACCACCTCCTGATCGGCACCTCGCTGCCCTGGCTGCTGCCGCACCTGGTGCACGACGCCGAGGAGTGGGACGCGGCCCTGTGCCGGGGCGAGCGCGGGGCGCGCTGGGCCCGGTTCGGCGAGAAACTGCGACGCGGGGCGGACCTGGAGCACTGGGCGGCCTTTCCGCGCTCGTTCACCGCGCTCGCGGACCTGATCGCCGAGATCGGCACCGGCAGCCGGGCGCCGGCGAGCGTGCTGGTGCTGTCGGGCGACGTCCATCACGCGTACGCGGCCGAGCCGCACTGGCCCGACGGGACCGGCCCGGACGCACGGGTGCTGCAACTCACCTGTTCCCCCGTGCACAACTCCGTTCCGCCGTCGATCCGGCTGGGCTTCCGGTTCGGGTGGAGCGGGGCGGCCCGTGCGCTCGGCCGCCGGCTGCGCCGCCACGGCCACTGCCCCCGCCCGCCGGTCAGCTGGCGCAGGACGGGCGGACCCTGGTTCGGCAACCAGCTCATGTCCCTGACGCTGCGCGGCCGTTCGGCCCGCCTACGGCTGGAGCGGGCCCGCGCGGACGGACGGCTGGCGACCGTGACGGAGTCCGACCTCACCCCGTGACACGGACGGGGCGGCGGGGCGGCGGGGCGGCGGGGCGGCGGCCCAGGATGCCCGCTATCTGAGGGTTGGTCAGAAAGCTTTGCCTGCAAGCAGGTTGAGGTCATTTGACGTCCCCCGGCTCACCAACGTCGAGGAAGGGCGCGCATCGGGACGACCCCCGGGTGCGCCCTCCCAGGGGTGGATTCGGTCACACTTTCGGACGCGGACGGGGTGAACGCGGGGCGCACAACGTGCGGTGACCAGGGAAAGAGGGCTCCCAGGGGGACTCGAGCCATGGCCAGAAGTTGAACTTGCAAGCATCAATCCGGTCCCCCTACGGTGAATCGCTGATTCGGTACCGCCCCCACCGACCGGTCCTCTCCCCGTCACGGACCGGCCCGACCAGAGCCGAAGGAGCACCCCCCGCCATGTCCGCTCGTCTCAACACCGCACAGCCCTACGCCGTGGGCCTTTTCCGCATCGTCGTGGGCCTGCTGTTCGCCTGCCACGGCGCCGCCTCCCTGTTCGGCGTCCTCGGCGGCGCCCTCGGCAAGGGCGGCACCATCGACTCCGGGACCTGGCCCGGCTGGTATGCGGCCGTGATCCAGCTCGTCTGCGGCACGCTGGTCATGCTCGGCCTGGGCACCCGGGCCGCCGCGTTCCTGGCGTCGGGCTCGATGGCCTACGCCTACTTCCACGTGCACCAGCCCAACGCCCTGTGGCCGATCCAGAACGGCGGCGAGGCCTCCGCGATGTTCTGCTGGGCCTTCCTCCTGCTGGTGTTCACCGGTTCGGGCGCCCTGGGCCTGGACCGCCTCCTCGCGAGCCGCACGAGCCCGCAGCGGGAACCCGCGACGCGCGAGGCCACCGTCTCCGCCTGACCGCCGCCCGGCCGCGGCCCGGTCCGCTCTCGTCGACGACCCGACGACCCGACGGCCGCGCAGTCCGCACACCGGCCGCGACGCACGCCACCCGGGCCCTCGCCGCCCGGGTGGCCGCCGTTCCGGGCCGGCCCGGGAACCGTCCGCCCCGAATCCCCGCCGGTACCCGCCCGTTCCGGCACGGCGACGGATCCCCGCGTGAACGTGGTGTGCCGAACACATGCGCCCCCCGTGAATCACCTGTCCCACCCCCGGCGTACGCTGTAGGGCTGTCATTGGCCGCACCTGCCGCTCCCCCGCGACACAGCGGCAAGTCGGGCCGTCACGGGGGAGACACGGGGAGTGTGCGGTGTTGGAGAGTGTGGGGGCGTTGCTCGGCAGCCCTTGGATCTACGCGCTGGTGGGCCTGTCGGTCCTCCTCGACGTGTTCCTGCCGGTGCTGCCCAGCGGAGTGCTCGTCATCACGGCCGCGACGGCCGCGGCGGCGGGCTCGGGCGCGGCGACCGGCCAGGTCCCGCACGACGTCCCGGACATCATGGTGCTGATCCTCTCCGCGACGACCGCCTCGGTGCTGGGCGACCTTGTCGCCTACCGGCTGGCCTGGCGCGGCGGCGAGCGTCTGGACCGGGCGATCTCGCGCTCCCGTCGGCTGACCACCGCGCAGGAACGTCTCGGCGGCGCGCTGGCGCGGGGCGGCGGCGCCCTGGTCGTCCTGGCCCGGTTCGCCCCGGCCGGGCGTTCCGTCGTCTCCCTCATCGCGGGCGCCGCGCATCGCCGGCCCCGCGACTTCCTCCCGTGGTCCGCGCTGGCCGGGCTCTCCTGGGCGGGCTACAGCGTCGCCCTCGGCTACTTCGGCGCCCAGTGGCTGGGCACCACCTGGGTGGCCACCGGAGTGTCGGTGCTCGCCCTGTTCGGCGCGGGCGCGGGCGCCGCCTTCCTGATGCGCCGCCGGCCCGCCTGACGGACCGCACGGCCGCGGTAGCCGTCACCCCGCCGCGAGGCCTGCCCGTCGACTCGCCCGACGTCGCCGCCGACGCGCGCCGGGCAGGCGGGTGCCCGGCGCGAGGCCGCCGGGCCACGTGGTTCACGGCGCACGGCTGTCCGGGCCGCCCCGGCAGGACGCCGGCCGGAGCACCCCGGAAAGCCGACGGACGGCAGGGGACGAGGCCGTGCCCCGGCCGTCGGGACCCTCAAGCGGCGCGCGGCCGTCGGAACCGTGACACGGCCACCGGGGGCCGTCAGGCGGCCGTCGGGCGGTGCGACCCGCGCACCTCCAGGCCGTCCAGCAGGTCCGCGGTGGCCGCGGCCACGGCCTCGACCGCCCTGTCGAACACCTCCCGGTTGTGTTCGGCCGGCGCCCGGAACCCGGACACCTTGCGGACGTACTGAAGGGCCGCGGCGCGGATCTCGTCCTCGGTCGCCTCCTCGGGCAGCGCGGGCGGACGCAACGTCTTGATACTCCGGCACATACTCCGAGTCTCCCTCCTTCAGGCCTCGATCGCGTTCGCCGTCACCGCGTGGAAGGCGCGGGGGCCGGCCGACCGGGGCCAGTCGTCCGGGACCGGTCCTCCCGGCCCGTCTGCGTGGCTGTTCTTCGGGCCCGTCAGCGGGCCGTTGTCCGAGGGCGCCCGCGGGGCCGCTCCTCGGGGCACGGTCTTCGTGGCGGGTCGTCCTACCGGTCGTGCCGGTTCGTCGTGGGGCCGGGCCGGGAACCGTTCGCCGGGGCTGCGCGCAGGTCGACGCACCAGTCGTTGGATCTGATCCAGTTGCCCTTGGGGTACTCGAAGTCCGCCTGCCCGAGCAGGGTGAACCCCGCTCGGCGGCACACGCCGTTGGACGCGGGGTGGTCGACGGCGGGGAACGCGTGCAGAGCGCCGTGGCCGCCCGCCCGCCGGACGACGGCCACGAGGGCCCGCGCCGCCGACGCGGCGAGGCCTCTGCCCTGGAACTCGGGCAGGATGCCCCAGCCCGTCTCCCACACCGTCCCGCCGCGCCACTCGCGCTCCCAGTACCCGATCGAGCCGACGCTCTCCCCGCCGTCCGCGAGCGTCACCCGGTACATGCGCCCGGCGGACGGCTCGACGTAGCGCCGCTGCCGGTCGGCGAGCTTCTCCTCGCTCTCCGGTCCGCCCAGATGCTCGGTCATCTCAGGGCTGTTGGTCCGCCGCAGCAGCCAGAAGTCGCCCTCCGACCAGGGGGTCAACCGCACGCGCTCCACGCCCGATCCGTCCATGGCCACCACACTAGAGCCAGGGTCTGACAGCGCCGTCCGGACCGCAGTACGATCATGGTCGAACGCGTCGAGGGGGCCGTCACGCCATCGTGGCCGTCGTGCCACCGCGACTGCCGCGGACGACCGGCGGAAGGGGAACCGTGGACGAACGGCGAACGAGCGGACCGGAACCGGGCTCCCCGCCCCCCGTGCTCGCCTACGACGGGGACTGCGGCTTCTGCCAGTCCTGCGTCGACCGGATCCGGTCCCTGGCCGCGCCGGCGCTGGAGGCGGTCCCCTGGCAGTTCCTGCCCGAGGAGTCGACCGCGGCGCATCGCGCGCGCCTGGACCGGGAGGTCCTGCTGCTGCGCGGCTCCACGGTCGTCGCGGGCGGGGCGGACGCGGTGGCCCGCTGGCTGGGCTCCTCGCCGTCCGCCGGATACCGGGTGGCGGGGGCCGTGCCGCGGCTGCCCGGCGTTCGCGCCTGCGCGCGCGTGGTCTACCGCGCGGTGGCCCGCAACCGGCACCGTCTGCCCGGCGGAACACCCGCCTGCGCCCTGCCCCGCGTGGGCGCGAGGTGAGCCCTCTGGCGCGTCCCCGGGTCCCGACCTGCGTCCTGTCGTCCTCGGCCGCCCCCGTGCTCGCGGACGGTCACGCGGTGGACCGTTACGTGGAGATCGGTTCGCTCACCAAGGTCGTCACCGGCACGGTGCTGGTGCGGATGGCCGCCGCCGGGATCCTCTCCCTCGACGACCCGGTCGAACGCTGGCTCCCCGAGGCCCCCGCGACCGGGATCACCCTCCTCCACCTGGCCCGCCACACCTCCGGCCTGCCCCGGCTCCCACCGGGCCGAATGCCCCGCCGCGACCCGTACGCCCCGTTCGACGCCCCGGCCCTGCGGGCGCTCCTGCCGCGCCTGGACACGCTCGTCGGCGACCCGCCCGGCGAGCGGGAGGAGTACTCCAACCTCGGGTACGCGGTCCTCGGCGCAGCCCTGGAAGCCGCCGCCTCCGGAGCCTCGTACCAGGAACTGGTGGACGCCTACGTCCTGGGCCCGCTGGGCGTCACCGAGGTCGCCGTGCGTCCCGACCCGGAGCGGAGGCTGCTCGCGCCCAGGAGGTTCGGCGGCCGGCACACGCCCTGGACGATGACCGGCGCGATCCTCCCCGCCGGCGGCCTGTGGGCCACGCCGCGGGCCGTGGCCGACCTCGTCGTCCGGCTGCTGGTCGAGCGCCGGCTGGGTGATCCCGCGCCGTCCTGGCAGGTGGCCGGTGGGCTGCTCTGGCACAACGGGGCCACGCGACACGCCTCGCTGTTCACCGGGGCTCTGGAGGACGGGAGTTGGGTGCTCGTCCATCGCCTCGGCGCGGACCCGGAGGGCACCGACGAGCTCGGCGTGGAGACCCTCCGCGCGGGCCTGGCGGGCGCCGGTCCCGAGGCGTCGCCCGCCCCCAGTTAATCGAACAGACGTTCACACAAACACCCCGGAGAAGCTCGCGACTCAAATTCGAACAGGCGTACCATTGCCGGGTGGCTACGACCTATGACTTTCCCAGCGACCTGCGCGCCGGCCAGGAGGAGCTGCATCAGGTCCGGGCCGAGCTGTCGGCCCTGCTGAAGCGGCTCCCCTGGTCGGTCGAGCCGCTGGACGGCTTCAGCGACGCCGGCGGCTGGCGCAAGACGGAGCGCCCCGCCTCCCCCGGCTGGACGGCCGACGAACAGGCCGAGGTGGAGAAGCTGCGCCGCCGGGAGCACGAGCTGGCGGTGTTCGTGACGTGCCATCGCTTCTGGGCCGAGGTCGCCGCCGCCGAGCGGGTCGACGCCCGCATGGGCCTCAAGCATGCCCACGAGTCGCCGCGCCCGGACGACGACTGACGTCGGGCGCCCCGATCGGGTGAATGCCGCCCCCGACGGCAACCGCACGGCTCCTCCCCCCTGTTGTGCACCACGCACGTCTGTTGTGCACCACGCACGTCACGTTCATCCCAGGGGGCGCCATGAGCCGGCAGTACCCGCAGCAGCCGCCGTACGCGCAGCAGCCGCAGCAGCCGCAGCCGAAGAAACGAGGCGTCGGCAAGATCGCCGGTCTCGGGTGCGCCGGAATCCTCGTCCTACTCGTCGTCGGCGGCATCGCGACGGGCGGCGGCAAGGGCGACCCGGTCGACCACAGCGCCAAGGACAAGGCCGTGGCCGCGCCGAACGACTCGGCGAAGGAGGCCGCCGGGCGGGAGAAGGCCCCGGCCGAGCGCTCGCGGACGCAGGCCGAGGAGTTCCGGGCCTGCGTCCTGAAGAGCGGCACGCCCACCGAGAAGTCCGCGGTCGCGCACGTCACCAAGGTCACCGGCGCGGACAAGCGCAACGACGTCCTCGACGCCCCGGAGGTGTTCACGGACTTCTCCGGCGGTCTCGCGGGCCCGCACCAGGGCGAGGGAAAGCTGATCGCCTCCGCGTTCACCTCGTGCTACGAGTCCGACAACGGACTGGTGACCGTGTACGACAGGAACGGCGAGGTTCTCGCCAACGCGAACTACTGAGCGCGGGACGCCGGTGCGATCGGCGCGGGTGACGGCCGCGGCCCTCCGGAAGGATCCGGAGGGCCGCGGCCGGCGACGCCTCGCGCCGGCGTCGTCCTCGGTGGGCGCGGACGGTTTCGAACCGCCGACATCCTGCTTGTAAGGCAGGCGCTCTACCCCTGAGCTACGCACCCGAGACGAGTCGACAGCCTACATCGCCCGGGGCCGTGCCCCGCAAACCCCTGTCGGGGGTTAACCCCACCCCATGTCCGGGAGTGTGCCGGATCGTTCGGCCCGCCCGGTCTCCCTAGGGTCGTGAGCACAACGTCCGGCACGTCCAGGGGGAGACCACCATGGCCCGCACGACCCTTTCCGCCCGCGCGGTCCTCGTCACCGCGGCCGTCGCGGCCCTCGCCGCCGGGGCCACCGGCTGCGGCGCCTCCGCCGCGGACGACGAGCACCCCGACCACCGTTCCTTCGCCCTCCAGGGCGCCACCCTCACGATCGACTCGGACGACTCGGCGCTGGAGATCGTCGCGTCGGACGCGGCGAAGACGGGCGCGGTCGCCGTCACCCGGTGGTTCGAGGGGTCCGTCGCCGTCGGCGAGAGCCCGAAGGTGACCTGGTCGATGAAGGACGACCGGCTGACGCTGCGGATGCACTGTTCCGGCGTGATCGCCGACTGCTCCGCCAGACATCGCGTCGAGGTGCCCCGGGGCGTCGCCGTGAAGGTCGAGGACGACGACGGCAGCGTCCGCGCGCGGGGCTTCCGGGACGCGCTCAGCGTGCACGCCCAGGACGGCTCCGTGCACGTCACCGACTCCAGCGGGCCGCTGGACCTGCGCACCGAGGACGGCTCCGTGCGGGCCGAGGTCGCCTCGCGCTCGGTGCGCACCCGCACCGAGGACGGCTCGGTCCGCCTCGACCTGAGCGCCGTGCCGGACCGGGTGGACTCGGTCAGCGGGGACGGGTCCGTGACCATCGCGCTGCCCGCGGCCGCGTACCGGGTGACCACGAAGACCGACGACGGCGGGGTGGACGTGACGGTGCCGCGCGACGCCTCCAGCGCCCACGTGGTGAGCGCCCGCACCGCCGACGGCAAAGTCACGGTCGGGAACGCGAACTAACGGGCCCGTGTGTTCGTCCTTAACCGGTGGGAGAATGGCACCGGGCAAGGCGGATGACAGCACGGGAGAGGGATGTGACGGCGACACCATCGCAGCCGTATTCGCCGTCGAAGCCGCGCGCACGGGTCCGTGCCCTGGGCGACTCCCTCACCCTCGTCGCGCTTCCCCTCGTGCTCGCCCTCGCGCTGCCCGCCGCGTTCGCCGGCGGAGGCACCCGGCGCTGGTTCGGCGGGCGGGCGGAGGGCCAGCGGGCGGAGGCCCAGGCGGCGAAGGACGCGGCGGCGACCGCGTTCTACGAGCTGGACAGCGCCCAGCGGGACCTGCGGATCTCGATCGAGACGATCCGGGCGGTGGACGACACCCCGGCGGCCCGCCGCGCGGTCTCCGACTTCGAGGCCGTCGGCCGGCGCATCGACGAGGTCAGCAGCCAGTACATCGACGCCGTCGACGCCCACGACCTCGACCGGGACGACCTGGAGGCCGCCGCGGCCTCCCAGGCGCGCACACAACTGACCCGCGCCAAGGACGAGCTGGTGCGCGTCAAGCGGGAACTGGACCGCTTCGCCGAGGGGCTCGGCCCGCTGCTCGGCAAGGCGGAGACCCAGCTCGCCCGCCTCGCGCCCGCAGTGGAGCGGGCCCGGCAGGCGCTGCTGGCGGCGTCGAACGCGCTGGACGCCGTGCGGGAGAGCGGGCTGCGGGCGGACGACCTCGCGGCGCGGCTGGCCGCCCTGGCGCCCGAGCTGACGAAGCTGAACGAGGGTGCGGGCCGGCACGGGGTGGCGCTCACCCTGGAGCGGGCGGAGCGCGTCTCGCGGGAGGCCGAGGCGGTCCGTGCGGAGGCCGGGCGGCTGCCGGAGCGGGCCGCCGAGACCGACCACCGGCTGGTCTCGCTGCGTACCCGCGCGCAGGCGCTGACGACCCGCTCGGAGCAGGTGGAGCCGATCCTGAGCGAGCTGCGGCGGCGCTTCTCGGCCGCGTGCTGGCAGGACCTCCAGCACGTCCCCGAGCAGGCCGGGGAGCACGTCCGGCAGGCCGAGGCCAAGCTGAAGGAGGCGCAGGCGGCCCGCGACGCGCAGCGGTGGCCGGACGCCACCTCGCTGTTGTCGACGGCCCGCGCTCTGCTCAACACCACGGACGAGGCGGTCTCGGCCGCCGGTGACCGGCTGGCCAGGCTGAACGCGGTCCAGAAGGACCCGCAGGCGGAGATCGACCGGACCAGGTTCGCGATCCGGGACGCCCAGCGGCTGGCCATGGCGGGCCGCAACACGCCCGATCCGCGGCACGCGCGTCCGCTCGACGACGCGGTGGGGCGGCTGGAGCGGGCGATCGGCACGCTGGAGGGCCGGCACCCCGACTACTGGCACTTCCTGACCGAGGCGGAGGCCGTCCGGCGGGCGGTCGCCGACGTGGTGGCCCGCATCCGCGAGGAGCGCGGCGGGGCCGGGCACTGACGGCCGCGCGGGGCGGAGCGGGACGAGGGCGGGAGGAGGGCCCGGGGGCCGGGCGGGGCGCCGCGTCCGCGTTGCCCGTGGCGCTCCACGGGCGGATATTGAGTGGGGTACGGCCTCGTCGGCATGTTCCACGCCGGCTTGTCTCACCCTCCGGGAGGCGGAGATGGCGACACACGCGGTGCGTTCCGAGTCGAGGCGGCGTATCCGGTTCAACGACCATCTGCCGCTCGACCACCGGTTGAACCTGGTCTACCGGATCGGCGCCGGGCTCATGGGCCTCGGTCTGCTCGTCTTCGGGATCTTCGGCATCATCGACAAGATCGGCTTCTTCGACACCGGTGGGGACCAGGTGTGGAGCCTCAACACCAACGGCGCGCTGAGCTGGCTGTCGGTGGGCGTGGGGCTGTTGCTCTTCGTGGGCATGGTGATCGGCGGGAACTTCGCGTCCACGCTGAACATGACGCTCGGCGTCCTGTTCATCCTCAGCGGGTTCCTCAACATGGCCCTGTTGCAGACGGACTACAACTTCCTGGCCTTCGAGATCCAGAACTGCATGCTCAGCTTCGTGATCGGGATCCTGCTGATGGTCTTCGGGATGTACGGCAGGGTGGGGTCCGCCCTGCCGCACGACAACCCCTACTGGCGGTCCCGCCACCCCGACCTCGCGGAGGAGCAGGACCGCCGACGGGAGCTCGGGGAGAACCGGCCTCCCTCGTCGCCCCCGTCGTCCGATCAGGTGCGGTAGGCGTAGAAGTACGCGGTCGGGTACGACGAGACGAGGCTCGACACCGACCTGCGCAGGGTGTTGTTCGAGTGGTACGTCACGTACGGCACGCCGTTGCTCTTGGCGGTGACGATCATCGTGTGGTCCTTGGACCCGTCGCGGTCGAAGTCCATCTGGAGGACGTCGCCGACCTCGAGCTGGTACACGTTGGCGAGGGGGGTGGTGCGCTTGGAGTTCTGCGCGAACCAGGACCACTCGTTGACGCCGACGAACGAGTCCGACTGGATGTCGGCGTTGCCGAACCACTTGGTGTAGTCGTACACGTAGCCCGGGACGTGCTTCCAGCCGCCGGCCTTCAGGGACTGGCTGACGAAGTTGGTGCAGTCGCCGCCCGCGGTGTGGTTGTTGAAGTCCGGGTAGTCCTTGTTGTACGTGTACACGTACTTCTCGGCGTAGGCCGCCATCGCCTTGTAGTCGTAGGCGGTGCCGGTCTTCGGGACGGCCGGCGGGTTCCAGGTGGTCGCCGCGCGCTTCGCGTTCGGCATGGTGTCGTCGGCGGTCGTCGCCGTCTTGACCGAGACCGGCTTGGACAGCGTGTTCACCGCGAGGCCACCCTGGTCGGTGTCCTTGATGGTGGTGAGCTGCCAGGTGCCCTGCCGGTCGGCCTTGAACGTCAGCTCGTGCCTGGCCTGGAAACCGGTGCTCTTCGGCGCGTTGCCACGGGTCTGCGCGTAGGTCAGGGTCGTGGTCTCGGTGACGTCCGCCTTGGCCGTGCGGCCGGTCACGCGCGTGGCGTTCAGGGTGACGGTCGTGGAGGCCTTGGCGTACTTCTCGCCGGCCTTCGCCAGCTTGTCCTTGCGCTTCCCGAGGGAGGACAAGGTGGCGTCCTCGGTGCGGGCCGTGCCGGAGGACAGCTTGACGTCGCCGGAGAACCCGTTGGTCAACGGCTTGTCCCGGTCGCCCTGCGCGCCGGTGACCAGGGCGTCCGTGCGGTCGGTGAAGACCGCGTCGGCGAGACGCTGGAAGGTGGCCTTGGTCCGCGCGTCGACCGTGGGGTCGTCGACGACCGCGGCCCCCGCGGACCAGTTGGGCAGCAGTGCGACTCCGGCGACGACCGAGGTCGCGGCTGCCCCGAGTATCGTGACGCGGCGGCGCGTGCCGCTCAATTTCCTTGACTTCACTGGTGTTTCCCCTCTTGCCCCGGCGGAGGGATGCCGGGAGGGCATCTTTGCACGGGGTGTGTGGTTCGTGTGAAGGGGGGAGCGGTTGAGGTTTGGTTACGTCGCCGCCGCCCCCGGGTGGGTCACTTCACGACTGTCGACCAGTCGGGATTCTGGGCCGGATCCAGGCTGCGCAGCCGCTCCAGCGTGGCGGGCGACTGGACGTCCATCCAGTCCGAAAGCTCCTTGAAGGACACGCACTTGACGTCCTTCTTGGTGCACACGTTCTTGATGACCTCGTCGACGGCCTTCATGTAGATGCCGCCGTTCCACTCCTCGAAGTGGTTGCCGATGAACAGCGGGGCGCGGCTGCCGTAGTAGACCCGGTTGAAGCCCGCCATGTAGGCGTCGAGCGTTTCCTGCTCCCACTGCGGGTACTTGGCGGGGTCGCCCTCGGGCTCGCCGTCGGACTGGTTGGCCAGGAAGTTGAAGTCCATGGACAGGCCCTGGTACTTGCCGCCGTCGTACGGCAGGGCCTGGAGCGGGAAGTCCCACAGGCCGTTCTTCTTCGCGGGCCAGATCTGGAAGTCGCCCGAGGAACTGGCGTCGTAGCGCCAGCCGTAGCTCTTGGCGGCCTTCAGGAGGTTCGCCTGGCCCTCCAGGCAGGGGGCGCGGCCGCCGGCGACCTCCTTCTTGAAGTCGAAGGGCAGCGGGGGGATGTCCTTGTAGCCGGTGTTGGTCTTCCAGTTCTCCACGAACTTGTAGAACTGGTCGATCTCGGACTTCCACTCGTCGACGCTCCAGAAGCCGCCGCCCTTGGCCCCGCAGAAGTGGCCGTTGAAGTGGGTGCCGATCTCGTTGCCCTCTTTCCACGCCTCGCCGAGCTGCTCCAGCGTGGTGCGGATGTGCTCGTCGGTGGGGAAGCTGATCGCGGACGACCCGACGGGGTGCTGGGGCGGCGAGTACAGGTCCTTCTTGCTCTTGGGCAGCAGGTAGATGCCGGTGAGGAAGAAGGTCATGTCGGCGTTGTACTGCTCGCCCATCTTGCGGTAGTGCTCGAAGAGGCCGTCGTCCCCCTGTAGCGCGCCGTCCCAGGAGAACACGACGAACTGGGGCGGCTTCTCGCCGGGCTTGAGCGGGACCGGCTTCAGCTGGTCGGCCTGCGGCCCGGTGTACGAGGTGGAACCGTCCCCCAGGACGTGCGTCTTGCCGTCCCACTTCGGTTCCTCGGCGGTCCCCGCCGACGCCTTCTTGCTGTCCCCCGAGGACGCGGTCGGCTGGGTGTTGGAGGTGCGGTTGAGCAGCAGGTAGCCGGCCACCAGGGACGCGACGACGAGGAGTGCGGCCAGCGTCAGGAACCCCGGGTGCGTGGCAGCGGGGCGACGCGTTGCCACGGCCTTGCGGCGGCGGCCCGACGGTGACTTCATGTGCGGATCATTCTCCGGGGTTCGGGGGCGCGGGTGCCCGGTTCGGTGGTCAGCCGAGCGGGCGCATGGCACCTGACCAGATGCCGTACGGAACGCTGTCGTCGGTCGTGCCGGCGAGGCCCTTCAGGGGAAGCGGTTCGAGGCTCTTGCCGAGGTCGATGCGGTAGACGACGACGGCCGTGGACACGGTCTTGGCGGTGCCGACGTACCAGGCCGCGGTGTCGTTCTGGGTGGTGCCCGCCTTGCCGGTCACCCGGCCGAGCGAGCCGGACCGGGTGCTCTGCCCCTGCGAGGCGGGCACGTCGTCCGGGTGGGCGGTGCGGAAGGAGTCCGCGAGCGCGGAGTTGACCTCCTCGGCCGCCTCGGCGCCGAACGCCCGGCTCGCGTCCGGCGTCTCCAGGACGACCTTGGTGCCGTTCTTGGTGATCAGGCGCACCGAGTAGGGCTCGGTGTGCTTGCCGCCCGCGGCGAAGGTGGAGTAACCGCTCGCCATGCGGATGGCGCTGGGCGTGGCGCTGCCCGTGGACAGGGCGGGCACCTGGGCGCCGAAGCTGGAGGGCAGCAGACCGGAGCGCTCGGCGGTGGAGCGCACCACGTCCAGGCCGGTGTCCATGCCGAGCTGCATGAACGGGGTGTTCACCGACAGCTCCAGGGCGCGGTGCAGGGAGATCTGCCCGTACGACTTGCCGCCGTCGTTCTTGGCGGCGGCCTTCCTGCCGCTGCGGTCCCAGTACGGTCCCTCGGGCGTGGTGACGGGCACCAGGTTGTCGCCGTTGTACAGCGTCTGTCCGGTGACCGTCTCGGTGTCCCCGTCGCGGGTCTTGTGGACGCCGTGCTCCAGGCCGGCCGCGTAGACGAAGGGCTGGAAGGCCGATCCGGCCGGGACGGTCGTGGCGTTGGACTCGTTGTAGCCCTGCGTGCGGTGGTCGGGGCCGCCGTAGACCGCGAGGATCCGCCCGTCGGAGGCCACCGAGGAGGCGCCGAAGTGCGCGTCCTTGGCGGTCTTCGGGTCGTCCTTCAGGGCCTTCTTGCGGGCCTTGGTGACGGCGTCGGTGAGCTGCCTCTCACGGTTCTTGTCGAACGTCGTGTAGATCTGGTAGCCGCCGAGGTCGTAGTCCTTGTCGGAGATGTGCCCGGCCTTCTTGGCGTACTGGGAGGCCAGTTCCACGAGGTAGTCGCTCTGCTCGCCGGTGTCGTACAGCGGGTTGGACTTGAGCGGCTCGGGGAACTTGGTGTACTTGGCGCGCTCCGCCTTCGACAGCTTGCCGATGTCGACCATCCGGTCCAGGGTCCACGACCAGCGCTCGACGGCGCGGGCGCGGTTGGCCGGGCCGAGGGTGGGGTCGTAGAGGCCCGCGCCCTTGAGGAGGGAGGCGAGGAAGGCGGCCTCGCTGGCGTTGAGCTCGCTGACGTCCTTGCCGTAGTAGGCCTGGGCGGCGCGCTGGATGCCGTAGGTGCCGCGGCCGAACCAGCTGGTGTTGAGGTAGCCCTCGAGGATGTCGTCCTTGCTCATCTGGTTGTCGAGCTTGAGGGCGATCATCGCCTCGGTGAACTTGCGGCTGACCGTCTGGTTCTGGTTCAGGTAGACGTTCTTGACGTACTGCTGCGTGATCGTCGAGCCGCCCTGGGTGTCGCCCTGGCCGATGGTGCGGAACAGGGCGCGGCTGATGCCCTTGAAGGAGATGCCGGGGTCGCTGTAGAAGCTGGCGTTCTCGGCGGCGAGGACCGCCCAGCGGACGTCCTCGGGGATGTCCTTCAGCGGCATGGCCTGGCGCTGGACCCATCCGGTGCGGGCCATCGGCGTGCCGTCGGCCCAGAAGTACACGTTGTCCTGCTGGGTGGCGTACGTGTTGAGGTTGTCGGGGATGTCGGTGGCCGCGTAGGCCACGACCAGGAGCATGCTGCTCAGTCCTATGGACGCGAGGACGCCGCCGAGGCACTGGCGCCACGAGGGTATCCAGCGCCGCCAGTCGGTGCGGCCGGGGCGCGGGTACAGCGGACGCAGCTTGCGGGCGTACGGCGTGACACGAGCCACATACGGCGTCAGAGCGGCGACCAGCGGAGCCAGCCGGGGGCCCAGAACGGCACGGACGCGGACGAACAGGGAGAGGCGGGGGGCTTTGCGTCTGTTCTTCGAGGAACGCGCTTTCCCGTCGGCGCCCTCTTCGGACATGTCCGGAACCGCCGGTATATCCGATACCCGCAATTGCATGGTCTCGTCCGCCTTGAAAGAGGCGGGGACCTTCAACTGCATGGTGGCGTCCGGCTCTTGGGGCTCCTCCCCCTGCCCCGTACGGGTCACTACGCGTCTCCCTCCGCATTCCGTGTTGCTCGCGGGCAGACGTACAGACTTACGAGGGCCTGACATGGTTGCCGTTGACGCGGCCGCAATCCTCGAACCCTCCCGACCTCGGGGTTCAACACGGCGCTCTCAAATTACCAGCGCCCTTCGCAAATTCTCCACATAAGAAATCGACAGAAGCGAACAGCGGGCAGACTGCTGACGCCGCCACCGAGCATAGGGCCTTAGTCTGACGGCATGCCTCGTTACGAGTACCGCTGTCGGACCTGCGGCGACACCTTCGAGCTGAGCCGTCCCATGGCGCAGTCCGCCGACCCCGCCGCCTGCCCCGCGGGCCACGACGACACAGTGAAGCTTCTCTCAACGGTCGCGGTGGGCGGCACGCGGTCCGCGACCGCCCCCGCGCCCGGCTCGGGCGGCGGGGGCGGGGGCGGCTGCTGCGGGGGCGGCTGCTGCGGCTGACCGTCCCTAACCGAGCCGTGAGCCCTTGAGGAACTCCCGCAGGATGCGCTCGCCGGCCAGCACGCCCCGTTCGGGCAGGGCGGTGATCTCCGGGGCCGTCCAGGCCGCGTCGGCCAGCTCGCCGTGGCCCGGACGCCAGCCCCGGTCCGCGGCCAGCAGCAGATCGGCGTCGAGCAGCGAGTCGCCCGCCGCCAGCGTCAGTTCGGCGCCGGTGCGGCGGACCACCTCGCGCACGGCCGCGCTCTTGGTCAGCGGCTTGGGCACCGCGTAGATCTTGCGGCCCTGGAGCGACACCGTCCAGCCGCGGTTCTCCGCCCAGACCCCGAGCTCCTTCACCCACTCCTCGGGCAGCAGCTCGCGCTCCACCACCAGGTAGGCGAAGAGGTCCTCGGCGATGCGCTGCTTGCGCAGCCAGAGCGGGTCGGCGGTCCTCGTCAGGTGGTCCTGCACCTCGGCGAGCGGCGCGCACTCGGCGTCCAGCCGCGCGAGCACGGACGCGTGCCAGTCCTGGTCGGTCGCCCCGTCCACGAGGAGATGGCCGCCGTTGGCGCAGATCGCGTACGCCGGCGGCGGGCCCGGCAGGTTGATGCGCTGGTACTGCTTGCGCGTACGGGTGGTCGTCGGGACGAAGACGGCCGCGTCGCCGAGGTCGGTCAGCAGCTGCGCGGCCGTCTCCGTCATGAACGACAGCGGCCTCGCCTCGTGCACCTCCACGCACAGCAGCCGCGGCGCCCGGGCGTCCGGCATGGTCAGCGCCAGCGCGGCCGCCGAGTAGATGAGCGTGCGGTCCAGATCGCTCGCCACCACGACCGGCATCAGACCGTCACCGCCTTGCCGTCGGCGCCGGTCGCGCCGCGGGTGTACTGCGGGTGGATGAGTCCCACGCAGGTGTACGGCAGGTCGCCGACCTCCTCGACCGGCACCCCCCGCTGCTCCGCGAGCAGGCGCACGTGGTCCAGGTCCGCGCCCGCCCCGGCCCGCGCCAGGATCTTCCACGGCACCCGGCGCAGCAGCACCCGGGTGGTCTCTCCGACGCCCGGCTTGACCAGGTTCACGTCGTGGATGCCGTACTCCTCGCTGATCCGCTCGACCGCCGCCCAGCCCTCCCAGCTCGGGGTGCGGTCGCCGGCCAGCAGCTCCTTCACCGCGCCGGCGACGGCGTCGGCGACCTCGGGGAAGCGGGCGGCGATCGCGTCCAGGAAGGCCACCGAGACGTCCGCGCCGGCGAGCTCGCGGTAGAACTTCGCGCCGTGGAAGTCGTCCGGACCGACCAGGTCGGCGCGCAGCACCGTGCGCGAGACGAGCCCGGACACGGTCGAGTTGAGGCAGGCGGACGGGATGAGGAAGTCGTCGCGGGTGCCGTAGGTGCGCACGCAGGAGCCGGGGTCGGCCAGCACCGCGATCTCCGGGTCGAAGCCGGCCGCGCCGCCGCCCGCCTCGAAGTCCTCGATCGCCGCGGCCAGTTCCCGGGTGATCGCCCCCTTGCCGGTCCAGCCGTCCACGAAGACGACGTCGCGCGGGTCGTGGTGGGCGGCCAGCCAGCGCAGCGCGTTGGCGTCGATGCCCCGGCCGCGCACGATCGACACGGCGTAGTGCGGCAGGTCCAGTCCGTGCCGGAACTGCGCCCAGCGGCGCATCAGCACGCCGACGGGGGTGCCGGCCCGGGCCAGCGAGACCAGGACGGGCCGGGGCGAGCGTTCCGCGATCACGGTGTCCGTGACGACGCCCACGGCCTGCGCGATCCGCGCCGCCGAGGTCTCCAGGGCGGCGTGGAACAGCGCCTGGTACTGCTCGCTGGGCTGGTACTCGACGGGCAGCGACTCGGCGTAGTGCGCGCCGCCGCTCTGGATGGCCTCCTCCCGCTCCTCGGTCGGCGCCTCCAGCGTCACGTCCGAGAGGTCCTGGAGCAGCCAGCCGACCTCCTCGGGCGCGTACGAGGAGAAGGCGGGGCCGCGGAGGGGCTCGGGCAGCATGTCGGGTCTCTCTTCAGACAGGGCGGCTGCGTACAGCGGCTCGGGGACGTACGAGGGGACGACCGCGAGGACCACGTGCGGCGTGTGCGCGGCGAGCCGGGCCAGGAGGCCGTCGGGCGCGTGCAGCCGCGGGGTGTCGGCCACGGAGTCCACGACGGCGACGACGGCGTCGAAGTCCCGGCCCGCGACGTTGTAGGCGTAGCGCTCGCCGGGGCCGTCCGCCGGGTCGTCGTGGGCGGGGAACACGATGCGGCTGCGTATCGCGTAGCCGGGGTCGTCGACGGCGAGGACGGGCGAGCGGGTGGTGGTCGAGTAGCGGACCTCGGCGCCGACGACGTGCTCCAGCTCGCGGGCGAGCCGGAGCGGGGCGTACATCAGCTCCTCGAAGCCCAGGACGAGGACGCGCGCGGCGTCCTCGGGTATCGCCTCGGCGAGCCGCGCCGCCATCGCGGGCAGGGCGGCCTCCAGCCGGGTGCGGTGCTGCGGGGTGAAGCCGTGCCGGCCGCCGTCGGGCAGCCCGCGGGGCCAGCGCAGGTCCACCGAGGTGATGCGGCCGGCGGGCCGCGAGGGCCCGGTCCGGTCGTCCGCCGGGTGCACGTCCGCCGTGGCCGCTCGCGCGGCGCCCGGCGCCTGCGGGAGACCGGACCCGGGGTCGGACCCGGGGCCCGCTGCGAGGTCGGACTCGTGCTGGGCTCCGAGGCCGGCGCCCTGCCCGCCTCCGGAGGGCCGGCCGCCGCGCGCGGCGGCCGCGGTCTCGTACCGGGCGACGAGCTCCTGGCCCTTCTCCAGCACCCCCTCGGGCAGCCGTACGGCGCCGGAGGCGGTGGCGATCAGGTCCACCCGGGCGCCGATCTCGCGGGCGAACCCATCCAGCCGGCCCGCGTCGGCCGCCGAGCGCATGTCGACGAGGGCGACGACGACGTAGCGCCGGCGCGGATAGCGCTCGTGCAGGGCCCGGATCGTGTTGAGGACCGTGTTGCCGGTGGAGAACTCGTCGTCGACGAGGACCAGCGGACCGTCCCCGACCAGCAGCGCCGGGTCCTCCGGGAGCAGCAGGTGGGAGGTGGCGTGGGAGTGGGACTCCTCGAAGCCGCCCGCCGTGACGACCCCCGGGACGGGGCGGCGGGTGGAGTGCAGGTAGGGCACTGCGCCCAGGCCGTCGGCGACGCAGTGGCCGAGGCCGGTGGCGGTCTCCGCGTAGCCCAGGACGACCGCCCGGGCCGCCTCGTGGGCCCCGAGGAGCTCGCGCACCCGGCGGCCCAGGGCGAAGCCGTGCCCGTGCACGACGGACGGGGACTGCGGGATGTGCTTGCCCAGCACGTGGGAGACCAGCAGATGCGCCCGCTTGGGGTTGCGCCGCAGCGCCAGCCCCAGCAGGTCGGTCAGCGTGTCGTCGCCGACGAGCTCGACGCCGAGCCGCTCCGCGACCCAGGTCCCGGACCAGATCGCGTCGTCGTGCCCGTGGTTCACTGCGTTGTTCATGCGTCCCTTGTGGATGAGGTGGGTGTTCAGCCGGGTATGCCGGCGGCGAGCAGGTCGACGAAGCTGACGTCCTCGTGCGCGACGCCGAAGACCTCCGCGCGGAGCATGGTGCGCTCGGCCCAGGCGCGGTGCGGTTTCACCTCGTTCATCTTGTTCGTGTACTGCGACCGCAGTACACCCCCACCGCCGCGTTCCGGCCGCAGGATGTCCGCCGCGTCGCTGTACTCCTCGTGGCTGACCACGGACAGCGCGTGCACGGCCGGCACGTGCGAGGGATGGATGCAGGTCTTGCCGAGCAGCCCGTTGGCGTGGTCGAGGGAGATCTCGCGCAGCAGCCCGTCCATCGCGTGCTCGATCAGTCTCTCGCGCAGCTCGACGGCCTGCCCCTCCAGGAAGGGGCTGTGGCGCAGCATCGGCTTGAACATGCGCTCGGGGACGCGGAAGTACTCCCAGACCGGTCCCGTCACCGTGAACCCGGTGCCGTCGGCGCGGCCCAGCATGTTCACGACGTCGGCGATGACGGAGGCGACGATCTGGACGTCGTAGGCGGTCATGTCGGGCGCCCGGCGCAGCCCGTACGAGGAGCAGAAGTCGGTCACGCCCAGGCGCAGCGCCAGGACGCGGCTGCGGTACTTCTCGACGGCGCGGGCGATGCCCTCCAGGGCGTCCACCCGCGACTCGCGGTACATCAGCTCGGGCGTCTCCAGGACGGGCATGCCGAAGAGCCGGCGTCCGCTCGCCGCCTCGGCGCCCGAGAGGGCCTCCAGGAAGGGGATGCCCCGCTCCTCGGTGAACTTCGGGAACACGAACCCGCTGAGCAGTCCGGCGGCGTCGCCCAGGCGCCGGACCAGGTCGGGGATCTGTTCGGGGGTGCGCACCCGGATGAAGAGCAGGGGCAGCTCCGCGCCGGGCCGTGCCGCGAGGTCGGTGAACTGCCGGACGAGGTTCTCCTCGCCGGCCGCGACGTCCTCGTCGCCGATGGAGTCCTCCAGGCACAGCACCATGGACACGACGCCGCGCTCGGTCTGCTTGACGATGTCGTCCGCCAGCCGCGGGCGCGTGGCCGGGCTGTAGAGGGTGGCGCCCAGGGCCGCGGAGAGCAGCCTGGCGGGGGAGCCGGTGTCGAAGACGCACGGCTCCCGGTGGAAGAGACGCTGCCGCACCTCAGGGGCGAGGTGCCCGAAATGACGCATGAATCTCCCCCGTGATGCAAGGTAAGGCAGTGGATTCGGCAAGAGGTGGCCGGTAATAGTACGTAGGGATCCATGTCAGGGGTTCCCACCGGTCATGAATTTCAGGTAACTCCCGCACGCACAGTCGCGCCCGGACCCGCACGGTCGTGTCGCGGGGCACCCGGGTACCCCGCATTGTCGTGAGCAGGCCCGAGAAGGCAGGATGACCGCATGACGCACGCGATGCTGAAGGGGTCGAACGTCCCGCTGAAAGCCACCACGGTACGCGCCGTGCTGCGCTGGACCCCCGGGCAGGGGGTCCCGGACGTCGACGTCTCGGCGCTGCTCCTCGGCCTCGACGGTCGTGTGCGCTCCGACGAGGACTTCGTCTTCTACAACCAGCCCCGCCATCCGTCGGGGAAGGTGTGGCGGCTCGGCAAGAAGCGGGTCGCCGAGGGCCTCACCGACACCATCCAGACGGATCTCTCCGGTGTCGAGTCCGGCGTCGGCCAGATTCTGCTGGTCGCTTCGGCGGACGGCGTCACCTTCGACCGCGTACGTTCCCTCAGCATCCTGCTGTACGACGCGGCGGCCGACGGTGAGCCCCTGGCCACGTTCGACATCCGCCCGGAGACGGGCGAGGAGACGGCCCTGATCTGCGGCGAGCTGTACCGGCGCGGCGAGGGCTGGAAGTTCCGCGCCCTGGGCGAGGGCTACTCCAACGGCCTCAAGGGCCTGGCCACCGACTTCGGCATCTCGGTGGACGAGTCGGAGGAGGCCTCCGCCGACTCGACGCCGGCCCAGGGCCGGCAGGCGCCGCAGCCGACGGGCCCCTCCCAGCCGCTGCCGCCGGAGCGGCCGTCGTCGGCGGTGCCCCAGCAGCAGCCGTCCTACGGCTATCCGGCGAGCCTGCCGACGTACGGCTACGGCTACCCGGACGGCGCCTTCCGCCTGCCGCCGCAGGGTCCGCAGTTCATCGGGCGGTGACGCCGGGGCGCGCCGCCGCCCGCGGCGCGGGCCCCGGGACGGGTGTGCGGCGCTACCGGTCGGCCTTCGCCTTGTAGCCCCTCCCCCACTGGAGCCCCCACCCGTAGAGCCGGTCGAGCTCGGCCTGGAAGCCGTAGACGAAGCGCACCTCGCGTCGCACGATCAGTTCGTCCTTGACGTTCTCGATCATCACCACCGCGCAGGAGCGGGCTTGCGGATGCCGTTCGTCGAGGCCGATCTCGATCCGCGGGCCGTTGCTCGGGTAGAGGGTGACGATCGCGTGCGTGCGGTCGAAGGCCGGCGTCTGGTCGTAGATGTAGACGAAGACGAGCAGCCGCTTGATCTGCTCGCGGTGGTCGAGGTTGACGTACATCGTCTCGCCGGAGGCGGAGCCGAAGCGGTCGTCGCCGCTCAGCTTGACGTACGGCGCCGCGTTCACGTCCCCCAGCAGGCCGCCGAGCGGCTGGACGACGCCCTTCGTGCCGTCGGCCAGCTCGTACAGGCAGCCGAGGTCGAGGTCGACGTTGACCATGCTCTGGCTGTGCCCGATGACCTCCGGGGGCCGCAGCGCCTTGAACGGATGGCGCAGCAGGCTCTCGCGCTGCGGTCCCCCGATGTCGGAGGTGCGCATCCGCCAGGCCAGGTTCACCCGCAGGTTGCCGGTGGCGGCGCCCTGTTTGGTGAGGGACACCGTGTGATGCCGTTTGGTCAGCTCTATGGCGTTGGTGGCCGCGCTGCCCGAGTCGAAGTCGGCCGCCCTGCTGCCCAGGATCCCGTCGAAGAAGCCCATTGTCGCCCCCCACATCCACCCACGTCCGTGTCCACGGCGTTCGCCGGGACACACCGACGGGGCGGCCGCGCGCAGGACAGGGTCCTTCGTCGGCCGCCCCGTTCAGAGCGTTCCTCACTCGGCGAGCGGTCACACCCCGGACGAGACCTCAGTCTTGTCGTCCGAGCCCTGGGCTTTTCCCTCTGCCCCCGCCAGCGCCTTGTTGCGACGCACGGAGGACCAGAAGGACCAGGCGATCAGGACCACGCCGACGAGGCCGGTGATGACCTCGTTGATCTGGTACTGGATGGTGACCATGAGGATGACGGCGAGTGCGCCGATCGCGTAGTGGGCGCCGTGCTCCAGGTAGACGTAGTCGTCGAGGGTGCCCTGGCGCACGAGGTACACGGTGAGCGACCGGACGTACATGGCGCCGACGCCGAGGCCGAGGGCCATCAGGACGATGTCGTTGGTGATGGCGAAGGCGCCGATCACGCCGTCGAAGGAGAAGGACGCGTCCAGGACCTCGAGGTAGAGGAACATGAAGAAGGCGGCCTGGCCGGCGAGGACGACCGGCGAACGCTTCTTGCCGGTGCGCGCGGCCTCTTCCTCCTCCTCGTGCTCGCGCTCCTCCTCTTCCTCGAGCTTGTCCTCGAAGTAGCCGGAGAGTCCGCCGACGATCATGTACGTGATCAGGCCGGCGATGCCGGAGATCAGGACCGTCTGCGCCTTGTCGACGTGCGCTCCGCCGTGCTGGTGGGCGTGGGTGGCGAAGGTGAAGGCGGTGATCAGCAGGACGATCAGGGCGATGCAGACCGACAGCATGTCGACCTTGCCCAGCTTGGCGAGCGGGCGCTCGATCCAGCGCAGCCACTGGATGTCGCGGTCCTCGAAGATGAAGTCCAGGAAGATCATCAACAGGAACATGCCGCCGAAGGCGGCGATGGACGGGTGCGCGTCGGTGACGAGCTGCTGGTACTTGTCCTTGTCGTTCAGCGCCAGGTCCACCGCGTCGATCGGACCGATCTTGGCGCTGATGGCGACGATGACGACGGGGAAGACCAGCCGCATGCCGAAGACGGCGATCAGCACGCCCACCGTGAGGAAGATCTTCTGCCAGAAGGCGTTCATCTTCTTCAGGATCCCGGCGTTGACCACCGCGTTGTCGAACGACAGCGAGATCTCGAGGATGCAGAGGATCGCCACGATGCCGAGCGCCTCCCACCCCCCGTAGAAGCCCGCCGCCACGAGGCCGAGCGCGGTGATCGCGAACGACCAGCCGAAGGTTTTCAGAAGCACTGGCTACCCAATCGTGTATTGGGGGTCCTCCCGGACAGGGTCCGGGGGGAGGGCCTCCCCGCGCCGTACTCGGCTTTACGAAACGTTGACTTGAGCTGCTGAGTCTAAGGGTCGACCGTTACGTGCGGTACAGGTGGTCCCGTACCGGCCGGTAGCCGGGTTGCCGAAGAGCCCGTAGCCGCTAGGAGACGTTCACCCCGAAGTCCAGGGCGATGCCCCGCAGGCCGGACGCGTACCCCTGCCCCACGGCCCTGAACTTCCACTCGCCCTGGTAGCGGTAGAGCTCGCCGAAGATCATGGCCGTCTCGGTGCTCGCGTCCTCGCTCAGGTCGTAGCGGGCGAGTTCCTGGCCGTCGGCCTGGTTCACGACGCGGATGAAGGCGTTGGCGACCTGACCGAAGGTCTGGCCCCGCTCGTCGGCCATGTGGATGGAGACCGGGAAGACGATCTTGTCGCACTGCGGCGGCACCTGGGGGAGGTTCACCAGCAGCGACTCGTCGTCGCCCTCGCCCTCGCCGGTGAGGTTGTCGCCGGTGTGCTCGACCGAGCCGTCCGGGCTCGTGAGCTGGTTGTAGAAGACGAACCACTCGTCCCCCATCACCCGCCCGTTGGTGCACAGCAGCGCGCTGGCGTCCAGGTCGAAGGGGGCTCCGGTGGTGGAGCGCGCGTCCCAGCCGAGTCCGACCATCACCTGAGTGAGGTTCGGCGCGGCCTTGGACAGGGAGACGTTGCCTCCCTTGGCGAGCGTGACGCCCATGTTGCTGGTCCTCCCCTAGGTGGTGCCCGGTGCGATGTGCCGTGCTGCTCTTGGTTGTCCTGCGCGTCCGGCGCCGACCGTAAACGGTGCGGCGCCGGACGGAGCGGGCGATCGGTGTGTTCGGCCCCGCGGCTCAGACGTTGACGCCGAAGTCCTGCGCGATGCCGCGCAGGCCCGACGCGTAGCCCTGGCCGATGGCCCGGAACTTCCACTCGGCGCCGTGCCGGTAGAGCTCGCCGAAGACCATGGCGGTCTCGGTCGACGCGTCCTCGCTCAGGTCGTAGCGGGCGATCTCGGCGCCGCCGGCCTGGTTCACGACGCGGATGAACGCGTTGCGCACCTGCCCGAAGGACTGCTGGCGGTTCTCGGCGTCGTAGATCGAGACCGGGAAGACGATCTTCTCGACGTCGGCCGGGACCGCGGCGAGGTTCACCTTGATCGCCTCGTCGTCGCCCTCGCCCTCACCGGTGGTGTTGTCACCGGTGTGCTCGACCGAGCCGTCGGGGCTCTTGAGGTTGTTGAAGAAGACGAAGTTGGCGTCGCTGCCGACCTTGCCCGAGTTGTTCAGCAGCAGCGCGCTGGCGTCCAGGTCGAAGTCGGTGCCGGTCGTGGTGCGCACGTCCCACCCCAGACCGAC
This sequence comes from Streptomyces hilarionis, assembly GCF_024539675.1. Lineage (GTDB taxonomy): Bacteria > Actinomycetota > Actinomycetes > Streptomycetales > Streptomycetaceae > Streptomyces > Streptomyces hilarionis. The sequence continues at coordinate 5,369 of NZ_JAHHIT010000099.1, read as the reverse complement.
GATGACCGCGGTCAGGCCCGGGGCCTCCTTGGTCAGCGAAACGTTGCCGCCCTTGCTGAGGCTGACTCCCACGAGTCCTCCATTGGTGTCCTGGGGCGGGAGCCCCGTCGTGCGTTGGATATCGGATCAACGAGTCGATCCTAGTGACGGGTTCCCGCAGGACGCAGGCCCCGCACCCGAACAATCACGGGGTGTCGGGATCGGCGCGCCGCGATCCGGGCGCGCGCGAACCCGCCCGGCGGGATCAGAGGGTGTCGAGCGCCTTCACGTACGCGCCGAGGTCGCGGGCGTCGGGCAGCGCGTTGACGACCGTCCAGCGCACGACGCCCTCCTTGTCGATGACGAAGGTGCCGCGCACCGCGCAGCCCTTGTCCTCGGCGAAGACGCCGTAGGCGCGGGAGACCTCGCCGTGCGGCCAGAAGTCGCTGAGCAGCGGGTACTCCAGGCCCTCCTGCTCGGCGAAGACGCGCAGGGTGTGGATGGAGTCGTTGGAGACGGCCAGCACCTCGGTCTCGCGGTCGGCGAACCTCGGGAGGTTGTCGCGCACCTCGCACAGCTCGCCCGTGCACACGCCGGTGAAGGCGAAGGGGTAGAAGAGCAGGACCACGTTCTTGCTCCCCCGGAAGTCGGAGAGCCTCACGTCCCGGCCGTGGTTGTCCTTGAGCTCGAAGTCGGGGGCCTTGTCGCCGACCTGGATCGCCATCGCCTGGATGTCCCTTCGTGGGCTGTCTGGGTGGGACCAGCCTACGCAGCGACCACCGGGAGCGACGGACGGGCCGGGTCGCGGGGACCCGGCCCGTCCGGGCTCGATCACTTCTGGGACGTCACTCCTCGGACGTCACTTCTTGGACTTGGCCGCCTTGGGCGTCACCAGCCGGCTGCCGCTCCAGTCCTTGCCCACGCTGACGCTCTTGCTGGCCGACAGACCCGCAGTCGTCGCGGCTTCGGAGATGTCGCTCGGCTCCACGTATCCCGTACGGCCGGTCTTCGGCGTCAGGAGGAGGATCGACCCGCCTTCTTCGATGTACGTGGTGGCGTCCACCAGCGCATCCGTCAGGTCTCCGTCATCGTCGCGGAACCAGAGCACTACGGCGTCGGCGACGTCGTCGTAGTCCTCGTCCACCAGATCGCTGCCGATGACTTCCTCGATGGACTCGCGGAGCTCCTGGTCGACGTCGTCGTCGTAGCCGATCTCCTGGACCACCTGCTCGGGCTGGAAACCCAGCCTGACGGCAGGGCTGGTCCGCTCCTCCGCGTGGTCCGCGGTCGCGCTCACGGGTTGCCTCCTGATCATGATTTGGATGGGGGTGCCCCCGGGCCCGTCCAGGGCGTGGGGGAATCTCAGCCACGCGCGTGCGCGAAGCATTGGCCGTAGTCCACACGGGCGGGACGGATCGCGCAAGTACCCGGCGGTTCGGACCGCCGAAACGGTGACGATCCTGGCCGTGTCGACGCAACTCCAGGCACTCGATGCGGACGGATGGTGACGCACACCACACCTATCTGCCCTGTTTGCGTATTTGAGAACCATCCAAGGGTACGAGATTCGAACGGGTGCCGGTTACCTCGGGGTAGAGATGACGTTTGCGGCCCCTAGGTACACGATGGGGGCGGTGCAGCTACTGGAGAAGCAGCTTCATACCGGTGAGACCCCCAGCGAGAGAAAACAGCCCCACACAGCCCTCTGACAGGTAAGGACCAGCGTGGCTTCCGGATCCGATCGCAACCCGATCATCATTGGCGGCCTTCCGAGTCAGGTTCCTGACTTCGATCCCGAGGAAACCCAGGAGTGGCTCGACTCCCTCGACGCCGCGATCGACGAGCGCGGCCGGGAGCGGGCCCGCTACCTCATGCTGCGCCTGATCGAGCGGGCCCGCGAGAAGCGCGTGGCCGTGCCCGAGATGCGCAGCACGGACTACGTCAACACCATCCCCACCAGGGCCGAGCCGTTCTTCCCGGGCAACGAGGAGATCGAGCGCAAGATCCTCAACGCGACCCGCTGGAACGCGGCCGTGATGGTGTCCAGGGCCCAGCGCCCGGGCATCGGCGTGGGCGGTCACATCGCCACCTTCGCCTCCTCCGCGTCCCTGTACGACGTCGGCTTCAACCACTTCTTCCGCGGCAAGGACGAGGGCGACGGCGGCGACCAGGTCTTCTTCCAGGGGCACGCCTCGCCGGGCATCTACGCGCGCGCGTTCCTGCTCGACCGGCTCACCGAGGACAACCTCGACGCGTTCCGCCAGGAGAAGTCGAAGGCGCCGCACGGGCTGTCCTCCTACCCGCACCCGCGGCTGATGCCGGACTTCTGGGAGTTCCCGACGGTCTCGATGGGCCTCGGCCCGATCGGCGCGATCTACCAGGCGCGGATGAACCGCTACATGCACGCGCGCGGGATCGCCGACACCTCGAAGTCGCACGTGTGGGCGTTCCTCGGCGACGGCGAGATGGACGAGCCGGAGTCGCTCGGCCAGCTCACCATCGCCGCCCGCGAGGGCCTGGACAACCTGACCTTCGTCGTCAACTGCAACCTTCAGCGGCTCGACGGCCCGGTGCGCGGCAACGGCAAGGTCATCCAGGAGCTGGAGTCCGTCTTCCGCGGCGCCGGCTGGAACGTGATCAAGCTGATCTGGGACCGGTCCTGGGACCCGCTGCTCGCGCAGGACCGCGACGGCATCCTGGTCAACCGGATGAACACGACCCCGGACGGCCAGTTCCAGACCTACGCCACCGAGTCCGGTTCGTACATCCGCGACCACTTCTTCGGCGACGACCAGCGGCTGCGCGCGATGGTCGAGGGCATGACCGACGACCAGATCCTGCACCTGGGCCGCGGCGGCCACGACCACAAGAAGATCTACGCGGCCTTCAAGGCGGCCGTGGAGCACACCGGGCAGCCGACCGTCATCCTCGCCAAGACGGTCAAGGGCTGGACGCTGGGGCCCAACTTCGAGGGCCGCAACGCCACGCACCAGATGAAGAAGCTGACGGTCGCCGACCTCAAGGGCTTCCGCGACCGGCTGCACCTGCCGATCTCCGACAAGGAGCTGGACAGCGGCCTCCCGCCGTACTTCCACCCCGGCCGGAACTCGGAGGAGATCCAGTACATGCACGACCGCCGCAAGGGCCTCGGGGGCTATGTCCCGACCCGTGTCGTGCGCTCCGAGCCGCTCGCACTGCCGGACGACAAGACGTACGCGACCGTGAAGAAGGGTTCGGGTCAGCAGTCGATCGCCACGACCATGGCGTTCGTCCGCCTCCTCAAGGACCTCATGCGGGACAAGGAGCTCGGCAAGCGGTTCGTGCTGATCGCGCCGGACGAGTACCGCACGTTCGGCATGGACTCCTTCTTCCCGAGTGCGAAGATCTACAACCCGCTGGGGCAGCAGTACGAGTCGGTGGACCGTGAGCTGCTGCTCGCGTACAAGGAGTCGCCGACCGGGCAGATGCTGCACGACGGCATCTCGGAGGCCGGCTGCACGGCGTCCCTGATCGCGGCGGGGTCGGCGTACGCGACGCACGGCGAGCCGCTGATCCCGGTCTACGTCTTCTACTCGATGTTCGGTTTCCAGCGCACCGGCGACCAGTTCTGGCAGATGTCCGACCAGCTGGCGCGCGGTTTCGTCCTGGGCGCGACCGCCGGCCGCACGACGCTGACCGGCGAGGGCCTCCAGCACGCGGACGGCCACTCCCAGCTGCTCGCCTCGACGAACCCGGGCTGCGTCGCCTACGACCCGGCGTTCGGCTTCGAGATCGCGCACATCGTGCAGGACGGCCTCCGCAGGATGTACGGCAGCTCCGCCGAGCACCCGCACGGCGAGGACGTCTTCTACTACCTGACCGTCTACAACGAGCCCATCCAGCACCCGGCCGAGCCGGAGAACGTGGACGTCGAAGGCATCCTCAAGGGCATCCACCGGTTCAGCGAGGGCACGTCGGGCGCGATCCCGGCGCAGATCATCGCCTCCGGCGTGGCGGTCCCCTGGGCGGTCGAGGCGCAGCGGATCCTCGCCGAGGACTGGAACGTCCGGGCGGACGTGTGGTCGGCGACCTCCTGGAACGAGCTGCGGCGCGAGGCCGTCGAGGTCGAGCGGCACAACCTGCTGCACCCGGAGGAGGAGCAGCGGGTGCCGTACGTGACGCGCAAGCTCGCCGGGGCCGAGGGGCCGTTCGTGGCCGTCTCGGACTGGATGCGCTCGGTGCCGGACCAGATCGCCCGCTGGGTGCCGGGCACGTACCAGTCGCTGGGGGCGGACGGCTTCGGCTTCGCCGACACCCGGGGCGCGGCGCGCCGGTTCTTCCACATCGACGCCCAGTCGGTGGTCGTCGGCGTGCTCACCGAGCTGGCCAAGGAGGGCCGGGTCGACCGGTCGCTGCTGAAGCAGGCCATCGACCGCTACCAGCTGCTGGACGCGTCGGCGGCGGACCCGGGGGTCGCCGGGGGCGACGCGTAGCGGTCACCCGCGCGCGAGGGGCGGTGGGGCTTCGGCTCCCCCGCCCCTTACTCGTTCTTTACTATGCGGACATGCGACGAGGAACCGCCAAGGACCGGCAGGCCCGGTGGGAGCAGTGGACCCAGCGGCCGTTGCTGGCCCTCACCGTGGTGTTCGCCCTGGCCTACGCGGTGCCGATCGTGGACACCTCCGCCGGCCGCGAGCTGACGGTCGCGTGCACCTCGGTGGAGTGGGCCGTGTGGGGGACGTTCGCCGCCGACTACGTGGTCCGGCTGGCGCTGACGCCCGAGCGGCGCCGGTTCGTGCGGACGCACTGGCTGGACCTGTGCGCGGTGGTGCTGCCCCTGCTGCAACCGCTGCGGCTGCTGCGGCTCGTGTCGACCCTGCTGCTGGTGGGGCGGCGGGCGCGGATGGCCTCGCAGATCCGGATGACCACCTACGTCGTGGGGGCGGTCGTCGGGCTGCTGATGTTCGGTTCGCTCGCCGTGCTGTCGGTCGAACGGGAGTCGCCGGACGGGAACATCCGCACCCTGGGTGACGCCCTGTGGTGGTCGTTCACGACGATGACGACGGTGGGGTACGGGGACCACTCGCCGACCACCGGGCTGGGACGGATCATCGCCGTCGGGCTGATGCTGTCGGGGATCGCGCTGCTCGGTGTGGTGACCGCGAACATCGCGGCGTGGTTCATCGAGCGGTTCGACAAGGACGACGTCGAGGAACGCGCCCAGACGGCGGCGATCCTGGCGCTGACGGAGGAGGTGCGGGCGCTGCGCCGGGAGGTCGAGGCGCTGCGGGAAGGCGATCGGGAAGCCTCGCCGCTGGCCGGCCGCCGGCCGTCCGCCTAGGGCGTGTTTCGAAAGTAGCGTCGTCCGCCCGGAGGGCGGGCCCGGCGGCGTCTGGTGCGTGCGATCGCAA
>NZ_JAHHIT010000098.1 GCF_024539675.1 Streptomyces hilarionis | reverse complement strand
CCCGGCGTTTCCCCGCCTCGCGTTCGGCCGCCCACCGGTCCCCGGCCCGGCGTTCCCCCGCCTCGTGCCCCCCGGCCGCGCGTCACCGCTGCCCCAGCGCCCGCTTGGACCGCCAGGCCGCCAGCAGCAGCGCGGGCAGCCCGATCAGCACCAGCCACACATGCCCGGACGTCCCCTGCCGGAGCGGCTCGCGCAGCAGGTCCGTGGCCGGGCCCCCGTCCGCGGGGAGCACGCCGACGGACCGGCGCAGCCACAGGGCCGTCACCGGCGCCACGGCCGTCAGCGCCCACCGGCCGGCCACGGCCCGCCCCTCGCGCTCCCATCCCGCGACCAGCACCGCCGCCCCGACCGCCGCCACGGCGAACGTCACCGGGTCCAGCAGCGCGATCAGGGCGTACAGCGTGCCGAGCCAGACGTACCCCCAGGGGCTCCGCAGGCCGCCGGGACCGACGTAGCGGACCCGGCAGCGCACCGCCCCCGCGCGTGAGCCCGTCGCCGCCCAGGCCCACAGGGTCAGTCCGACGGCGAACGCCGACGGCGGGGCCGGGCCGCCCCCCGCGGCCCCGACGCCCGCGGGCGGCCCCGCGAGATGGCCGCCCCACAGCCACGCCACCGCGAAGAGTCCGAGGACCGGCGCCCACGGCCGGTCCGTCAGCATGCGGGTGAAACGGCCCGTCCCGGTGAGCAGCACCAGCAGGCCGACCGGCCCGGTCACCGCCGCGCGGCTCAGCGGCTCGCGCCACCACGCGAGCGACATCGCGAGCCAGAGCAGGGCGCCGAGAAGCCGGTACGGCGCCGGACGCCGGAGGGGGCGGACGGTGGGGCGCATCGCTCGCGCACTCCCTCTCCCGGGCCCTGTTCCCGGCGGCTGGGCCGCATGGTGGATCCCGACGATCGTGACCACGACGCGGCTCATACCGGTCGATATCGTGCTGAAACGCATGATAGGCCAGGTGACCATGTGGAGAACTGACCGGCTCCGTCGACCGCCGTCCCCACCGAACGACCGACGCGTGCTCCTCCTCTGGTTCTTCGTGTTCGCCCTGCTGTTCGCCGGCGCGCAGTCGGCCCGGACACAGGGCCGCGCGGCCATGGACACCCGTCAGTACCTGGCCCACAGCTACATGCTCCAGGGACTCGGCAGACAGGAGGCCTCCCGGCGGGCGGTGGACTACTTCTGCGACAGCGTGCGGGTCCGCTCGGCGCAGCACGACAGCGCGGACCTCGCCCACTACCGCGAGCACGACGAGGGCCGGACCGCCGAGCGCGAATGCAGACGGACGATGGGGGAGCGCGTCGCGCGCAACGCCGGACGCACCGGCTTCAGCGGCTACATGGCCCTCTTCAGCGACCCGCGGATGTCCGAGATCTTCGCCACCAGGCCCGGCTACCCCCTGTACACCGTGCCCTTCGTCAGCGGACTCGGGCCGGTCGTCGGCCTGTGGCTCGCCGCGGTCGTGGCGACCGTCGCGGCGAGCGGCCTCGTCGTGCTCGTCCTGCGCGCACTCGGGGTCTCCGTGCCGCTGGCCCTGACCGGGCAGGTGCTCTACTACGCGCTGCCGACCGGGCAGGAGTCCATGCTGCCCCTGTGCGAGGGGCTGCTGCTGTGCCTGCTGCTCGCCGGCGTCCTCGGCTGCGTCCGTGTGCTGCGGGGACGTGTCGGGTCGGGGACGACGATCGCCGTCCTCGGCTTCGCCGGCGCCGCCGTCGTCAAGTACGCGCAGACCCTGCTCGCCGTCGCCGGGATCGCCGTCGTGACCGCGGTGCTGCTGTGCGCGCGCCGGCTGCGGGGGGAGCGCCCGCCGCGCCCGGAGCGGGTGCTCCTCGTGACGACGGCGGCCCTCGCGGTCGCGATCGAGCTCGTCGTGCTCGCCTACGGGCTGCCGAGCACGAAGGCCAGCCTGGAGGAACTGCTCTCCGTCCACTACACCAGGCGCCCGGTCGCCGACCCCGGCCCCGAGTTCTGGCGGCTGAGCCTCGCCTTCTGGCGGGAATGGCTGCGCGACGCGCTCGCGCAGCCCCTGGTCCTGCTGCTGCTCGGCTGCGGAGCGTGGGGCGCCTTCCGCCACTGCCGGGCGTTCGCCTGCCTGCTCGTCGGCGTCGCCCTCGCGGGCCTGGCGAACCAGGCCGGGCACCCCGAGGTGTCCGTCGGGCCCCGGCTGATGGTGATGGCGATGCTGCTGCCCGTGTGCGGGATCCCCCTGCTGCTGGAAACCCACGTGCGCCGCGCCGGCGCGCGAGGGAGGAACCCGGCCCCGCCCTCGCGCGCGGGCCGGCGCGTCCCGGCGCCGGCCTCCCGCTGACCGGCGGTCAGCTGTACTCCGGCAGCCGCGCCGAACGGTCGACCGCCGCCGGGATCCTGACGACCGCGTCGTCGCCGCCCGCCGCTCCCGGCGCCTCGCCCAGCAGGACGCGCCGGACGACGCGTTCCGCGGCCCGGCCGTCGTCGTACTCGCAGAACCGCTCCCGGAACGCGGCCCGCAGCCGGGCCGACTCGGCGTCCCGCCAGGCGCCGGAGGCGAACGTCCTCACCAGCTCCTCGTCCGAGCGCGTCACCCGGCCCGGCGGCTCGGCCGTGATGTCGAAGTAGGCGCCGCGGGCCGCACGGTAGGCGGCCCAGTCGTCGGCGTGCACCACGATCGGCCGGTCCAGCAGGGCGTAGTCGAACATCAGCGCCGAGTAGTCGGTGACCAGGGCGTCCGCGGCGAGCAGCACGTCCTCCACGTGCCGCTCGTCGGTGACGTCGCTCAGCGCGCCGCGCCGGTGCAGGTCGCGCAGGACCAGGGCCCGCTCGGGGTGCCGGGCCAGGCTCGGATGCAGCCGCACCAGGAGCCGGTGCCCGGGAGGGAGGGAGGCGGCCAGGTTCTCCAGGTCCACCCGCCACACGTGACGGCCCCTGCGGTAGTCGCGCGGGGTCGGCGCGTACAGCACGACCGTCTCGGACGCCTCGATGCCCAGCCGCGCGCGCAGCCCGGCGCCGCGCTCGCCCCCGCCCCGCACCAGGACGTCGTTGCGGGGACTGCCGCTGCGCAGCGACGCGAAGTGACAGGGAAAGGCCCGCTGCCACACCTCCTCGGAGTGCCGGTTGGCGACCAGGCTGACGTCCCAGCGGTCGCTGCGCCGGAGCATGCCGCGCACGTCGGCCCCGTGCCGGGCGCCCGGCCGGTCGAGGAGGTCCAGCGCCATGTACTTGAGCGGGGTGCCGCGGTGGGTCTGGACGTGCACCGACCCCCGGCGCTTCACCAGGTCGCCGGCCCAGTTGCAGTCGTTGACCCAGTGCTTGGCGCGGGCCATCACCCGGTAGTAGCGCCAGGATCCCGTCGTCACGAAATCGGTCCCCGGCGGCACCTGGTCCACCGCGTCGGGCCGGACGACCCACACGCCCCGCACGTGCGGGGCGAGTTCGGCGGCCCGCGCGTGGATCGCCAGCGGGTCGCCGTTCACGGCGCGGCTGTGCCCGGCGGAGTACACGGCGAGCGACGGGTCGAGGCGCCGCCGCAGCTGGAGGCGGTACCAGCACCGCTTGACCCGCCGGGCGAAGAGCTCGCGCAGCCGGGCCGCCCGGCGCCCCGCCGCATGCCCGCCGCGCCGCCACAGGCCCAGACAGAGGTGGGCCCGGTGGTAGGGGGCGAGCGCCAGCAGCCGGATCTCCGTACGGCGGCTGTCCGGCGGCGGCACGAAGCCCGGCGGCACGTGCCTGCGGTAGAAGGCCCGGATCCGGCGGTGGAACTCCTTGCGGTCGCCGCGCAGCACCCGTTCCGGGCGGGCCACCGTGAACAGCATGTGATCCAGCGCCCGTTCGAACAGCAGCGGCCGCGCCCAGTCGAGGCCGGGCCGCTCGGCGAGGTACGCGAACAGCCCCTCGTACTGGTCGAAGATGTCGAAGTGCTTGCGTCCGGGGGTGCGGGTGATCGCCCCCTGCCGTCGCTGCCGGTACTCGACGCCCACCCGGTCCAGACAGGCGATCCGCTCGGCCGTGACCATCGTCTGGTAGGTGACGGGCGCGTCCTCGTACAGCCCCGGCCGGTACGCGAAGCCGTGTTCGACGAAGAAGTCCCGCCGGTAGGCCTTGTTCCAGGCGACCAGGAACAGCCGCAGGTACTCGGGGTGCTCGCGGACGGCGAAGGTGTCGGCGCCGGCCTGTTCGAGCAGGTCCGCCGCGTCGCTGCGGCCCGCGCGGCCCCACCAGTGGGTGCGCACGTGGTCGAAGACCAGGATGTCGGGGTCGCGGGTCGCGTCGAGCCGGTCGGCGACCGCGCGCAGCAGCCCGGGCGTGTAGCGGTCGTCGCTGTCGAGGAACAGGACGTAGTCGCCGGTGGCGTGCGGCAGACCGGCGTTGCGGGCGCGGCCCAGACCGACGTTCTCGGGCAGGTGGACGGCCTTCAGCCGGGGGTCGCGCGCCGCGTACTCGTCGAGGATGGCTCCGCAGCCGTCGGGCGAGCAGTCGTCGACGGCGATCACCTCGACGTCGTCGAACGACTGGCCGAGCACGGAGTCGAGGCACTCGCGCAGGAAGCCCTGCACCTTGAAGACGGGGACGATGACACTGAAGCGGGGCACGAAGGTCAGCTCCTCGTAGAGGTCGTGACGGCTGCGGGCGCGGGGGTGCGCCGGGCGAGCGGGACGGCGGGCTCGATGCGCTCGGCGGGCTCCCCGAGCAGCACCCGGCGCACGACGCGCTCGGCGGCCCGGCCGTCGTCGAACTCGCAGAACCGGGCGCGGAAGCGGGCGCGCAACGCGGCCGCCTCGGGGCCGGCCCAGCGGCCGGAGCGGAAGACGTCGGCCAGCTCCTCGGGGGTGCGGGCGACCGGGCCCGGCGGGGAGCCCGGGAAGTCGAACGTGACGCCCCGCGTCTCGCGGTACACGTCCCAGTCGTCGGCGTACACGACGACGGGCCGGTCGAGGTTGGCGTAGTCGAACACGATCGACGAGTAGTCGGTGACCAGGGCGTCGGCCGCGAGGCAGACGTCCTCCGACGAGCGGTGCCCGGTGACGTCGATGATCCGCCCGTGCCGCGCGCGGGCCCGGTCGTCGTCGTGGAAGTAGTGGGCGCGCAGCAGGACGACGAAGTCGTCGCCGAGGGCGTCGCACAGCGCCCCGAGGTCGAGGCGGGTGTCGCTCGCGGCGTCGTGGTCGCGGTGGGTGGGCGCGTACAGGAGCGCGGTGCGGCCCTCGGGCACGCCGAGCTCGCGGCGCACCCGGCGCACGTCGTCCGCCGACGCCGTGTAGTAGACGTCGTTGCGCGGATAGCCGTACTCGAGCATCTCGTACGAGGAGGGGAAGGACCGCTCCCACACCTCGGTGGACAGCCGGTTGGAGCTGAGGTTGTAGTCCCAGCGGTCGATCCGGCCGAGCAGCCGGTCGAAGCTTCCGGTGGCGGCGGCGACCACCGGGTGGTCCGCCTGCTCGACGCCCATCTTCTTCAGCGGGGTGCCGTGCTGCGTCGACAGGTGCACGCTGCCGCGCCGTTTGACGACGGCCCCCTCGAAGTTGGCGTTGTTGACGAGGTACTTGGCGCGGGCGAGCACCTGCCAGTAGCGGCGGCTGCCGATGACGGCGTGCTCGACGCCCTCCGGCAGCGTGTGCGCCTGGTCGGCCTCGACGAGGAACACCGCGCGCACGTGCGGGGCGAGTTCGGCGGCCTTGGCGTGGATCGCGGCCGGGTTGCAGGCGTACCCGCGGCCCCAGTAGGCGCAGTACACGGCCAGTGCGGGGTCGATCGGGCGCAGCAGCTGGCTCCGGTAGTACAGACGGGTGCGCAGCGTCCGGGCGCGGGGCATCCGCCGGACGGCGGCCGCGACCCTGCGGTTGGCGCCGCGCAGCGCCCGGAACGCGGTGTACGCGCCGGCCGCCAGCAGGCGGTGCTGCACGCCGAGGCTGCCGGGGGGCCGGCGGAATCCCGCCGGGCGGTGGCGCCGGTACAGCCTGCCCGCACGGCGGAAGAAGGCGCGGCGGCGCCCGGCCAGCCGGGTGGGGTGCGCGGCGGTCTTCAGGACGGCGGCGAAGAGCTGCTCGAACAGCGGGCCCGACCGGTCCTCGCCGAGCCCGGCGTCGGCCGCCCGCGCCATCACCAGCTCGACCCGCTCCAGCAGCTCCATGTGGTGGGCGCCCGGCTGGTTGAGCGGGTCGCCCTGGCGGCGCAGCAGATGCCGGACGACGACCGACCGCAGGACCGCGACCCGCCCCGCGTGCACGCCGACCAGCCCGCCGAAGCCGACGTCGGTGAAGTGCCCCTCGGGAAAGACGAGCGCGTGCTCGGCGAGGAACGACCGCCGGTACAGCGTGCCCCACACCGGCAGCCGCACCCCGCTGACCTGCGGCGCCTCGACGGGGGCGAAGGCGTCCTTCGGCGCCGTCGCCAGCAGCGGCGCCGCCGGGTTGGCCGCCTCGCCCTCCCACCAGGGCACGCGCTCGTGCTCGGCGTACAGGACGTCCACGTCGCCGGTCTGCGCGAGACGGGCGTCCAGCGCCGCGAGGGCGCCCGGGGCGAGGGTGTCGTCGCCGTCGAGGAACAGCACGTACGCCCCGGTCGCCGCGCGCAGCCCGGCGTTGAGCGCTCCGGCGCGGCCCAGCGACGGCCGTGACCGCACGGGCCTCACCCGCGCGTCGCGCCGCGCGTGACGGGCGGCCACGGCCTCGGCCGTCGAGCCGGGCGCGTCGGAGACCGGGATCACCTCGACGTCGCCGTGGGACTGGGCGAGGACGGAGTCCAGCGCCAGGGACAGCCGGCCCTCCCCCACTCGCGTGTCCACACGGCCGGGGGGACCCCCGTCCCCGTAGGACGGGACGATGATGCTGAAGCGGGGCATGCTGCTCTTTCTGTGTCTTCTCGGTGCGGTGCCTGGTGCTCAGGCCGGACGACCGCGGCCGGGGCGTCCGGTCGGGCGCCAGGTGGACGGCCGGGTCGGGGTGGGCCGCGACGAACCGGTGGGCATGCGGACTCCCTGGGGGCGGAAGGCGGATCAGCGGCGGTCGGCGACGGAACGGGGACCGGCGGGCCGCGGCACGACGGCACGCGACGGCCGCCCCGACGACACCCCCGGCTCGGCGCTCGACCCGGCCGCAGGCTCGACCGGCGCAGGCCCCGTGACGGGCCCCGGCAGGGCCGCCTCGGCGGTCGCCGCCGCCGTGGCCGCCGCCGACGGGACGGGCCGGCGGTCGGCGAGCGGCGTCACCGGGAGCGGCTCCGGCTCGCCCAGCACCACCCGCCGTACGACGCGCTCGGCGGCGCGGCCGTCGTCGTGCGGGCAGAACCGCTCGCGGAACGCGGCGCGCAGCTGCGCCGAGCGGGAGCCGCGCCAGTGGCCGGTCGCGAAGATGTCGATCAGCTCGTCCTCGCTGCGCGCCACCGCGCCCGGCGGGAAGGACCGCAGGTCGAAGTAGGTGCCGCGGGCCGCCTCGTAGGCCTCCCAGTCCTCGGCGTGCACCACGATCGGGCGGTCCAGGTTGGCGTAGTCGAACATCAGCGACGAGTAGTCGGTGACCAGGACGTCCGAGGCCAGGCAGAGGTCCTCCACGCTCGGATGGCCGCTGACGTCGACGACTCCGGGCGCGGGGCGGTCGACTAGCGGGTCCTGCCAGTAGTGGGCGCGGGCCAGGATCACGAAGCGCGGGCCCAGCCGGCGCAGGACGCGCTCCAGGTCCAGGGGGCAGCGCTGGGCGCGCCGGTAGTCGCGGTGGGTGGGCGCGTACAGGACGGCGACGGCGTCGGGGGGGATGCCGAGACACTCGCGCAGCCGGGCCACGTCCCGCGCGGTCGCCCGCTGGAAGACGTCGTTGCGGGGATAGCCGTACTCGAGGGTCTCGTAGCGTCCCGGGTAGACCCGCTCCCAGGTGAGCGTGGTGTGGCGGTTCGCGGACAGGACGTAGTCCCACTTGTCGACGCCCCGGAGCAGCTCGTCGAAGTCCGTGCCGCGGGCGGCCGCCGGACGGTCCTGGAGGTCGAGGCCCATGTGCTTGAGGGGGGTGCCGTGCTGGGTCTGGACGAAGACCTGACCGGGGCGCTTGACCAGCCGCCGGTCGAAGTTGACGTTGTTCACCAGGTACTTGGAGCGGGCCAGCGCCGTCCAGTAGGCGGCCGTGCCGGGCCGCACCCGGCGCGGGCCCGGCGGGACGGCGTCCTGGTGCTCGGGGCGGGCGATCCACGCCGTGCGCACCTGCGGCGCCAGCTCGCGGAACGCGGCCTCCAGGGCGCCCGGGTTGCAGCCGTGGCCGCGGCCCCAGTACGCGGCGAACACGGCACGGTCCGCGCGCAGCGGAAGCCTCAGCTGGATGCGGTAGTGGGCCTGGAGCAGGGCCGCCCGCAGGGCGCGGGCGAGTTTCGCCGCCGCCTTGTGGGTGCGCCTGCGCAGCGTCATGGACGCCTCCAGCGCCCGGTAGGTGCGGTGCACGCCGAAGTGGACCAGGGTGTGGCGCAGCCGGGAACGCAGCGAGACCGACGCGCCGGGCATGCGGTAACGGCGGTAGTGCGCACGGGCCCTGCGCAGGAACTCGGCGCGCGAGCCGCGCGGCAGGCGGTCCCGCTTGGTGAACACGGTCGACAGGTGGTCGACCATGCGCCGGAACAACACCGGCCGCCAGCGGGCCAGTTCGGGCCGCTGCTCGACGAACGCGAAGACGCGGTCGTACTGCTCGAAGACGTCGAAGTGCCCCCGGCTCGTGGTGGACAGGATGCTGCCCCGGCGGCGCTGGCGGTAGTGCACGCAGACCCGGTCCAGGGTGGCCAGCGTGCGCGCCGCCATCAGCGCGGGGTACGTCCACGGCGTGTCCTCGTAGTAGCCGGGCGGGAAGCGCAGCCCCGTCGCCCGGACGAACTCCCGCCGGTAGGCCTTGTTCCAGGCCACCATCAGCACCCTGAGCAGTCCCGGGCGGTCCTCGAGCCGGAAGGGCGCGGGCCCCTCCTCGGCGAGCTGCTCCGCGAACTTGTTGCGGACGGTCTCACCCGTCCAGTACGTGCTCGCGTAGTCGTAGACCAGCACGTCGGGCCCGCCCGTGGCCTCCAGCCGGTCGGCGATCGCGCGCAGCGCGCCCGGGGTGAGGGTGTCGTCGGAGTCGAGGAAGAGCAGGTAGTCGCCGGTGGCCCGCTCCAGGCCGGCGTTGCGGGCAGGCCCCAGGCCGACGTTCTCCGGCAGGTGCACGGCCCGCACCCGCGCGTCCCGGGCCGCGAACTCGTCGATGATCTCGCCGCAGGCGTCCGGCGACCTGTCGTCGACCGCGATCAGTTCGAGATCGGTGTACGACTGGGACAGCACCGATTCGAGGCACTCGTGCAGGTACGCCTGAACCTTGTACGCGGGGACGATGACACTGAACCTGGGCAAGGGACATCCATGGGTCGGCGCGGGCGGTAGACAGGGCCTTGCCCGGAAACGGCCGATGGAGTGACTTGGTTACGGTTTCTGCGGCATACGGGGGATTGCGGGTGAACGAACGGGGGCGGGCCGGTGACCCGGCCCGCCCCCCTTCTCCCGGCGACCGGGCGCTACTTGACGGCGCCCGCCATCACGCCGGACACGAACTGCCGCTGGAACGCGAAGAACACGGCCAGCGGGATCACCATCGAGATGAACGCGCCGGGCGCGAGCACGTCGATGTTGTTGCCGAACTGCCGTACCTGGGTCTGGAGGGCCACGGTGATCGGCTGGCTGTCGGCGTTGGTGAACACCAGCGCGACCAGCATGTCGTTCCACACCCACAGGAACTGGAAGATGCCCAGGGACGCGATCGCGGGGGCGCCCAGCGGCATCACGACCCTGGCGAACAGGCGCAGTTCACCCGCCCCGTCCAGACGGGCCGCCTCCAGCAGCTCGCGGGGGATCTCCGCGAAGAAGTTGCGCAGCAGGAACACCGCGAACGGCAGCCCGAACCCGACATGGAACAGGACGACGCCCAGGATGTTCCCGAACAGGCCGATCTTGCCGAACAGTTCGGCGATCGGGATGAGCGCCACCTGCACCGGCACGACCAGCAGCCCGACGACGCCCAGGAACCACCAGTCGCGCCCCGGGAACTCCATCCACGCGAACGCGTAGCCCGCGAGGGAGCCGATGAGGACGACCAGCACCGTGGCCGGCACCGTGATGAGCACGGTGTTGACCAGGGAACCGGTGATGTCGCCGTTCTCCAGCAGCTTGTGGTAGCTGTCGAAGGTGAGTTGGGAGGGCTTGGAGAACACCTCCCACCAGCCGCTCGCGCTCATGTCCTCGGGAGCGCGGAGCGAGGAGACGAGCAGCCCGACGGTCGGCACCAGCCAGAACAGGGCGACGACGATCAGAAAGGCGCGGACCAGCCCGCCGTTGAGCTTGTTCATGATCCATTCGAGTCGCCCGGTCACCGCCGCACCTCCCGCCGCAGCCTGCGCACGTTGAACCACATCACCGGGATCACCAGCAGCAGCAGGAACACCGCGATGGCGCTGGCGATGCCCGGCTGGTCCTCGGAGAAGCCCTTGCGGTACAGCTCCAGGGCGAGCACGTTGGCGTCGTCCTGCGAGGAGCCCGGGGCGATGATGAACACCAGGTCGAACACCTTCAGCACGTTGATCATCAGCGTGACGGTGACCACCGCGAGGACCGGTGCGAGGAGCGGGACGGTGACCCTGCGGAACACCTGCCACTCGGTGGCGCCGTCGACGCGCGCGGCCTCGAGCAGTTCCCGGGGCACGCCCGCCAGGCCGGCCGCGATCAGCACCATCGCGAACCCCGCCCACATCCAGATGTAGGAGCCGATGATCGCCGGGGTGACCAGCGACGGGCCGAGCCAGTCCAGTCCGTTGTACGCCTCCTTGAAGTTGGCCGCGGGCAGCCTGAGGTGCGCGCCGTCCGCCGCGGCGGGGAGGGTGAACGTGCCGTCGTCGGCGGCCTTCGTCGACGCCACGACCTCGCCGCCCTTCACCGCCTCGATCCGCATCCCGGCGTAGCCCAGCTCGGACGGGTCGGGCACGCCGAGGGCGCCGACGCCCTTGCCGCGGGTGAAGTCCTGCCAGGCGGTGCCGGTGACGGCCCCCTGTTCGGGCCGCGCCTTCACGGCCCGCCCCGCGCTGCCGGGCATCTGGTCGGGGGGCACGCCGACCAGGGGCAGGGAGACCGGGACGCCGGCCCGGACGGGCTCCTTGGTGAGGAAGCCGCCGCCGTCGGCCTTGAGTGGCGACTCACGGCCCGGGTGCGCCTTGGGGAACGCGGACGCCTCGGCGAACGTGTCGTGCACGCCCACCCAGACCGCGTTGGCGACGCCCTTGTCCGGGTCCTGGTCGTACACCAGCCGGAAGATGATGCCGGCGGCGAGCATGGAGATCGCCATCGGCATGAAGACGACCAGCTTGAACGCGGTGCCCCAGCGCACCCGTTCGGTGAGCACCGCGAAGATCAGACCGAGCGCGGTGGCGACCGTCGGCGCGAACACCACCCAGATCACGTTGTTCTTCAGGGCGGTGCGGATGCCGTCGTCGGTGAAGAGGGCCTTGTAGTTGTCGACGCCGGCGAAGCCGTCGCCGGACTGGTCGTAGAAACTGCGGACGACCGAGTACCCGATGGGGTAGACCACGAGCGCGCCGAGCAGCACGAGTGCGGGCAGCAGGAACAGCGCTGCCACGGTCCTGCGCGTGCCGGTCACGCTTCCGCGCGAGCGAGGAGGGGCGGGAGCTCCGGGAGCCCCCGCCGCCTTGGGCGTCGCCATCGCCGCGTCAGTTCCCGTACGCGGCCGCCGCGTCCGACTCCAGTTTCGCCTGGATGCCGGCCACGTTCGACGGGTTCTTCAGGAAGTCCTGGAGGTCCTTCCACTCGCCCTTGCCGGGCGTGCCGCCGAAGGCCTGCGGCGCCTGGTCCGACATGTCGAAGCGGAAGTCGTCGCCGGCCGCGACCAGCGCCTTGGCGATCGTGCGCTGGACGTCGTTCGGGTACGCGGAGACGTCGACGTTCTTGTTCGGCGAGAGGTAGCCGCCGAGCTTGGCCTGGATCTGCGCCGCGTCCGGCGAGGCCAGGAAGGTCGCCAGCGCCTGGGCCCCCTTGGAGTCCTTCAGGACGACCGCCGCGTCGCCGCCCGAGACCACCGGCGCGGTGCCCCCGACGGTCGGGAACGGGAACACCTTGGCGTCCGTGCCCACCTTCGACTTGGTGTCGGCAATGTTGACCTGCACGAAGTCGCCCTCGTAGACCATCGCCGCCTTCGGCTGGTCGCCGCCGGTGAACGTCTGCGTCACCGAGGCGGGGAACTCCGTCTGGAGCGCGCCGTTCGCGCCGCCCGCGATCCAGTCCTTCTTCCCCCAGACCTGGGCGAGCGTGGTCAGCGCCTCCTTGACGGAAGGGTCCGTCCACTTGATCTTGTGCTGGGCCAGCTGGTCGTACTTCTCCGGGCCCGCCTGGGAGAGGTAGACGTTCTCGAACCAGTCGGTGAGGGTCCAGCCGTCGGCGCCGCCGACCGAGAACGGGGTGACGCCGGAGTCGTACACCGTCTGCGCGGTGGCCAGCAGGTCCTTCCACGTCTTGGGCTCGGACGCGCCCGCGTTCTCGAAGACCTTGGCGTTGTACCAGATCAGCGACTTGTTGGCCGCCTTGTAGTAGACGCCGTACTGCTTGCCGCCGACCTTGCCGATGTCCTGCCAGCCCCGGGAGTAGTTCTTGGCGAGCTGCGCCTGGGCCTCGGCCCCCAGCGGCTTGGCCCAGCCCTTCTCGGCGGCCTGCTTGATGGCCCCGGGCTGCGGCAGCATGGCCACGTCCGGCGGGGAGCCGCCCGCGATCTTCGAGCCCAGGAAGTTGATGATCGGGTCCTGCGCGGGCACGAAGGTGATCTTCGCGCCGGTGCGCTTCTCGAACTCGGCCAGCACCTTCTTGAAGTTCGCCTGCTCCGTGCCCGTCCAGACGGCGGCCACCTCGAGCGTGGTGCCGTTCAGCTTGGGGAGGGCGAGGGTGCTGCCCGAGTCCTTGGTCCCGGTGCCGCCGTCGGCGCCGTTGCTCTTGTCGTCGTCGCCGCCGCATGCGGTGAGCGAGAGCGCGAGGGCTCCCGCCACGAGCGTGGCGGCCGCTTTCACGGTCCTGCGTGTGCGGATGGTGCTGCTCGTGCTGCGCATCACTGCCCCGTTCTTCGTTCCTCGTCGAACGTTGAGCGCTGTCCCGTGGCACTGGTCTACGCCGGGCGCCGGGGGTCGGCAAGAGCGCCCGCCCTGTCAAGCGGGGGATCGTGACCGCGTCGTGATCGGTGCCGGGCGTCCCGCGCTCAGTGGACGCCGGACGGGCTGGGGTGCCGTGCCGCGCGTTCCAGGGCGCTGGCCAGCAGCGCCAGGTCCGTGGGCCCGTTGCCCAGTTCCCGTACCGGTCTGCGGGTCGGCGGGTCGCCCATCCGGGCCCACTCCAGGGGGACCACCGTGGGACGCAGGGTCGCCGTGCGGGGGATGCGGCCCGTGACGCGGCCGCCCTGGAACGGGGTGAGCCGGCCGTCGGCGCCCCGGAGACGGCCACGGCCCGGCGCCGGTTCGTCCGGGCCGGACACCGGAGCCTCCAGCGTGATCCGCACCGTGGAGCGGCGGGCGGGCTCCGACTCCGCCGTACGGCCTCCGGGGCCGGTCGCCGCCACCAGGTGCACGCCGAGCCGCTCGCCCTCGCGGGCCACCGCCTCCAGCGCGCGCATCACCGAACCGGCCGCGGGCCGGCCCGGGGAGCCGAGGGCGGGGGAGACCAGCGCGTCCAGGTCGTCCACCACCACGACCAGGCGGGGCAGCGGCGGTGCGGCCTCGGCCTGTTGACGGGCCGTCGCCCCCGGCCGCAGCCGCAGGGTGGAGCTCGGCGGGGCGTCGAGGTCGGCGGCGCCGCCGGCCGAGCCCGGGGCCGCGGCGCTCGACGGGTTCGCGGTGCGCTGCGGCTTCGCGGTGCGCTGCGGGACGATGCGGCCGGAGACCGCGCGGTGCGTGTGCCACTCGGCGAAGTCCGAGCGGCCCAGCAGCTCGGTCCGCCGCTTCAGCTCGGCGCTCAGCGACTGCGCGAACTCCCGCATGCGGACCGGGTCGTTGGCGGTGAGGTGCGTGGTGACGTGCGGCAGGTCCGTGCAGACCCGCAGTCCGTCGCCGGGCCCGCCGCCGCCCTTGCCGACGGTGTCGCGGCCGTCCAGCAGGATGACGCTCAGCCGGTCCGGCCGCTCGGCGGCGGCCAGCGAGGCGACCACCGCCCGCAGCAGTTCCGTGCGCCCGCTGCCGGTCGGGCCCTCGATCAGCAGGTGGGGGCCCTCGGCCGCCAGATCCACGCCCACCGGGCCGCGCGGGCCGGCGCCCAGCACGGCCCATGCCCGGCCGCCGAGCGCGTCGGCGTCGTCCGCCGCGGCCGCCCAACGGGCCATCAGGGAGGCGGGCGTGGCCCGGGCGAGGCCCAGTTCGTCGAGCAGGCGGGCGGACGCGGGCAGCGGCGCCGACACCCGCGGGTGCCGCTCGCCGCCGGCCGCACCGTCCGGGCGCAGTGGGGCGAGGGCCCGCGCGAAGCGCTCCGCCCAGGCGAGGGAGACGGCGTCCACCGCGCCGACCGTGCCGGGGCCCACCGGCCCGGGGCGCTCCGACCGCGCGCCGGCCGGTGCGACCCGCAGCAGCCGCAGCGCCGTCGCCACGTCACCGCTGAGCAGGGCGACCGCCCCGCACGCGCGGAACGTGGGCGCCGCCGCGCAGGCCGCCTCGTAGGTCTCCGACACCGGCGAGGAGGGGGAGGCGGCGGGCGTCTCCGCCAGACAGACGACATGGATGCCGGCGCGCGGACCGGCCACCGCCAGCCGCGCCACCGCCTCGCGCAGATCCGCGCCGCCCGGGTCGCCGTCCACGACGACCACCGTGTAGGGGCCGGGGAAGGCGCCGCCGGCCGAGTCGTCCGTCACGGCCCAGGAGGGGCGGCGGGCCGCGCCGGTCGGCGGGGACGGCCGGGCGTCGCCGGCCGTGCCGTCGGACAGGCAGTCCTCCAGCCGGCGCAGCAGTTCGTCCGCGCGGGCCGTGGCCTGGTCGCGGTCGTAGGCCAGGAGGAGACGGCAGTCCTGGCCGTGGCCCGGGCGCAGGTGGGGCAGCCAGCCGAGCCAGGACCACTCGGCGGTGCGTTCCTCCTCGGACCGCCCGCGGTCCGTGCTGATCAGGACGACTTCCAGGGTCTCGGGCGAGTGCAGCGCGGCGAGCTGGGCCAGCACCGCGCGCGCCAGCCCGGCCAGCCGCGGCCGCGGCCCGGCCAGCCCGAGCGCCCCGACCTCGCGCAGACCGGCGGTCACCGGGACCGCGGGCAGCAGGCCCGAGCCGTCCGGCGCGGCCCGGTCGGCCGTGCCGAGGCGCACCGCGAGCGCCTCCGGGTGCCCGGGCGCGCGCTCCCACAGCCGGGGGCCCGGGCCCAGCGCCGTCAGCAGCAGCGCCGCCGGGTCCGGCCAGGTCTCGGGAGCGGCCGTGGGCACGGCGGCCGGCTGCGGCTCGGCTCCGGCGACCGGCTCCTCGCCGGAACCGGCGTCCGCCTGGTCCGCCGCGGGGCCACGGCCGCCCGCCAGCCGGCGCGCCCACGCGGAGAGGCCGCGCCTGCGCACGCCCGGGGGCACGTCGGTGCCGCGCAGGGGGGTCCCCTTGCGGCGGCCGGAGCCGCGCGGACCGTCGTCGACGCCGTGCTCGCCGGCGTCCCCGGCGTCGTGGCCGCTGTGGCCGCCGGTCCCGGCCCGGCCCTCGCGGTCGCCGTCGGCGAGGAAGGAGAGGTGGTGGGCGGCGGTGTCGTCGGACGCGCCGTGCGGACCGCGCGCGTCGTCGTGGCCGGCGGCGAGGGAGCCGGGCCGGGCGCGGCCCCCGTGCGTGGCCGACGAGGCGTCGCCCGCCGCGGACGGACCGGCGGGGGAGGATCCGCCCGGCGGGCGCGTCTCGCCACCGGGGCGGGTCTCGACGCTCGGCGCCGTGCCCTGGCCCGGGACGACGGGCGGCGCGGGGGAGGCGCCCCCGAGCCCGTGCCGACGCGGTTCCGGGACCACGCCCCGGGCGCGCGACGCGCCGCCCCAGTCGACCGTGCCGTAGGCGTGGGCGGTCGCTCCCGCCGGGCCGGCCGCGCCGGGGCCGTGGCCGGAGGCGCCGTGGCCGGAGGGGTCGTGCGGCCGGTCGGAGGCCGTGCCGCCCGTGCCCGCGCCGTCGCCGTCCGGCGCGCCGGAGCCGTTCACGCGCGGGTGGGCGCTCTGCGCGTCCTGCTGCGCCGCGCTCCCGCAGGGGACGCGGACGTGGCCCTCGCCGTCCGGCGTGGTCGCCACCCGGGGGCCCGGCCCGCCGGGCGGCGCCAGCCGCAGGGCCGACTCGCCGACCCGCAGCAGGGCGCCCGCGGGCAGGCGGACGGGGCGCTCCGGCACCGGCGCGCCGTCGAGCGTGGTGCCGTTGGTGGAGCCCAGGTCGGCCACCGTGACCCGGCCCTCGGGCGAGAGCGTCACCGCGCAGTGCAGCCGTGAGACGTCCGGGTCGTCGAGCGGCACGTCGGCGTCGGCCGAGCGGCCCACGCGGACCTGGCCGCCGTGCAGCAGATGGACGCCGCCCGCGTCGGGACCGGCCACCACGTGCAGACGGGCCGGGGCGTCGTCGACCTCGGGATGCGGCTCGGGATCGGCCGGGGCGCCCAGGGAGAGCACCGCGCCGTCGGTCAGCGGGGGCTCGCCCAGGGTGCAGCGCTGCGCGTCCAGCCGCTCGACGCCCGCGTAGAGGACGACCGCCGCCGCGGACGAGGACGGCGCGGCCCCCTCGCCGCAGACCGCCGCGGCCAGCGCGGACGCCACCGCCGCCAGGGCCGTGCCGGCGGGCGCCGTGACCAGCACGTCGCAGCTCGCGGCGCGGGGCCGGGAATCGGCGGGCGCGCCCGTCGGGTCTACGACGGTCAGCCGGATCTGCATCGCCGTCAGCGGTCCCTTCTGCACGGGCGCGGGCTTCCCCCCACCTCACACGAGCACAGCGGCCAGTACTGAAGGCATCCTCGCACCTGTCACTGACAACGCGCCCCTCTCCCGAGGACAAGTGATCTTGATTGGTCGGCTCTGCCCGCAAAAGTGCCTGCCGGGTGCGTCACCGACGATCAGTTGAGATCGGTCACGTCCGGCTCCGGCAACCAGGAAGACCGGGTGAAGCGTCTTTCCCCGCGACGGGGACGACCGCGACGACCGCCCGGCGTCCGCATCACGGCACTACAGTGGGTCGGAACACTGGCGGGACAGACGAGCGGGGCCCACGGGCCGGCGAGTCTGACGAGCAAGCAGCAGGGAGCGCATGACGTGCGGCCGGTAGGCAGCAAGTACCTGCTCGAGGAGCCGCTCGGACGCGGCGCCACGGGCACCGTCTGGCGAGCCCGCCAGCGTGAGACCGCGGGCGCCGAGGCGGCCGTCGCGGGGCAGCCCGGGGAAACCGTCGCGATCAAGGTCCTCAAGGAGGAGCTCGCGAACGACCCCGACGTCGTGATGCGCTTCCTGCGCGAGCGCTCCGTCCTGCTGCGCCTGACCCACCCCAACATCGTCCGGGTCCGCGACCTGGTCGTCGAGGGCGATCTGCTGGCCCTGGTCATGGACCTCGTCGAGGGCCCCGACCTGCATCGTTACCTGCGCGAGAACGGCCCCTTCACCCCGGTGGCCGCGGCCCTGCTCACCGCCCAGATCGCCGACGCGCTCGCCGCCAGCCACGCCGACGGCGTGGTGCACCGCGACCTGAAGCCGGCCAACGTCCTGCTCAAGCAGGACGGCGGCCAGATGCACCCGCTGCTCACCGACTTCGGCATCGCGCGCCTCGCCGACTCCCCGGGCCTGACCCGCACCAGCGAGTTCGTCGGCACGCCCGCGTACGTCGCCCCCGAGTCCGCCGAGGGCCGCCCGCAGACCTCCGCCGTGGACATCT
Source organism: Streptomyces hilarionis (assembly GCF_024539675.1). Classification (GTDB taxonomy): domain Bacteria; phylum Actinomycetota; class Actinomycetes; order Streptomycetales; family Streptomycetaceae; genus Streptomyces; species Streptomyces hilarionis. The sequence goes on along the minus strand of NZ_JAHHIT010000098.1, from coordinate 17,418 downwards.
ACGGCGCCGGCATCCTGATGTACGAGCTGGTCACGGGCCGGCCGCCGTTCTCCGGGGGCTCCGCCCTGGAGGTCCTGCACCAGCACCTGAGCGCCGAGCCGCGCCGTCCCTCCACGGTCCCCGACCCGCTCTGGACGGTCATCGAGCGCTGTCTGAGCAAGAACCCCGACCACCGGCCGAGCGCCGAGAACCTCGCGCGCGGCCTGCGGATCGTCGCCGAGGGCATCGGCGTGCACGCCAACTCCATGCAGATCGCGGCCGCCGACGGCGTCGGCCATCTGCTCGCGCCCGACCCGGCGCCCGCCACCGTGCCCGGCGGCGCCTACGACCCGAACGCCGCGACCAGCGTCCTGCCGCACACGGCGGGCCCGGCGGGCGCCGCCGACCCCACCGCCGTCCTGCCCCGCACGGGCGGTCCGCAGGGCGCCGCCGACCCGACGGCCGTCCTGCCGCCGGTGCCGCCCGGCCAGTACGGCGGGCCCGCGCAGCCGCCGGAGCAGCCGCACCCCTGGCAGTCCCAGATGCAGGGCGCCCGCGACCGCAACGAGCAGACCCAGGTCCAGCAGTACCTCGACCCCGGCGACGACCCGTTGCGCCGCCGCCCCCAGCGGCAGGTCTCCCGCCCGCAACAGCAGCCGCAGCAGCCGCGCCGCCCCCAGCAGCCGCAGCAGCCGCAGCAGCCCGGCTACGGGTACCCCGGCCAGCAGCAGCAGCACCAGCAGCGGTACGCGTCGCCTCCGCAGCCCCAGCAGGCCCAGCAGCCCCAGCAGCAGCGCTACGCCCCGCCCCCGCAGCAGCAGCCGCGCCGGCGGCCCGCGCCTGAGCCCCGGCAGCCGCGCGAGCCCCGGCAGCGCAGCGCCAACCCGATGCGGATCCCCGGCCTGGGCTGTCTGAAGGGCTGCCTGTTCACGATCGTCATCCTGTTCGTGGCCGGCTGGCTGATCTGGGAGCTGAGCCCGTTGCAGGAGTGGATCGGCACGGGCAAGAGCTACTGGCAGCTGATCAGCGGCTGGGTCGGCGACGTCACCGGCTGGATCGGCGATCTCGCCGACGCGGCCGGCGGAGGCTCCTCCCCGAACTGACCGCCGGACGCCGGACCCCGCCCCTGACCACGAGTTTGTGTACTTGTCGACATCCGGCGGGTGATTTCCGTCTCCGCGGTGAAGGTTGGCTCCCAGGACGCGTACTTTGATGGGCAACACGCGTCTGTAGGAGCAGCCTTGGCACGGAAGATCGGCAGCCGGTACACCGCCCACCAGATCCTGGGACGGGGCAGCGCCGGCACGGTGTGGCTGGGCGAGGGACCGGAGGGGCCCGTCGCCGTCAAGCTGCTGCGCGAGGACCTCGCCTCCGACGAGGAGCTCGTGGGCCGCTTCGTGCAGGAACGCACGGCGCTGCTCGGCCTGGACCACCCCCACGTGGTCTCGGTGCGGGACCTGGTCGTCGACGGCAACGACCTGGCGCTGGTCATGGACCTGGTCCGCGGCACGGACCTGCGCACCCGCCTCGACCGGGACCGGCGCATGGCGCCCGAGGCCGCCGTCGCCGTCGTCGCGGACGTCGCCGAGGGCCTGGCCGCCGCGCACGCGGCCGGGATCGTGCACCGCGACGTCAAGCCCGAGAACATCCTGCTCGACATGCAGGGGCCGCTCGGCCCGGGCGGCTCGCACCGCGCGCTGCTGACGGACTTCGGCGTCGCGAAACTGATCGACACCCCCAAACGGACCCGCGCCACCAAGATCATCGGGACGCCGGACTACCTGGCGCCCGAGATCGTGGAAGGCCTGCCGCCGCGCGCCTCGGTGGACATCTACGCCCTGGCGACCGTCCTGTACGAGCTGCTCGCGGGCTTCACCCCGTTCGGCGGCGGCCACCCGGGCGCGGTGCTGCGCCGCCACGTCACGGAGTCCGTCGCCCCCCTGCCCGGCATCCCCGACGAGCTGTGGCAGCTGATCGTGCAGTGCCTGGCCAAGGCGCCGGCCTCCCGGCTGCGGGCCTCCGAGCTGGCGGCGCGGCTGCGCGAGCAGCTGCCGATGCTGGCCGGGATGCCCCCGCTGGACGTCGACGAGCCCGACACCGAGCCGGAAGAGGGCGAGAGCGCCGAGACGGCGCCCTCCGCGCCGGCCGCCGCGGCGGCCACGGGCCGGGCGCGGCGCGGCTCGGTCCCGCTGGTGCCGAACGCCAAGCCGGACTCCAACCGGGACACCCACACGTCGATGCGGGTGCCCGCCCCCGACGAGCTGGCCGGCGGCGCGCACGGCACGGCCCGGGTGCCCAGGGCCGCGGGCGCGCCGCGTCCGGGCTCGGCGCGCAACCGCTCCGCCACGCGGCGGCGCCGGATCACGCTCGGCGTGGCCGCGGCGGCCCTGGCGGCGGCGGTCGGGGTCGGCACCTGGGCGGCCACCTCCGGAGACGACGCGGGCGCGGACCCCCAGGACACGAAGAACTCCGCCCCGACGACGCCGTGACGAGCGGCCCGCCGGGCCCGCGGCGGCGAGCATGACCTCCCCGTGACCGCGCCCCGGGCGAGCAGGCGACCGCTGCCCGCCCGGACCTCGCGGGCGGCACCCGGCACTGCCCGGTTGGCGGAGCCGTTACGCTGGGAGGCGTGGCAGTCGTCGATGTATCCGAAGAGCTCAAGTCCCTCTCCTCGACCATGGAGTCGATCGAGGCCGTTCTGGACCTCGACAAGCTGAGGGCAGACATCGCCGTGCTCGAGGAGCAGGCGGCCGCGCCGTCCCTGTGGGACAACCCGGACGAGGCGCAGAAGATCACCAGCAAGCTGTCCCACCTCCAGGCCGAGGTCAGGAAGGCGGACACGCTGCGCGGCCGGATCGACGATCTCGCCGTGCTGTTCGAGATGGCCCAGGAGGAGGACGACCCGGACACCCTCGCGGAGGCCGAGTCCGAGCTCACGTCCGTCAAGAAGGCGCTCGACGAGATGGAAGTGCGCACGCTGCTCAGCGGGGAGTACGACGCCCGTGAGGCGCTCGTCAACATCCGCGCCGAGGCCGGCGGCGTCGACGCGGCCGACTTCGCCGAGAAGCTCCAGCGGATGTACCTGCGGTGGGCGGAGCAGCACGGCTACAAGACGGAGGTCTACGAGACGTCGTACGCCGAGGAGGCCGGCATCAAGTCGACCACCTTCGCCGTGCAGATCCCGTACGCCTACGGCACCCTCTCCGTCGAGCAGGGCACGCACCGCCTCGTACGCATCTCGCCGTTCGACAACCAGGGCCGCCGCCAGACCTCCTTCGCGGGCGTCGAGATCCTCCCCGTGGTCGAGCAGACCGACCACATCGAGATCGACGAGTCCGAGCTGCGCGTGGACGTGTACCGCTCCTCCGGCCCCGGCGGCCAGGGCGTGAACACCACCGACTCCGCGGTGCGCCTGACCCACCTGCCGACCGGCATCGTCGTCTCCTGCCAGAACGAGCGGTCGCAGATCCAGAACAAGGCGACCGCGATGAACGTCCTCCAGGCCAAGCTGCTCGAGCGGCGCCGGCAGGAGGAGCAGGCGAAGATGAACGCCCTCAAGGGCGACGGCGGCAACTCCTGGGGCAACCAGATGCGTTCGTACGTCCTGCACCCGTACCAGATGGTCAAGGACCTGCGCACCGAGTTCGAGGTCGGCAACCCCGAGGCCGTGTTCAACGGCGAGATCGACGGGTTCCTGGAGGCCGGAATTCGCTGGCGCAAGCAGCAGGAGAAGTAGGTTTGTCGACACGCTAACCGCCCCTGTTTCAGGGGCGGTTTGCTTTTTACGTCACATTCACAGCACCAACATCGCGCAAAGCGCCCCGACTTGGACATTGCGCCCGCAACGGCCTTGACGCTTCTTTGAAAAATGGGGAGGGTGCGGAGTGGCATGCGTATCTTCGGGGCGCATGTGAACCGGGGGCCTCGGCTGCATCTCAGCTGCCCCCGTCGATCACAGCCCCGGGCGCGGCCTCAACGACGCTTTCAGCTACTGGGGGTAGCAACCATATGACGAAGAAGACGCGGATCCGGGTCGCGCGCATAGCCGCCGGTGCCGTGATCGCCGCGGGCGCCTCGCTGACGGTCGCCGGGGTCGCCTCGGCCGCCGGCGACGAGGGCGGCCTCAGCGGACTTGTGTCGACGTCCGGCGGGGACGACGTCACTCCGCAGACGGGCCAGGAGCCCTGCCCGATCGGGATCTGCACCGAAGGCGGCACGACGCAGGGCACGACCGGTACGACCGGTACGACCGGCACCACGGGCACCACGGGCGACTCGACCGCGACGGGCGGCACCGCTTCGGTCGGCGGCACCGCCTCCGTCGGCGGCACCGCCTCCGTCGGCGGCGCGGCGTCCGTCGGTGGCACGGCCTCCGTCGGCGGCGCGGCGTCGGTCGGCGGTTCGACCACGACCACGGGCGGCTCCACCACCACGGGCGGCTCCACCACGACCACCGGCGGATCCACCACGACCGGTGGCTCCACCACGACGACCGGCGGTTCCTCGACGACCGGCGGTTCCACGACCGGCGGCTCGTCCACGACGACCGGCGGTTCCACCACCGGCGGTTCCTCCACGACCACCGGCGGTTCCACCACCGGCGGTTCCGCCACGGGCGGTTCGTCCACGACGACCGGCGGCGGCTCCACGACCGGTGGCGGCTCGACCACCGGCGGTGACCAGTCCACCGGCGGCGCGGCGACCGGCGGCGGTTCCACCACCGGCGGTTCCGGCACCGACACCGACGGCACCTCGACCCAGGAGGTCGGCAGCTCCGCGCTGACCGACACCTCGGACGTGGCCGCCGACAACAGCGCGCAGGGCGGCGGCAAGGAGCTCGCCGAGACCGGCGCCGGCCAGACCACGTTCCTGATCGTCGGCGCCGCCACCATGATCGCCGGCGGCATCGGCTTCCGCGTGCTGCCGCGTCTGGCGGCCGGCCGCGGCGGGGCCGCTGCCTGACGGTAGGCAGCCGTACCCGTACGTGACGTACGCGCGAAGGGCCCGGAGCCGATCGGCTCCGGGCCCTTCGTACGCACGCCGTACGGCGCCGCCCGTGGCTAGACGGTCTGGTGGGCCAGCAGCGCCACCGCCGCGACCAGCACCGCCAGCAGCGCGATCAGCGTCATGGGGTTCAGTTGCGCGAGGAAGTTCTCCTGTTGCTGCAGCCGCTCGCGGTTCGCGCGGCACACGGGGCACCGGCCCTCGCTCACGGGCGCAGCGCAGTTAGCGCACACCAGCCGGTCGTACGTCATGCGCCTCGCCCTCCTTGCACCGGTTCCATGGAGACAACGCTCCGGGGAACGGGAACGTTCCCCCTCCACTGTGCCAGGTTCCTGCGGGGGCCGCGCGGCTCACTCGAAGAGCGGGGGGCATACAAAGCCCCGTACAAAAACGCACAAGCCCCACCCAACCCCTCCCGACGCCTGCGCCGCCCTCCCCGGTTCGCGTATGGTCACGCTCATCTACCCCCGGCGACCCGTGGTGCATCCGTGATCCGATTCGACAACGTCTCCAAGGCCTACCCCAAGCAGACCCGCCCCGCACTCAGGGATGTCTCCCTCGAGGTGGAGAAGGGCGAGTTCGTCTTCCTCGTCGGGTCCTCCGGCTCCGGAAAGTCCACTTTCCTGCGGCTGGTCCTGCGCGAGGAGCGCACCAGCCACGGCCAGGTGCACGTCCTGGGCAAGGACCTCGCGCGCCTGTCCAACTGGAAGGTGCCCCAGATGCGCCGCCAGCTGGGAACCGTCTTCCAGGACTTCCGGCTGCTGCCGAACAAGACGGTGGCCGAGAACGTCGCCTTCGCGCAGGAGGTCATCGGCAAGTCCAAGGGCGAGATCCGCAAGTCCGTGCCGCAGGTGCTCGATCTCGTCGGGCTCGGCGGCAAGGAGGACCGGATGCCGGGCGAGCTGTCCGGCGGCGAGCAGCAGCGCGTGGCCATCGCGCGCGCCTTCGTGAACCGGCCCAAGCTGCTGATCGCGGACGAGCCCACCGGCAACCTCGACCCGCAGACCTCCGTCGGCATCATGAAGCTGCTCGACCGGATCAACCGGACGGGCACCACCGTGCTGATGGCCACGCACGACCAGAACATCGTGGACCAGATGCGCAAGCGCGTCATCGAGCTGGAGCAGGGCCGCCTCGTCCGTGACCAGGCGCGCGGCGTCTACGGCTACCAGCACTGACCGCCCCCGCCATCGCGACCGCCCCGGCGGACGTCCCCGGAAAGGCCTGAACAACACGCCATGCGCGCCCAGTTCGTACTGTCGGAGATCGGCGTCGGTCTCCGCCGCAACCTGACGATGACCTTCGCCGTCATCGTCTCCGTCGCCCTGTCCCTGGCGCTCTTCGGCGGGTCGCTCCTGATGAGCGATCAGGTCAGCACCATGAAGGGCTACTGGTACGACAAGGTCAACGTCTCGATCTTCCTCTGCAACAAGAGCGACGCCGAGTCCGACCCCAACTGCGCCAAGGGCGCGGTCACCGCGGACCAGAAGAAGCAGATCAAGTCCGACCTCGACAAGATGGGCGTCGTCGAGAAGGTGACGTACGAGTCGCAGGACGACGCGTACAAGCACTACAAGGAGCAGTTCGGCGACTCCCCGCTGGCCAGCTCCCTCACGCCGGACCAGATGCAGGAGTCGTACCGCATCAAGCTCAAGGACCCCGAGAAGTACCAGGTCATCGCGACCGCCTTCGACGGGCGCGACGGCGTGCAGTCGGTGCAGGACCAGAAGGGCATCCTGGACAACCTCTTCGGGCTGCTCAACGGCATGAACTGGGCGGCGCGGGCGGTCATGGCGCTGATGCTCGTGGTGGCCCTGATGCTGATCGTCAACACCGTGCGCGTCTCGGCGTTCAGCCGGCGGCGCGAGACCGGCATCATGCGGCTCGTCGGCGCCTCCGGGTTCTACATCCAGGCGCCGTTCATCGCCGAGGCCGCGGTCGCCGGCCTGATCGGCGGCACGGTGGCCTGCGGATTCCTGGTGATCGCCCGGTACTTCATCATCGACCACGGGCTGGCCCTGTCCGAGAAGCTGAACCTGATCAACTTCATCGGCTGGGACGCCGTGTTGACGAAGCTCCCGCTCATCCTCGCCACCAGCCTGCTGATGCCCGCCCTGGCCGCGTTCTTCGCGCTGCGCAAGTACCTGAAGGTGTGACGCACACACACCGGAGTGTGACGCACACCCCGCCGGGCCGTGCGGTCAACCGACCGTACGGCCCTTCGCGTTCCCCTAGACTCACCGCCATGTCAGGCCGTGACCTGTTCTGTCAGCCCCGCCGCTGCCGCCGCGGGGCCGCCCTGACATTGGTGTTCGCCGGCGTCCTCGTCGCCGGGGCGGCGACCGGATCGCTGCCGCAGCAGTGGGGCGAGGGGCACGCGCGCTCCTCGGGCGCCGCTCCCGCCCCCGCCGGGCGCGCCGAGGACGTGACGCGGGCCGCCGAGGAGGCCGCCGCGGACGGCAAGTCCCCTATGGAGGCCGCCGAGCGGGCCGTCAGCCGCAGCGGCGACCGCTGGGCGGCGGTCTACTCCGAGGGCGAGTACGAGGAGTTCGAGGACTCCCTCGACGGCCGCTACACCGGCGTCGGCCTGGAGGCGCGGCGCGAGCGCGACGGCCGGATCGAGGTGACCGGGGTGCAGTCCGGGTCGCCCGCGGCCGACGCCGGGATCCAGCCGGGCGACCGGCTGCGCCGCGTCGACGGACGGTCCGTGGACGGCCTCCCGGTCACCGACGTCGTCTCCTTACTGCGGGGTGACGCGAAGGACGCGCACGCCGGCACCGCCGTCCGTATCGGCCTGGAGCGCGGCACGCGCGCGTGGACCGAGACCCTGCGCCGGGTGCTGCTGTCCACGGACTCCGTCACCGTCCGCCGGCTCTCCGGCGGCGTCACCGTCGTCACCGTCGCCGCGTTCACCAAGGGCGTCGGCGACAGCGTCCGCGGCGCCGTCGAGCACGCCCCGCCCGGCGCCGGGATCGTGCTGGACCTGCGCGGCAACTCCGGCGGACTGGTCACCGAGGCCGTCGCCGCCGCCTCCGCCTTCCTGGACGGCGGTCTCGTCGCCACCTACGACGTCGGCGGCGACCAGCGTGTGCTGCACGCCGACGCCGGCGGCGACACCGCCCGTCCGCTGGTCGCGTTGGTCGACGGCGGCACGATGAGCGCGGCCGAGCTGCTGACCGGCGCGCTCCAGGACCGGGGCCGCGCGGTCGTGGTCGGCTCGCGCACCTTCGGCAAGGGCTCGGTGCAGATGCCGCGCCGGCTGCCCGACGGCTCGGTCGCCGAGCTGACCGTCGGGCACTACCGCACCCCGTCGGGCCGCGCCGTCGACGGCCGGGGCATCACGCCCGACCTGGAGGCGGACGACGGCGCGCTCGCGCGGGCGGAGACCGTGCTGGGCGGGCTGGGCGACACGCCCTGAGCGTGCCGCGGGCGGCCCGCGTAATCGGCTTTCCCTCAGGCCGCCTCCGGATGCGAAAATGGCGGGACTATGAGCAAGGGAATGTACGTACCCAAGGAGTCCCAGCCGAAGCAGGGCGGGGCCGCCCCGTCCGCCAAGGCCAAGGACGGCAAGCGCAAGATCGTCGCGCAGAACAAGAAGGCCCGGCACGACTACGCCATCATCGACGTCTACGAGGCGGGCCTCGTGCTCACCGGCACCGAGGTGAAGTCGCTGCGCCAGGGCCGCGCCTCGCTGACCGACGGCTTCGTGCAGATCGAGGGGAACGAGGCGTGGCTGCACGCCGCCCACATCCCCGAGTACAGCCAGGGAAGCTGGACCAACCACTCGGCGCGCCGCAAGCGCAAGCTGCTGCTGCACCGCGAGGAGATCGACAAGCTCGCGGTGAAGTCCGAGGAGACGGGTCACACGATCGTGCCCCTGGCCCTGTACTTCAAGGACGGCCGGGCCAAGGCCGAGATCGCGCTGGCCCGCGGCAAGAAGGAGTGGGACAAGCGGCAGACCCTGCGGGAGAAGCAGGACCGCCGGGAGACGGACCGGGCCGTCGCGGCGGCGAAGCGCAGGCAGCGGCACGCCTAGCCCCGGGAGTCACGGCCGCCGGGAACGCGGCCGCCGTGAACACAGTGGCATCGACGGGCGTGGTTCACGTACCATGGCCTGCGTGCCCCACGGTGGGCACGGGCCCTCCTCGGAGGGATTGAAAAAACAACATGGGGATGATCGGTTTCGACAGCGGCTGTCGAAGCAGGGGAAGCGTGTCGAGGAAGCGGCAATGATCTCGTAAACCATATGTCGCAAAAAATAATCGCCAATATCAAGAGCGATTCCCAGTCCTACGCTCTCGCTGCCTAATAAGCAGTGAGGTAGGACCCTAAAGGGTGTCAGCCCGGGAGTGTTCCCGGCCCGGATCCTGGCATAATCTAGGGAACTAAACCGTCTCGCCCGGTCACGGGGTGAGATGGGAAATCAAACAGTGACTGGGCCCGTCGGCGACTTGTTCGCGTGATCGCCGGGGCCGAGAAAATCACAGCGAACTGCACACGGAGAAGCCCTGATTCTGCACCGTTGGACGCGGGTTCGATTCCCGCCATCTCCACTCATCCCATGTGACACGAAGACCTCGCCCCTCAGGGGCGGGGTCTTTTTGTGTGCCGCCGCGGGCCGGCCGGCGCCGCGCGTGGACGCTCACGCCGCCTTCTCCCCGCGGCGCGGCACGCTTCGCCGCACGGCGAGCGCGACCGCGGTCGCGCTCAGCACGAGGACGGCCGCGGCGGGGCCCGCCAGGGTGAGCGCGCGCTGGAGGGAGGATGCGGCCGCGTAGCCGACGGACGTCTCCGCGGTCGCCCAGACGCAGGCCGCGACGGCGCTGTAGGGGGCGATGCGCCGGTAGGGCAGGCGGGCGGCGCCCGCGCAGTGGGGGGCGAGGGTGCGGATCACGGGGAGGAAGCGGGCGAGGAGGACGGCGCGGCCGCCGTGGCGGGCCATCAGCGTCTCCGCCCGCGCCCAGACGGCGAGCGGAACGCGACGGCCCGCCCGGCCGGTGCGCAGCCGGTCGGCCAGGAACCGGCCGGTGCGATGGGCGAGGAAGTCGCCGGTCACGACGGCGCCGACCGCCACGGCGATGATCGGGGGCAGGCTGACGTGCCCGGTCCGGGCGAGTGCGCCCGCGGTCAGGAGCAGGGTCAGCGTGGGGATGACCGCGCCCACCAGCAGGAGCGACTCGGCCAGCACCGCCGTGGCCACGACCGCGTAGACCGCGACCGGCGGGAGCCGGTCGAGGAGGTCGCAGACCGCGTTCACCGCCGTGCCCCGGCGAGAGGCTGCCCGGCGGGTTCCGCGGACGCGACGGGACGCCGAAGGTGCCAGACGTGGGCGGGCGGCAGGTTGGCCCAGACCGTCCAGCGTCCGGTGGCGTAGGCGCGCTGGTAGGCGGCCATGACCTCGTCCACCGCGGCGTGACGGCGTGCCTCGGCCCGGGAGGCGGTCAGGGCGCGCGCCCTGCGGGTGCCGACGTAGGCGAAGTAGGTCAGCGTGCCGCCGGGATGCAGCAGGTCCATGAAGCGGGCCATGATCCGCTCCACCTGGGCGGGGGCGAAGTTGGTCAGGGGCAGGCCGGAGACGATGACGTCGTAGCGCCGGCCGGTGTCCAGCCGCTCGACGAGGGTCTCGTGCACGTTCACCCGTCCGGGCGCGTGGACCAGGTCGGGGTGCGTCGCGGCCAGGTGGCGCAACCGGGCGGCGAAGCGGGGGTTGGCCTCGACGATGTCCAGGCGGCTGCCCCGGGAGAGCCGGGGTATCAGGGCCCGGGTGACGGGGCCGGTGCCGGCGCCCGCCTCCAGGACGGCCAGCGGACGGGACGCCTGGGCCCGGACGGGCTCGGTCAGGGCGCGGGACAGGGCTTCGCCGCTGGGGGCGATCGCGCCGGTGGTGCGCAGATCGCGGGCCGCTTCGATCAGGAACATCCAGCCGTCGGCTTCGCGCTGCGCCAGGACACGGTGGTGGGAGGTGGTCCGGTCATCCATGCATATGACGCTAGGAATCGCCGCCCGGCAGCGGATCCGCCGTTCTTCGACGGCTTCCCCCGACGAAAGCAGGGGGTGGGCGTCGCCCATCGTCGAGGGGCGGCAGGCGGGCGCCTGCCTAGGATTCCGACGGTGGACAGCAGCAGGATTCGGGCGAGGGCGGTGGCCGTCGGGCGCGGCGCGGTCGTGACGTTCCTCGCCGGCGTCGCCGCGGTGAACGGCGCGCAGGTGGTCAGCGACGGCCGGTACGTGATTCCCATCGGCGCCTCGGCCGTGGCGTGTGCCGTGGTGCTTCTGGCGCCGCGGCTGCGCTGGCCCGTCGCTCCCCTCGTGGTGGCCGCGGTCACCGCGTGGTGGGGGTGGGTCGGCTCGCTCCTGCTGGCCCTCGTGCTGTACGACCTGGCCGTGGCCCGCCGGACGCGGGCGGCGGGCCTGTGCGTCGCCGCCGTGCTCGGCGTGAACCTCGTCGGCTATCCGCCGACCCGGCTGTGGCACCAGCAGGACTACCTCACCGCGCTGTTCATCTGGGCCTTCGCGTATGTCGTCGGCATGTGGATCGGCAGCCGCCGGCGGCTGGTGCGGGCGCTGGCCGCCGACGTGGAGCACCTGCGTGTCGAGGCACAGCTGCGCGAGGAGGCCGCGCGGGTCGCGGAGCGGTCCCGGATCGCGGCGGAGATGCACGACGTCCTCGCCCACCGGCTCAGCCTGATCGCCCTGCACACGGGCGTGCTGGCCACCCGCGGCGACACGCTGCCGGGGCCGGTCGCCGAGCGGCTGGCGCTGCTGCGGGACGCCTCCACGGAAGCGCTCGCCGACCTGCGGGACGTGCTCGGTGTGCTGCGCACGCCCGGTGTCGCGCCGAACGCCGCCGGCGTCGTGCCCGCGCCGGTCCCGGGAGACGTCCGGCAGCTGGTGGACGACGCCCGCGCCGCGTCCCAGCGCATCGCCGTGACGATCCACGGCCGGCCGGAGGACGCGCCCACCACCCACCGCCTGGCCGTGTACCGCATCGCGCAGGAAGCCCTGACCAACGCCCGCAAGCACGCCGACGGCACCCTGGTGACCATGACGATCGACTACCGGCCGCCCGCCACCCTGGTGGAGGTCACCAATCCCGCCGGTCCCGCCGGACGGGCGGCCGCCGTCGGCTCCGGTTACGGGCTCGTCGGCCTGCGCGAACGCGTCGGCGCCCTCGGCGGCCGGCTGGACGCGGGCCCGGGCGGGGCGGGCTCCTGGCGGCTGGCCGCCCGCATCCCCCACCCGTCCGGCACGGAAGAGAACGGCGGCCCCGCATGATCCGCGCGATGATCGTCGACGACGACGCCCTGGTCCGCCTCGGCCTGGCCGACCTCCTCGACGGCGACCCGGGGATCGAGCTCGTCGCCCAGGCGGCCGACGGCCTCCAGGCCGTCGAGCAGGCGACCGCGCACCGCGTGGACGTCGCCCTGGTCGACGTGCGCATGCCCCGTATGGACGGCATCACGGCCACCGCTCGGCTGAGGGCGCTGCCCCACCCGCCGAGGGTCATCACCCTGACCACCTTCGACCTCGACCAGTACGTCTACGACGCCCTCGGCGCCGGAGCCGACGGCTTCCTGCTCAAGGACACCGATCCGGCCGAGATCCTGCGCGCCGTCCACCTGGTGGCCGCCGGTTCCGCGATGCTCCACCCCACGGCGGCCCGTCGCCTCATCGACCGCTACCACGCCACCACCCGGCCCCGGGCGGTCACGGCCAGAGCCCGCATCGACCGGCTCACGCCCCGCGAACGCGACGTACTCGCCCTCCTCGCCCTCGGTGAGACCAACGCCGAGATCGCCGCGCGCCTCGCCATGCGCGAGAGCACGGTCAAAGCCCACGTCAGCCGCATCCTGAGCGCGTTGGACGTCGGCAACCGCGTTCAGGCCGCGCTCATGGCCCGCGACGCGGACCTCACCGCATGAGCGGGCCGCGCCGGTCCGCGCGGCGCTGACGCCCGCCGGTCCTGAACGGCCCGTCCGGAGGGCGCATCGGGACGGCGCGTCCGGACGGCGCGTCCGTGGCCGGTGCGCGCCGACCGCGGTTCGAACGGGTATTTCGTATTCCGTTCAAGGGGTTTTTCCGGCCATGCCTGGGCCGGCGTCCCGGGCTCTTCCCGACGGGCCCTTGTGTCCCCGTCCCACCCCTGCGGTGAAAGGGGCTGGTCTCCCGGTCCGCACCGCCCTTCGGTGCGGCGGCTGCCGGTGTCGCGGTGCCGGAAAGGGGTTCGGGTGACCCACCGAGGGGCGATTCTCAGCCATGGGCATGAACATGACTTCTCACCATATATGACACATCGCGAACACGGGGCCCATGCCTGCGCTAGATTCGTCGGCCTGAGCGCAATGGGGTAAATGGGGCGCGAGAGCCGGGTGGGGGCCTGGTTCCATCGGCTGTGCTCAGGGTCGTAGCGCACCTGGAACCGTTCCGTGGGGGGAAGTGCGCACGTGAGTAATTGGCGAGAAGACGCCCAACCGAAGTGGCCCGAGGCGGCGCCGTCCACCCAGGACGTGCCGGTCCTGGGGGCAGCATCCCAGAGCCTTGCCGGAGTCGGAGGGCACCCTCTGACGTCCGCGTCGGGAGAGGGCGGAAGATACCGCTCCTTAATGGATGTACCCCCTGAAAGCGGCCCTCGCGCGATCGCGAGGGTGTCGAACGGCCTTTCCGAAAACGAACGGTCGAGCGATCTCCGGGATCCCTGGGGTGAGCCGCCCGGCGGCACGGACCCCGAGGACCGCGCCGCGGGCGAGGTGACGGTCCAGCTCGATCCGCTGCAAGGGTCGCCCGACGGCTCGGACCCCGCGTCCGACGTCCCCGTGTTCGTCGACGAGTCGGGCCGGCGCAGCCGCACGTTCCGCCGCATCGGCATCCTCGTGGGCACCGCGTGCGGCGCCTACGCCGTGGTCATCGTGGCCACCCTGCTGTCGGGCAACGCCGGCGCGCCCTGGCTGCCGCTCCCCGTGCCGGGCCAGGGCGACGACAAGCCCGCGGCCGGCAAGGTCGACAGCACGCCCGCGCCCGACGACTCCCGCACCGCGCGGCCCGGAGGGCCCGGTCCGGCCCCGGCCGACGGCAAGGGGACCGGCGCCTCGGCGACGGGCTCGGCGCCCGGAAAGCCGGGAGCGAGCGCGGGAGCGGCGGCCTCGGGCAGCGCGGCTCCCTCGGCCGGGGCGTCCGCGCCCGTGCGGCCGGCGGCGAGCGGGTCCGCCCGCCCGAGCGCCGGTCCGACGGCCTCGGCCTCCGCCGCGCCCGGCCCCAGCGGTCCGGTGATCGCGCCGCCGGCGTCCGCGCCGCCGCCCGCGTCCTCACCGGCGGCGTCGCCGTCCGCCGTCTCCTCGCCGTCCCCGGCCGGAGGGGCCTCCACCACCGTCGCCGGCGGCCCGCCGGAACCCGCCCCGGCGGCGTCGAGCCCGGCAGCCTGACCCGGCTCCGCCGGTACCCCGGCGGACCGAGGGCGTCGCACCCGAGCAGGCGAAGGGCCCGCGGACGGGGGACGGCGATGGGCTCGCGGCCGCGGGACGGCCCGTCCCGCGGCTTCGGCCGCCCGACGGCGGGCCCCCGGACACCGCACCCGCGTCCCACGCGCCCGCACCCGCGTCCGGGCCTCGCACGACCCCGGCCCGCCGGGGTCCGCGCCCGCGTCCGTGCCCGAGTCCGACGGACCGAGCCCCGCCTCGGTGCCGATCGCGCCGCCCCACCGGGCCGTCGCGTCCCCGCCCGGCCGCACGCGTCCCCCGGCCCGTCCCCGCCCGCCCCCAGCGACCGGAACCCCGGCCGCGACCCGGTCCACGGCCGTCTCCCGCGGCCGCCTCCCGTGTCCGGCGCCGACACGCCGGTCCCGTGCGCCGGGACCTGCGCGGGCCGCCCGGCATACGCCCCGGCGTACGCCCGCACCCGGAGCCCCGGGGCCCGCGCACCCGCGTTCAGCCTCACCCCCGCGCCACCCGACCTCGCCGCGCACCGTCCCCGTCGCGGCCCACCCGTCCGCCCTTCCACCCGTCCCGTCCGCCCGTCCTCTCGTCCCCGGAGAACCACCTCTCATGGCACCACGAACCAGCCGCCGTTCGGCCCGGCGATCCCCCGCCGGACAGCCCGCACACGCGACCGGCGGCCAGCCCGCGCCCACCTCCTCACCGCCGGCGGCCCCCTCGGGGGGTGAGCCGCCCGGCGGTCGGCGGGCCGCCCGACGGTCCGGAGCGCGGCAGGCCCGCGGACGGGCCGCGGGGCACGCGGCCGGCGGCGCCCCCCGGGGGTCCGAGCCGTCCGCCGGACGCCGACGGCTGATGCCGCCCCTCCGGCTGCGCCGTCTGCTGCCGCTGACCGTGCTCCTCGCGATGATGGCGATGCTGATGCTGCGCGGCTACGTGCACAGCGAGATCCTCGCCGACTACCGCATCCGTCCCGAGGCCGCCTCCGACAAGGTGCCGCAGAAGATCCTCGACGGTGGCCCGGTCGTCGACACCCGGGGCGGCCGGCAGACCGGTCTGGCGGTGCCGGACCACCGGATCGTGCTCACCTTCGACGACGGCCCCGACCCGAAGTGGACCCCCCAGGTCCTCGACGTCCTGAAGAAGCACCACGTCCACGCCGTCTTCTTCATCACCGGCACCATGGCCTCCCGCTACCCCGACCTGGTCCGGCGGATGGTGGACGAGGGCCACGAGATCGGTCTGCACACCTTCAACCACCCCGACCTCTCCTACCAGTCGAAGAAGCGCATCGACTGGGAACTCACCCAGAACCAGCTGGCCCTGGCGGGCGCGGCGGGCATCCGCACGTCCCTCTTCCGGCCCCCCTACTCCTCCACCGCGGACGCCCTCGACAACGCGTCCTGGCCGGTCACCGAGTACGTCGGCACCCGCGGCTACCTCACCGTCTTCACCACCGCCGACAGCGAGGACTGGCAGCGGCCGGGCGTGCGCCGCATCGTCCGCAACGCCACCCCGCAGGACGGCAAGGGCGCCATCGTCCTCATGCACGACTCCGGCGGCGACCGCCACCAGACCGTCCAGGCCCTCGACCTCTACCTGCCCGAACTCCAGCAGAAGGGCTACCGGTTCGAGAACCTCACCGAGGCCCTGCACGCCCCCAGCGCGCACACCCCCGTCACCGGGCTCGACCTGTGGAAGGGCAGGGCCTGGGTGTTCCTGGTCGCGGCCTCCGACGACATCACCGGCGTCCTGGTCGTCGGCCTCGCCGTCATCGGCGTCCTCGTCTTCGCCCGCTTCGGGCTGATGCTGCTGCTGTCCGCGATCCACACCCGCCGGACCCGGCGCACGGGCTTCGTCTGGGGGCCCGACGCGCCCGTCACCGAACCGGCCTCCGTGCTCGTCCCCGCCTACAACGAGGCCAAGTGCATCGAGAACACGGTGCGTTCGCTGATGAGGAGCGAGCACCCGATCGAGATCCTCGTCATCGACGACGGCTCCAGCGACGGAACCGCCCGCATCGTCGAGGACCTGCGCCTGCCCGGCGTCCGCGTCGTCCGGCAGCTCAACGCCGGCAAGCCCGCCGCCCTCAACCGGGGCATCGCCAACGCCCGGCACGACCTCATCGTGATGATGGACGGCGACACGGTCTTCGAGCCGGCGACCGTCCGTGAGCTCGTCCAGCCGTTCGCCGACCCCAAGGTCGGAGCGGTCGCCGGCAACGCCAAGGTGGGCAACAAGGACACCCTCATCGGCGCCTGGCAGCACATCGAGTACGTGATGGGCTTCAACCTCGACCGCCGCATGTACGACGTCCTGCGCTGCATGCCCACCATCCCGGGCGCCGTCGGGGCGTTCCGGCGCAGCGCGCTCGACCGCGTCGGCGGCATGAGCGACGACACCCTTGCCGAGGACACCGACATCACCATGGCCATCCACCGGGACGGCTGGCACGTCGTGTACGCCGAGAAGGCGCGCGCCTGGACCGAGGCCCCCGAGTCCGTGCAGCAGCTGTGGTCGCAGCGCTACCGCTGGTGCTACGGCACCATGCAGGCCATCTGGAAGCACCGCCGGGCCCTCGTCGAAGGGGGCGCCTCGGGCCGCTTCGGCCGCGTCGGCCTGCCCCTCGTCTCCCTGTTCATGGTCGTCGCCCCGCTGCTCGCCCCGCTCATCGATCTCTTCCTCGTCTACGGCCTGCTCTTCGGCCCGACCGGCCGGACCGTCGCCGCCTGGTTCGGCGTCCTCGCCGTCCAGGCCGGCTGCGCGGCCTACGCCTTCGTGCTCGACAAGGAGCGGCTCACCCCGCTGATCTCGCTGCCGCTCCAGCAGATGCTGTACCGCCAGCTGATGTACGTCGTCCTGCTCCAGTCCTGGATCACCGCCCTCACCGGCGGTCGGCTGCGCTGGCAGAAGCTGCGGCGCAAGGGACAGGTGGCCGCCCCGCCCGGGGCGCCCGCCCTGAGCCCGGACGGAGGAACGGCCCTGTGAGCAGCGGTCCGACCCACCCGAC